>NZ_JACJPF010000071.1 GCF_014695915.1 Trichocoleus sp. FACHB-40
ATCATCGACGTGACAAAACAAAGCTTCTAAACTAAGCATGGGCGGGTAGATACTTGAGAACTCAGCACTTTCAGCGTATCTGCTCCGCCCTTTTTTATCCCGAACTCACGTTAATTAAAAAGTAGAGACGTTTAATTAAACGTCTCTACTTTTACATGAAAACCTTTTTACAACCAAGCGCTGACATCAACAGCTAACTTTTGACCCAGCCGTAGCAACTGATGTAGATGCGGCGAATCTGAGTTAGTTTCTGATGACAACTGAGGCACAATTTGATTGTGCAGACAGTTGAAGTATAGCTCCTGCGCTCGGAACATAGATAAACCCAAGTTGAGTTTATTGGCAACTTCAATCGTGCGCTCTAAACGTTGGACATCTGCCGACAGAGTAGCTGGGTTAGAGTCGTGCAAGATTTGCCAAAGCGATCGCAATATCAACTGCTCTAGAGTTGGCTTTGCATCTGGTATATTCAGACGACAGCGCAGATGATTAGCTTCGGTGGCGATCGCTTCTAGTTCTGCCAGGTAACTCAAACTTTGTTGGGGATCGCCGTTTTCTTGCTCCAGCGCCTGGAGTGCGATCGCGGCGCGGTTAGAAATCGCCACTTCTGCCGCTACCTGCAACTCTTGCGGTACAGGCAACCCGTCGCGATGGAAAGCCATCAGAACACCGTAATTATCTCGGTAAACCTGTGTATATAACTGATCTAGCCGAGTCAGAGTGTTGTGACTTAACAGCCGCATAATCCGGTGACGCTCCTCTGGAAACAACTTCTGCAAGTTGAACGAGTGACCGTTAAACAATTGGCTCATAGCCAGGATAGCGTGAGCCGCACTAGCTTCTTGTAGCGATGTAAACAGCTTCTCTTTGAGATGGCTGTAAGTACGACGACCTGCAAATGGTTGAATGCAGCAGTGGAAATCCCAACCGCCCAGATGGAGAACTGCAAAGACTAAATGAGTGCTTTCCCAGGTAATCTCTGAAACCAGCCGCAGCTGCCCTACAGCCAGAGTCAGCGATCCCATGCGTTGCAATTGGTAATCTAACTGATGGGCATCGTAGCAGTAAATCCGCTGTTGCGCGGGATAAGTCGTAAACAGAGAACTGATGGCATAGTGCGCCGCCACTTGCTCCATAGTAATCTGGGCAGTTACGACTAGCTGGCGGTAGACTTCGGCACCGTGCTTGAACAATTCAACATTACTAGCAGCTTGGGAGAGACGCTTGATAAATGGTTTTTCTAGCTGGATACCGGAGACATCTCCCGCCAGTTCCAATGCACGCGAAGCGTAGCGGAGAATCTGCGTTCCTTCGGGTCGAGAAAGTTCTTCAAAAAACCAACCGCAACTGGTGTACATTAACAAGCTGTGGCGCTGCATTTCCAACAGGCGCAGGGCATCTACCTGTTCAGCGGCGGTAAGTTTGCGCGAACGGTGGCGGGTGAGGAATTTTTCGACATTGGCAGGTGAGCGATCGCGTATTACTTGGATATATTCATCCCGCGCTTGCCAGGGATCACGGAAAACCTGCTTTCCATGCTCCTCATAAACTTTAGCCAGCTGATCCCGCAGCCAATCGAGAGCAGTCCGCAGGGGACGACGCCATTTTTGGTGCCAAACACCGCCTTCGCCGCCGCAACCGCAGTCATCCTGCCAGCGATTTACCCCGTGAGCGCAACTCCAAGCCGTCACAGGCTTAAGTTCCACCTCCCATTTAGGGGTATTCAAGCTTAGGTAATGGGCATAGTTGGTGACAGTCCAGCCGCGCCGGGGAAGTTCGTGGGTAAAGGCAAAAGCTAAGGTTTTCTCCGTACCGCCTTTGTGGTGTCCAAAGGTTTCGCCATCTGTAGCTACAGAAATTAATTGCGACTGGCGATGATCGCCGCGCACCGCTGAACCGATGCGTCCAGCAAACGTACCCGCCCAACCGAGTACATCGTTAAATCCCATATCCCGCGATATCGGGCCATCGTAGAAAAAGATATCGATGTAGGGGAGGGATTGGGGATCGGTGGTTGGGGAGGGAAGATGATCCCCCAGTTCCCAGTCCCCGATTCCCAATCCCCTATTCCCTGTCAGGTAACAGCGGTAAGGACGGGTGGGATCGATTTGAGAGCCGCCGACTTCCAGCCATTGAGTTACTGGTTGCTCGTCGGTGGGGATCAAGCGACAACGTTCAGCTTGCGAGGGTGCTAAAACAATAAACTTGATCCCCTCAGCGACTAATGCTTCTAGGGTTGCATAGTCTACAGCAGTTTCCGCTAACCACATTCCTTCGGGATCGCGCCCGAAGCGAGAGCGGAAATCTTCTTTACCCCAGCGGATTTGAGTCTGTTTGTCTCGCTCGTTGGCGAGGGGCATAATGATGTGATTGTAGACTTGCGCGATCGCATTTCCGTGACCGTTGAGGCGATCGCAACTTTTGCGATCCGCTTCCACAATCCGCTGATAAACTTCCACGTCGTAGCGTTCCAGCCACGACATCAGCGTTGGGCCAATATTAAAGCTTAAATACTCATAGTTATTAACAATCTCCACGAGTTCGCCGCGCTCATTCAAGACTCTGGCAAAGGCATTCGGGCGATAGCATTCGTGGTGAATCCGTTCGTTCCAGTCGTGGAAAGGAGCCGCACTCGGCTGTCGTTCAATAGCATCTAGATAAGGATTTTCGCGGGGCGGTTGGTAAAAATGACCGTGGACAGTCACATAAACGCCATTAGCAGTTTTCAGGGGATCAGTAGCTTCTAAGGCTACTGTCTCCTGGGCAGCATACATTGAAGCTGGAATATCAGCAGCAGAAGTCATGGGATCGCATCCAATTTGTAAAAGACTTAAGATTATTGAGCAATTATTGGCTCACTAAGATAGACAACCTTAGCTATCGAGGGCTGGCTTTTTCCGTTTAGCTCCCTTTAGCTGTTATTAGCCACCCGAAAATAGCGATCGCTCGTACCGATGAGCAACTTGCGTTCCCCTCATGGGAGGATCAGCGAATGAATTGGAAAAGCTTTGGGTGTAACTTGCAACTTACATGATTCAACCGCAACAACGCTATTCCTTGAGCAGTAAATTCATGTAATTGAATATTAAATTGATTTTTCTTAAGGAATCCTGCATCTAAAGTTATATTCCGTTACAGGCCCAGCCGCCAAAAACCCAGAACGCTTAACAACCGAGTATCCTAGACACGAGACTTTGATCAAAAGTCGATTTTACCGAACTAAGCAAAGCCTGTAAGATGGCACCTTGCCAATCATCGGCGGCGAAGTTTCTCCGGCTTCCCTAAAATCGCTCCAAAATCACGCAATGTTGGGGGAAGAATTAATCTCCCCTAAAATCACTCCAAAATCCAAAATCCAAAATCCTTAGATGCTGTCTCTCAACACAATCTTATCTATCCTCTTGCTGTTTATTCCCGTCTCCATTGCAGGTCACTTTCTGGAGTGGGGATCGGCGCTAATCTTCATCACAGCCTGCTTAGGCATCATTCCCCTCGCCGCTTGGATGGGGACAGCCACAGAAGAAATTGCTGTAGTGCTTGGCCCCTCACTAGGAGGTTTGTTAAACGCCACTTTTGGCAACGCTACCGAACTGATTATCGCCCTAGTTGCTCTGAATGCGGGGCTGGTGGATGTTGTCAAAGCCAGTATCACAGGCTCTATCATCGGGAACTTGCTGCTAGTTATGGGCTTTTCCATGCTCTTAGGGGGCTTACGCTACAAAGAGCAGGAATTTCAGCCGATTGTGGCACGGGTGAATGCTTCCTCGATGAACTTGGCAGTAATTGCGCTGCTGCTGCCAACAGCGATGGACTATACCTCTACTGGGATCGATGAAGCCACCATCCAGCGACTTTCGGTAGCTGTCGCTGTAGTGTTAATTGCCGTGTACGGGTTGACGCTGCTATTTTCCATGAAAACCCACGCCTATCTCTACGATGTGGCTTTGGCTGAGCAGGATTTAGTTGAGTTAGCCGAGGCAAATCTAGCCGAAGAATCCCCGGAACACAAAGTTAACCTGCCGTTGTGGGTTGGGGTGCTATTAGGCGCGACGCTGCTAGTGGCTGTAGAGTCAGAATTACTCGTAAGCACTCTGGAAGAAGCGACTTCCCAACTAGGGTTAACGGCGCTGTTTACAGGGGTGATCTTGGTTCCTATTATTGGCAATGCTGCTGAACACGCGACAGCAGTCACCGTGGCAATGAAAAACAAAATGGATCTTTCCGTATCCGTGGCGCTGGGATCAAGTTTGCAAATTGCCTTGTTTGTGGCTCCAGTCTTGGTTTTGGCAGGCTGGATACTGCATAAACCGATGGATTTGGATTTTAATCCCTTTGAGTTGGTAGCTGTGGCTGTGTCTGTGTTGATTGCTAATTCGATTAGTTCCGATGGTCGCTCGAATTGGCTAGAAGGTACGCTGCTGTTAGCGGCTTATGTTGTTTTGGGGTTTGCCTTCTACTTCCATCCCGTCATCGAGGGTATCGGTTAACTTTTGTAGAGACGTTTCCGGAGTCTCTACAGATAGGGCTAACCCAAATGGGCGATCGCATTTTCACCAGGATGGGCGGTGGGGAAACGCGATCGCTCTAAGTAGATTGGTAGTGTAGAAAAGTTTCAACGAGCAACAATCCATGCCATCCACACAACAGTCTCAACCCATCAACAATCAAGCAACTACCACTATCGATCTACCCACTCTGCGTCTAGGCCAATCTGGACTGGCTATTAGAATGCTACAGCGGGTTCTAACTTGCAATGGCTACTATGACCAGTTTTTGATAGACGGCATATTTGGCTCTCGCACAGACGCAGCTGTAAAAGCCTTCCAACAAGACCATCACTTAGTTGCAGATGGAATTGTGGGTGCCAAAACCTGGAACCAATTGAGCCAAGTATCTCTCGAACCAGGTTGTTGACAACCAATTGCGCCTCAGACCTGCTAAGATAAATACCGAGCGCGCTGCTAAAATAGCATTAAAAGCGATGCTTGGCTATACCGAAGCTCTATACCGAAAGTAGGAAACTCGGTTTCGTAAAAGAAACCGGGTTTCTTTATTGCAGTTTCAGGAACTTCTCCAAAGCTGCTACCATCGCCGGAGACCAGCGGCGAACATTCTTCACCCAATTTAAATCTTTGTAGCGAGAATCAAGTCCGACAGTCGCCACCCAGTTACTCTCCGCTTCACCTCGCTTTCCCTGTTCCCAGAGAGCAGCTGTCAGAGCAGCACGCATATCCGGAAATTGCGGATACTTGCGGACTATATTCTTCATAGTGCGAATCGCTTCGTCTTTTTGACCTGTTTGATAAAGAGCGATCGCATAATTAGCTCTGGCAAAAGCAAAATTTGGCGCTAAATCGGCGGCTTTCTGATAATCTGCGATCGCCTCTTCCCAGTGTTCCTGTCCTGCTTTGGCATTTCCGCGATTATTGTATGCCATTGCATCGTTGGGATCAATTTCCAAGACTCGATTGTAATCAACGATCGCATCTTCCCACTGTCCTAACCCTTCCAAAGCAGTACCGCGATTTAGAAACGGGTCTGGTGCATTCGGAGCGATTTCAATAGATTTATTAAAGTCTGCGATCGCATCTTGCAATTTATTTTGGCTGATCTTAGAATTTCCCCGATTACTCCAGATAGCCGGATTGTCGGGAAATCGCTCAATCAGTTGTGTCCAATACCCTTCAGCCGTAGCAAAGTCGCCTGCATTCGTAGCGGTAAAAGCTTTAGCCGCCAGCTCATCTCCTTCCTGTAACTGAGCCTCAGTATAAGTGGAAGATTGTTCTTGCGCGATCGCTGTCGGGACATTCACCCACCCAGAGGAGACAAAAATCAGCAGAACACTCAATAAAGCTAGAATCAGACGCATCATAAATTATTTTCCCTTGTAAATCTCCTTGAAGCGAGGCAGAGCCTCCCCAATCTCTTAAATACCATTGTCCATTGCTAAGGACTACTCATACCCTAAATGCTTGCGAGCGTTTGGAGTAGCAACGCGACCGCGAGGCGTTCGATGCAAATAACCAATTTGCAACAAATATGGTTCATAAACATCTTCAATTGTTTGGGAATCTTCGCCAGTTGCGGCAGCGATCGCTTCCAAACCCACTGGCCCCCCATTAAACTGTTCTATCATTACTCCCAGCATCAAACGATCCGCCCAATCCAAACCCATCGGATCTACACCGAAGACTTCCAACGCTTCTACCGCAACAGGCTGCGTAATTTCTCCAAGCTTCTTTACCTGAGCAAAATCTCGCACCCGTTTAAGAAGGCGATTGGCAATTCGGGGAGTTCCACGGCTGCGACGAGCAATTTCTTCAGCACCATCAGGCGTAACCGGAGCTTGCAGAAGTTCGGCAGTACGCTGCACAATTAAAATCAGTTCATCCAACTCATAAAAGCGTAACCGTTGGATTAACCCAAAGCGATCGCGCAACGGCGAAGACAGCGATCCCACCCGCGTCGTTGCTCCCACTAGAGTAAATGGCGGTAGGGGTAAGCTGCGAGTTTTAGCGGTTTGACCCTTACCAATCGTTATATCTAACCGGAAGTCCTCCATCGCCGGATAAAGCAATTCCTCTGTCATCCGGCTCAATCGATGGATTTCGTCAATAAATATAATATCTCCCGGCTTCAGACTCATTAGTATCCCCACAATATCGCGGGGACGCTCCAAAGCTGGTGCTGAGGTAATTTTACAACTGCTGCCCATCTCCGTCGCCAAAATCAGCGACATGGTTGTTTTCCCCAAACCTGGGGGGCCATACAGCAGTAAGTGATCCATCGTCTCACCTCTACCTTTCGCCGCTTCGATGGCAATCTCTAGAACTGCCTTGAGGTCTTTTTGCCCGATATAATCTGCTAGTCGCCCTGGTCGTAACCCTTCTTCCTGCTTCTCGGTTTCGTCTAGCATCGCTGTTGGCTGCAAAATCTCTTCTGGCGGTGCTTTGGGGGATTTATAGCTACCAGATGACTCGCGAGAGCGTTTAGGTTGCTTTTCGGGTTCTTGAGACTGTTGTTTAGAAGAAATTATCGCCATGATTAAAAATTTGTTGTAAAAAAACCACTTAAGCAGGAAGACACAAAAGGTTTACATTAGATAGGCTCTCATTATGATTACATTCTGTAGGGGATTGTCATGCTGGCAAAAAGAATACTGCCTTGCTTAGATGTGAAAGCGGGGCGAGTTGTCAAAGGTGTTAATTTTGTTAACCTCCAAGATGCAGGCGATCCGGTGGAACTGGCACAAGCTTATAACGATGCGGGTGCAGATGAGTTGGTGTTTCTGGATATTACGGCTTCTCACGAAGAACGCGACATTATTTTTGATGTCGTATACCGCACTGCTGAGCAGGTGTTTATCCCCCTAACGGTAGGTGGGGGAATTCAATCCTTAGAGACTATTAAACAATTGTTAAGGGCAGGAGCGGATAAAGTCAGCATAAATTCGGCGGCGGTACGAGAGCCAGAGTTTATTAACCGGGCAAGCGATCGCTTTGGCAATCAGTGTATTGTTGTAGCAATTGATGCACGGCGGCGACAAGACCCAGTTAATCCCGGTTGGGATGTTTACGTGCGCGGTGGGCGAGAAAATACTGGAATAGATGCGATCGCTTGGGGGAAGGAAGTCGAGCAACGCGGCGCAGGTGAACTACTCGTCACCAGTATGGATGCTGATGGAACCAAGGCTGGATATGACTTGGACTTGACGCGCACTATTGCCAACCAAGTTCAAATTCCAGTTATTGCCTCCGGCGGGGCGGGAAATTGCAGCCATATTTATGATGCCGTAACCGAAGGTAAAGCGGAAGCTGCTCTTCTTGCTTCCCTGTTACACTACGGAGAACTCACTGTATCAGAAATTAAAACTTACTTAGCAGAGAATCAAGTACCAGTGCGTATGTAATAGCAGTGCAAACTCTGCCCTCAGGGAGAGGAAGCGATCGATTTGTAGCATCAATCTGTTCATTTGTATATATTAGAATAAATGAAGTGTTACGAAACTTAAAAAATGTTGATAGGTATTTTAATTTTTGATGTTGCTTTAGTGGCATGGTCGCTGCACCTGATGCAGGAAGCCTTCGACCAACAGGAATTTTCTCTGATGCTGGCTGGAACTTTGGTGGCGTTGTCTGCTGCTGCCATGTTAGTCGTATATTTCTTGATGAACAGCTACATGGGGTATATCAACAATATTGCTCAGCACCCCTGCTCATTTTATTAAAAGTCTTTCCGAAACAACTTGACTACTTACCAGAATTTCAGGCATAATAATAAAGCACCTCACGGGGTTATAGCTCAGTTGGTAGAGCACCTCAATGGCATTGAGGGGGTCAGCGGTTCGAATCCGCTTAGCTCCATAAGTAGAATCTAGAAACTAAAACGCCTAAAGTGTGACTTTAGGCGGAGTTAGGCAAACTAATCCTAGGTACACAGATTAGAAATGCGATCGCGCCTTTAGAAATATGTAGTTATAGACAACCAAGATAACATTTTTGATTCCTGGGCGACTTATTCAGAATGTGGTTGTCAATATTCTGTCAAAAATGGTCGTAACTAGGAAAAAAGATTTTTAGGACTTTTGCCTGCGAAAAAGGTGACAAACAATAGATTTGGCTAGACTTAGATAACAAAGTAGTGTATTTGCTAATCTAAAAATTGGTATATATGAGCGCACAGATTCCCATTATATAAATATACCTTGCAAAGCAAAATTTGTATAGCCTTTAATACAAAAAAATCTCGCCTAAAAATCCGCCAAAGCGAATTACGTTTGTATATCCCCAGACTGGAATATACGTAATTTAATGAGCTTTACCCGCACCTAGATAAAGTTCTCCCACCTTGGGGTCATTTAATAATTCTGTACCGGGGCCTGAGAAGCGATCGCGTCCAGTATCCAACACATAACCCCGGTGTGCCATCGCCAGAGCTTTTCGGGCATTCTGCTCTACCAACACAATTGCTTTACCCGTTTGATTGATAAGTTGAATCTGCTCAAAAACATTGTTTACGAGTAGGGGAGACAAAGCGGCGGAAGGCTCATCCAAAAGCAACAAACTGGGATCTAACATCAAAGCCTTTCCCATCGCCAACATCTGCCTTTCTCCTCCAGAGAGAGTTCCCGCACGCTGACGACGACGATTAGCTAGTACGGGAAACATAGAAAATATTTTATCTTTCAGAGGTGGCAAAGGGACATTACGAATAAACGCACCCATCTCTAGATTTTCTTCCACCGTCAGCGAGGAGAAAACATTAGAAATTTGAGGTACATAGCACATCCCCCGCTGAACAATTTGATCCGACCTTAAGCCAGCAATATTCTCACCATTAAAAGTAATTTTCCCTTTATGGGGAGTTAATAGCCCAAAGATAGTTTTTGCCAGAGTTGATTTTCCAGCACCATTAGGGCCAATTACGGCGACCAATTCACCGGGATAAATCTTGAAATTTATACCTTGCAGGATATCTAAATCTTTGACATATCCAGCGTGGACATTTTCAACTTCTAATAAAGGTTCATTAATCATTGGAAAATTGGCTAAGGTCAGGATGGCTAGTGGCTAATGGCTTTAAAATAATTAGCAATTAGCCATTAGCAATATTACGGTGTTTTTTGCAAATCAGGGCGTTCTTCTGGAACAATTGCTCCTTCTACTGGGCATACCTGTAGGCAAATACCGCAGTCAATGCAAGTGGCAAAATCAATCCAATACCAGTCAGTACCCTTAGTATTCTTACTGGGGCCTTCGTGAATACAGGCGACTGGACAGGCATCGACACAATCAGCAACGCCTTCACAGATATTAGTAACAATAGTATGCGGCACGGTGTTCTCTTTCTTAGAATGGACAGACTGCTGTCTATAGCCTACCAAAGTCCTTTAATCAAAACAGCTTTTTAAAACGCAAAGGTTAGCAAAAGAGAAAACTTTCTACGTTAGCGAAGCGGCGCGACAGCGCCACCTCTGAGCTTACCTTTGCGTACTAGAGCGTTTAAAATCTACCTTACCGCTTCAATTTCAGCAGCACCCTGAGCTTTTACCCACGCAATGTGACTTATGCGACGGCTACGGGCATATTCTCGCAAATCTTCCTTGCTTCGCTCTCCTAATTCCATCTCCACCCGCACCAGATGAGTAGAATCTCTGAGAGTTTGGGCATAGGCGAAAGCTGCCATGTATGCTTTTGGTGTCTCAGGGACGACCAACCAATCATTTGCAGGCGTTTGGCGGGGCATTCCGGGGCGCGAAAGCAAAACTTGGTATAAATCTTCAATATTGAGCGCAAACCCAATACTGGGAAAAGTTTTTCCCTGAGGATGATATAGTCCTAGCAATTCGTCGTAACGCCCGCCTTGTCCCAAAATTCGTGCTGGCGCGTCTGTGTCGCTGGTGATTTCAAACACAATGCCCGTGTAATAATCAAAGGTTTGGATCAAGCTGAGATCCAGAGTTAGGGGAAAGTTTGAGTCAGCAAGCAGTTCAACCAGCGATTTGAGATTATTGACTATATCTCGCTCAGATGCAGCTAAGTCAAGGGTTGAAACTCGTTGTAGCACTTCAGCTGGGTGTCCGCGCAGTTCAAAGAGAAATAAAGCTCTTTGGCGCAATTCTGGCGACAGAGGCAGAGTTTCCAGGGTGATGCGGTCGAGATGAGCGATCGCGCGTCTTACTTTATCTTGCAGCTCGGCGGGAAATGGGGAAAGAAGCGATCGCGTCAAACCTGCTTCTCCCAACACCACGCGCCACTGACTCAAACCCAGACAATTCATGCAGTCGCGCAGCAACAGCAGCACTTCTGCATCTGCCAACACGCCCCCAGACCCCAACAGTTCTACTCCCGCCTGGTAAAACTCCTCTCTGCGCCCGTAATTTCCTCCAAGCGATCGCCGAAACACATTAGCGTTGTAGTAAAGACGTTGCGGATAGGCGACACCAGCCATGCGCGTCACAGATGCACGAGCAATAGAAGCCGTCAACTCTGGGCGCAGTCCCAGCGTTCCCTCCTCAGCATCCTGTATCTGGATTACCGTCGAGCGTTGGATAGCTCCACCTGCCATCAACGTATCCAACCGTTCCAGAGTCGAGGTGATAATCCGGTGATAGCCCCACCGATGATACACCTGCTGCAACCGATGTTCAATCCAGCGTTTTTGTGCGACATCGAGGGGCAGTAAATCTCTCGCGCCTGATGGGGGTTGATAAACCATTGTTAAATTCGGGAATAGGGACTGGTTGTACTGAGGACTGGGGACTGGGGACTGGGGACTCTTTACTAGGCGAAGAATATTCAAAGCTTCCCAATCTCTAATCCCTAATCCCCAATCCCCAATTCCCAGTCTCTAATTTACTTTTTTTTACCAAACATACCAAAAAAGCCGCCTGATTTATCCTCTGGCTTGCCCTGATCTGGTTTACTCCCTGATGGCTTGGATTGTGTCGTTGTCTTGCTACCCGCAGTTTTTTGCGTCAGCTTCTCTAGTGTTTGCTTGACCTCCTGCGCCATCGGGTCTTGGGGGTTTAATTTCAAAGCTTGGGTGATATGCACTTTAGCCATTGTCACCTTCGGCGGATCTTGCTTTAAATAAACCATCCCTAATAAGCTGTGACAGCGGCTATTATTTGGCTCCATTTTTAGAGCTTCCCGCAATTCTATCTCTGCCTTAGCAAACTGGTTTTTACTGATCAAGTCTTCAGCGCGACGGCAAAATGGATCTACTATTGAAGTTCCAGTTGCAGTCCCGGTTGCTTTCCCAGATGCAGCACCAGCATTTCCAGGGGTGGAAGTCGTTGCTGTGTTCGTCGTGGGCGTTGGGTTTACTACTGTTTTGGCTGGCTGCGTCCCGGCTTTAACACCCTCACCTTTGCTTTCTTTGCGCCTCAGATAAACCATATTGAGTTCGCTGATTTGCGCGATCGCTTCCTTGACTTGACCCAGCGATTCATACTGCTTTTGTGCCAGATTTTGCAGTGCAGTTTTGTAGCTGTGGTCTAAATCCCCACCAGCAGCAGCTAATTTCTGGGCAATTTCACTTTGGGGTTGGATATTAGCCGATTCTCCAGCCAAGCGCTTACCCATACGCCCTAGCATCACAACATATTCTGCCCGACTACGCTCAGCAGAAAGTTGTTCATAGGCAGGATTTACCAACTTTGACAACAGCTGGCTTGCATACTGTTTTTCGGCTGGGTTTTCCGATTTGCAACTATCTGGATGTAAGCTACGAGCAATTTTGAGATATCGTTTGCGGATGTCATTGACCCCCGCATCCACTGGCACCCCTAAAACTGCGTGGTGGTCGATAAAATCTAACTTAAAAAGTCCACGTTCGATGCGAAATGACATAGCCCGCTATCCCACCATCAAAGCCAAATAATTCTTCTAGTTTACTTCCCTTCATTAAACCATGTGTGACTTTGCTTACCGAGTTAACTGATTTCCCGCACTTTCCCATCCACTTAAGGGAGTAACTTGCGAAAGTTCTTGACTGAGTGAAGAATGAATATAACTATTTGTTGCCAAAATTCGACCTGAACTAATAACTAACGGGCTACCATCGTAGGCAGTCAATTTACCACCAGATTCCTCCACAATTACTATCCCCGCTGCCACATCCCAAGGTTGTAGACCCCTTTCCCAGTAACCATCCACCCGTCCACAGGCAACATGAGCGAGATCGATGGATGCAGAACCGCTACGCCTTACGCCCTGAGTAAGATGAGTCAGGTGACAAAACTCAGCGTAATTATTATCAATAGTCTCCTGTCGGTCATAGGCAAAGCCACTGACAAGCAGACTCTTGCTTAACTGGTCGGTCTTGGAAACTCGAATAGGCCGACGATTGCAAGTTGATCCTAACCCTTTAGCAGCGCGAAACAACTCATTATGAAACGGATCGTAAATGGCACCAACTTGGGGAATTCCGTCAATTAGTAATCCCACGGAAGAAGAGAAAAAAGGATACTGATGAGCATAATTTGTTGTGCCATCAAGCGGGTCAATTGCCCAGAGATATTCACTGGTTGTATCTCCCAGTTGACCAGATTCTTCGGCCAAGATTTGATGTTGGGGAAAATGGCGAGTAATCACCGCCAAAATTGCCGTTTCAGCAGCTTTATCGGCTTCTGTCACCAGGTCGCCTGGTCGCCCTTTTTCTTGAACTGCTTCTAAATTGCCCCAGTAGGCTTGCAATACGGCACCGCCAGCTAGCGCCGCCTCAGTAGCAATATCTAAGAAAATTTGTAATTGGTCGGGGGTATAGTTGCTCATTTGTTTGGGTTTTTGGCTAATAGCTAGTGGGTAATAGCTAATGGCCAATGGCTGTTGAACTAGCCATTAGCCATTACCGATTTTGCCGACGAAACTCAGTTGGGGTCAAGCGCATGGGTTTTTCCGGGTTCCAAATGCCTTTTCCCATAAGTCGGGCGAATTCTTGGGCATTGGTTAGCCTTTGCTCGTACTTGTTGTTAATACTTCGCGGTACATACACATACCCTTCTACCACCAGCTGCTCATTCACCAACATCCCATCTTTCCATACATAAGCCAAGGTGCGCTCAAACTGATCTTTGGTTGACCCCTCCGACTCTAACAAAACGATTTGCCCGCCAATCAGCTGCTTCAGCTTGTCTTGCGCCGCCGTTCCCCAAGGCTGCTGTTTCATATCCGGTGCCTCAATTCCCAGCAACCGCACCCTCTCAATCAACGCTGATGGCTTGCTGGTGTCCACTACCTCCAGGGTTTGCCCGCTGATGACCCGCTCCACCTTAACTGCTACTCCTGTCGGGATTTCTTTCACTTGGCAACCCGCTAACATAAGGCAAGCAAGCAAAGGTAAAAGGTAAAAGAAAAAAAACTTTTCTTTTACCTTTTGCGTGATTCTATTCTTCATCCAGAGGTAAGCCGACGCGGACTTTGCCTCTGCCAAAATAGCGCCCAAACTGGAGTTCGTAGACTTCATCCTCATCCTGCGTTTCCACCTCCAGATCGGATCTAGGATAACTTACACACAAAAGAGAATAACCCTTGTCGCGCAGTTCCGGAGAAAGCCCCATAGCCTCCGGCTGATGGATTTCCCCAGAAAGCACGCGCACGGCGCAGGCAGTACAAGCTCCATTGCGACAAGAAAAAGGCAACTCCACGCCCTGCTGCTCCGCGAAGCTGAGAATATAGCGGTCTTCCGGCACTTGCAGCTCGTGATAAGTACCCTTCTGGCGATGATGTATCCGAATCGTATGGTAATTTGTCATAAAAATAGTGTATTATTAAAAATCGCAGCTTAAAGCTGCTAAACTCAAAAATAATAAATCCCCTGGAGAGGTGGCCGAGTGGTTGAAGGCGCAGCACTGGAAATGCTGTTTAGGGCAACTTAACGTGGGTTCGAATCCCACCCTCTCCGTTTTACAATCTATCCTATAAAAGGTGTACAAAAACTTTCAGTTTCTGTACACCTCTTTGTATGGAATATTTGATTGTACTTTTAATAATTTTTCTATCTACGTAATAAGCGATCACTTGCAAATTCATGTAGAGAAATAATATGCGATCGCCTTGCCATCAAATAACCTTATAATCAAAATTAACCTATTAATATTAAACAAGAAGAGTATCACATGGCCCAACTATCTAATAACCACACTCCGCGTCTTGGCAGGGTATTTCCAGAACGCCAACTATCTCCAGAAAAACAAGCCAAACGAAAAGCTGAAAATGAAGCTTTTGTGAAGCGTTGTCGCGCGATTTTTGACCGCGTTCAACCTGAGCTAATCAAAGAGCATTACGACTGGTTTATTATCATAGAGCCAAACAGTGGGGATTATGTCGTCGATTCAGACAAAACAATTGCAAAACAAAAAGCTCGCGATAAATTTGGTGATACGATCCGCCTGATCATGCGAATCAATGAAACAGGAACTTGTGGCAGAATATGATTTCAGGTGAGTTTAACAGTAAGGGAGAGTTAATCTTTGAAATTGATTTAATTGCAGCTGATGGTGATGTTATTCCAGTTAAGGCTCTTCTGGATACAGGTTTCACTGGCTGGTTAGCAATTGACAATCAAGATGCTGAAAGTCTTGGGTGGTTTATTGAAAGTAACAACGAGTATAGGGATACAGCACGGGGAGAAGCACGGTTTAATCTATATCAGGGAAATGTGCTGATAGATGGAGAGGAGTTCACAACTGAAGTGCTGGGTGGAGATGAACTTCCAGTCATTCTCTTAGGTGTCTATTGGCTCCAGACAAAGCGATTGGTGGTTGATTTTGCGGCGGGAGTGTTGACGTTGGGGTAAGAGCGATCGCGCTGCAATTTGACTAGAGGAGAAGGACGCGATCGCTTACACTTGAATAGCAGATTAAAACGTCCATTCATGGTCTGGATCGTCGAGCGCTGCTCTTACTGATGTTAAATCAGCGAGGTCTTTGAAGGGGCTAGACTTTGCTATTTCCGTGATTGAATGCAGAGCTAAAGTTAATTGGGTGTTATCGCCCTCTTCTATTGCTCGATCGACTTTTTCAAACAGAAATCGAAAGTTATCAGCACGTTCATCAAACGAGCGATTAAGATACGTTATCAGAACGTCGCGCTGAGCTTGAATCTGGGCAATTGTTGTTTTTTCCCAGGCTTCGATACCACGCCGTTTAGTCCGCTCTTGTTCTGCAACTATCTTGTATTCTTTGTAAGCTTCAACAACAGCGTGGAAGCATTGAGAAGCATCTGCACCTACACCCAAGACTTCTACAGGAACTTTCTTAGCTGTCATTTCTATTTACCTGGTAGATTGCGGTATTTTTCGAGGATGGTGACAGTGCCAAGGTTAAGCTTTCCTTCACTGTTTAGGACAGGAGTTTTTAAAATTGCTACAAGTGCTTCCATTAGAATTGCTATTTGTTGAAACTTTTCGCCATCCCGCTTGGAATCAAAAGGTTGGGATTCAAGTTCGTTGAGACTGGCAATAGCGCAAGTGTCAACAGATAGTAATACATTATGTAATTCAGTAATTCGCTTTTTTACTTTTTGAGCGACATCTTTAGCAAGATTAATTTCAGCGATCGCTTTGTTTACCTTCGCCTCGTGTTCCCGTGCCTTTGTCATGGCTTTCTCACCTTCACGAGCTGCAAAAAAGCCACCAATCGCTAAAGCTGGTAAAACAGTAATACCACCAAGCACAACAGTACCCAGAGCCATACCGCCGCCACCGGCCGCGATCGCTCCACCGCCAAACCATGCTAACGTTGCATTCGTAGCTGCTGCTCCGCTAAGGCTGGAAATGGCTGTTCCTGTGCTGGCTGCTCCGATAGAAGTAGCAACACTTAATGCACCGCCATATCCTGCTGCTGCTGCTCCCGCGGCTTGGACTCCTCCCAGCAAATACTTTTCTGCTCCGATAGCTGCTACTTTATATTCCTTAAGCTGCTGAATTGAAAAATCCATCCCTTCTAAAAGCCGCTTTTCGCTTTCCGAAGCCTTCCTACCAGTGCTTTCAAGAAAGATTATAAAGCGTCCTATGGTATCTTTTATAACTTCTAGTTGGAGTTGTCCGTATTCTTCTGCTAATTTGTTGGTTGCTTCTTCCTGTTTTTTCAACTCTTTGACAGCACTTTCGTAGCGTTCTTGAGCAGTCTTTGCAAGTTCATTGGCTTTCTGACCTGGGTACAATGAAGGCATTAAATACTCCTAAATGGTATTAATTGGCAATTCTTAACAGGATTTACCAAGTGACAAGACAGAAGGCGGTTAACTGTTGAGATCGCAACCCCGCAAGTTTTATCTCCGTAATTTCACGCTGATATATCTTGCAAATCTGTTCTTTTTTAAACTAACTTCGTAATTTTTAATCGAGAACTAATAAGTATTAGGAATCAGGTTAGGATAAGGTTAGGAAAAATACTAATAAGTAATTGCTACTATGGCATCTACTGACGCGCAGTTCGCCTCTGCTGGAAATGACTGGGATTTAGAGACGCTCTATACAGACTTGGCATCTGCTAAGGGAAAGCGTCTGACACTAGTTGAAAAGCTACACCTGCGGGGATTGCTTTGCGGTTATAGTCCTACTGAAATAGCGCAAAAGCTGAATAAGAACGTCAAGGGAGTTGGAGTTGACTTGAGTAATACTTTATACCAATATGTAAAAAACTTGGTGAGCAAATGTGATGAAAAGATAGAAAACTGGAGAAATATTAATGAATGGCTTGAGGAAGCAGGATATAAATCTCAACCGTCTATAGAATCTCAAATAAGCGATCGCTTACAAGTAAAATTCATAATAAATAAAGCAAATATAAGTCTTGAGAGAAATAATATAATAGTTGATCTCAACCTGCGAATAGTAGCTCCGTCACCTTTAGAAGAACCAATAATACAAGACGTAGATAATAACGGTAAGGGTTAGCTGCCAATACTTCTGGCTTAAAAATAATTGTAGTTGGGTTTCGTGCCTCAACCTGAGGGGGTGACAACCCCGTCAAAACATGCGTAAAACCAAGGACATAGCTCTCAAACCTCTCTGAAAAAATGGCAGCTTGTTGCGTCTTATTGCCATTAATTCATTAACAATATCTTGGCAAAACTCCATTCCAACTACCCAAGATTGACCATACAATCCAATCCAAAAACTACTGTGTCGGCGCTCTGAGCGCTTCGATTCGGTGAGCCGACCAATATATTTTTGTATTCCCATACGCTTAATTTTTTGCCCTTGAAACACAGCACAAGTGTAAGCCAGAGCAATTAAGAAAATTAAGTTTTTTAATCGGTGATTATTAGCGTGGCTCTTCTCTAAATTATAACCGCCTGTCTTACAATCTTTGAACATAGCTTCAATCCCACTGCGGCATTTGAAAGCAGCAATCGCTTCTTGTGAACTGCCTAAATTAGTTAAGAGATACCAACCCTGATCTTCAACCTTACCCCGATATTTACGTCGCCAATAACCTGCAATATTAAACTTCCCAAACCCTTTTTGTTTCGTGACTTTAACATTAGGGAGGAAAAAGTTAGTTCCGGGCAATAATCCTAACTCTGATAGACGAGTATATTCTTTATCTTCTTGCTGGATATAACGCTCTTGTTTTACCCTAAAAACAAACTTCACTTGTTCCTCACCAAGCCAGCTTCCCAGCTTAACGCTACCAAATTCGCGGTCGCCTAAAATGATAATTTCGTAATCTTTGAATAGTTCTAAAACAGGTTTGATTAAAGATTTTTGCTCTTCAATATTACTACTCCCCTTTTGGTCCAACAGTTGCCAGTATAATGGGATAGCTCGCTTGTCCCAAATCAGACTAATTACAAAAACGTTTTTATCTCGCCACTGCGTGCGGTCAATAGTTATTTTAAGTTGTTGGTTTTGCGGAACTTTTGCCTTTAAAATTTCTTGAATTAGCGGGAACCATAAAGTATCAATTTCCAGGCAAGGTAATTTTAAGAATCTTTGTAAACTCCGCCTCCGGCTCTCAAACTGAATAGGATAAGGCATTAAGGTCGCTAACAACTCAATGCTCACTTGTTTTTGAGATTGCAAGAGATATACCAAAATTTTTAGAGTTAGGTATTCGGTGTTCTTTAATTGTCGTTGCAGGTGGATTTGGTAAAATTGAGGAAACATTTTCAACAGATGGGGCGTTTTGACAAGAGTGACCCCATCTTTTTTTACCGCAAGTTGGCTCAAGGAGCGCTCTCACGCTTGCTTTTGACGGGGTTGTCACCCCGTCAGTGCCTCAACTCAACCTATGCGAAATTTGTTGTTTTCAGCTCTACCCGAACCGTATTGGTTAACGCGCAACTTCATATCCTCCTAATAAAAAAGGGTGAGCATTGCCCACCCTACTAATTAGAATTTTTGTATTTATTTGGCAGGTTGCTGCGGTTTATTCTGAACCAGTAGCCGTTCAAAACTTAGGGCAAATACTCCTAATGTAACCAGTAATATTCCCGTAATTGATATTGGCTGCAACGCATTCTGAGCGCTGGGAATAATGACAAATGCCAAAACAGCCGTCAGCACTGGGCCGCTAGAAGCGACGATTGAGGCTCTTGCTGCACCCAAGAAGCGCACTCCAAAGTTGTTCAACAGGTAGCCTATCAGAGTCAAGATACCCAATACCACGCCGCCGATTATCAAACCAAATCGCCGATCTGGGATAAGCTGGACAGCGAAATTTCCTGGTAACGGCAACATTAAGCTGAGGCTAGAGAGGACAAAGATGGTTGAGAACTGAATTAAGCTGACGGGTACGGGATGAAGCCTTTTAAAGCCGAGCTGCATGAAAATCAGGTATAAAGCAAAGGCTATACCTGAAACTGCGGCTGTGCCAACTCCCACCGGGGAAATACCCGGCACTCCAGAACCACCCGCCGGAAAGATTTTAGGAAATGCAGCGAGGATAACACCCACAGAAATAGCAATCATCACTCCGACGCGGAGGAGAGTCGGGCGATCGCCAAAAAATAGCCACGCTAGCGGGACAGTGACAAGAGGATACATAAACAGAATCGTCACCGCAACCCCAGGCCCAATTTGCGAGATGGCGATATAAATTAGCACCTGGGACAAAAACAGGAAGAAGCCACTCCCTACAACCGTCAGCAGTCCTCGACGGTTTGGGTCGAATAAAAACTTCCTGATATCCCTCCAAACGTTGGGATAGAGTCCTGTGGCGAATATTGCCATCAGTGGCAACACTACTATCATGCGGAGCCACAAAATTAACAGCGAGTTGCCCAAATTCAGCTTGATGAATCCTCCGAAGAGGAACGCGCCAAGAATGTTGCTTTCTCTACCGACGACCTGAACAACAACGTTATGAATGGACAACGCCACGGTAGAAATTAATACCAGCAGTAAACCGAGTTGGTTTTGGGAAGTTGGTTTAGGTTGGCGGGAAAGTGGTAACGGGGTAGCCGGAATCTGTAATGGGATAGGACTAGCTTCTGGCAGGCGTTGGCGATCGCGTTCAGGTTCGGTTACATTCTCTCGGTCTGATGGCTGGATTAATGGCAGCGCAGTCGCTTGTAGTTTGAGTTGGTCGTTCAGACGATTGACAAGAGCCTCTAAGATCGCCTCTCCTTGTTGCTCTAAGCTGTGCATCCGGGACAGTTGCTGGGAGAAGGAACTTTGATAGCTGCTGATGTCTTGTTGCAGCGTTTTAAAGGTCGTCCTCAGCGTTGTATCCAAGGATGCAAGTATGCGATAAGCACTCTCGTTGTATTCGTTCGGCGAAGGGGACAAATTGTCACCAGCAGAGCCGCTCAGAGGTCGATAGGAGCTACCGCTTTGGTGAGACAGCCGCTGCATCAATATCTCTTGTAGATGCTCTGCCAGCGCTTGGGTGAGTTGACTGACTAAATATTGCTGCTGTGCGCCTTGTTCCTGGGATGGAGGGTCTTGTAGTGAAGATGGCAATTGCTGACGCTGAGTTTGCAAATTGTCAATCTCAGCGATTAAGCGGGATTTTTCAGCTTGTAGCCGCTCAACGTCTTGATTCAACTGGACGATGAGGTTTTGCTGTAAATTTTCAAGTTCCTGAATCATTGCTCTCAGGAGGTTTTCGGCGGCTGTGGAATCCCCTTTGCCATACTTTTCAGGTTGATCGTTGTCCAGTTGCACCATTAGCGTATAACCTCGATGCTGTTGGCTATAAGGAAGCTTGTTTGTAACTTTGTCTGCTTATAGTTTTATTTATTATTCCCATTATTTTGTCAAAATACTCTTAAAAGTATTGTAAATTTCTCTCAAAAGTCGGATTTTGCCTATGGGTTAGGTGCGTTATTTGTTTGCTATTAGTATAGGATGCGAGCAGTTTAGTTCAAAATTCAGCTTTAAGAGACGCAACACTTAAGTCGCTACCAGACGCAACCCCAAAAAGATTACCGCTCCTAGACCAGCACTAATGGGAAGGGTAATCACCCAAGCGAGAGCTATAGATTGCAGGGTTTGGAAGCGGATAGACTTCCAGCTTTGAATCGCGCCAATGCCAACTACAGCGCCAACAAGGGCGTGGGAGGTGGAGACGGGTAAGCCGAAGCGGGAGGCAACTAAGATGGTGGTGGCGGTGGCGAGTTCGGCGCAGAAGCCGCTACTGGGCTGTAGGGGAATGATTCCTTCGCCAATGGTAGCTATAACTTTTTTACCCCAAACCGCAAGACCTGCAACGATACCAGCGCCGCCGAGTACCAAAATCCATAGGGGAACGCTGAAGCCATTTACGGGAACGGAACCTGTACGATTGATGTAGGCGATCGCAGCTAAGGGAGCGATCGCATTCCCGACATCATTGGAACCGTGAGCAAAGGCGACGAAGCAAGCACTCAGTAGCTGAAACCGCGCCATTTGTTGTTCCAGAGGATTGGGGAATTGAGACTTTTCTTCTTCCCAGCCGCCACTATCTAATTGTCGCCAACTGTACCAGGTGAGGGAAAAGGTAGCGATCGCGCCTATTAAGAGGGGGATATCGTGAGTGGGAAGATTTATCCCGAATCTGTTTGTAAGTAGAGTGTCTATAGGTTTACTGACTGGCGGTAGAACGATTGTGCCAAAGATTCCTAAAAGCGTCGCACTCAACCAGGGAATCCACTCGCGTAGTTGAAATAGGGGATTGGGTTGATCGAGTATCCAACGTTTTACCACGCTGTAGAACAAGGCGGCGATCGCGCCACTCACCACAGGCGTTATTACCCAAGCGAAGGAAATTAACCCGATTGATGACCAGTCTATAGCACCAACACCAACGGCTACCCAACTAAAGCCTGCGATCGCGCCTACTACAGCATGAGATGACGCTACTGGCAAGCCTTTACTTGTGGCAAATTGCAGCCACAAACCACAGGTTATTAGCACCGAAACCATCCCGATTAGTAAAATCTGGGGTGCATCAGCGAACACTTCCGGCTTTACAACTCCCGTCGCCAGTGTTTCAGATACCGCACGACCGAACAACACCGCACCTGTGAATTCTAAAATACCAGCAATTATCAATGCTTGCCGCAGCGTGACAGCTTTTGACCCTACTGACGTTCCCATTGAGTTAGCAACGTCGTTTGCTCCCAAGTTCCAGGCGACGTAGAAAGCTAGTAGGGCGAGGAAAACTATCATGTCGTAAATACGGATAGCGACATGGCTAGTTTATATCGGTGAAGCATCGCTGAAAAGAGGTAACGCTTCGGTTTGTGGATAGAAGATCGGAATTTGAAGCGAAGATTTTTACTTAGATCCAGGCAAAATTTGCATCCTTATTGCTGCGGATAAACGCGCCCAACTCTGTATAAGTATCTATTCAACTATGTGGGAAGACCAACTTCTCGATCAGAGCGGTGTGAGTTTAGTAGGGCTTAATTTATGCGTTTTCCTAGTGTTGCTGTTTGTACTTTAGCTGCTTTTGTGGCTGGAGGGATGATAGCCCAAGCAAGTGAAAGTCCGAGTTATGAAGGTTCTGGTTCTCACCAGGAAGCCGTGACCGATGAGGGGAGTGTTGTCACCCCGGTGGTCACTCCCAGGAGTATGACAGCGATCGCTATCCCAGAAGTGCAACAAGAGCCAGGATTGGCACCCAGGCAGGAATTTCCGCTGCCTTCTCAAAATGCCCCAGAATTAGCTGCAAGGCAACTTCCAGCATTGACAGCCGCCCCCCAAACCGATTTGGCAGAAATCTCTGAAGCTGCGGCGCTTCCCCCCAATAACATCCTCACAGACTCATCAACAGGTTCTGATGTTAACCAGCCTGAATCCGCCAGGAAAGCTTCTGATTTAGCTTCCTTCCGAAACGGGGAAACTGTTAACGAAGCGGCTGTAAATGAACGAATGATACCCAGTGGAGGTGTATTTACATCCAAGGCTGAGGCACTCCGTCCAGATGAGGCGATCGCTAACTCGTCAACGGCACAAGCTAGCCAGTTAATGGCAACGGAACCGAAAGCCGGGAATAGCTGTGCCTCCCAAAGGAATGAATCTGCAACTTATCAAGTCGCTCAAGGATTGACAACACAGGCTACACAACGCTGTCCGAGTCCGGAACCTGTTGCGCCGCTAGCGTTGCCAGCACCCATCGAGGAATTTGAATCTTCGCCAGCCCTCAGTATCTATATCCCAGTTGGCTATGGTGCAGATAGAAACACCGCCTTTATCAGTGGCACCTATCAACCCAGCGTGCGAGAAGATAGCGGTTCTGTAGGGGCTGCGGGGATAGGCATCGGCTTAGGCAATGCGGATAAAGCGGTGGGGGTAGAACTATCTTACGCTTTAGCTACAAATGACAGCTTTGGCGAAGGTGGTTTTAATGGTAAGTTGCATCGTCGATTTGGGGGAGATGTCTCAGCAGCATTAGGCTGGAATGGCTTTCTAAATATTGGTCGCAACGACTTTGAACAATCCAAATATGGAGTTGTTACCAAAGTATTCCGAACACGAGAATCTCTCAATAATGCTTTCAGTCGCGTTGCTGTTACGGTTGGTGTTGGTGATGGACAGTTCCGTTCCAACGGTGCGGTTGATGCCGGTCAAAACAATATCAACGTGTTTGGAAATTTAGCAGTTCGAGTTGTTCGACCTGTTAGTTTGATTGCGGAATGGACTGGACAGGACTTAGCATTGGGTCTTTCCATCGCTCCCTTCAAAAACTTTCCTTTTGTGATTACTCCAGCCTTGCGCGACATTGCAGGTGCGGGTGATGGCTCTCGGTTTGTATTAGGTGTTGGGACAGCATTGAAGTTTTAAGGAGTACGCCAAATGCACACCATAAAATCTCTGGGTTGGGTTGTTGGGTTATCAATTGCGGCGCTGGGTATTGCTGCGCCTGCTAGAGCCGACCGTAGTTATTCTGACATCACGGGAACTAATATCTGGAACAACACGGCACCCGTATTTGATACTGATGACAAGTTAGATCCTGAACTAACCGCAAATATTACTCGGCTTAACCAGGAGTCACAAGCAGCCTTTCAAGCCTGCGGATCTGCTCTGACACAACAAACTCCCACTAGCCGCCGGTTTACGCGACAGCCTCAAACACCACCCTCTGTTCCCCAGGCGTGTCAGCGGCTAGAGCAGTTAAGGGCAGAAGTAGAAAACTTGAGAACTACTTTGCAGCAAAAAGACATTTCCAGAGCCAGTTCCGGTTTGCGGACTTGGTAGAGGTTGGGTTGTCAGTTGCACAGTCATTCTAGTGTGAGCAGGAGCAAGAATACGATGAGGCAGATGAAGCGTAAAAACGGTAGAACCGCCGCGTTCAAGTGGCTACTAGGAGCGATCGCGGTTGGGTTTGTGGGCGTGGCAACGCCCGTTCACGCTGAGGATGTGTTTGGAAATGAAGCTGTCCAGTTCCCGGTGGATACTACGGTTGAATTTGAATTCAAAGAGTCCCACGGAGCTTATCTATCAACGCTTGGCGTTGTCAATTTAGATACGGGTGAACAGACAGTGCTGTTTCAGGAAGTCAAACCCTATGACGGCTTCGGAAGCGGACAGCCTCAGCCTTCCTCTCCCGGTCAAAATAATATTGGCACGCCAATCGATTTTCTGGGGACAGTTGATGGGGGCGCTGTACAAAATCGACTTAGCGAATATACTTTTAAGGCGAACACCCGGTATGCTTTCTACCTGGAATCTGTTAGCCCTACAGGTCAAACTCGCCGCAGTGTCAGATCCACCACCAACTTAGCAGCTGCGTTTAATGGCCGTTTGGATGGTGGCACGAACGAAGAAATTACTGGCGTTCGCATCGCTTGGGATGATGCAGGGCTACCCCAACCTGGAAAAGATGAGGATTTCGATGATTTCGTGATTGAGGCGGGAGGGTTCCCACCCGTTCCCTGTCCGCCAATCCGCTAATCGCAATTTCATTATTTTGATCCCCCATATTTACTCCCTTAAAAAGAGAAGGTAAATTTGGGGGATTTTGTTGTGATGTCAATATCAATTAAAGAGAGCGATCGCGCTTCAGGAGATGAGGATGCGATCGCTGTTAGTAGGCTGGAAAGTTTGTCTTATATAGTGGCGGCTGATATCCGTGATATTCGTCAGGCAAACCCGGTTCCTTTGGATCTTCGCTAAGTAGATCCTACATTGTTGGCAAGCTCAGCCTGCGTGAAAGAGGCAGATCGGTTTGTGGTGGTAGGCGACTGCTGTTAGTCAAAGTCAATCTTTTTGGTGTATAAATTTATCCAAATATGCCACACAGCTAATATTTTTATACTAAATTAGTGGTAGCGATCGCTTTCACATCTCTTTCTATTCTGGCTTCTTGTGCCAGTTACCATCTTCTCCTTTTTCATAGTCTCGCTTTACGGCACTCCAAGCGACTTTAAAGGCAGTTTCTTCCTCTTTGTACTCTTTGTTAGCATTATTAAATGCTGCCAAGAAAATTTCTTGGGCGTGTTTGGGTAGATGATTTCTTACAGAATCTGGCAATTCCTCAATTTGTTGATAAGGCATAAATAATATTTTCCTGATTAATCTAATACCAGGTTGATTTTATCAGAGCCAAAATTCATAGGGAGCATCCCGGTTTTGTAAAACTACTATCAAGAGAGGATAATAGGTAGAGCGTCAACAGAAGTGTGAACTGCATTCGTAGGAGGAGCGGCTATGACCCCTGAACAAAAGGA
>NZ_JACJPF010000072.1 GCF_014695915.1 Trichocoleus sp. FACHB-40
TTCGCACTCAATCTGTATCGTAGCTATGGTTTCCAAAACATGGCTCAAGCACAACGTCTCGCTGGCTTTAGTCTTAACATACTTAAAGACCTATTTAGAATGAAATAACCCTGGTGAACCAATGAGTAAATTCACTGACGGGGCGACAGCCCCGTTAAAAGTCGTGCTGATGGCGAATAGAAGCAATTTACGATAAAAATCGTTGCGAGTTAATGCGAATAAGACCAAACAAGATGTCATTCTTTCAGAGGGGTTTGAGAGCTATGTTGTTGATTAGGTATACGTTTTGACGGGGTGACAACCCCGTCAGGTAAATTCACTTTGTTTAAGTGAATGTAAGAATAAGAGCAAGTAATTACGCGCTCACACAGATGCCTGTTGACGCTGATAGAGTGAGTAATACAATCCTTTTTGTTGCATCAGTTCCAAGTGGGTTCCTTGTTCCATTAAAACGCCTTTTTCCAGTACCAATATTAAATCTGCTCGCTTGAGTGGTTCAAATCTGTGAGCAATCATAAATACTGTGCGATTTTGCGAAACCTTCTGGATGTTTTGTAGAACTTGTTGCTCAGTTTCACTATCAAGGGCGCTAGTGGCTTCGTCGAGAATTAAAATCGGGGCTTGCGAATGGAAAAGACGAGCTAAAGAAATTCTTTGTCGCTGTCCGCCAGACAAGGCTGTACCGCGCTCTCCGACAGGGTTTTCGTAACCTTGGGGTAGTTCGCTGATAAAGTCGTGGGCGGCTGCTAATCGAGCAGCTTCTACAACTTGTTCGGCGGTGATATCAGGATTGCCCAAGGTGATGTTTTCTAAGATGGAACCGTTGAAGAGAAAATCTTCTTGGAGAACTACACTAATTTGTTGCCGCAGAGATGCTAAATCAGCACTTTTAATATCAAACCCATCGATAAGAATGCGCCCTGATTCAACACTATAAAGTCGCTGCAAAAGTTTAGAAAGGGTACTTTTTCCTGAGCCACTTCTACCAACAATTCCAACAAACATTCCTGGCTGAACTTTGAAAGAAATTCCGCGTAAAATTGGTTCTTGATTGGTATGGTAGCGGAAGAAAACTTGATCAAAGGTGACTTGACCTTTTAAGGTGGGTAAAACTAAACCGGAACCTGGTTCGGCTTCGGGGGCGACGTTGAGAATATCTCCAATTCTGTCTACAGATAGTAGAACTTGTTGCAGGTTTTGCCACAGTTGTACTAAACGTAGAAGTGGCCCGGTCATCCTTCCTGATAGCATTTGAAAGGCGACTAGCTGACCGATTGTAAGCTTCTGGCTGATGACTAGGGTGGCTCCAAACCAGAGGATTAGTAGGTTGGAAAAGTTGGTGAGAAAGTCGCCGATGTTGTTGCTAATATTGGAGGTCGTGGAAGCTTTAAATCCGGTGCGGATGAAACGGGCAAATAATCCTTCCCAGCGATCGCGTGTTGTCCTCTCCGCCGCATGAGCCTTCACAGCGTGAATCCCCGTCACTGTCTCGACGAGAAACGATTGACTGTCCGCACTGCGGTTAAAGGTTTCGTTCAGCCAGTTACGCAGAATCGGTGTGGCAACTATTGACAAAATGGCAAACAAGGGTATTACCGCCAGCGCCACAAAGGTGAGTTTGACGTTGTAGTAAAACATCAATGTCAGGTACACCACGGCAAAGATGCTGTCTAAAATCACAGTCATCGCCGTACCAGTGAGAAACTGGCGGATATTTTCCAGTTCCTGTACCCGCGCCACCGTGTCTCCCACTCGGCGCGACTCAAAATAAGCCAAAGGTAGCCGCATCAGGTGCCGAAACAACTGCGCTGATAAGCTGAGGTCTAGGCGGCGTGCGGTGTGGGTAAAGATGAATAGGCGCAAAATGCCTAAAACTGCTTCAAATATAGCAACAGACAACAGAGCGATCGCCATCACGTCCAAAGTCGGCAAACTCTCCTGCACCATCACCTTATCAATCACTACTTGCGTAATTAATGGTGTAGCTAAACCCAACAACTGCAACGTGAAAGAGGCAAACAGCACCTCAGACAATAATCCCCGATAGCGCCAAACCGCAGGTAAAAACCAACTGAGATTAAATTTATCCTGCTTTTGGATCGGTTCAACTTGCCAAAGTTGCCCATCCCAAGCAGTTTCCACCGCAGACAGAGGAATGCTTTCGCAAATTTGACTGGGATTGAGGGGATTAGCGATAATTAAGCGATCGCCTCTAATCTCGTACACCACAACCCAGCTTTCCTGTTCCCAGTGCAGCAACGCTGGCAAAGTTAGCTTTCGCAACTCTTCAAGCGAAACTATCACCCGTCGTAGCACTAGCCCCATTTTTTCTCCAGCTTCCACCAGATTTCTAGGGCGTTGTCCCCGCAACTGGCGCTGCACCCATTCTAAAGGGGCAGGGTTTTCCAGCTGCTGCGCCACCATTGTTAAACAAGCAGCGGCTGTATTGAGACTGGAAACAAAGGGATAATTTTGTATCGGGGCGCGTCGCTCATTTTCTACTGTGGCATCCAACGCAGGCAAAATATCTGCGCTACCTTCCTGCTGCCAGAAACTATCAATTTCTGGCGATGAAAACTCACTCCACAGCGAAGTATCCCAACGCACTACTATCACTTCTTTGCTGGCTGCTACCGCCTTGAAAAGCCCGGAAAGCTTCTGCAAGTCACCAAACCAATCTCCTGCTTCCAGAGTTGCCAAAGGCTTAGCAGCGCCTTCTTCCCGCAAACGCACCTTCCCAGACACAATAAAAAACTGGTCGCCGGGACTCTCCGTAGACCAAATTTTTTCTCCCAGAGTGTAGCGACGTGTCTCGGATTGAGTTTTAAATTGCGCTTGCTCTTCAGGAGAAAGCAAGCTTAAAGGCGGCGCATCCCAAGGCAAGTTATGAGATTGATCGACAATTATCAACTTACTTGCAGCTTGACCGTTAGTTTTTGAATTTTCGCTGCTAACCATTGCTCAAAAAGTTCATTTTGTAGTGCTTCCTTTAGCTGACCATCTTCTAATGAGGCTGGAAGAAACTGTTCAACTCGAAACAAAGCCCAAGTTTGTTCCAGTTCTAACGGCCCGACTAACTCGCCAGGACTTGCTGTATCAACAGCTGCTCTGAGTATATCCGGTAGGGTTCCTCTACTGACTGGCCCCATCATGCCATTCACAATGCGGTCGTCGGTGAGAGAATATTCTTTGGCTAGTTGCTCAAAGCTAGATCCTTCATCAATTTGGCTATGTAACTCCTCCGCCAATTCTTGTTTATCGACAACAAGGCGAGAGAGTACCACCCGATCTAAAAAAATTTTACGTTCGATGAAATATTCTTGTAATTTTGGCTCTGCAATCGTCGCTTTAAGCTTTGCTAACTTAAAGCCGGAACTAACTTGATTGTGAAAACTTGCATAGTCTGTACCGTTTTGAGTTAGCCATTCTTGGAAACTCTTAGGGTCAGTCAAACCGCGCTGCAAGCGAAAATCAATCACTGCTTGCTCAATTGCTGCGGAACTCGGCTGCACTTGGAGTGTTTGCAATTCTTGCTCTATTACGTGCTGGCGGAGGATTTCGCCGATGAAAGTATTGAGTTTTCCAGAGGATTGTAAATATTTTAGAGCTTGCCCAAGGGTTACGGGCTGCTCATCAACGATCAAAAAGGCTGCTTCCATGAAGTAACGAGGTAAGTAGATGTCCAGAACTTATACAATGTCTGGTTAAATTATTCCGTACTTGCTGGGATTCCCAAGCAAGTCTAGTGTAGTTGCCCCGATCGCGATCGCGCTTTTGTGTCATTAACGTTTACAAAAGCTGCCGATGCGATGAATCCCATAATGAAATAGGTTCTCCACATCTATTATCTTCTAATCAAAGAACCACAGTCCACAGAAACCCGGCTTCAAGGAAGAAACCGAGTTTCTAGAACCACAGAGTTATTTTTTAAGCGGTAGCGATCGCGATAGATCGTATATCAACATTAGTGCGTGCAGAAGTGGTATTGTCACCCAAGAATAGGAAGTTAGGTGTCTCATAAGGATCGTAAGGCAAAGCGCCAGCTATGGTGTTGGTATGATCAAAGGCAGTGTAGTCGCGGAGTGCGCCCGTCAAGATTTGGGAACCATTGGCCAGAAGCTGGTAATTGTTACCTTGGACTCTCAGATCGTATTGGGTCATGCTGGTTGTTGACCTCAAAACTCCCTCACTGTGAGTGAAAAGTGTTCGATTAGGGCCATTAGGCACATTGGGGCCACCATCCTGCGCCCAAATTTCATTATTCCAGAAGCCTAGCTCAATGCCCTTCTGTCCGTCGCTGCTGATGGTAGTGATGCTGAAACCAGCCCGGTCTTGTTTTCCGTCGTTGTTATCATCGCTGGTGTGAGCTTCGCTGTTAATCTTCACCTCGAAACTGATGGTATAGCCACTATTTCGGTCAAGGGTGGGGAATAATGGATTGACCAAAGTAGCAGGTGAGGCTTCTCTATAGTTGCTATAGCCAGCCGGAACCAGGTTATTTGAAGTGCTATTTAAGTTGACCCCGCCGCCAGCGAGGGCTGTTTGAGTGCCAGCAGGAACGAAGGGAGGTAAGCCTTGAGTTCCAAAAGCTAGATAGCCTTGGGTATCCGGTGTACCCGTTCCATTGTAGAGGGTGTAGGAATCGGGAACGGAATTTACTGTCAGCGCCAGTGTTTTACTATCGCTCAAAGCAGCACCGCCTGTATTACCCTGGTCATTAACACTGATGTTAATGGTGTCAGTACCAAAGTAGTTAGTGTTGCCTCGGTAGGTAAGATTACTAAAAGCTGTGTTAATGGCTGCTAACGTCCCAGTGAAGATCATGGTAGAGCTACCGTTTCCTCCTGCTGGACCAAAGCTAAGTCCATTTGTGGAGCCAAAGGTAAGTTTACCTTGGCTGGCTGATAAAGTGACTCGCACGGGGTTACTGCCAGCATCGCGATCGCCGATACTGATCCCTGTAATTGTTAAATCGGTGTCTTCATCTACAGTTTTGGCACCAGGTACAGTTATTACAGGCGCATCGTTCACTGGGATTATAGTGATGCCTCTACTTACCGTCGCACTCGTACCACCGTCACCATCAGTCATCGTAAAGCTGACAGTACGGTTAAGGTTGGATTGATCGTCGTAGCTATTCTGATAAGTGATGTTTTGCACTAAGGCTTGGGCAGCAGTAGCAGTGGCATTACTATTAAAATTGACGGAAAAAGAAGTAAGTCCACCGCTATAAGTACCGATAACGGTTCCCCCGTAGGTGATCGTATTACCCGATACTCCAATCTGACCAATAGCTGTACCTTGGTTGCGAATCCCTAAGATATCAGAAGCGTTAGAGACTGGGCTTAAACTTACGTTTAGGGTGCCAGTATCGAAGTTGGGGGAGGTGGTATCAGTAACAGTTGCCCCCGCCCCAATTAGCGCTCCTGGGCCGTTCTCAGTATAAGATACGGTTCCAGTTGGCAGTCCAATGACGGGTGCGGTATTGATGGGAGTGGCAGGATTGGCAGACATTCTCAGGTTGTAGTAACTATCGCCCCTTTGCCGATAAACTTTGACGAAGTAGGTGCCTGCATCTAGAGTGGCACCGATGTATTCTCGATAACTACCTCTTCGAGTTGAACTAGCGATCGCTTGATTCGGATTGCTGCTGTTGAACAATTGAACATTGGCATCAGCGCTCAGTCTACCAAGGGTAAGGAACAAGCTGCTGCGACCACTGAAAGTGAATTTATAGTAGTCCAAGGGATCGGCGGCACCCACAAAATCCCTGTAGGGAGTGACATTGGTAGTGAGGTTGATATTTCTGGCTTGATTAAATGAGTTTCCGGCATAATCTGCTGGCATGACCATCCCCTCCTGAAAGTAATAACACTACTGATTACTCTATTTATTTCTTTCTTGTGGAGGATGACAAGTTTATTAGTCAGATTTAACTAATCTTCATGCGTCGCTTTATACAACCTTCACAAATCTCTGCACTCAGGAAACAAAGCGATCGCATTCTCAACCCATTCCAGCAGACACAGCTAAGGCTAATAATATAGCCGCGATCGCGCCGATCAATGTATTCACTACATTTACTAATTCGTTGGTAAGCCATTCTAGGCGACTTTGCAATGTGGCACCAATTACACTTTCTAAATTGGTAGCAATAAACGCCGCCAACACACACAAAAGCACACCCAACAGGTCGATTGTACCAACTCCCCAGCCAACGAACGCGATCGCTGCCGATGCCACTATCCCAGCTAAAGTCCCCTCTAAAGATACCGCCCCTTCGGTTCCCCGCGCCACGGGTTGTAAAGTGGTGATGAGAAATGTGCGTTTACCGTAAGCTTTCCCGACTTCACTGGCGCAAGTGTCCGAGAGTTTGGTGCTGAAACTCGCCACGTAACCCAACAATAGTAGGGGTATCCATTGAGGTTGTGCTAAATAATTAGCCACCAGCACTCCCAAGGCGCAGAGTGTCGCCGTAAAAGCCGAACCCCAGACATTTTCTGGCCCCCGTGCGCCAGAACGTTTTTCCGCAATTCCCTCGGCTTCCTTTTGCGCCATACCGATGCGCGTGACACCAGAACCAACGAGGAAATAAAACATTACCACTAAATATCCGGGAAAGCCGAGGGTTCCCCAGATGATAACGCCCAGCGCCCAACTATGGAGTAATCCCGCCGGAGTAAGAAGCTTTTTCGGGGCGAAATAGGCGACAATCGCCAAAATTGTATTCAATGCGATCGCTACCAGCCACGGATTGACAGAATTAATCGTAGAGAGCATTAGCATAAATCTCAAAACATTAAACTAATTCAAAATAGTTCCGCTAAGCCAACAGCCATGAACCCAACAATATTTCATCTTGCCTTTCCCATCACCAATGTTGCTCAAGCCAAAGCCTACTACGCTGATGGACTCGGTTGCAAAGTTGGACGGGAAACACGCGATGCTGTAATTCTAAATTTATCCGGTCATCAACTCGTTGCTCACGTCACCAAAGAACCTCTTACCCCGCAACGAGGTATTTATCCTAGACACTTTGGGCTGATTTTTACCGCCGAGTCTGACTGGGAAGCAATGCTTAAACGGGCGCAACAACGACAGCTACAATTTTATCAAGAGCCTAAGCATCGCTTTCCCGGTCAACTGACAGAGCATCGCACTTTTTTCTTAGAAGATCCGTTTTATAATCTGATGGAGTTTAAATATTACGCTCATGCTGAGGCGATTTTTGGCGTTCGGGAGTACGCTGAAGTTGGCGATTCTGCTTAGGAGACGCTTCGCGATCGCTCTTAAGTGGTTCTGAGAGTGCCTCAGCCACAGTTTTAATTGCCCTAATGTCTGTAATCATCCACGGGTGGAATAATATCGGCAGCTGCACGTCCTTACCTACAGGCATTTGCGAACTTTTCGGAGGCAAAATTATTAAATCGTAAGGTGTCCAGATAGAAGTGAAATTCAGCTGCTCCAGCATCTCGACATCCCGATTCAAATCATATAATAAACCGCTATCAGGTCGCATCTGACAGCAGCCTTCGCCATTGTGAAAGTATCCTGCCCAGGTTCCATTATTGGGTGCTGATATAGTAATAAAGCGCTGCACCCGCTTGATTCCCCCCAGTCGCTGCACGTAGTAGCGGCTGACAATGCCTCCCATACTGAAGCCTACTAAATCTAGTGGTTGTTCTGGTGCAAAGGTTTTGGCAATGTAATCAGCAACCTGCACAGCCAGAGAGTCAAGACCCGCTTCCCCAGTGTTGGGAAGGAGACTAATATCGTATACAGTCCAGCCTCGCTGTGTCAGGTAGGGAGCCATTTTATGAAATACGGCGGCTGTGTCGTTGATGCCGTGAACCAGTAATACGGGGTTGGGTTTGTGGCTGGAGTTCATTTTGCTCATAGTTTCATTTAATTTCAGCTTAGGCTGATGCGATCGCTTCTTTCGACGAGCCTGGGACACCCTGCCCACTGGCTGACTTCTTTACCAAAATCTGAGACAAATGTAAAGTATTGCAACCAGGTAGCAATCTGCCATTGGTAAGCATCTGGGTAACTGTACTTGATGAAACAAACAAGGTAAACTTTTATAAAGAAGTATCGATGAATCTTGCGCTTGTCCGCCGTAAAAATTCATAATTCGATCTGGATAACAATTGTAGGGATGCCGCGTAGAGCAAATGTAAAGCAACGCCCTTTTAGAAGGAGCAGTTCTGTGTGGTATTTGTAATAACACTCTTGAATCAAAGTTAGAATTGCTTGTTGCAATTTTTTTGAATACTGAGTCAACGTCATCTAAGCGCCAGGAGTAATCATAAATGTTCGGTTTTATCAAAAAATTGTTCGGTGGAATTGCCGCTTTCTTCGGAGGGCTTTTTACCTCTGAAAAGTCTGAGGACAACAAAGCTATAGCTCCTAAAGCTGGCAAAAAGTCTGGATACTACATGGAGTTTGACGAGTCAAAAGACTCTAACGAACAGAAGAAGGCTGAACCAGTCAAGGCTCAACAATCCCAAGAGAAGAAGCCAGAACCAGCCAAGACTCAACAATCCCAACAGAAGAAGCCAGAACCCGCAAAAGTAGCAGCGTCTACTGCTAAAAAGGATTCACCAAAGTCAGATAACAAGTCTGAAGAAAAAGCTGAAGCAGCAGCAATAGCTCAAAGACCTAAAGTTGAGCTAGTTCAGACTGCTAAAGGAGTTGAGGCAGTACCTGCTACTACTAACGGCAAGGTTCCATCCTCGAATGACACCACTTTTGCTCCCAAATATTTGAACCCAGTTACCAGTTCTAAGAGCCGTCGCCGTCCAGGCCCCAGCATGAGCAACTTCATGGATATGGCACGTCAGGTGAAAACGCCTAACTCATAAAAAGGCTTTCATTCGATTCCCTCTAAAAAAGGGGCAGCAAAAGGCAAAAGAAAGAATCTTTTGCCTTTTTTTATTCTGGTTTTTTGCCTTTTATACCACCGGTTCACTTAACGTTTTTTGCATTATTTTGGACTTCTGAGGAAAACCAGCCCACTGTACAACTGGAAGGCAGGGTCCCAGAGGGTTTCTTCGCGGCGAAACAAGTGAATGTGGGACTTGAGGCGTTTTAGCATTTCGGCGTAATCTAGGGCTGATTGGGCAAAAAGGTTGAAATCAGACCAAACTGGTGTCTGTTGCAGCTGCTGGTTTAAGAAAGTGAGTAAATTATTCCAGTTAGTGCGGTTGGTGGGTTGATTGGACTGCTGTGAGTTGAAGGGAATACCCTTCGGAAACTGGTAGCTGCTGTCCGAGAGGCGGAGTATGCTGCGTCTGGCGGGGAGATGCAAGTCGCAAAATTGCGCGTAATCTTGGGTTTTGGTTTTCCATTGCAGCTTGTGGTGGGCATCTTGGTCTACAACTTCTTCAAAAATGGGTAACTGTCCCTCTACGCGATCGCGCACTTCTGACCAGCTAAAGTTGAGAGAACCAATCTGAGAACGATCGTTTTCACAAACCACGCTAACTTGCGGAGTAACAGAGACAAAATGGCTGACTTTGAAAACGTTAATTTTCTCAATGTCTGCCAGATTTGCCCAAAAACAAGGAATGTCAGCTTGCTGCAATTGCTGGCTGTAGTATCGCATTTCTCCTACCAAGCCAGTACGGTACAGCCGCCAGCCGCGACTGGGCAATTGTAGGCGTGCGCTGTAGGGGTCTAGCTGCATAATCCGAGCTAAACTTTGGGCAGCTGATTGTTTTGCCTCCTGACTCAGGGCTTCCAGAACTAAGACACCAGCTTCGGTATCTTCTTTTGAGGCGGTGGCTTGCGCGATCGCTTGTTGCCGTTTTTTTTGGGCGATCGCTTCTAGACGTTGCAATCCTTGCCGTGCTTGCGACATAATTTTCGGATTGGTTGCATCCCTTAACAGTTGCCGATAAACAGTTTCTGCCGCCTCCAGCTTGCCTGTTTCTTCGTGCAGTCGTCCTACATAAAGCTGCACTGTAGGATTTTGCGGCATTTGTTTCACCAGGTTTTTCAGCAACCAAGCAACTGTTTTATAGTCTTTGCGCTCAAAGGCTTCCGCAACTTGTTCCAGCATGGAAAGAATTAAAAATTAAAAGTTAAAAATTAAAAATTCGAGCAGTTGATAGATAATTTCCATCCTACTTTACCCAACAATTTTTTCATCTTCAAAAGCAGCAGCTACCAGAGATAAGGCGACAAGTGGGGCGGTGACGGCTCTGAGGATGCGACGACCGAGAGAAACAGGTTGGAAACCGGATGCGATCGCATTCTCGATTTCAGCAGCCGTCCAGCCGCCTTCTGGGCCTGTTGCGATCGCAATGGATGGGTGTTGGGGATTGGGGATTGGGGATTGGGGATTGGGGGAATCACCGCTCCCAGCAAAATCTTTATTTTGCAAACAATCTCGTAAATGGGGAGAGTCGCCACGCGCAACGCAGATATAATTTTTGTCCTTTGCCAATGACAAAGCTGTGGCAAAGGGAACAGGATCTAAAATTGTTGGTACGATTTGACGTTCTGATTGCTCAGCTGCTTCTGTAGCAATTCGTCGCCAGCGTTCGAGTTTCCCGCTGCTGGGGTTCAGGAGAGTGCGATCGCTTACTAATGGCACAATTGCTACTACCCCCACTTCGGTACTGTAGCGCACCACTTCATCAAAACCGTTGCCTTTTGGCAAAGCTGCCATCAGCGTAATTGCTACTGGCAACTCTGTGTTTGGCTGGAGAATTGGTTCTAGAATCTGCGCCTGATTGCCCTCTAGTTTAGCCAGCCACCAGTGTCCGAGTCCATCCATAGCAATAAAGCGATCGCCATCCCGCAACCGCAACACCCGACTCAAGTAATGCTGTTGTTCAGCCGTCAGGATAATTTGCTGGTTCTGAAATTGCGAGGGTGCGATCGCTAGTCTTTGCATCGCCAATTTGTTTTCCCACTACTATCAAACTTTTAATTTTAGCTGGGAAAACTTTAGCTGACTTAATATGTCACCTGGCTAGTATCTACTGCTTTAGTACCATCTACTTTGGCAGCTACCTGTTCTATATGACTCAAGATGGATCGATTAGGTACAGAGCCTTTAAGTACGATAGTTCCACCATCTTGGACGATATCAAGGGTTTCAATATTCTTGATGTTCGGATCTTTATCAAAAGCAGCTGCAACCCGCTTTACTAAACCGTTGGAATCGTATTCGCCCTCAAGTCCCATATTTTCTGGAGGTGGGGGAGGCGAGTGTACCCCAGCTTTCTCGCGCAACTCCAAGTCATACTCGCCAGTGAGTCCGGGACTCATTTCCTCTTCAATAGCTTCAGCATCGTGCTTGCTCTCTACTTGGCTATTATATACTTGTCCAATTTGCTTTTCTAACCAAGTCATCATTCTTCTCTCCTAACGGAGTTTCTGTATCTTCTATTACACATCTCCCTATTTCTAATTGCATCCCCCATCGGAAATTAGCCATCCGGTATAGAAATTAATCCCAAATAGGGTTGCTTTTAAAGTTTAAAATGCTAAAGCGAACGATTTGTTGAGTTAGCTAAGTAATACTTCTGACTTTTGTTGCGTAAAGCTTAGCCGCACACATCCAACCTAAAACTACAACTGAGAGTGACACCAGAAGATTAAAGGCACGCCTAACTACACCTTTGAAACCAATTACCACCAATCATCAAGGGATTGGGGATTGGGGATTGGGGATTGGGAAAAAGTCTTACCTAGTCCCCAGTCCCCAGTCGCTAGTCCCCAGCCCCGATTACTCTGGCGACGCTTGGTTAGCCTGCAAATAGGCTTCAATAGCATCACTCGCTAACTGAGTCACTGGCTTACCCTGACGAGCTGCCTCTGCTTTCAAGCGAGTATATACCTCATCGCGAACATTGATCCGACGGCGGATTTTAGCGGCGACTTGAATTTCAGATTCTTCTGGCAGTACCACCTCATTAATTAAGCCAGCATCTGACTGGGGTGATACAGCTTCAGATTCATAATCGACGGTAAACTGGCGAATAGCATCAAAACCGACGCGATCGCAAAAATCTCCGAAACTCTCCTCAGTTTGTCGCGACTGCTTGAAGAAGACAAAAATTGGCTCTAACTCAGCTTCCAGCTCGTTGATGTGCAGCCGATCCATGTATGCTCTTGAAAGCCGCGTTTGGTCAGGCGAAGCCCCCAGCCAAAGCTGATAAGACTCAGGCGCACTGCCAACGAAGCCTAACTCTGCTAAGTAAGGACGCGCACAACCATTCGGACAACCTGTCATCCGCACGATAATCTTTTCGTTTGCCAATCCTACTTTTTCTAGTAGCGATCGCAACCGATCTAGAATACTAGGCATCGCCCTTTCCGACTCGGTGATTGCCAAGCCGCAAGTAGGCATTGCTGGACAAGCCATCGAATACCGCACTAACGGATCGATCTTATCTGCATCTAGCTCAATTCCGCAGTTTTGAAGAATCTGGCTAATTGCCTGTTTCTGTTCTGGTTCAATTTCGTAAATAATCAGGTTATGGTTGGGTGTCAGGCGGAAGGGTAAGGCAAATTTCTCCTGAATTTCCCGAAGTGCTGTCAAGAGTTTAAAGTCGCCTTCGTCTTTAATCCGACCATTTTCGATGGAAATTCCCAAGAAAAGCTTACCATCGCCTTGTTCGTTCCATCCCAGGTAATCTTCGTATTTAAACGGCGGTAATTCCTTAAAAGGTGCCAGTTTTTTCCCAAAGAAACCTTCGACAGTTTCCCGGAATTTCTCGACTCCCCAATCCTCAATCAGATATTTCATCCGTGCATGACGACGGTTGACGCGATCGCCATAATCTCTTTGAGTGGAGACAATTGCCTTAATCAGGTCGTAGATATCATCTTTTTCTACATACCCAATTGGGTCTGCCATCCGGGGAAACGTTTCTTCTTTGTTGTGAGTGCGTCCCAAACCACCGCCAGCAAAGACGTTAAACCCTTCTAATTCTCCAGAAGCGCTGGTTATTACCACCAAGCTGACATCCTGGGAATACAAGTCTACCGAATTATCTCCCGGTACGGTTACGGCACACTTAAACTTCCGCGGCATATAATGCTCGCCATAAATCGGTTCTTCTTTCCCGTGTATTATGGTGCCGTTGCCGTTGCGTTGACGCGCCGCTTTTACCTCTGGATTTTCTTCAGCACTGATAGCTTTTTCGCCATCCAGCCAAATCTCGTAATAAGCACCAGTCTGAGGTGTCAGCAGCTCGGCTATATTATTGGCATACTCCCAGGCATACTCGTATTCTGGGCGATTTTTAAAAGGTGCTGGTGGTGCCATCACGTTGCGGTTGACGTCGCCGCAGGCTCCCAACGTCGATCCCATGCTGTTTATTATGGATGCGATCGCGCTTTTGAGATTTTTCTTCAAAATCCCATGCATCTGAAAGCCTTGGCGAGTCGTAGCGCGTAGCGTCCCATTACCATATTCAGAGGCCAGGCGGTCTAAGGTCAGATACAGTTCTGGTGGTGTGAAGCCCCCCGGATTGCGGGTTCGCAGCATGAACTGGTAATCTTTCTCCTGACCCTTAACCCGGTTATCCCGGTTGTCCTGCTGGTATGAGCCGTGAAACTTGAGAATTTGAGTAGCATTTTCTGTGAAGCAGTTGGTGTCTTCCAGCAGCTCACTTGCCACTGGTTCACGCAAATAGTTACTGCGTTCTTTTAGTCCTTCTACTTTAGAAAGCTTTTGGACTGGGGAAATCGGAGATTTTACCATCGGAACTATGCGGCTGAGAGGTTTAATATCACCAGTAAATCGGTCGGAATTTCGGTGTATATCTTTATGGTACTATCACCACTCTCAGTCTCTTGCGATCGCCACCAAAAACCTTGAATTTTAATAATAGTTACAGAAAGCTGGGGAGGAGGGGATTGAATGAGAAAAATTTCTCGTTCCCAGTCCCCGGCTGGCAAATGGCCACAGCCTCCTGTAAAGCGTTCCCCGGTGGCTAGAACAGGACTTACCCACCAGTAACGCAAATGAACCGCTGTTAGCGCTTAGACACGAAGGACACTAGGACTTACGCACTAGAAGGAAATCAATTTCCTAGCCCAAAGCCCAAGTCAGTTTAAACTGACTATAAAACCTCAAACCAACCCATTTCAATGGGTTTGGGCTTTGAGCCGGAACTTTAGTTCACGGCAAGTGCGTAAGTCTTGGACACAAAGGAATAAGAGTTTGAGAGGGTTTTTGAGTAAGTCCTCTGGAACAGAAAACAGAAAAAAAGACAGGCAAGATGCCTGTCCTACTTTCAGAAGATTTTAGATTTTAGATGCTTGCCTGTTGATCTAGAAACCGTAGCCTACGCCCACATTGACGCTGACAGAAGATGCAGAGCTATCTTGGTAAGGTTTGATTCCCAGTTTGGCATCACTGAAGACGACAATATCTTTGGCAACTTCCGCTTCTACACCTGCTGTCACAACGGGAGCGCTTTTGTTACCAAAGGTGGATGGCTTGCCTTCCGCTTCATGGATGCCGTAGCCAAGACCGACGTAGACGTTGGCGTTGTTGGTAATAGCCTGGTCGTAGGTAATTGTCGGGATAATGGTGCTGGTTTCATTTGTGAACTGCACGGAACCTCTAACAGAAACTGGCGTCTTTGGAACCGCGTAGCGACCTTGAATAACACCGCCGATAGCAGCAGCATCTCCGTCTTGTCCACCATTAAAAGGGTTAGCAGAAGCGCCTACACCTACATAGTTTGCATCTGTTCCTGTAGGCTTAGCAGAGGCGGCAAAACTAGAACCTAAAATTGGAGCGATCGCTAGTGCTGATAATACAGAAATTCTGGCAACTGATTTGAGAGCGCGTTTCATAATTACTTCCATCAATTCGGCTGGTTTACATTTGCCTTGTTATTCTCAATGTCGTTGTAAAAAACAAAAGGTTCCAGAAATTTGACAAGAAATTTTATTACATAAAGTAAGTTATTTTTTTAAGCCGTATACTGCTTTAACTAACCACTGGCAAGGCTTCCATCTCTTACTTGCGGTTGGTTCATTACATCTTTATGTCTAAAGTAAGATATGTCTTTACCAGAAAGCTAGGCAGCCATAGCATTCGCTTAAATTAGCTGCCTATGACGGTGGACTGTTAGAAAACTGTCACACTCCGTCCGGAAGTACAAAGTATCAAATAATGGAATATTCATTTCAACAAATGAATATTCAAGAGCGATGAATGGGGTAAAATAGGTTATAATATAGCTAGGATATTTTAAAAGAGGTTGCAGCCTGTTTATATGAAAATGAAAGGCGGCAATTGAATGATTCTCGTAGGTGGGAGAGCCGCATTTGTGTTTTGATAGCTCTTAAGGCGTGGTGCTTGAGGTTACGGCAAACGCAATATAAGCGTTGGTTGGGTAACGCTATCAACCTACAATTATTATGTGAAAAGCAGCATAGAAGGCAGGCAGAGAAATGCTAACGCGCATATACACTTGCGTCGCGTCCGGAAGCTTTTGCCTGATAAAGAGCCTCATCAGCTGCCTTTAACAGCGTTTCCGGTAAGGTATCGCGATCGGGAACCGTACAAGCGACACCCAAACTGAGGGTGACATACTCGCTGACGAGGGAACTGGCATGAACAATCTTTAATGCTTGCACGGCGGCGCGAATTGTCTGTGCAACTTTAAAAGCACCGCTTCCGGTAGTATTTGGCAAGATCGCCGCAAATTCTTCGCCACCGTAGCGAGCAACTAAATCCGCAGGTCGCTTGAGAGCAGTGGCGATCGCGTTAGCGACTGCAATTAAACAGGCATCCCCAGCTTGATGACCGTAGGTATCATTGTAAGCTTTGAAACAGTCAATATCGCACATGATCAGAGACAGAGGAATGCGATCGCGTTTAAGCCGCCGCCACTCTTGGTCTAAGTATTCATCAAACCGGCGACGGTTTGCCACCTGAGTCAGACCGTCTAAAGTAGCAAGGCGCTGTAATTGAAGATTAGCGGCTTGCAATTGTTGATAGAGTTCCGCTTGTTGAATTGCCATTCCCACTTGCGTCGAAAGCGATTTAAGCAAATCGATTTCCCAAGGTTGCCACTGTCGGGCATCGCGACACTGATGAGCAACCAGCAACCCCCACAATATGGGGTGTGAAGATTCAGAATAACTAGAATCTCCCAAGGTTTGAACCCTTTCTTGTAGGATGGGAACGACTAAGTTAGCTCTAACCTGAAATCGCTCCAACAAATTGATGTGACACTGGCTGAGTCCGGATGTATAGATATCTGTCACCGCTTGGATGCGACCGTGCTGATAAAGACGGACGTAGTTTTCACTAAAGCAACGATCTGCGATGCAGGTTCCCAGAATGGGAGACCATCTGGGGTCTTGTGACTCCACAGTGATAACACCACTCCAGTCTGGTTGAAAACGGTGGACTAAAACGCGATCGCACTCCAGAAATTGCCGCACTTCTGCTACTGTAGTGTTGAGAATCTCGCCCAGATCAAGAGACTGACGGATGCGCTCTAGCATTGATCCGATCAGTCGTTCCCGGAAACATTGCAGCCGCAGCGCCTCCTCAGTGGCTTTACGCTCGGTGATGTCGGTGATAGTGCCAATGAAGCCGACAATACTATTCCCTTGCCCTTTTTCTGGTACCGCCTGACCAAAAACCCAGGTTACTACTCCGTCAGAACGCCGAAACCGATACTCGTAGGCAAAGGTGCAGTTTCCTACCATTGCTTGGTGCCATTCAACGAGCAGACGTGAGCGATCGTCAGGGTGTATCGCTTTTACCCAGCCTTGTCCTAGTGCCTCAGCCAGCGTCAGTCCCGTGAGTTCGCGCCAGCGCTCATTGACATACAAGCAGTTCCCTTCAGCATCTGTGTGGAATATTCCTACAGGCGACATTTTAGCTAGGGTGTAATACCGATACTCACTTTCTTGGAGAGCTTCTTCTGTCCGCTTACGCTCAGTAATATCAGTAGTTGACCCCGCCATCCGATAGGCTTTGCCAGTTTCGTCTCGAAATGCCATCCCACGACAGAGAAACCACCGAACACTACCATTTTTGTGCAGCATCCGGTGTTCAATTTCAAATTGAGGTGTTAACCCTTCTATATGGATATTCGCTGAAGTCATCACCCATTCCCGGTCATCAGGAGATATCAGCCGCAGCCAAGCAGCTTGGTGATTGGGGATTTCCCGATCCGTATAACCCAGCATCGCTTTCCAGCTGGGGTTGAAATACATTTCACAAGTCTGGAGATTCCAGTTCCAGAGTCCCACCTGACCAGCTGTGACTGCTAAGGCATAGTGTTCCTCTGCTTTGTGGGCGGAAGTGATATCCTTCATCTGACACCTCTGTGAAGATTCCCATTCACCCTAAAAAGTAAGTTTTTTTGCCATGATAAGCGCAGTCTAAAGTAGATGGAGGAAATGTTACAGATAGTGTTTTCTTGGGGTGTGCCATGTTGCTCCAATTGCGCTATTTTTGACGCAACGTTTGTTTTAGCTGGTGACGTTCTAGATTTAGGGATAGTTGCTGGAAGGTAAGTGGGGGGATTTCAATTTGGTAACTCTCATGTCTGAAAGATAAGCTGTTACGCAGCTTGATTGTATAATATAAAATTAAGTACTAAGTTATTTTTAGCCACATATGCCAGCCAAAAACCATCTTTCTCAAGAACAAAAGGAACGGCTACTAAAGACTTTAAAAGAGCATGAGAATCCTTATGTAAGAGAGAAGGTGCTTATACTAT
>NZ_JACJPF010000073.1 GCF_014695915.1 Trichocoleus sp. FACHB-40
GCCACTCATCACAAGTTATTGGGCTTAGTGAAAGCGGTTCGCCCGCGTCATCGAGAGATTGATGCTCTTACTGGTATCATCTGGGCATCCGCTCCTTAAGTTGACACCAGTGGACAATGCCATGTCCCTACCAAACGTTAGAACCGCGATATACACCAGCCAACTCTTGAAACTCTATATTACCTATTAGCCATAATTCAAATGACTAATAACTAAAACTTCAGTCGGTGACGATAATTTGCCACAGATTCTACAATCCCAATAGCAAGGAAGTTTTTCAACATCGCCGAACGACCGTAACTAACCCAAGGAAGGGGAATGCCTGTCACTGGTGCTAATCCCATAGTCATGCCCAAGTTAACCACCACCTGAAACACAATCATCGATAAGACACCAATAGCCAGGAGAGAGCCAAAGTTGTCTTTAGCATTTTGGGCAATAATCACCAAGCGCAGACAGACTAACCAAAAGACCAATAGCAGACAGAAGCCCCCTACCAATCCCAGTTCCTCTCCTATAGCTGAGAAGATGAAGTCGGTATGCTGTTCAGGGATGAAGTTAAGTTGGGTTTGGGTTCCTTTGTGCAATCCTCGTCCCCAAAGTTCACCTGCACCGATGGCGATGCGAGATTGGATCAGGTGATAGCCGCCGCCAAGGGGGTCTTTGTCTGGGTCAAGGAAGAGGATGAGTCGGTCTTTTTGATACTCTTTTAATAAGCCCCAAAATATCTGTCCTAATTCGCCGCCGATCAGGTTGACTGCGATCGCTCCAATCGCACCCGACATGGGCCAGGGTAAGGTGCGCCAAGCAATTATACCCATCAGTGCCGTCCAAACGAACCACCCAGGCATAAACACGTTAAAGAGGATGGCGGAGATAACTGGAGAAGCGAGCAAAACCAACCAACCTGGATTGGCATTACCCCAGTAGAGCATCCCCAGCACGATCGCGCCAAACACCAGGGAGGTTCCCAAGTCTGGCTGCAAAAATACTAAAGCCCAAGGAACCCCAGTTATTGCCAAAGCTCTCAAAACCGCTGGAATGGTATTGGCGGGACGAGCGTGCAGCAGAGCAGCTAGGGTAATAATTACTCCTAATTTGGCAAATTCTGAGGGTTGGATGTTGAAGCTGCCGACAGTAATCCATCGTTGAGCGCCTTTAGCGCTAGTACCGATGATCATCACCCCTATTAGGGAGATATTGGTGATGGCGTAGATAATCCAGTGCCACTGGAGCAGGTTTTCGTAACGCGATCGCGCAATAAACATCGCCACTACCAAACCAATCGCGCCCATCAGCCAGTGCCACCACCAATCTGTTAGCCCCAGGTGGAGTTCCGCGCTGCGGATCATCACACCCCCAAGAACGGTAAGACCAATGGTAAGAAACAATAGCAGCCAGTCTACCTCTTGCCAAGGTGCCAGCATCGATCTCCAACGAAAACCAGTCAGTGACTTGTGCAACATTGCTAAAGAAGTAAAAATTTAAAAATTAAAAGGCAAAAGAAAGAATTTTTTTACTTTTGCCTTTTGTCTTTTGCCTTATGCTAGGGCTGCAATGGAGACTTTAGCCGCTATTTGAGATGCGATCGCAAACAGCGCTTTCGCAGATGCTGACTCTGGTTTATCAACCACAATCGGCACTCCCGCATCGCCTCCTTCCCGCACAGGCATTTCTAAAGGTACACAACCCAGTAAGGGAACACCCAGTTCCTGTGCTGTCTTTTCCCCGCCTCCAGAACCAAAGATGTCGTACTTTTTGTCTGGCATATCTGGTGGAATAAAATAGCTCATATTTTCCACCATCCCCAACACTTTTACTCCCAACTGCTGGAACATCTTCAAGCCCTTGCGCGAGTCTAACAAAGCTACTGTCTGCGGTGTAGTGACAATCACCACCCCAGCCATTGGCACCGCCTGCGCTAAAGTCAACTGAGCATCACCAGTACCAGGGGGCATATCGACAATCAGATAATCGAGTTCGCCCCACTCCGCTTGGTAGAGAAACTGGCGAATGATGCCATTAAGCATCGGCCCTCGCCAGATCACAGGCTGGTCTTTGTCAATCAAAAACCCCATTGAGACTAATTTGACACCATAGTTGAAAGCAGGTTCCAGCACCTCGCCAGAGGGGCTTTGCCTTACCGTCATCTGAGCATCCGATAGTCCCAACATTGTTGGGTCATTGGGCCCGTAAATATCCGCATCGATTAAACCAACTTTTGCCCCCATATGTGCTAAAGCCACCGCTACGTTTACCGCAACGGTACTTTTGCCCACACCACCCTTACCGCTGGAAATTGCCACAATATTTTTTACACCAGCAATCCCTGTGCGATCCGGAAGAGATTTTTGTTGGGGGGTTTCGGCGGTGACATCCACCACCACATCTGTTACTTCTGGTAGATTCTTTTTCAACGCCTGTTCGCATTCCTCGACAATGAACTGGCGTAGGGGACAGGCGGGTGTCGTCAGTACCAGAGTAAAGCTGACTTTACCGTTATCAATGGACACATTGCGAATCATGTTCAATTCAACCAAACTCTTGCGGAGTTCGGGATCTTGCACTGGTCGCAATACTTCTAAAACTGAACTAGCATCAAGCATAGGACACTTATATTCCTTATCCCACTTGCAACTGGCAAGCGATCGCCGAAGCGGATTCTCTCACAATAAAGCATCTTAACGGTTGCGAGTGCGCGATCGCGCTATACAGTTGCTCTGTTCTAATTTTGAATTTAAGATTCGGAATTGATAATTCCCTACTCCCCTTGTTTCACCCTTGCGCTTGTAGACTCACCTGTTCAGCTGCGGAGGCTAATTCAGCGGCTACGCGGGCTGAAGAAGAGCGAATAATCCACCAAATTAAGGGCGATAACCAACCGCGCAACGTCACTGAATAAGAAACATACGTGCCGCAGACAGTAGATTCTACCTGGTAAGTCACTCGTTTCTCCACCCCTGGAATCGCCAAAACTCTTGCGCTGAATAACTCGCAGGGACGGACACGCTCAACAAAAACCCTAATGGGAATTGGCATCAAGCGGGTAACTGCCTTATAGATCAAACCCGGTTTAGCAATCAACCCCCTCGGAACATTAGTGCTGGTAAGAAGAGGATGCCAAGATACATCGCCTAAGTTAATTAATTTTTCCCATAAGACATCCGCGGAGGCGGAACTTACAACGCGATACGTCCGAGCCAGAGAAAAGCGGAAGGAAAAACCTTTTCGACCAACGATGAACTTGAAGGAAAAATTGAGAATCACAACACCCCCGCAGCGAGTCTCCAAGGTAACTCATTATTTTAGAATAAATTATTGGCTTTTAGCATCCCTGTGTAGGATATTTCCACCACCTCTAGCTCCTTCATCTAAATTTGTATAAATATGCTCTTTAGGTTCATTCCCATCTGATTTAAGATAGGCTGTTTGCCAGAAATAACATGGAGTGGGTTGCTTTGAAGCTATATCAGGCTGCTAGAGCTGACTAATTTTAGGGGTGACACAGCGATCGCCAAAATTGCGTATGCTTGTCAAAAGCATGAGTGGCGCCATTGCACCATTCTAGAGAGCGAACCCCTTTGAGGGGTTGTCCCTTGGGACATCACCGGGTTTGCCTGCTTGTGAACTCAGGCGAACTCCCATCCCGATATAGTCAATAGTTTTTACCTTGTCCATCGCTTTTTTGAACAACATTGAATTGAGATTATGACAGTTTCGACTACAGAAACAACATCTAGCAACCTTCTCCCCCCAGATGACTCAAAAGCTAGAGTCAGCCAGTTTATGCAACAGCTGCAAGACCAAATTTGTCAGGGTTTGGAACAGCTGGATGGAGGCGGAACTTTCCGACAAGATGCCTGGGAACGAGAAGAAGGCGGCGGCGGTCGTTCTCGTGTAATCCGCGAGGGTGAAGTGTTTGAACAGGGCGGAGTTAATTTTTCTGAAGTCTGGGGACACCAGTTACCGCCATCGATTTTAGTGCAACGTCCAGAAGCTGCGGGACACGGCTTTTATGCTACTGGCACTTCGATGGTGTTACATCCTCACAATCCCTACATTCCCACCGTTCACCTGAATTATCGCTACTTTGAGGCAGGCCCTGTGTGGTGGTTTGGTGGCGGTATCGATTTAACACCTTATTACCCATTTGCGGAAGATGTCGCCCATTTCCACCGCACCATGAAGCAAGCCTGTGATGCCCACCACGCAGAGTATTACCCGACCTTTAAACGGTGGTGCGACGAATATTTTTATCTTAAGCATCGGCAAGAAACGCGGGGAGTAGGTGGTATCTTTTTTGACTATCAAGATGGTCAAGGCGTTTTGTATCGCGGCCCTGATGCCAAGGGGCCAGCGGCAGATTATAGCAACAAAGTTGGTACGCCAGAGCCGCGCAACTGGGAACACATATTTGCCTTTGTGCAGCAATGCGGTCAGGCATTTTTACCAGCTTATGTTCCCATTGTCGAGCGTCGGCAGTCAATGGAATATAGCGATCGCCAGCGTAACTTCCAGCTATATCGTCGCGGTCGCTACGTAGAATTTAACCTTGTCTATGACCGAGGCACAATTTTTGGACTTCAGACTAACGGACGCACTGAGTCAATTTTGATGTCTTTACCGCCACTGGTACGTTGGGAATATGGCTATCAACCAGAACCGAACACCCCAGAAGCTGAGCTTTATGAAACTTTCTTAAAGCCGCAAGATTGGGCAAACTGGACACCAGATACAGCGTCCCAGGTCTGAGTTAGACTATGGGAAAATATCCGCTTTGATAGCACAAGTGGGCTATTTTGGCTATATCTGAGGTGAGGGTCAGTGTTTCACATCAACCAGAAAACACATACGACCCAGGACGGTACTACAATCATCGTTTTGGCACCCACTGGACGGCTGGACATCAGAACGGCTTTGCAGTTTCGCGTTTATTTGCAGGAGTGTATCTTAAACCTGAGTCATCATGTGGTCGTGAATCTCCAAGGGGTAGAGTTCATTGATAGCTCTGGCCTCACCTCGCTGGTAGCGGGGATGCGATACGCAGATAAAGTCAAAGGAAGTTTCCGCCTTTGTCATCCGCTACCAGAAGCCAAGGTGGTGTTTGAAATCACTATGATGGATTCGGTGTTGGAAATCTATGACGACTGCTTAGACTGCTTGGAAAACCCAAATGCCACGCCGAAAATCGGTTCCACCAAAGGAAGCGGCCCATTGCTACCCGGTGCTGAAGGTAAGGAATAAAGATTGGGAATTGGGGATTGGAAATTGGGAATTGTAGGACTCTTACCCAGCCCCCAGTCCCCAATCCCCAGCCCCCAGTCCCCACCCACTATTCTCAAAATCATGCAAAATAGACTTTTGCTACCTGTTATATATGAGTTAGAGTTAGACTACTGAAAGTTCAATTCATGCGAGCGATCGCACTATAATGCAGCTCCTCTGTAGGTATTAAAGATGGAGCTTCCGGAGCAAGGAGGTCTTGGTGATTCACATCGATCAGAGAACACATACGACTCAAGACGGAACTACAGTCATCGTCTTGGCACCCACTGGACGCCTAGATATTACAACCGCATGGCAGTTTCGCCTGAAGTTGCAGGAATGTATTTCTAAACTCAGTCGCCACGTCGTTGTTAATCTCGGTCAGGTTAATTTTATCGACAGCTCTGGACTAACGTCGCTGGTGGCAGGGATGCGGGATGCTGATAAAGTCAAAGGTAGTTTCCGCATTTGTAACGTTCATCCAGAAGCCAAGCTGGTGTTTGAAGTCACCATGATGGATTCGGTTTTTGAAATTTTTGAAACTGAAGAAGAGGCTCTTGAAGGAGTACCTCGCAGCATGGTCAGCTGAGGCAGTTATTAGCCGCTTTAAGAGTTGGAAAGTTGAAAACTTGAAACGTGGGAACGTTTTGAGAATTTTCAAACTTTCATATTTTTAAATACCTACTGACAAGGGACTTCAGCTCGGTAGCTCGGTAGAAAAATCTTGCCGCTTGCTGAAAATGTAGGGGCCAAGGAGCGCCCCCCAGATGGCTTTGCCTGTTTGGGGGTCTATCCCTTTGTCAAAGCTTCTAAATTCCTCCTGAGTTGCCTCAAATCCCAGAGCAACTTGGTAAGTTTGCTCTAGATAGGTAAAGCAGCACCGGGTATCAGGTGCAGGTACAGCGGAAAATTTATAACTATTTTGGGCTAAGTCTTGCTGAGTGACAGTTAGGGTGCAGCCTGGTAAAAAATCCATTTGCTCCGGTGTAAGTGTCTTCAGCAACGATGGATTCTGTCCAGCACCCCGGATGCGATCTGGATCTTTGAGCATATAATATTGCACCACAGACCCTTGTGAGGTGTCGCTTTGGCGCAGGCGCAGAATCCGGGGACGATAGGGTTGATCCAGTTTAAGGATATTGGCTTGCTCTGCAAATAGGGTGAGGCTGTCATTTGTAAATAAGTGTACTGGTCGCAGCCAAAGACGTAGGTGTACATACCACGCAGGATCTTTTATCGCTTGTTCTCGATTATCAAATTCCCCAGCCAGGTAGCTAGCGAGGAGAGTTAGTTCCGGGGAGAAGGTCATAAAAAGGCTAATGGCTAATGGCTAATGGCTGCATGGCTAATGGCTAAATGGCAATAAACAATTAGCCATTAGCGATCGCAGCGATCCCGCATTTTAGCTTGCCCAGAGGATCTGTAAAACATGAGCTTGGCAAACGTGTCCTTAAAGGAGACAATAGGGTTAAGTTTCCCTTAAAAATTCCCGGTGAATAACGTCCGCACTGTATCAGACACTAAAAGAACTTTTTATAGTCTCCACACCCGCCCCATAAACTCCATCTATCGGCGGGTAGTGGAAGAGTTGATGGTTGAAATGCACTTGCTTTCAGTCAATGTGGACTTTCGCTATGACCCCATATATGGTATGGGGGTGGTAACGTCCTTTAACCGCTTCATGCAAGGCTATCGACCAGAAAGGGATAAAGAACCCATTTTTGATGCCTTGTGTCAGGCAGTAGGGGACAAGACGGAACAGTACGAGCAAGATGCCCAGCGGCTGGAGGAATTAGCTAAGCGGCTTCCAGGTAAAGAAATAGTTGCTTGGTTAAACCCAACGGCGGACACAAAGGGTGCTTCAGAGTTACACGATGCAGCTGTAAAAGCGATCGCTAACCATACTCAATTTAAGTACAGCCGTTTGTTTGCGATTGGTCTATATACACTGCTGGAATTGGCAGACCCAGACTTGGTTAAAGACGAAAAACGGCGAATTGAGGCACTTAGGCACATTTGTGTTGGCTTGAGCCTGCCAGAAGACAAATTGCTCAAAGATTTGGAGTTTTACCGCAGCAATCTGGAAAAAATGGCCCAGATGCGTCTGGTCATGGAAGATGCGCTCGTAGCAGAACGAAAAAAACGGGAACGTTCCGCAGATAAGGGCGTTGTGGCGGCTCCTCCAAATAGTCCTTAAGACTCAATTCGAGGCGGAAGTCTCGAAAAGTCTCCTTACCAGGCTCTTGCCTGGTAAAAAGGATTAATAGGCTCCAACCTCCTTGGTTGTAGTGAACTCAATTTTTGCTTTGTAGAGAATATTTGTAACATCAGACAAACTTAACCTTCTACCTACCAAAGGGTAGGAGGTTAAGTTTTGTGTTTAATTCAAATGAGAACCGCTATGGTTTCCTCCAAAAATCCCAAATCTCCGAATTTTTGCGATCGCAAATAATTGTCAAACTCAGAAAATGGCGATCGCGCTACAGGGTATGCCGCTTCAGATTCGGCGGTTTGTGATCTAGTCTTAAACGAAAGGGGCTAAGCGTTGAATCAGCTGTTCGGCTGGCAGCACACCCTCAATGCGATCCACTTGCTGACCATTTTTAAAGAGTACCAGCGTCGGCAGGGCGTGAACCTGATAGTTAGTAGCCAACTCTGGATAGTTATCCGTATCAACTTTTACAACTTGCACGCGATCGCTCATGCGGGTGTTCACCTGATCCAAAATCGAAGCCATCATCTGACATGGGCCGCACCAGGTAGCATAAAAATCTACTAATATCAGCTTTTGGGAACTAGACAGTAATTCTTGGAAACTGCTGAACTGCTTTTTGGTCGCCATATTACAAAATCAGTTTTCTACTCTTTCTCGATTATCGTAATCTTTAAAAAGATTAATTCGGTCATTCCGAAGTACGAATCAACATAAGATAATTAGCGCGGTTGCACAATCGCGATCGTGTAAGCCGACGCAGCAAGAGGAATTATTGATGGAAGCATTACTAAACTACCAGCAACGATTGCAGGGAAAAGTTGCCATCGTCACAGGCGCTTCACGGGGAATTGGTCGAGCGATCGCCCTCGCATTAGCATCTGAGGGAGCCGACGTAGTTGTTAATTATGCCAGTTCTAGTAGCGCAGCCGAAAAAGTGGTGGAGGAAATTACAGCCAAGGGGGTAGGGAGTGCGATCGCAGTAGCTGCCGATGTCTCCAAAGCTGACCAAGTAGACACCCTCCTCAACACCGTAATGGAGAAGTGGAACCGCGTCGATGTGCTAGTGAACAATGCTGGCATTACCCGCGACACTCTGCTACTACGGATGAAGCCGGAGGATTGGCAAGCAGTGATAGACCTCAACCTAACTGGTGTCTTTTTGTGTACGCGAGTCGTCAGTAAAGTGATGCTCAAGCAACGCTCTGGGCGCATTATTAATATTGCCTCAGTTGCAGGTCAGATGGGCAACCCTGGTCAGGCAAATTACAGCGCCGCTAAAGCTGGTGTAATTGGCTTTACCAAAACGGTTGCTAAAGAGTTAGCCAGTCGCGGCATTACGGTAAATGCCGTTGCGCCCGGCTTTATCTCCACCGATATGACCAGCAATCTCAAGTCAGAGGAAATCTTGAAATTCATTCCTCTAGGGCGCTACGGTGAGGCAGAGGAAGTCGCTGGTTTGGTACGTTTCCTAGCCGCGGACGCTGCTGCTGGGTATATTACTGGTCAAACACTTAATGTAGATGGCGGCATGGTGATGGCATAGAACAGTATCTCCGGTAGAGACGTATACAACGTCTCTACATTCTGCCCGCTTAATTCTATAAGCTCAAAGCAAAATGGAATTATTGTTACTGGGTAGAAGAAAGTATGCGAATTTCTTTTGAACGGACTGGCGGTTTTGCCGGGATGCGCCTGTCAAAAGTCATTGACACTGATAGTCTGCCTACTAACGAGGCAAATCAGCTGCGTCTACTGGTTGACGCATCTGATTTTTTTAATTTGCCTGCGAAGATAACTTCTACTAATTCCCAGTACGATCGCTTTGTGTATCAGCTAACAGTGGAAGAAGATAGTAACCACCATACTGTCAGCTTTAGCGAACAAGCAGCACCGGGAACCTTAAGACCGCTTTTAGAATGGCTAATGGCAGCTGCACGACAAAAGTAAAAGTAAAAAATAACTTTTACTTTTATTTTTGGTTTTAGATTACTCCTACTTCCTTCCAGCCTGTTTTGACTGCATTCTGCTCTTTAGAGCCTTCGCCGTAGAGTTCGCCAGCGACTTTGATGAGGGTCTTCGCAGCGCGTTTGAAATTTGCTCTAGAACGCAGGCGATCGCATAAAGCAATGTACCAAATTTTACCTGCTTTCTCCCAAGCGTAGCCGCCAATTTCCATTGCTGCTAAGTAAAACGCGCGATTGGGAATACCTGAGTTGATGTGTACACCCCCGTTATCGTCCGTACCCTTGTATAAATCTTCCACATGACCAGGTTGGGGATCTTTGCCTAGCACTGGATCGTCGTATGCTGTTCCTGGTGACTTCATCGAGCGAATACCCGCACCTTTGACATTGGCTGTAAACAGTCCTTCCCCAATTATCCAGTCAGCTTCCTCTGCTGTTTGATTGAGAATCTTCTGTTTCACCAGCGAACCAAAGACATCCGAAAAAGACTCATTCAATGCCCCGGACTCGCCGTAATAAATTAGACCAGCTTCATACTGAGTCACGCCGTGAGTTAGCTCATGGGCGATCACATCAATCGCTTTGGTAAAGCGCTCAAATAGCTCCCCATCCCCATCACCGTAAACCATTTGGTTGCCGTCCCAAAAGGCATTATCATAATTCGTGCCGAAATGCACCGTGGAGTCCAAACGCAGACCGCGATCGTCGATGGAATTTCGTTCAAATAACTCACAAAACAAATCGTAGGTCGCACCAGCGCCATCGTATGCTTCTGTCACCGCTGGATCGTCGGTTGGGGGATCACCCTCGCCGCGCACTATGGTTCCCGGTAGTTCATTACCATTTTTGGCATCAAAGATGGTGCGGCACTTCTCGCCTGCTGGCGTTGCTCCTACTGGGATTTTGCTCAATACGTCCCGCTGTCCGCGAATCCGTTCCGACACCAATAAGGTTTGAAATGCCCAAGCACGCTGCTCAGGGTTGCCATTTTGGGAAACCTCCTGGAGCATATGCGGCGGGACAATACAACAAATTGGGCAGATATGCTGAACTTGAGCTGATTTTTTCTTTTTTGAATTCATAAAGTTCCCTCCTTGTCAACTAGGTGACGGCAGAAATTGGCTTTACTGTCATGCAATCAGATCCGCTTCGGGTAAGTTAAAATCGCCAAATTTGTCACAACAAGTAACAAAAAGTATTCTGGGTCGCCGTTTAGATCCATCCTATTTAGGTTAGTTGCACTGGGGATGAGGGGTGATCCGCATTAGCACTCTTTGCCACTGAGTGCTAAATTGGAATGCGGAAGCGCTTTTAATACCAAAAATGGCAAAGATCATTGCATTTAATGAAGAATCACGGCGGGCGCTAGAGCGGGGCGTGAATGCCCTGGCCGATGCCGTTAAAATTACGCTGGGACCAAAAGGGCGGAATGTTCTTCTAGAGAAGAAGTTTGGCGCTCCCCAGATTGTTAATGATGGCATTACCGTCGCCAAGGAAATTGAATTAGAAGACCCGTTGGAAAATACGGGCGCTCGACTGATTCAGGAAGTAGCATCAAAGACTAAAGACATCGCTGGTGATGGCACAACTACAGCAACTGTGTTGGCACAAGCGATGATCAAAGAAGGCTTGAAGAACGTAGCAGCTGGGGCGAACCCAGTTAGCTTGCGGCGGGGAATTGAGAAAACGATCGCCCATCTTGTAGAGGAAATTGCAGCGCTAGCGAAGCCAGTAGAAGGGAGCGCGATCGCGCAAGTTGCTACAGTCTCGGCTGGTAACGATGAAGAAGTCGGTGCCATGATCGCTAAAGCGATGGAGAAAGTCACCAAAGACGGCGTAATCACCGTTGAAGAATCCAAATCGATCAGCACGGAACTCGATGTCGTCGAGGGGATGCAGATCGATCGCGGCTACGTTTCTCCCTACTTCATCACCGATACCGAACGGATGGTGGTGGAATATGAAAACGCCCGCATCCTGATCGCCGATAAGAAAATCAACTCTATCCAAGATTTAATTCCCGTCTTGGAAAAAGTCGCGCGGAACGGTGAACCCTTACTGATTATTGCCGAAGACATCGAAGGGGAAGCCCTAGCGACTTTGGTGGTAAACAAAATGCGGGGTGTACTAAATGTGTGCGCCATCAAGTCGCCCGGATTTGGCGAGCGCCGCAAAGCTATGCTGCAAGATATCGCCGTTCTGACTGGCGGTCAAATGATTTCCGAAGAAGTAGGTTTAAGCCTAGATACAGTCTCCCTGGAAATGTTGGGAACTGCTCGGAAAATCACCCTTGATAAAGAAAGCACCATCATCGTTTCTGGGGAAAAAACCGCAGACGTGGAAAAGCGGATTGTCCAAATTCGCAAGCAGCTAGAGGAAACTGATTCAGACTACGATAGAGAAAAGCTGCAAGAGCGGATTGCTAAGCTTGCTGGTGGTGTCGCCGTCATCAAAGTGGGTGCGGCTACCGAAACCGAACTCAAAGACCGCAAGCTGCGAATTGAAGATGCTCTCAACGCTACCAAAGCTGCTGTAGAAGAAGGCATAGTTCCAGGCGGTGGTACAACGCTGATTCATCTGAGCAAGAAAATCGCCGAGATTAAAAATAGTCTGGACGATGAAGAAAAAGTTGGTGCTGACATTGTAGGCAAATCTCTAGAGGCACCCCTGCGTCAGATGGCTGATAATGCTGGTGTCGAAGGTTCTGTGATCGTCGAGAAGGTGCGCGAGACTGATTTCAACATCGGTTACAACGCCGCTACTGACACCTTTGAAGACTTGATTGCGGCGGGGATTATTGACCCGGCAAAAGTTGTGCGTTCAGCATTGCAGAATGCTGGTTCAATTGCTGGCATGGTGTTGACCACTGAAGCCCTGGTAGTCGAGAAGCCGGAGAAGAAAGGTGCTGCTGCTCCCGACATGGGTGGCATGGGTGGCATGGGCGGCATGGGCGGCATGGGCGGCATGGGCGGTATGGGCGGCATGGGCGGCATGGGTATGATGTAGCCCGAACGACTGAAGTCGCGGCTAGACAAAACTTAGCCCGCCTGCGCGGGCTTAATATAAAGGCGGTTTGTCTTTGGGGACAGGCTGCTTTTTTTTGGCGCGATCGCTCTTTATAAGAGATTTTGTAGGGGCGGGGAAACCTTGCCCCTACTGCTTTTTTGGTGCGATCGCGTATTGCGGAAGTCTAATAAATTGTTACAGTATTGGAAAATTACATTAAACTCCTTGCATTCATTTAGCTGTGAACTAAAGTTCCAGGTTCATAGCTAAAGTCATTGTCATGATTCCTGGGTAAATGTTTCAACCCGTGAAAACGGGTTTAATTTTTAAGCCGGAAATTTATTTCAAAAACATGAATGCAATAAGTCTATTAAGTTGCAGCCAAAGATATTAATCCGAACCAGGGGAAGCTTCTGGAAGCATTTACCCCTTCAGAATTCAGCAGGCGAGGCTTTTGAAAGTTTTACTGGAACTAATGCCTAATGTCGCGTTCATGTGTTTTGGGAGGCCCATTTGCGTAAGATGGCACCAAATCCCATTGTTGGGCGCTCCTAAACCTTAGCTTTCCTAAAAGACGGACTATTTCAAACCGGAGGTAAACCAAAAGTGAAGCTCAAATTCCTCGTGACAGCAGCACTGCTAACCTTAATATTGCCTGTGAATGCGGCGACCGCGCCAGAAAGTGATGTTTCTAAACTTGGGATATTAACTAGGATCGCTGGCGAATACGCAGCAATAGGACAAAGCGATAAAGCGGAGGAACTCTTAGCCCAAGCTCTTCCTCTGGTTCAAGCCATTTCTAATGAGTGCGACAAATCGGAGCCGATAGCAGCAATTGCTGGTCAGTATGCAAAAGCAGGACAGCAGGCTAAAGCCAAAGAGTTACTAGACCAAGCAATTCGGGTTGCCAATGCAGCAAAAAACTGTCTTAGTCACAACGATGTTGTGGAAAACTTAGCAGACATCCAAAATCGGTATGTACAGGAAGGACAATATGACCTCGCGCTTCAAACCGTCAGAGGATTAGACAATAAGAATGAGGTATTTAAGATATATGGGCTTTCGTTAATTGCCCACCACTTTGCCGATACCGGACAAGTTGATAAGAGTGCTGCCCTTTTAACCGAAATCGTGAAAGTTGCTCAATCTCTCAAGGATGCTCACGCTCAAGCCTTTGCTTTAGCTCGCAGCGCTGTCGAATATGCGAAAGCAGGACAAAACGCTCAAGCCATTGAGTTACTGAATCAGGCAATGAAAGTTGCACCAACTATCAATAATACCAACGAGGGTAAAAGTAACGTACTGGTTGGGATTGCTCGTGGTTACGCACAAGTGGGACAAACTGATCAAGCAATCAAAGCTCTCGATCAAGCCCTGCCCGTCGCCAAAACTATGTCTAACCCCGATTTCAAATTCCATGCTTTGGGTGAGATTGCGGTGCAGTATGCAGCAGTTAACGAGAAGGCGAAAGCAACTGAAATTTTTGGACAACTTCAGTCAATGCTGCAAACCGGAGAACCTGCTTTTAAATCCATATCGTTATCTAGCCTGGCTCATTTTTACGCAAATTCAGAGCAATATGAGCAAGCTCTGCGAATTGCACAAACTATCAAAGATGTCCAAGAGAAAGCTGGAGCGCTGTCTAGAATCGCTGGACACTATGCCCGGAAGGGACAATTTGAGTCGGCACTGCAAGTCGCCCAAACAATAAGTGATGCTAATCACAAAGCCGGGGCTTTGAGTGAAATCGTTCGCAGTCATGCCGAAGCTGGACAACTTGACCAGGCTTTAAAAGTCGCCCAAACTATTGAGCGTAAGTTTGACAAAACCATGATTCTATCTGAGATTGCGGTTAATTACGCCGAGGCAGGGCAACCTGATCGGGCTATTCAGATTGCCCAAACTATTAAGGATATTATGTCTAGCACTAATATCTCTAATGAGGAAAAGGACATAGACTGGATGTTGCCTGCAATTGTCAGCAGTTATGCAAAAGGGGGACAATTTGACAAAGCCCTTAAGGTTGCTCAAAACATTCAGGGCAAGCCTTATAAAGTTAACGCACTAAGTGATATTGCTGGTCAATATGCAGCAAGGCAGCAAAAGGATAAAGCTGCTGCCCTTCTCGCTGAGGCGCTTCAAATCATCCAGCCAATATCGCCCAAACAGTAGTGACAAATCCTCGTTACCAGACTTGCGCCTGGTAACGAGGATTTGCAGGATGATTTGCGATCGCTCTTGATGAAATCGCGTTATATCTAAGTTTGCCCAGTGTGTACTGATCGAGAAACTGGCCTAAACAGAAAGCCAAGCGGTTGATGCCACCTAAACTGAATAATATTGCATCGGTTACGAACCCTTGGCAGATTATGTCTACTCCTAAACAGAAGGTAGCTGAGTTCTACCCGCCTCGACTCAACCGGATTTTTGTCCGCATCTTGCAGACTATTGCGCCTCCATTAGTACGCTGGCGCTTTCAGCTGGATGTGGAGATTAGCCAAGATTGCTTGGAGAAGCTGGAAAACTTGCGAGATCAAAGGCTGCTTCTATTACCCAATCACTCTAACTTCGACGATCCGGCGTCGATGTTTCTGCTATCAGGAAGGCTAGGTGAAGCCTTCAACTACTTAGCTGCTTTTGAGGGGTTTAAAGGGCTGCAAGGTTGCTTTCTTCAGCAAGTTGGGGTCTATTCTATCCGGCGTGGGGTTGCGGATCGCGCCAGTATTGCCCAAACCCTGGAACTGCTCAGCCAACCGAAATGCCATCTGGTAATCTTTCCAGAGGGGGGCTGGTCGTTCCAGAATGACACGGTGATGCCTTTCCGGGTAGGAGCAGTGCAAATTGCTCTACAAGCGATCGCTAAGTTGGTTAAGCGTGGCTCAACTCCACCCGACTTCTACGTTGTACCGATAAGTATCAAATATCGTTACACCCAGGACATGAATCCGGCGATTGACGCTATCCTGAGCCGACTGGAGCAAGCCCTACAGGTAAAAAAAGCATCTAGCTTATACGAGCGGCTGCGCGTTGTGGCAGAGCAAGTCTTGGTAAACTGCGAACAGGAATATTGTATTTACACTCCCGAAAATGCTCAAGAGCCTTGGAATCAGCGTATTTCCAACCTTAAAGCTTTCGTCCTCCACTCCTGCGAAGAAAAACTCGCGATCTCATCCTCTCCCAAGGAACTGAACCGGGAGCGTGTCTATAAAATTGAGTACGTCCTACAGTCTAAGGCTGAAACTTTAGAAGCCGATGATTTCTGGAATGCCTCGTCCATCCAAAAAGCCGCGAAGCGCCTTTTAAACTTCGATGCCATCTATGATGGTTATGTAGCTGCTGCCCCGACTCCAGAACGCTTTCTGGACACGCTCACGCGGCTGGAAAGGGAGGTGTTCGACATTGACCAACCGCCGCCTAAAGGTCATAAAATAGCAGCAATCTGCATCGGCGACCCAGTAAACCTTAAGGATTACTTTCAGGATTATCAAGAAGATCGGTCTGGCACTGTAAATTACTTGGTGGAAAAAGTCCAGCAGGCTGTACAGAGTAATCTTGACCGTTTAATGCCGTTTTCCTCATTCATCCCCGACCAGCTTCCTAACAAAGACGATCGAGGAGGGCAAGCTTCGAGTCCAAACATGGCATCAAAAAAGTAAATTAGTCTGAATAATATGTTTTTTACTTGCTTAATTTTATCAAAATTTGAGTAAACTTAGATGAAATAGTGCCAAGAAAATCCTCAATTTGAGATAAATCTGCATGACACAAAAACGCCCCCAACTACGTAACTTCGCGACACAACCGAATCAAGATGATGAGGAGGATTTATTTGAATACTTTTACGACAAACCCGGTGCTTTACCTGGGACAATCGTCATTAATAAAGATGCACCGCTGCCCAAAATTATCTTAATTGACTACAACGAGACTAACCGGACTTGCCTAGCATTAGAGTCCCCAGAAGATTGTGCTAAATATTTGGATACTGCGTCGGTTTCTTGGGTGGATGTTCTAGGATTAGGCAGTGAAGAAATTTTACAACAGTTGGGGAAGGTTTTTGATTTACATCCGCTTGTTTTAGAAGACGTGGTAAATGTGCCACAGCGTCCCAAAGTGGAGGACTATGAAGACCATGTGGTAATTATTGCTCGGATGGTGATGCCCAAGGAAAGTGGGAATAGCTTCTATAGCGAACAAGTTAGTTTAGTATTGGGGAAACATTATTTGCTCACTGTGCAGGAAGAACCGCAGCGTGATTGCTTTACGCCAGTGCGCGATCGCATTCGTCACAATAAGGGTAGTATCCGCAAGCGCGGTGCCGATTATTTAACCTACGCACTCTTGGATGCCATTATCGATGGATTTTTCCCCGTTCTGGAAGATTATGGTGAGCGAATTGAAGACTTAGAGGAAGAAGTTATCGCCAATCCCACACGCAAGACTCTAGACAAAATTTATCAAATTAGACGCGAACTATTGGCACTTCGACGCGCTATTTGGCCTCAGCGTGATGCCATTAATACTCTAATTCGAGATGGCAATAGTCTGGTTAGCGAGGAAGTGCGAATTTACTTGCGAGACTGTTACGATCATGCGGTTCAGGTGATGGATATGGTGGAAACTTACCGAGAACTATCCTCTGGTTTAATGGATGTTTATATGTCTTCGGTTGGTAACAGAATGAATGAAGTTATGAAGCTTTTAACTGTAATTTCTAGTATTTTCATTCCCCTGACTTTTGTTGCCGGAATATATGGAATGAACTTCAATACAGAAAAATCTCCCTGGAATATGCCAGAACTAAACTGGTATTTCGGCTATCCGCTTTGTTTGGCGTTGATGATAGCGATCGCTTCTGGTTTAATCTACTTTTTCTGGAAGCGCGGCTGGTTTGAGAACTTCTCCACCATTAAGGATGAATGATCGCTTCTTTTACGAAATGTTGAAAGGAGAGTTTTGCGTCCGGAATTACTAAATTTAGACTCCTAACCTCCTAAGTCTTAATTCTTACTTTTACACCAATTACTAATCTTGGACGATCGCAATTTACTACTTGTAACAGTTTATATCATCTGCGTTACTTATGTCTTGTACCGGATGGTAAAATCTCTAAATATAACTCAAGTAACAATTGAGCTTAATCAAGATTTACTGAATACACAACTGGAAGAACAAAACCTAAAAGATATCCTTGAGATTCAATTTAAACTTAAAAAGCGATATCTACTAGAAGATTTGAAAGAGCTGTCAATCAGCATCAAAAATAAATCTCAGCAAGATTTTATAGAAATAGATTGGGATCGCAGTACGCTAACGGATTTTCAAGGACAATCGCGGCGAGTAATTCGCATAACACCCACCATGCAACTCGATCTATCTGAGCGTCAAGTTTTTCGGGTTATTGCTGCTGGAAATATCCTCACAGAAAAGCTGACTGTAGAAGATGTCCTCAAAGGTGACGCAACAAACCCCACCTTGAAAATTAGTGCGCCTTTGTTTGACCTATCAAAGCTCCAAAAAGGCAAAGATACTCAAAAAAAGCTATACAGCGACTTTATGACCAGAAACCGGACGCTGCAATTTTCTCTAAAGCTGGTGCTGAGAGTAGCTAATACTACCATTGAGGTAGGTAGACTTGTTAATCACATTTTATCTTGCGAATTCATAGTTAGCAAAGTTCCTTGGACAGAGTCTCTAAGTTGGAAACCTAAAGATGATGATTAAAAATTAAAAATAATATTATGTTCCAATAGGATTTCTTTAAGAATAGTTGTATTGTTGGGATTTTTAACTCTACTTAAATCCTAAGTAGGTTGTGGGGAGGCGATTCTTATAAAAAGAAATTTTATGATTTATTTAGAACTGCTATCGTCGGTTGGGAATAGATAATAAGCTGATCCACCCATTACCAATTCCCAACCATACGCATAACATAAGTATTCAAGCGGACATTAGATGAGCAATTCTTCAATTTTTATCTACCCAATGTCCTTGACAGCATATTGAGCTTCGCAGTGCAAACCAGTAGCAATTCTAAAAAGTTCTTGACCAGTGTGTAGGTAGCCATCATCGTAGTTGAGCGTAAACATCTCTAACTCCTCAATGCCATCCGCCACTTGATTAAGACAGTAGTAGAGGTGAACAGCTGCCCCCGCAACGTTGGCAGGATTGGGTAGAGAACGAAAAACCAGCTGAGCTTGTTTGAGGTAGTTGCGACAGTCTTGCAGGTAAGCCTGAAATGCTTCCATTAATTCATCATCAAAAGGATCGGCTGAAAGTTGATCTAGTTGCTCTGCTAGAGGATTGAGAATGCGACACAGCAGGCGGTTGACTGGCACATAGACTTGGCTTAGCCATTGCTGAAGTTGCTCGTCAGCATCTTGGAAATGCCGATACCCGTAGGATCGTTTCTGGGCGTTATTGGCTGACGGTTGTCGATACGAAGTCCTTTGATAGGTCGTCTGGTAGGGACTTCGCTGCTGGTGTTGTTTAGCAACATATTGCTCTTGCCTAGAGCGTTGCTGCAACTGCTGGTCGTAAGATCGCCTTTGGTGCGGGTCGCCCAGTACCTCATAAGCGGCATTAATCCGGACAATCTGCTCGTGATTAGCTGTTTCGCAATGGCTGTCCGGATGAAACAGCTTTACTAGACGCCGATAGGCTTGCTTGATTTCTGCCCCTGTCGCACAGGGGCTAACGTCGAGGGTGTCGTAGTAATTAGAATCTGTCATGGAAATAGTACAGTTACTAATGGCTAATGGCTAATAGCTAATTGGTAATTGGCTAGATTCTTTCTGATTACCCACCACTGTTTGTTCTTAGCTATTAGCCACTAGCAATTAGCATTTGACCGCTAATCGCTACTTTAGCGTTAACTCACCACAGCTGGCACACGCGGTTCTGGATCTTGGAATAGGGGTGTACTTAAGTAGCGTTCTCCAAAGCTGGGCTGAACCATAACAATCAGTCGTCCTTCATTTTCGGGACGTTGGGCGACGCGAATGGCAGCAGCTAGGGCTGCACCTGTGGAGATGCCGGAAAGCAGACCTTCTTCACGGGCGAGACGACGACCGTAGGCGATCGCATCGTCATCTGTCACAGTAATCACCTCATCGATCATCTTCACGTTGAGGACTTGGGGAATAAACCCAGCACCGATCCCCTGAATTTTATGAGGGCCAGGGCGACCGCCGGACAAAACTGGGCTGTTGATCGGTTCGACTGCGATCGCTTTAAAACTCGGCTTGCGTGCCTTTATCACTTCCGCCACACCCGTCAGCGTCCCGCCAGTGCCAATTCCAGCTACCAGGATATCCACCTGCCCCTCTGTATCTTCCCAAATTTCCTCGGCTGTGGTTTCCCGGTGAATCTGGACGTTGGCTGGGTTACTAAACTGCTGCAACATATACGCATTGGGTGTATTGTCTACAATATCCTGCGCTCTCCTGATACAGCCGCTCATCCCTTCAATACCCGGAGTCAGTTCCAATTGCGCCCCATAAGCCCGCAACATCGCCCGTCGTTCTGTACTCATAGTGTCTGGCATTGTCAAAATCAGCTGGTAGCCCTTCGCCGCTGATGCCATCGCCAGAGCAATGCCAGTATTTCCGGAAGTCGGTTCTACCAAGATTGTTTTACCTGGATGGATCAGCCCCTGCTGTTCTGCCACATTAATCATGCTCGCCCCAATGCGGTCTTTCACCGAGGCAGCTGGGTTCATCCCCTCCAATTTCACCACAATCCGAGCCAAACAGCCTTCTGATTGGGGGATACGATTCAGCTGAACTAAAGGAGTCCGACCGACTAATTCTGTAATGTTTTGTGCAATCCGCATAGGTTTAAGTAGTTGTTTTTTGTCAGTGGTAAGTCGTGATCTGGTAAGGATACAGCAATGCCAAATAATCTAGTCCGTTTTAAAGGACTTTAGCTATTAGCTGGCAAATTCATTTGCAGGTGGTTGATGAATCCACTTCACTTTGCCGCCATCCCGCCTGAAAATTAATTTCCAGACTAATAGCGATCCGTTAAAACGGACTGCTTCAACAATTCGATTAATTGTCATCTGATTCATTGGTTCACCTTTTACTTGCTTCTTTTTTTATCGATTTATCCTCTTGATCACTGTCTCGTTTCAAAGACACGATAGTAGTTCCGGGTAAATAATGTACTTTTTGGTTTCTAACGTTGGCTATAGCTTTATCGAGTTGTTCACTACCCAGCGAAAATAGCCCATATCCCCGTTGCTATCCCAATGATGATCGGGAATTCGGTAGGCTATCATTCATTCAACTGATGACTGCTACTCCCCTTAATGTTTTCAACAAAATCAGCAATTGAAACTGTGCGTGGAATAAAAGCTACCAGATCAATATAATTTTCTATTCCACGAATGGCATGAATAATACAAACCAGTATGTCACCTTTACCAATGACATAACTGTATAAGGATTCTCTTTCACAAGTAATCAGAGGTTGACGAGCTTTTGTCCCCCAAACAAGATGATAATAAAGTCGCCACAGAGCCATTAATAGTCTTCCTCTTTTTTGGGAATCGAGTCCATTTTAACGGACTTCCACTATTAGCCTGCAACTTGAGTTCCAGGCGGGTAAGGGGGTAAGTGAGTCGCTGTTAGATGTAATACATTATGTCCAACTGTCGCCTGGAATCTCGCTTCTGAGCCAAATCTTGAAGCGTGTATCCTTGCAAAACTGAGTTAGCTTTCTGATGTACTTCTTGCCATATTTCCGTAACTACCGCACTCTCTACCGTTTTGGGATTGGCATGGTTCTCAGTTGGTTTGGGTTCCAATCCTTCTAGACAATTCACAATTTCTAAAAGCGTAATTTTCCAGGGTTCTCGCGCCAGCAAATAACCGCCCTTTGCCCCGCGTTGGCTACGCACTAAACCACCACGTCTTAACGTCGCCAGTAGTTGTTCTAAATATCGGTCAGGTATATTTTGGCAAGCCGCAATCTGCCGAATTTGCAGCGGTTCGCTGTTCTGATAGTGACTAGCTAGTTCTAATAGAGCTAGAAGTGCATATTCAGTTTTGCAGGAAAGTTCCACAAGCTTGAGATTGTGTGTGAGGGATCATTAACTCTATTATACCCCGGTTCTCCACTGGGGTTTGGTAGTTTAATGCCGCTTGCTCGATAAATTGCTATTGATATGATCGCTCCTCTACTCGTTACTAGGCTGAGCCTCAAGTGAAGAGTGAGTCTCCAGCCGCGCTTTAGCCGCCGCTTCGCTAACGCAGAAGGCATTTCCAGGCTCAGCCAGGGAACGAGAAATAAAAAAAAGCCCCGCTGAAGACGGGGCTAAATAATTTGACTTCGAGACGCTTAGGCTTTTTTGGTTGCCTATTATTGCCTAGAAGGTGAATGTAGTTCTCAGGGTACCGATCACAGCGTCATTGTTGTCATCGTTTTGGTTAGGATTGGTCAGCCAGATGACACCAGGAGTAACTGAGATGTTCTCGGTTAGCTGGTACTTGTAGAATCCTTCAAAATGATACGAGCGATCGCTCTTAATGCCTACTGGGCTGCCTTGAACTTCCAGACCTGCGAGGTATGGTTGCACGCCTGCAAAAAGTCCTAGTACGTTCCCACGCTTACCCAAATCCGGGAAAGCAACGCCTAATCCGTAGTACCAAACTTCTCCTCTGGTACTATTCTCAACGGCGCTAATATCAGTCTTACCAACGAAGCCGCTCACGGAGAATCTGTCACTCACTCGCAAAGCACTCGAAAGACCATAGGAGTTAGTTATCAGCGCGGTATCCCTCGCCTGTACTAATGGAAAGCGAGCGCCCGTCCCAAATGCCTCTTGTGGATCGTTAGCCGCACCACTACCTATGATTGGGTTATTACCAATCGAGCGAGGACTTCCGCCAATGTCGAATATTCCATCACCCCGGTTGTGGTAACCGTGGACGTAAGTTGCAGCCAAGCCGACGCGATCATTTAGGGTAAAGTTCAACTGAGCTATAGCCGAGTAGTCACCGTTGAATAGACCCTGTTTATCACTAGGACTATTCGCATTATCTGCTAGATAACCAACAGTTAGTGACGTGGGGCCAAGCAGGGGCGCTCTTCCTACACCAAGTCTGATCCCGGCACCCGCACCACCACCGATGCGATAGATGGGGCTTTGTTGTGCAAAGGTTGAGAGTGAACCGTTACCCCCGTCTCCGTCATAGAAGTAAGGATTCAAAACGGGAACGTAGTCTGCATGAATTCCTCCCGTGGCGGCAATGTAAACTTTGGAACCGCCATAGTTGAATTCATACGCCAGCCAGTCTATGCCGACGTCGTTGTTGCCATCGCCATAGCCAAGGTTAAAGGTCTGGGTGCCCTCAAATGTTCGCCCATTCTCGGCTACGTTGAAGGCATTGAGGTTTCCAGCAGCAAGACGGGTGTGCAAGATATCTGAACCCGTAAAGCTGGTTTGGAAGTCTAAGCGCACCCTGTCGCCGAAGACGGTGTTATCGTCAACACCTTCACCGAAGCTGTCCGTAACTGCGAAGATCGCTTCCCCAACCAGTTTGGTTGTGGTGGAGAACTGATTTTCTTCTAGGAATTTGGTGCGGGCTTCCAGGTTGTCTACCCGTGTCCGCAAGGTTGCTAGTTCTGCCCCAAATTCATCGATTAGCCGCTGTAGTGTGGACAAATCTTCTTTGGTGACGAAATCTGCTGTGGATGCAGCAATCAATTTTTCAATTTGCAGCAAACAGGAATTCAAACCAGCAGCAAACTCATAGCGGCTCATAGCGCGGTTGCCGCGATAGGTGCCATCTGGATAACCTGCGATACAACCGTAGCGTTCTACCAAGCTTCTGAGCGCTTCATACGCCCAATCTGTCGGTTGTACGTCCCGCAGCTGGGAAACGTTAGTTACTTGACTCTGAGAGTTATTCCCTTCCCGGCTGTAGCGGTTGATTTGGTCTAAAACGGTGCTGTTATCTACCGTTGACGCTCCAGACGGTGTTTGCGCCAGTCTTGAGTCTGTCGCTGGCATTGCCGGGACAGAAGTGCGAGGCAATGCTTCTAGAGCTTGCTGACTCTCGCTTCTTGCCACCTGGTTTGGTATTTCTACTACAGATGGTGTTACAGGTACAGAACTCAAAGCTTCGGCTGATTTCGCCGTTTCCGGACTCTCACTCACTGCCATTTGTTCCGGCGTTTCCACCTTAACGGGTGTCGCGGGGACAGAAGCTTCAATGTTAGCTGTCGTCGCTTGGCTGAGGGAAGCTGCCATCTCTTCTGGCAATTTCACATCAGCAGATGTCTGTGAAAACACAGGCAACTGGCTTTCTGCTGCTACTTCCGGCGCAGCTGCCACTGCCACTGGCTGCGATACCTTTACTTTCTCCTCTGTCGTTTGCGACTGAATCGCTTCCATGACCACTGGAGTTTCGGCTGCGATCGCTGCCGATGAAACTACCAAGGCTGCTCCCAAAACGGCTGGGCTTACTAGCAGAGACTTCCACGTTAACTTAGCCATCTTTCCTCTTTTCCTCACACCTTATGCAGAAAGATTGACACCCTTCTTTCATTTTTCATGTAATCGTAGCACAGGTATTAGCCTAACATCATCCCCTTTATGATGAAATGCTTATATCAGGCCAATGTTAGAATTTTACTTCTATTTTTGCAAGGGTTATTCTAACTTTTTAATAGCTTGTACTAGAGCAAAATCTTTTTCCGTAAAACTACCACCATCATGCGTAGTCTATAGATTTCTCCCTGTGTTTGTACATGGTCGGGCGCGGCGCTCTCTAAAGTCGGTTGCGATGATGTCTCGCCGCTTCAGCTCACTTCCAATAACTTACAAAATGCTTTGCATATGCTGCTAGATGCAGGCTATAGCTCCTGCAAAATCTTTAAATTTCCCGGTGCATCTTGTCTTTTTCCTTTCTACCGTCACGCCTGATAGCTGAGTGATGGCAGAAGGCATTTCCGCCTTTGTGAGCAACTGCGCCTTTAAAGGTGCGTCAAATTGCTGTCTAACTAATTCATAGCCCCTTAAAAAACTATCCGCTCTCACGGGAAGTGATTTGGGATTAACCATTACACTTAATGTGAGAGCGGTCTAGTCGGGTCTTCAGTTTAGCACCAGACTGCCGGAAGATTCTCCTAGCCAGCCTAGCTCTTTCGCTGCTCTAATCCCACAAGGGGATTAAAACTGGCTTTTAGAGAACAGCCCCGGCGCGCAGCCGGTTGACGCTAACCTGATGACCCATAAATTTACTACTATCAATCATGGGCATCACCTCCTATCTACCTTAGCGGTTGGATGTCTCAAAAGGATTAGGGTGTTTATCGCTTGCGAATTCATCACCCTCATTTAAGATAGCACACACAAAATCGGATTGTGTGTAGCGAGCGAGAAAAAAAAATCCCCTGCCGATGAGCAGGGGATTTAGAAGACAGGGAGAATACTTCATCCCCCATCCTTCAGCTTTCTTACAGTGCGTTACCGCGAGGCAGAACTTCTTCAGGGAACTCAAAGTTCTCGTGAGGCTGATCTTGAGGAGCCATCCAAGCGCGAATCCCCTCATTCAACAGAACGTTCTTGGTGTAGAA
>NZ_JACJPF010000074.1 GCF_014695915.1 Trichocoleus sp. FACHB-40
CCCTTGGCAAATGTTTCCGGATTTGTAATTCTACATCCATTGCTCTATCTACCTTGTAGAGTTTTTTCTTTTCATTCTTCTACTTATAATACCCGGAGAGTGACAGAAGAGGGATACTTTGGGTGTTGGAGAGGGGTTTGGGGAGAGGTCTGCCGTGTATAAGCGGTAGCTTAAAAAGGGGGCTTTTTCTGGTTCCCAGTCGGAAACTGGGAAGGAGGAAGACTTATTCTTGTACGGAAATGGTGTAATTTCGCCGTTTCCCAGCGTCTATAGAACCCACCCAAATGCGATATCTACCAGCTTTCCAACCTGTATCTTCGACGCTGGCATCCTTACGGGAGCCAGTATCGTCGCCACAGCGAATAACGTTGGATTGCCCTCTGATTAGTAGAGTTGTGTCTTGTCCTCCGCTGTCTACTTGTATTTTTAGGCGGGGATAATCTTTCTGCAAGACTAAAATATGATCGGGATTTGGGGAACCATAACCGATACAAGGGTTTCGAGAGCGATCGCGATTTGCAATTGATGTCAGCGAAAAAGAGCCACCAGTGTAACCTGTCGCAACCCTTCTGGCGTTTCTACCCTCGGCTGACATGATTAAATTATCAAAATTTGCTTCTTTCGCTAAAACGGCTGTAGCGCTTAAGGCTGAGATTAAAGCTAAACTACCCATAACTCTGAATCGCTGCATTGCAAGTACCCTCCTTTTCAACCACGGATTTAATTTTCTACCCGCAGGTGAGTACGAGTACAGATAAGACTACTTAATGTTTTAATCAAGTTTATGCAATTTGTGGTTGGCACAAGTGACACCTATTTGTCTGCCACATCTATAAAGTTTTTCGTCGAAAAAATGCTCAGTGAACGAGAAGGAAAAAGAACTTTTTATATCGTTTTAGTTTAGGAGGGTTTTATGCCACTGGTTATCTTGACTGTGCTAATGTTAACCGCCAGTTGGATATTTTCGCAAATTCTAGTTTTGTGGCCTTTGAGTATCTTAAATTTGGTATCTATACCTAACTGGTTGATTCTTACAACTCTGGTGCTGTTATTCGTTTGGTGCTTTGGGGAATAATATTTTTTAGCCTCTCATCCCTTCTCTATTTGTAGTGAGAAAGGGATGAATGCTTAAGAATCAGTTAGCTCTTAGCAGTGGCTAACTCATGCTCAACCTCGGCATCTGATACTTGGGGCAGGAGAACCTCCTGTTCCGTGTATGGTAGGGAATGGGGACTCTGGAAAGTATTTTGAGCGTCGGTTTTTTGACACGCGATCATGGTTTTGACGTGTTGGTCTTCGTCATCCCGAATGTTGACAAAAACATCATAAAGGTTGTCAACTACAGGCCGTCGAGATTCAGGTACTACACCAGTTTGAAACTCATCAAATAGGTAGAGATCGCCGTCGCGGTAGTAGTGAATTGCTACTTGTGGTGCAGGTTGCGCCTTTAGTTCGGCTTCATGCTCTTGCAAGAACGTCGCGTAGGTATGGTAGGCGTGTTCTTCCACCATTTCCATGAAGTTGTAGGCGGTGCGGGGTGAAACGATATAAAGTGCTACAACTACCCAGTAGTAAATTAGGGCTGTAGTTCGGGCGAGAGCGCGATCGCTCCAATGCTGGTTCCCACCCAAGGATTCCATAATCAGCAGGTGGTGCAGTTCGTTCCAAGATTCGGCAAAGTGAATTTTCAGCCAGTCAGCTTTTCGCCACCATCCCATAGTTTCGTAGAGGTGCAAGACTGACAAAAAGGAAAAGTAGGGGACGCGAGCCACTGTTTCTAAAACGTAGAAGCGTTGATAAGGGCGATCGCGATAGAGCGTGTTGATAACAAACACTAACACGCTAACGAGAAATCGAATCATAAAAACTCTCGCAGGAGTGATAAGGATGGCTGAAAATTCAGCCTGGAGGAAGATGTAGTGTTGTTAGCTTTCTTTCTCTTACTTTGATAGTAGCGATTCCCATGCTGAAGGGCATCGTCTGAGTGAGAGAATTAGGGTGAGAATACCGAATAGTATAGTTCGGGTGGAGCAAGGTTGATTCCTCCCGAAAACCTGGGGTTAGGTTTTACATCATCAGGCTCAACTGAGAGCCATTCTGGGTTTTATACACTTCGATGCGGGTTTGGAAGGCTTCTTTGAATTGTGGCATATGGGTGACGGTGAGAATGCAAGCGAAGTCAGGAGAGATGGCGTTTATCGCCGCAATTAAGCGATCGCATCCTTCTGCGTCTTGGGTACCAAATCCCTCATCAACGATCAGCATTTGCAAAGCTGTTCCTGCACGTTGTGCTAACATCTTTGCTAACGCCAGACGAATTGCAAAGTTAATCCGAAATGCCTCACCCCCAGAGTAAGTTTCATAAGGACGGGTGCCACGAGCATCAGCAATTAGAATATCTAAGGTGTCAATTAATTTTGCAGCTTTTTTAGCGGATGAGCGTCCACTACGTCCGGCTTTTTGAGTTACAAATTGGACGTGTAATTGATTACCACTAAGCCGAGAAAGTAGAGAATTTGTCTCAGCTTCTAACTGTGGCAACACGTTTTCAATCATCAAAGTTTGGATGCCGTTTTTACCAAAAGCTTGCGCTAACTCTTGATAAACTCGATATTGCCGTTGGGTGGTTACGTGCTGATTTTTGAGGTCTGCGTGCTGAGTGCTGAGTTGTTCTAGATGTTGTTGTTGTTGTTGTAAGCTTCCTAACTGCCGTTGATGGTCATTTTGTAACAGTTGCCGCTGGTGTATCTGCTGTTCTAAATCTCGAAGTTCGCCTTTAGTATCTGGTGTTTGTTGCAATTGTTGAACAATGGCATCCATTTGAGAGGTCATTTGTTGCAAGTCTTGCGATCGCATTTCCAAAGACTGCGCTAAATCTTGCGATCGCTGTCTCACCAGAGGATATTGCTGCTGTGATTGTTGAAGTTCTTGATAGCGGAATTGCCACGCCTGCGCCTGACGTAAAGCTTTTCTCAGGGTGTCATGCTGCGAGCGCTCATAACCAATTTCCGCCATCTGCTGATTCAGAGCTTCTATCTGTCGAGATAAATCGGAATTAACTTGTAGCTGCTGAATTTGCGATCGCAGATGAGCAATCTTCGCTAATAATTCTGGTTGTTGTGCGTCTATTTGTGCTTCTCGTCGCTGTGCTTGTTTGATTTCTGCTTGTTTAATTTCTGCCCAACGCCAACGATCTACCTCACCTCTAGCTAAGGCATGATCTTGCTCATTATATTTAAGTTGTTGCAATTGTTGGTCAAGGCGGTGCAGTTCTTCTTGTTTATCGGGAGCATAGTCGTTGGAAGCAAGCGATCGCTCAATTTGCTCTTTTTCTACTAAAATCTGTTGCAGACGAGTCTGGATTTCAGCCATAGCTGAGCGTTCTGCTGCCAGTTGTCCGCGTTGTTCCCGCAAAGCATCGTAGTTGGCAAGTTCTTGAGATATTTCCTTTAACTCACGAGTAAGCGTTTGTAACTGATACTCGCATAAAGCTATTTGCCCGTCTACATCCCAAATTTGATCTTGAACCGCTTGTTCCTGACTTTGGGTTTTTTGCACTACCAATTGCCAGTGATGTTCATCCAGTGCGCGATCGCACAGCGGACAACTAGAATTAGGATTCTGGATCAATTGCAGCTTTTGGGCTAATTCTGTGAGTTTATTTTCCCATTCCCGCTGATTTGCTTGCAAGCGATCGCGGAAACTACGCTGATGCAATTCTTTTTCTTGCACTCGTTCCTGATAAACTCGCTTTTTGTCGAGTTGCTGAATTTGTCCTTCAACCTGCTGCAATGTTTCTTGCAGTTTGGGTTGGCGTTGTTGCTGTTTTTGCAGATCGCGAACTGACTTGCGGAGTTCTTCCAATCTGGCAGATAATCGAGCGTGGACGCGATCTAGTTCAGTTTGCACCTGTGTGCGACGTTGCACCAGGGGAGCCACTTGCACTTGTAGCTGATCTAGATGACTTAAATAAGCTCGCGCTTGCTGTAATTTTTGCAACCCGGCTTCTACTTCTTCCGTGCGGCTCAAGATTTGTTGTATATCTGCTCTAGATTGCCGCAAAGCATCAAGTTGCCCTTGCTCTTGTCTGAGTTGTAAATTAAGCTCGTTAATTTGTTCGCTTAGCTTTTGCTGTAGTTTGCCGAGTTGTTGTTGGGCATCTTGGTAAGCTTGAGATTTAGAAGTGAGAGTTTCTTCCTGAAGTTGCAAGCCTTGAAAATTGGCGTAACCAGCTAAGATTTCGTCTTCTTTTTGGAGTAAATTTTCTAATTGCCGTTGTTGCTGTTGAGTTGCGGCGATTTCTTGGCGATAGCGATCGCAATCTTGATTAAGATTTTGATACTGCTGCTTGATAAAACTCAGTTGTTGTTCAAAAGTTTGCCGCTGATGCTGCTGGGCAAGCAAACCTTGAACTTTACCATTATCAATAGTTTGGGCTTGTTGCAACTCGCTCAACTGAGTTTCCACAGAGGAGAGTTGGAGAGCGATCGCATCCCGTTGTTGCAGTTTTTGGTCTATCGAGAGCAAACTCTGCTCTAACTGCTCCGCCTGCGCTTTATACTGTTTAGACGCATCCTTCGCCTGTTCTGCCAGTTCCTCATACTGAGACAGCTTCAGCAAATCAGCGAGAATTTGTTTTCGCTCATTCGGACGCTTGAGCATAAACTCGTCCGCCTTACCTTGACGCAGATAAGCCGAATTCACGAAGGTCTCGTAATCCAACTTCAGGTGATGTATTATCATCTGTTGCGTCGCCCGCATTCCTCGCCCAGTCAAAGAGCGAAAATCGTTGGAACTCTGTACCTGAAATTCTAGAGATCCACCCTGTCCCCGCTGACGAGTCCGAATCACCCGATAAGTTTGCTTATTGCATTGGAAAGTGAAATCAACGCGAACTTCTTTAGCACCAGCATTGATAGCATCATCTTCTGTAGCTGCACGACATTCTCCCCAAATTGCCCAGGTGATAGCCTCTAGAAGGGAAGATTTACCCGCACCATTAGAACCACAGATGCAGGCTGTATGCAAGCCGCTAAAATCTAAATTTGCCTCGCGGTAGCTGAGGAAGTTTTTGAGAACCAGTTGCAGTGGGATCATTCAGGGTAAAGCGCCGTACCTCTTATTTAGAAATAGCAGTACATCTGCACTATTGCCTAGTTTAACGGTTGAAAATAGGATTTTTGCGATAAATTTGCCAATTTGCTCTAAAAATATTTGCCAAATAAAATTTAAGGGCTATAAAAACGAAGTCCGCCTGCGCGGACTTTAGGAAGGCAAAATTATCACAATATACTGAGGACAAATGCTAAAGCAGCAGTAATTTCTTGCATTGCTGCGTCAGAAAGAGTCCCCAGTTGTCGGATGAGTCTGGCTTGCGAAAGCGATCGCACTTGAAAAGTATCTGCTACTGAAAGTTTACTCAAACCATTTTCTGCGTTAGGTTCCAGCCGCACCATCCAGTCTCGATCTGCATATCGCTCCTGCCATTTGGTAATTGGAACAATAACTTTGAGTAGCAAAAATCCAACAGAATCTTTACTCACTATCACTGCTGGACGAATTTTCCCGATTTCATCGCCAATTATAGGATTGAAACTGACTAGCCAGACTTCGCCTCTACGCATTAGTTTTTACCTCAGCGTTAAGAGCTTCAAGTAATTCTTCCTCAGAGTCATAATAAGGTTCACTGTCAGGCGACCATAGATCGTGTAGCGCACCTCCAGGCATATAATCTGGGATTGCAGCCTCAGCAGCTGCACTGAGTTGCTTTTTCTTCTCAGCTATTATCCGCGCCTTGTCTTCTATTTCTTCCCGCATCATCCGCGAAGCAGCTTCGATGATTTCTAAGCGTTCTTCGGTTGTCATCTGCTTGAGTGCTGCCAATATTTCTGTTCTTGTCATCGGATTTACTTGTGGGTTAGGGGAATGCGATCGCTCTTTCAAGGCTACGTTACGCGATCGCATCACACCCATCATCCTAGAAAAATTCAAACCCGCGCAGGCGGGTTTCGTCTGTGTAGCCGCGAATTCCATTCGCCGGGTTGATTATTTGCGCGATCGCCATTTGATGTAGAGACAAAACCACAACACCGAAATCCGGCGTCTGATAGCCTTACTTTTTTTAAGCTTCCGAAAGCCTGCCTTAGCTGACTCTTCAATTAGCATTACAGCCAAGACTTGGAGGATAAAGTAGAGTGTGCCAGTTAGCATTACGTTAGGGAGCAAGTTTCAATCTTGTCTCTTTCATCATCTGAAGCCGAAGTTTGCGATCGCTTGTATGCGCTGTATGCGTTGTATGCGTTATCAAAGAAACATTAGCGTTTTGTGGGTAGACAATGGCAAAGCGATCGCTCCGGGCATCTTCAGAAGGCATTCAGAAAGCCAAAAGTGTTGTTAAAGACAAAGGCTGGACGCAAATAGAGATTGGAGAACAAGTAGGAACGACTCGCCAGCCTGTGAGAAAATTTTTAACGGGTAAACCGATTGAGCGTCCTACATTTCTCGATATCTGCTGTTTACTGGATCTCAATTGGGAAGAAATCGCTGAACCTGAAGCAGAGGAGCAGAATCAGAAAAACAGCATTGATATTGATGCCCTAGTGCAAGAAGTACGCGAAAAGATACAACCCATTATTCAAGGACGCTGCGGGACAATGCGCGTGCTGGATATGGCTCACCCCATTGGGTTGAATGATATCTACACCAACGTCAACATTCTAGAGAAAATTACTGGGCGCAGACGCAAAGAGATTGCTGAGTTATTGCAAGAGTGCAACTTTAAGGATGTTGAGCGCTTTGGACTAGGCAAAATTACTGAAAAACGAGTGCCAGGACTAGAGGCGGTTGAGAAATATACCAAGCTGATGATTTTGGGAAAGCCCGGAGCAGGTAAAACCACATTTTTGAAATATCTAGCGATGCAGTGCATAGGGGGTGAGTTTCAGGGTGATCGTGTGCCGATTTTTGTCACCCTCAAAGACTTTGCTGAAGCCGCTAATAAACCGGGATTATTGGAATACATCACTCAGCAATCCGTGGGTTGCGGGGTTATCGAGACAAGGGATATCACGTCTCTACAAGATGTAATTGAATGTGGCAGGGCATTGATTTTACTCGATGGGCTGGATGAAGTTAGAGAGGAAGACAATAAGCGCCTCTTAAAGGAAATTCGTGATTTCTCCGATCAGTATTGTGAAAACCACTTTGTGATGACCTGCCGAATCGCAGCGCGGGAATATACATTTGAGAAATTCACAGAGGTGGAAGTTGCTGATTTTGATAGTGAACAAATTGCCACCTTTGCCACTAACTGGTTTAAGAATAAAGCTGTAAAAGCAGAGACTTTTATCGAACGTCTCGAAGAAAATGAGCGGATCAACGAACTTGCCGCAAGTCCGCTACTGCTGACGCTCTTATGTTTGGCATTTGAAGAGTCAGGGGATTTTCCGGCGAATCGTTCTGAACTATACAAAGAAGGGCTGGATGCGCTGCTGAAAAAATGGGATGCCAAGCGCGGGATTCAACGCGATCAAGTTTACAAAAAGCTATCCGTCCAGCGCAAGGAAGATTTGCTCAGCAAAATTGCCCTAATTACCTTTGAGCAAAGTGACTATTTCTTTAAGCAGAAAGTGGCAGAGCAATACATCACAGATTACATCCGTAATTTACCCGATGCCAATACTGACCCGGAAGCACTGCAACTGGATAGTGAGGTAGTTTTGCGCTCAATTGAATATCAACACGGGCTATTAGTGGAACGGGCTAAAGCGATTTATTCGTTTTCCCATCTAACATTTCACGAGTATTTCACTGCTAGAGAAATTGTTGTTGTAAAACAGTCATCAGAGGAAGTGTTGCAAAGTCTAGTTAATCACATTACTGGAAAACGCTGGCGAGAAGTTTTCTTTCTAGCGGTTGGGATGTCGTCAAGTGCAGATCGTTTACTACAGTTAATGAAACATCAAGTTGATAGGATTGTAGCTGCTGATGAGAAGTTGCAGCAGTTCCTAATGTGGGTAAGTAAGAAATCTCTGCCAGTCCAAATTCCATATAAGTATAAGTCAGCAGCAGTCCGCGCTTTTTACTCCGCCCGCGGCCGCGACCTCGCCCTCGACAGCGCCCGCGCCCTCAAACGCACCCTCGACCGCGCCCTCGACCCCCACCGCGTCCTCGCCCGCGCCCGCGCCCTCAAACGCACCCTCGACTTTGACCTCGACCTCGACCTCGCCCTCGACCCCCACCGCGTCCTCGCCCGCACCCATGCCCTCGACCTCGACCTCGACCTCGCCCTCGACCTCGCCCTCGACCTCGCCCTCGACAGCGCCCGCGCCCGCGCCCGCGCCCTCGACGACGTCCTCGACTTCGTCCTCGACCGCGCCCTCGACCACGCCCTCGATAGCGAGCCAGAACTAAAGAACTCGCTGCAACAGCTTACAGATCAATTACCTAAATGGGAAGACTGGGCAAAAAATGAGCAATGGTGGGAAGCTAACGGTAAAGCTTGGACTGAGCAATTAAGAGCCGTGATGATTAAGTATCGTAATATGGGTCACTACTGGCAGTTCAGCAAACAACAAAAGGAATTATTTAAGCAGTATTACGATGCTAATTTGTTGCTGGTGCAGTGTCTGAATAGCGATTGTTATGTAAGCCGTGAGGTGCGGCAGGAGATAGAGGATACGTTATTGTTACCCATAGCAGAAATTGAGCAACGAAAAAGAGGATTAATGTAACGCGATCGCATTCTTTCTCCACTTCACCACAAAACGCGATCGCCCTCATGGTAGGTGTAGGGTATCCAGTACGTTGAGGATCGGGTATTGCGGTTAGCTTGGTTTTATGCGTTAGCTACCCTGTAAATAGGCGTTGGTGATGTTGCCTTTGAAAGCGCGAACGACTTTCGTCGCGCTTGCGCTTCGCGTCTTGAAAACACCTGTTGAGGGCGGGTAAGATGTCCACCTCATACGACTTATAGGCAATCGTCTTCTTCTTGCTCCTATATCGGTTAAATTGTCAAGAAACAATCTCACCAACAAGCCGTCCCTACATATAACCGCGTAAATACTGAGAGTGTTTTCTATGACTAGCTGGAAATCTACAACTGCTGCACTCATGGCACTAACCATCACTACTGGTGTAGCTGCCCCAACACTTATCGCAACTGCGCCTGCGGCTGCACAATATTATGAATATCCCACAACTCCAGTCACCCTCGCATCTGGAACCAGGATAGCCGTCAGGTATGACAAAGCCAATAAAATCGTCGTTACCCCTACCGAAACTGCACCTGTAACTCTGAGCGTGGCAAGCAACGTTAAAAGCTCTAGCGGTGCCATTGTAATTCCTGCTGGAACTCAGGTTGTTGGTCAACTACGCCCTGCTCCTAATGGGAAAGGTTCCCGATTTGTTGCCCAGGAATTAGTGTTTTCCAACGGTAAACGGGCGCGTATCAATGGTGCTTCTAAAATAATTACCAGAACCCAACAGGTAGGTCAGGGAAGCAACACCGGTTCTATTTTCAAAGGTGCTGCCCTTGGTGGAGCAGCTGCGGCCGCGATCGCTGCTTTGACTGGCGACAAAGCGCTTGCTACTGAAGAAATCCTCGGCGGTGCTGGCTTGGGTGCTTTGGGTGGGCTGTTTTTCGGACAAAGAAAAGTTGATGTTGTAGTTATTGACCCCAACACCGATTTGAATGTGACCTTGCGTTCTCCTGTAGCACTGCGCTAACCAGGGAAAATGCAAAAATGCCAGAGTAAAAATCCCATAGATAAATCTAGAGAATTGAAAAAAGACACCTAATAAATTAGCGAAAAGTGTCTGTTTTCAATTCTTTCTTTATCGGCCTATATTTATTAGGTGCGACTAGACCAATATGGATTTTATAACTTTTGCCTTTTTTCTTTTTCCTTTTTTATGGCTTGCCCAGACCAGGGTTTTCCTCTTTTTTAACATCAGGCACAATATCCGGACGCTCTTTATCTTCCCAACCCACAGGACGCTTAGAGTTGTACCAAGCAACCGAGCCAATAGTTACAGCAGCAATAAAACCAACTGCGTACACAGCAGTAGCCGAAACTGGAAAATGAGGCCCACTAGCAGCAGCAACGTCCATAAGTAAACTCATTTTTTGTAATCTCCTTATCGATTTTTGGTTATCGTACCAAACTTAAGAGACTCCTCTATCACCCTTGAGTTTGATCCCCAGAGTAGAGGATAAGGGAGAGCCTGAATTCAAGTTCTCCCTCAGCCCCTCAGCTGCTCAGCTTCTCTTGCCAAGATGCCTACTCAGGACTTAGGCAGTTAATTAGTGAATGCCTAATTCTGTCGTAGGGGCATGGTAATGCCCATTGGTGTCAACTTAAGCCCTGGCGAATGGAATTCGCGGCTACAAAAACGAAGTCCGTTTGCCTTGGCTAACGCCCTGATCAAGATTCTTATAACCCGCGCAGGCGGGCTTTGTTTGTGTAGCTGCGGTTTCAACCGCCAAGCTCTTCTTAAATTGACACCGATGGGCATCGCCATGCCCCTACAGCGTGTTGACGTGCCTAAGCCCTACTACTGTGAAGAACTATCCTTCCTAGCAGCTGGTGGTGCTGGTGGCGCAGCGGAGTTGTACTCCCTTCTGGGTGCGCGTGGTGCTGGTGGCTGAGAGCTTGGCGCTGTTTGTCTGCTCCTCCGTCGGCGGCGAGAAGTCGAGGAAGTTGAGGAAGTCGATTCTGATGACCTGCGGCGATAACTACTACGCCGCACTGGTGTTGACTCCTGCGATTGTGTGTTTTGTGAACTACGACGACGGCGGCGATTGCTGCGCGTAGGCGTTTCTTGAGTTTGCTGGCTCTGAGAATCTGTGTTTTGTGAACTACGACGGCGGCGGCGATAGGTGCGTGTGGGTACTTCTTGAGTCTGGACTTCTTGGCTGCGTCGCCGCCTCCGGCTGGAGCGAGTCTCGCCGGAGCTTTGTACACTGTTGCTTTGGTAGGTGTTACTGCGGCTCCGGCTACGCCGGGGAGTTTCGTTGCTGGAGTTGTCTTCGCTGTATGTACGGCGGGATCTTCTCCGTCGGGGGGTTTGAGTTTGCTCGTCGTTGTCGCTTTTATCTGTCTTTATAGGCCCAGAATAGCTGCTTCGAGGCTTGATTGGCTTGACCTCGATTTGGGGTTTGCGCCCTTCTAATTCGGTAGGTCGAGGGGGAAACTTCTCGATGGGCATCCCTTCTACAACTTTCTCCATGAACTCGTGCCAGGTGTAGGCGGCTGTGGTGCTGGCACCCCAAGTTGGTTTGTTGTTGTCATTGCCTAACCAAACACCAGCAACCATTTGCGGAATGTAACCAATAAACCACAGGTCGCGGGCTTCGTCAGAGGTTCCGGTTTTGCCAGCGACGGGGCGATCGCCTAAAGAGGCGGCTTGACCTGTACCCTCGTTCACAACACCCCGCAGCAGCCAAGTCATGATGGCAGATGTGTCTTCTTGTAAGACGCGCTCTGATTTAGATTTGGCGTTGTAAATTACGTTGCCGCGTCGGTCGAGAACACGGCGGATGCCAAAGGCTTTTGTATGTGTTCCGTTGGTGGCAAAGGTGCCATAAGCGCTAGTTAGTTCCAACAGGTTGACTTCGGAGGCACCTAAAGCTGTGGAGTAGGTGGGTTTGAGTTCTGATTCAATTCCCATTTTGCGTGCCAGTTGGATCGTTGGTTCCCACCCGACATCTACCAAAACTTTGACAGCGACTACATTTATTGAGCTGATCAGGGCATCTCGCATGGAGATCCAGCCTCGGTGGGTTTCGCTGTAGTTTTTGGGGCTATAGCCGTCTACTTTGTAAGGTGAGTCTAGGTAGCCGCGATAGGGAGTAAATCCGGCTGCCATTGCTGTTGCATAGACAAATGCTTTAAATGTAGAACCAGGTTGGCGCTGTGCCTGGGTGACGCGATTAAATTGTTGTTTGAAAAAGTCTTTTCCCCCGACCATTGCCTTAATTTCTCCGGTACGCGGATCGATGGCAACTAGGGCAGCTTGTTCAAAGTTTTGACCTCTTCCCGTGTTTTCTATGGTTTTTTTGACTGCTTCTTCGGCTGATTCTTGCCACTCTGGGTGCAGGGAGGTTTCGACAGTTAAACCGCCGACTTCCCGCGCTTGTTTAGAAACGTATTTGGGCAGTTCCTGTTGGATGTATTCGGTGAAGTAGGGGGCGAATCTTTCGAGGCGTTTGGGAGGACTCGCTTTTGTAATTAATGGGGAAGCGATCGCTTTGTCGGCTTCTTCTGCTGTAATGAAGCCACCCTCCTGCATCCGTTTTAATACCAAATTTCGCCGCTCTTTGATAACTTGGGGGTTCTTCAGCGGCGAATATTCATTGGGTGCTGGTGGTATTGCGGCTAGCGTTGCCATTTCCGCCAGGGTTAGCTCATACACTGGCTTAGTAAAGTAAACCCAAGCCGCATCTGCTACTCCATAAGCACCTTCTCCCAAATAAACCAAATTCAGATAACGTTCCAGAATTTGATCTTTGGTGTTTCCGTTCTCAATTTTTTGTGCAGTACGAACTTCTTTGAGCTTGCGCCAGACGCTACGCTCTTGATCGAGGAAAACCATCCTCGCTAGTTGTTGCGTAATAGTGCTAGCGCCTTCGACGACATCTCTGGCTACCAGGTTAGAAACTATTGCTCTCCCAACGCCCTGATAATCTACCCCTTGGTGTTGGTAAAAGCGTCTGTCTTCTATGGCGATGAAGGCTTGTATCAGCTTTTTAGGAATTTTGTCAATTTTTAGAGCTTCGCGGGTAGTGGGGCCAATTTGCTGGAGTATTTTGCCGTTAGAGGCTTTAATGGTCAAAGTCTCTGGGCGCATTAAAGTTAATACATCGCCAGTATCGGGTAAGCTGCTTTCAAAAGACGACCAAGCAACACCCAGCGCGATCGCTCCTCCTCCCACACCCAAGCCGATCCAAAATCGCTTTTTGTGATGAAGGGGATTTTCTCCCGTGAAAGGCTTTTTGATAACTTCCAACTGCTGGACAGAGAAGCGCTTCATCCGCAAGAGACTTCGCTTGATTTCCCGCCGCCGTCGCAATGTCTGTTTATCTACCTTCTCTGGGTTATCTGGTTGTTTATCAATCTTAGGCGTATCGACTGGTTCAGTTGATACTCCTGCATTGAACTTGCCTGATATATCCTTCAGCCTTGAGATGAACTTTGCCACGTCAACTCCTTAATCACACCACAAGCCCTGCTACTACTCGCCCTTGTTCTTGCTTATTGTAAGGCTTGGGATCTGAATTTGCCTCTTATATCCAAGACTATAGTTTACAATTATGCACCCTGTGAACTGCACTTATTGAGCATAACCAGAATGCGATCGCATTTTGTGATGTAGGTAATTTTCCGGTTTCTTATATAGCGGCTGTGTAGTTATAGTTTCCTTTACATCCGGTTTGATCCTGCAACTTGACTATATATGTATCAACAGTTTCCCAGCCAAACAGAACATTTTGCTATCCTGAAGTCCAAGTATCAGGCAACTAATTATACAGAATCCTCTCCTTCTAGTCTGCTCTATCTCATCCTAAGAAAAGTTGACTTAGAAATAAAAATTACTGATATTGAGTTGAATTGGCTTAAAGAGCATCAACTTTTAGCAACACTTAAAATTATCTTGTGGGAGCAACTTAGGGAAGAAGAACCTATAAAACTACAATATGAATTCTCGCAACTCAATGCTAAGTATCAAGTTAACCTCCTGAATTCACAGCTAGATAGTCCACTATACCCGATTCTTTGGAAGCTTGAATCAGAAAATCAGTTAGCTGAAGAAGAAATTGTTTGTTTGAGAAATTTTAAATCTTTTAAAACGGTAGCTATCGCTGAAGAAATGGGGCGTTTCGCTACACTGAAGTCTAAGTATAAAGCCACTCAACACCAAGATCCATCGCCTGATAGTCCGCTGTACCAAATTTTAAAGCTTATAGACACATCAGAACGATTAAGCGATATAGATGTTAACTGGTTGAACAAACACCAACTCTTTGAACCCCTGAAAGTTTTCCAGCAACAAGAGGCGGTTAGAGAAGGTGAATTTGCACAGCTAAAGGATAAGTATAAAGCCGCTCATCCAGATACATCTGTTTCTAGTCCTCTGTATCCAATTTTGCAAAATCTTGAATCAGACAAGTTGCTAACTGATTCAGAAATAGAATGGTTGAAACAACATCAACTTAGTGAGACTATTGAGATTGTTCAAGAGCTAGAACAGAAGCGGGAATTTGCAGCTTTGAAAGTCAAGTATAAAGCAACTCAAGATGAAGATTCATTTCCCTCTAGTCACTTGTACAAACTTCTCAAAAGAATTGAATTAGGAAATCCGCCATATGAACAGGATATTAACTATCTAAAAAAGCGTGAGCTTACAGAAACAATTGCGATCGCTAACGAAAAATACGCTTCAGATTTGAAGTTAAAAATAGAATCAGGCAATGAGTTGAGTGAGTCAGAGATTGACTGGCTGAAAAATAATGGTCGCGAAAATATTATAATTTTCGCTCAACAACAACACTTTGCAGCGCTGAAGGTCAAATATCGTATTCTAGACCCTAGAAATGGATTACCTCTCGAACCATTTTATACAATCATGCAAAAACTAGAAAGAGAAGAGCGGCTAGATCCTATAATGATTGTTCAATTGATAGAAGAGGAACTTCTCTCACGTCATGGAAAGATTGCTAAGGCTCACTACCGACTTGAAGCACTTTTTAATGAACAGGAATTTAAGCGCACTGGCAACAAATGGAACTTACCCAACGCTAGCAGTCATTGGCGCAAGGCAGATGAACCTCAACGAGCATTGCAAGTAACAAACAACTTGGACTTCGGCACAATCAAAGAAAATAAACTCAAGTCAGCATTGCTAACAACAAGAGGCGGGACATTCCGAGATATTGATAAATTAGAGAAAGCGGAAGATTGCGCTAGGAAAGCCATTGAGTACCAGTCTAGTAGTCATCACCCTTACACTTTAATGGGTGCAATTTGTTATGAGCGTCATCAATATTCAGATGGTGATTATTGGTTCAATGAGGCAATCAAACGAGGAGCTGAACCTGAAGACATAGATGATGAAATCAAGCGCGTAGTTAAAAATACTAATAACGATGACAAGCGCCAAGAAGTAGTAGAGTATCTGTTGAAAAAAGACCCAGTACGTTACGCTTGGGCTAAGTCTTATCTGAAGTAGTCTAAAAACAACAACGGGCGTATCTCTATTTTTTAGCCCACCTCCTAAAGAATCTGCCTACACGAACAAAGACCGTATTTGCAGTCTTAAAAGTCTGCGTAGGCAGGCTTAGATTGTGCGGTTGCGACTTCAGTCGTAAGGCGTTTTAAATGGACGCTTCAAATATAATTGTCAACTACAGAATATAAATGGACTTTATTACAATCTTGGGCTTGTTCGCAGCTACATTAACTACCATTGCATTCTTGCCACAACTTTTTAAAATATGGTACTCGAAATCAGCAAAGGATGTGTCTTTGGAAATGCTAATTATTTTCTGTAGTGGCGTTTTTCTGTGGCTGGTGTACGGAATTTATCTTCAAGCTTTACCAATAATTATCGCGAACTTACTAACCTTAATTTTTAATCTTATAATTCTATGGTTTAAAATTAAATATAGATGAAATGTTATGCTGACGCTTAATTTGCCTGTGATGACCGGAGTATTTGCTGCTGAACGTCTTTTATTTACACCTGCAACGCCTGACAACGATGCTATACCTACAATATTTGGCTTCCCAAATGAGTATAGCGTTGGCATCACTAGCCTCGGCTATCAGGTGGTGTGGGCGACTTTGGCAATGCGCTGCGATGTGCAGGTGAGTCGCCTGTTTACGGATACCCAGGAACAACTGCCGAGAAATCCAGAATTAGTCGGTTTTTCTGTTTCTTGGGAACTGGATTATGTAAATATCCTCAATTTACTGGAATCGTTAGAAATTCCCACTCGCGCTGCTGCCCGTTCTGATAATCATCCCCTAGTATTTGGTGGAGGCCCAGTATTAACTGCTAATCCCGAACCTTTTGCTGACTTTTTTGATGTGATATTGCTAGGAGACGGGGAAAATCTGCTGCCAAATTTCATTGAAGCTTACAAGGAAGTTCGACAAGCTGATAGACAAACTCAGTTGAAGCGTTTGGCGCAAGTTCCGGGAATTTATGTTCCCAGTTTGTATGTGGTGGAATATCACAATGCAGATGGTTTAATAAAGTCGATTCAGCCAGTAAATGAGGCAATTCCCTGTCGGGTAGAAAAGCAGACTTATCGAGGTAATACTTTGTCTGCTTCGACCGTAGTAACAGAAAAGGCGGCATGGGAAAATATCTACATGGTGGAAGTGGTACGCAGTTGTCCGGAGATGTGCCGTTTCTGTCTGGCAAGTTACCTCACTTTACCTTTTCGCACGGCTAGTTTAGAAGATTCGCTGATTCCGGCAATTGAGCGCGGGTTGGCGGTGACAAATCGGTTAGGATTGTTAGGTGCTTCTGTTACACAACACCCAGAATTTCAAACTCTGCTGGAATATTTGAGTCAGCCAAAATATGACGATGTACGTCTAAGTATTGCGTCGGTGCGGACAAATACGGTGACGGTGCAGTTGGCAGAAACTTTGGCGAAACGAGACACGCGATCGCTTACTATTGCTATAGAAAGTGGTTCAGAACGTTTGCGCCAGATTATCAACAAAAAGTTGCATAACGATGAAATCGTGCAAGCGGCGATAAATGCCAAAGCTGGTGGATTAACTGGACTGAAACTTTACGGGATGGCGGGAATTCCTGGGGAAGAACCAGAGGATTTAGACGCAACAGTGGCGATGATGCGATCGCTAAAACGAGCTGCTCCCGGTTTACGCTTAACATTAGGATGCAGTACCTTTGTACCCAAAGCGCACACGCCATTTCAGTGGTTTGGCGTAAATCGAGAAGCCGAAAAACGCCTCAAAAAGTTAGACAAGGAATTGCGACGCGAGGGTATTAACTTTCGACCGGAAAGTTATAACTGGTCGGTAATGCAAGCGCTAATATCCAGAGGAGACAGACGCTTATCTTATCTATTGGAACTGACGCGACACTACGGTGATTCTCTAGGCAGTTACCGCCGTGCTTTCAAAGAACTACGAGGACAGGTGCCTGAACTAGATTACTACGTCCACGCCAACTGGTCCCTAGAGCAAGTTTTGCCTTGGAGTCACTTAGCTGGGCCACTACCCGTGGAAACCTTACAAAAGCACCTAGCGACAGCACAGAGTTTGATGCCTGCTTAATCTAAGTTACAGCCCAATTGCCACCGCGATCGCACGGAGTAAGCTAACCTAATCGAGTAAGTAAGAACCGCAATACCACTGATGCGATCGCGAGAAAACTTTCGAGAAACTGAGAAAATGTTTTACCCTCGAAAAGTAAGCGATCGCATGGCATCCATGAAACCCGAATTTAATGGTATTGTCTCAAAACTGGCTTTAGTAGGTGCAGGGGCATTTTTATGCTTGACACCCTCTGTAGAGGCTATAACCACAACCTTCGCCTCTACCCGTACTGCATCAGTTGAACCCAGCTTTGCGATCGCGCAAGCACGGGGTCGCACACAACGCATCCGGTTTGCACCTGGTAAAAACTCAGCGCTTGTAGAGTATGGGGTAGTGCGAGGTACTAGAGATACCTATCTACTTAGTGCTAAGGCACGCCAGACAATGACACTCAGCATCACCTCATTGGAGAAAAACGCTGTTTTTGATGTTGTAGCTCCCAATGGGCGGATTATCAGGCAGGAGGCAACTAGCTGGCGCGGTGTATTGCCTGCGACGGGAGATTATAAGATTGTTGTTGGCGGAACTAGAGGTAACGCCAGCTACAAAATGCAAGTAGCGATCAAGTGATAGCTCGATTTTAGGAGATTTCCCTGCCGGACTTTGTGCTGATGGGGATTAAAGTAAATGCAAAATACATCCGAGTTTTACTGCGCCTATTGCGGCGAACCAAATGTTACTTTTATTGACCTTAGTGCGGGTGGACAACAGTCTTACATAGAAGATTGTCAAGTCTGCTGTCGCCCAAATATTTTGTATGTGCGAGTTGATGAAGACACGCTGGATATAGAAATTGATAGCGAATACGAAGGTTGAAAAGTTTTAATGTATGGCGTTCTCAAACTGGTAACGGTTGATTATTTGCATTTAGATAAGTGTCTATGTAAAAGTCTCTTTTCTAGGCGTAGAGAATACAGGGAAAGATAAAGTATAGCAATCCTATTTGAATTGTGAGGTGCCAGCCCTTCAGATACCCGACTTCTTAGAGAAGTCGGGTATCTCGCCTTCACAAGTCATTTAGGACTGCTATAGAGAATTTATCTTGTTTCAAGCTAGAGGCTTCAAATGGCTAATAGGCGATGCCTTCTTTGTGACCCCAGGCACTTCCACCCTAATGTTTTCTGGTAACGATGGACGCAGGCAAATATAAGTTAAAGGGCCAAAAAGCGGCACCAACGCTACCGCCCAAAAAATTCGGGAATCTTTCAAACCCCGGCGTGCCATGTCATCGTCAAATAAGGATGTCAAAGGAAAGGTTAGGCACATCAGGCAAAAATCTAAGCTGATCAGGTGAACAAAGGTACGGGTTTGGAACTGTTGAATGTAATCTGCCCAATCTCCGGCAACTATAGCGTAGGAAAGTAAGAAAATCGTACTTAAAAATAGAAAAATTCCTGTTAAACGAGAATCTAAAATTTTCAGTAAATAATCCTTTCTACTATCAAAATCTTGATTTGATTTCCGCAATATTAAATAAGGAATGAGGCAAATTACTCCTATTCCATTTGACCCAATAAAATAAGGCCAAACACGAAAATTTTGCATTTTGCCATCAGCAAACATTAGACAGGCGTAGATCATGGGACAAACACCCATTAGCCAAAATATGCTGGTTAGAATGGCGTTAACTTCTTCCAACTGAAATGTTAACAGCTTTTTAACCAGTGGCAGTGTATCTGATTGATCTAGAGGAGCCAACCAAATGGTATAGACAACAAATGTCACCCAGATTAAGAACAATACAATTTTTCTGCCCATAATTTTGACAGATGGTTTGACGCTGCGGTCTAGATTAACTTTAAAAGAGAGACGCGATCGCTTGCGTCTCTCTTAAGTCAAGTTTGTGAATGTCATTCACACCTTTGTAGTGTTGATGACATTTTATGCCGCTTCAGCACTGCTTTCTGGCAAAGGTGGACGAAGGCACAGATAGGCAAGTGGGCCAAGCAATGGAACTAGGGACACTGCCCAAAAAATTTGGGGACTTTGGAAACTTCGACGCGCCATGTCATCGCCGAGAACGGTTGGAAACAGCAGGCAGAACAGGCAAAAAGCCAAACTCATGCCATTGACAAAGCGATCGCTTTGAAACTGCTGAATAAAGTCTCCCCAATCACCTGCCAGCAAGCCGAATGCCAGTGAGATAAGCGTACTTAAATTGAGGATAATGCCCGTCCAGCGAGAATCGAAAACTTTCAGGAAGGCATCCTTTTGCCCAGAAAATTCTTGATTCGGTTCCCGCAAAGCTAAATAAGGGATTAGACTAATTACTCCTGTCCCCGCTGCGCCCAAAGCAAAGGGCCAAAAACTAATCTTTTGCATCCTGCCATCGATAAATAAAAGGCAACCGTAGATTAGTATCCAGATGCCGATGAGGGAAAATATCGAGAGGATAATTGGGTTAACTTCTACCCACTGAAGAGTCAATATGTTTTTAATTAGCCTGAATGTGTCCGGCGTAATTGGAGGGGACAGCAGCAAGACATAGGCGATAAAGCCACCCCATAACAACCATAATGCTATTTTTTTACCCACGAGCTTAACCGATAATTCTACGCTTGTTTGTTAACTAACTTTAAAGCAGAGACAAAATCGGTTACGTCTGTCTTTGGTCAAGTTAATTTACAATTCCCAAGCCGAAGAAACAGGATTTCTCAATAGGGCTTTTTATACCTACCTACTTACGTTTGAGACGGGCTGCTGTTTCGATACCACCTCGGCAGTAGATTCTGGTAAGGGCGGGCGCAGACAAAGATACGCCAAAGGGCCAAAAAGTGGAATCAGCGCCACAGTCCAAAAAAGTGCAGGATTGTTGATTCCCCGCCGTGCCATATCATCTCCTAGTAGGGCGGGAAATATTAAGCACAATAGACAAAAATCCAGACTCATAACATGAATAAAACGACTCGTCTGGAACTGTTGAATATAATCTGCCCAATCTGCTCCCAGCAAGCCGTAGGCAACCAAAATAACGCTGCCAGTTGTTAGGATAAGACCGAGCCAGCGAGAATCAAGTATTTTCAAAAATAGATTTTTTTGCCCTGAAAATTGTGTATTCGGTTCGCGCAGTGCCAAATAAGGTAATAAGGCAAAGGCTCCTACTCCAAAGGAGAATGTTGCAAAAGGCCAAGCTGGTATTTTTTGCCCTCTGCCGTCTATAAATAACAGGCAACCGTAAATCATAGGCCAGAGACCCATGATATTAAATAGGGCAATAATCAAAGGGTTGATGCCTGTCCATTGACCTGTTGACAGATTTTTAATCAGTTCAAATGTGTCTGGTTGATTGGGAGGGGCTAATAGAAAGGCGTAGCTAACTAATCCTAACCATAGCAACCAAAAGCCTATTTTTCTAATCATGTTATTTTAAAGAAATGAACCGCAAAGATAGTTAGGAAAGAGGGGAAGAGAGTAAATTGGAAATCACCACTCTCTCTCAATCCAAAATTCAAAATCGATTAAGCGGTTTGAGTAAGGGCATCGGAAAGATAATCGGCGGCGGCTTCAACGAGCGCGATCGCATTTTCGTATACCATTCGAGTCGGGCCCAAAACTCCCACACTTCCTACCGGAACAGAACCTTGTCGGTAGGTTGCAGAAATTAGCGTACAAGTACGCATCGGTTCTAAGGGATTTTCGGAACCAATTCTCACTGTCACTCGCGAACCTTGTGGCAGGGTTGTCACTCCTTGAATCTCTGGTGTAGGTAATTCAAAGATTAAAGGCCCAAGCTTGTCTTGTTCCTCTTCCAATAGGTGCATTAACATTTGGATTTGCTGCAACTCAGAAAATTCTGGCTGACGTAACACCTCCGCAACACCGCGAATCATAATTTGGGTTGAAGCGGGTTTTGTGGTGCGACGGATTAAGTCAGAGACTAAACTTCGCAAGGTATCCGCATACCTTTGGAATTCCCGACCTAACTCACTCCAGTCTAGGGCAACTAATTCAACAAGCGATCGCCCTCGCAACTGGCTATTCAAAAAGTTCGATAAAATCTGCAACTCCCGCTCTACAATTTCTGTATCGGGTTCGGTATCTTCTGAAGTGAGCGGCGGTAACTCCATCAAAACGCTAGTTGTCTCATAAGCATCTGTCACCACGATTAGCATCACCCGTCCTGGCTCAACCTGCACCAGTTGCAAATGTCGTAAGTGAGTAGTACGGTTCTGAGGCATCGTGATCAGGGTAATATAACCACTGAGCGTAGTGAGAATTTGCGCTGCTCCTCGTAGCAAAGCCTCGAAGCTCCAATCCTCTAAGTTTAGATTTTTTGTAAATAATTCCTCTACCTGTCTCCCCAATACCTCAGAAGGCTTTATTAGTTGGTCAACATAAATTCTATAGCCAGAGTCAGAGGGAACCCTTCCAGCGGAAGTATGGGGTTGATAGAGTAATCCAGCTTTTTCTAAAGCACCCATCGCATTGCGAATAGTTGCTGGGCTGACGCTGAGATTATATTCTTCTACCAATGCTTTTGAGCCTACAGGCTCTGCCGTCGCTATATAATGGCGAACTGTTGCCCAGAGAATACGTTGTTGCCGATCGGTCAATTTTACTTGTTTAGACATTTAAACAAAAGCCGAATCTAATAGGTTTTAAACACAATGAAAATTCGGGGACTTACGATTATTGATTTATCGTAAGCCCGGCGTTCTTGACAAGCGAGCAGCCGTTTAATTACAGGTTAAATCACAATAGCAGATGCTGTCTTCTGCCTGCCGATCAGTAAAATTGTGGTAGTAGCAGCAAACAGTGGAAAAACTAAGATAAGACTTACTCTGGCACATTTCTCCAGAATATATACACAAGATTCTAGTTGTTCGGGTGTAGGGGCAATTTATTCTCGTTCTCCGGGCTATCCTTGGGAAGCGATCGCTTCCCCATTTTGGTGATTATTAGCCCTTGGGGGAGGCGACCGCCTCTAAAAGCAGGAATTAATACCGGGGAATTGTGGAATCTACCAGAAGCGAGTAAGCATCGATACCACCTGCAATATTTTTAACATTGGTGAAGCCTTGACTTTGTAACCACTGACACATCTGAGCCGAACGGATACCGTGATGGCACATTACCAGCGTCTCCGCGTCGGGATCGAAGCGGGTGGGGATTTGATCAGACCATTCGGTAAACTCCGACAGAGGGAGGATTTCAAACCCCTCAATGCTGGCGATCGCTACTTCAGAAGGCTCTCGCACATCCACCAGTTGTAAACCCTCACGGGCATCACACAGACGCTTTTGGAGTTCTTCTACACTAATCTGGGAAATCTGTCGGGGATAAGATTGAGCTGACATGATGTTGCGTTTCGAGATTAACTAAGATTTTAATAGTTCGGGTGGACGGCAGGCAGCCATAATATTCTCTGACATCTGGATTAGTGTTCTAAGCTCAATCGCTCTCGCGCAAGGTCTGAATTTCGCCATGAAGCAACGCTCATTTTTTTACGCTTTAGCAGCTGGCGTTTTAGTGCTGCTGTTGATTGGTGCTGGTGGCTTTTACTGGTTAAGATCGCAAAGTCCCCTCGCCTTGATGTCGGGCGGCCAGATGACGAACCCATCTGCCGCGATGTTTGTGCCGAAACAGGCACCAGTCATGGTGTCATTGCTAGTGAATCCAGATCGCTTGGAGGAGGGGGTTCGGCAGGCTGTGGATCGTTCGGGGAACCGTGGGCGATCGCGTGTCGAACTAGACCAAGTTAAACAAAGTTTACTGGCTAACACCGATCTCGACTACCAGAAAGATATCCAGCCTTGGCTGGGAGATGAAATTACTTTTTCCGTCACTAGCTTAGATTTTGACCGCACAAGCCAAAATGGAGAACAACGGGGACTGCTGTTGATTGCAACTAGCAAAAACCCGCAACGCAGCAACGAGTTTGTAGATTTGTTCTGGCAGAAGCAATCTAGCGAAGGCGCTTCTTTGCAGTTTGAACAATACAAAGGTGTAAAGCTGATTTACACCCAAGGAAAAGAAAAATCTGTTGCTAGTGCAGTAGTAGGCGATCGCTTTGTGCTTTTTGCTAATAATCCCAAAGTGCTGCGTGCAGCTATTAACAATGTTCAAGCCCCGGATCTGAGTTTGAGTGAAGATCCTGCCTATCAGAAGGCTTTGGAGAACATTACTGGCTCGAAGATTGGGCTAACTTATGTCAATCTCCCCAGATTGGCTAAGTTGCTGGGTAACAAATCAGAGTCATCAATTACCCAGAAGTATGAAACTTTAGCGATCGCGCTGGAAATTAACCGCCAGGGATTGCTGGCACAAACCGCTCTGCAAGGAACTGCCGGGTCAGATGCAACTATGGCTCCTACAGTATCTCAAGCGGTGGGAGCATTGCAGTATCTTCCAGAACAAATAGCGATCGCTGCTGCTGGCACTCATCTTGATCAATTGCGAGAACTATCATCTACACAAAAGAGCGACGATACTCTCTCCCAACTGATCAATCAACCCCTAGCCGATTTACAAACTCGTTGGGGCATCGATGTGGAGCAAGATATCTTCAGCTGGGTACAAGGTGAGTATGCTTTGGGAATATTGCCTCGGAGCGATCGCAATCCAGATTGGATTTTTGTCGCCGAATCAGCAGAAAACACAGCTCAGGCGGGAATTAACCATTTAGACGACGTTGCCAAGCAGCAGGGACTAAGCGTTAGCTCTTTTACCCTAGAAAATCATCCCATCTTTGCCTGGACAAAACTAACAACCGTTCCCCCAAGCAAAGAAAGTAAAGAGCAAAATTCTGTAAGATTAGAGGCAAAAGTTCAAGGTGTCCGCGCCAGCATAGGCAAATATGAGATTTTTACCACTTCCATTGAGGCGATGGATCAAGCCCTCAAAGCTCCGGAAAATTCTCTGCTAAAAAGTGATAATTTCCAGACAAATATCGCTTCTTTACCTCAACCTAATAATGGCTACTTGTATCTAGACTGGGCATCAAGTCAGGCGATTTTAGAGCGTCAGTTGCCAATTGTCAGAGTGGTGGAGCTGTTTGCTAAACCTTTGTTTAACCAGCTCAATTCTCTCACCTTTAGCAGCTACGGTACTGACGCTGGCGTTCAACGCAGCAAGGTATTCTTCCGCTTAGGTGATACTAAAGGCTAGTTTGGTAGGGTAGGGCGAGATACCTAATACCATTTTGGATTTTGTGGAGGCGAAGAAGTTTCTTTGCCTCCGATGGTTTTGAAAGCCTTGCTTATAGGCAGTTTCAATAATTCAAGTCTTGCATCGATAATCCCAAAGGATATCACTCATAATACAGGATGATTTATTCCTGGGAAAACCTAATAGATGTTGAATTAGTAGGGATATGGCAATGCCATATCCCTAGTTAGTTATGGGCAAAGCTCAACTGGCTCCCAAACTAATTTTTTTAATCTGTATAAAAATGTACGAAACTTGGCACCACTTTAGTTCATAGTTTTTCAGTAGCAGTCAATCAACTATTAGCTGAAGATCCGAGCTGCATATTTAAAGGCGAGCCAGAACTCCCAGCAGAATTTAACGCGACTATACGAGAAGTATATTCGCGAAAGTTTTTCATTCTATAAGTAAAAAAGCCTCCTAAAGAAGTATGACAAAAAAACCTTATAATGGTATACATCGTCAGACCTTATTTATTTTAGGAAAATTGTCGATACCTGTCTTGACTACTTATTTACACTTAGACGAAATCAATACAGTGCGGGAAATTAATGCGGCGGTTGTCAATGTTAGCGGTCGTCAACGTATGCTATCCCAACGGACTGCACTGTTCGCCTTAAGGCTGGTATGTACAAAAGATAAGCAAGCGCAGGAAGAATTGCGCTCAGGGTTGCTAGCCGATTTAGATTTGATGGAAAGGTCACACAAAGGTTTAATCGAAGGCGATCGCGATCTGAAATTACCCGGTCATCCTTCGCCAACAGTCCAATCTATGTACTTTGCGGCACCTTTAAATTTAGATCGGCAGGTACGGCAATATATCGACCAAGCTAGAGCGATCGCCAGAAGCAGCAGTGAGGAACTAATACCAGATAATCCCCATTTATGCTACATTCTCACCGAGTCTTCAAAAAACCTAGTTGAAGCATTGGATTCCGTAGTGAACCAGTATCAAAAAGAAAGTGATACTGAACAACTGGCAATTCACATTTATCAAGCTCAATTATATGAAAAAAGTTGTGCCGCTACTGCCCAAGCAGTTAGCCAGGCAAAGAAATTAGAGCAAGCTTTGCAAGAACTGCAACAAGCTCAATCCCAGCTAGTTGAAAAAGAAAAAATGTCTAATTTGGGATGCCTGGTAGCGGGTGTAGCTCACGAAATTAATAATCCTGTCAGTTTTATTTACGGCAACCTGAATTACGCAACTGACTACATCCAAAATTTGCTCGATCTGCTCAAGGTTTATGAGCAAGAATATCCTAAACCCAGTGTCGTGCTGCAAGAGAAAATTGACGAAATAGACCTGGAATTTTTGAAAGAAGACTTGCCAAAAGTCATGTACTCAATGGAAGTCGGAGCAAAGCGCATTCATCAGATTGTACGTAGCTTGCGAAATTTTTCTCGTAGTGATGAAGAACTTATTCAGGTCGTGGATATTCACGAAGGGATTGATAATACTCTGTTAATTTTGCAAAACAGGCTGAAAGCGCATGGTGACAACGAAGGGATTGAAATTGTTAAAGGGTACAGTAATTTGCCTTTAATTGAATGTTATTCGGGGCAAATAAATCAGGTACTTATGAATTTAATTGGTAACGCTATTGATGAATTAGAAAATCTCAGTAGCGACGTTTGCAGCTATCCTAAAAAGATAAAAATTTCTACAGAATTTTGCCATAGCGGCACTATCATTCTCAGGATTGCTGATAACGGACAGGGAATGACTGAAGAGGTAAAAGCAAGATTATTTGAACCTTTTTTTACTACAAAACCAGTTGGTAAAGGCACTGGACTAGGTTTATCAATCAGTTATCAGATAGTGGTAGAAAAACACCAAGGGTCAATTGAGTGTATCTCGCAACCCGGAGAAGGAACTGAGTTTATTATTGAAATTCCAGTAGTCCAACGCCAACAAGAAGAAATTACTAACGAGTTGGAATCAGTAGCATAAAGTTAGTAACCTTGTAGATTGGGTTAAGCTAAAGCTCAACCTAATCTATACTGCTAATGGCTTTGTAGTTAATGCTATGTCTAACTTGCCGCCGCTTAACACCGAAACGATTTGGGCTATTCTGAACGAGGAAATAGATGATTCCACAGTGAATCATCTGGTTTGGCATTGTTTGGGTTATCGCTACGATGTTGCCCAAAATTGGGATAATAGCGGCGTTGCACCAGAATGGCGGGATGAATATCCGCAGCCGCCTAATTTTATTGAAAGTCGCCCAGCAACAGTAAAACTGACTCGTTCCATTCCTCCTGAAAACAAGCAGCTTTTAAAAGAAAAGCTGGGTTTTAAAGGTTATAAAGTAGGTGAATTTGGCCCAAGACAGACTCGTAGAGCGACTGCTGCTAACTGGTTGTTGAGCTATATGCAAAGCAAACTGTAGGATAGGCATCGGGTAAGTGGCTCTCGTGACGACGCTACGGGTATATGAAAAAATCGCTCTGTTGAGACATTGTAATTGAGAAAATAAAGATGTCCTTTCGCCACCAAGCAGGTGTGATATGGTACTTAGTGATCAATCCGATATGCCGACAATCCCGCCATGCGACCTTTGGAGCGAGGAGCGGCAATTCGAGAGCGATCGCCATCTTAGACAGCTAATTTTACTCTTAATTTGCTTAGAGCGGTTGTGGCAAAACCGAAATGATTTTCATGTCGGTGCTAACCAGAGTATTTATTTCAGCCTGCGTCAAATTAAATCGCAAGACTTTAGAGGGCCAGACTTTTACGTGGTTCTCAACACAGAACGCAGAGAGCGTAAAAGTTGGGCGGTCTGGGAAGAAGACGGCAAGTATCCCAATTTTATCTTAGAAATTCTTTCGGACACGACAGCTAAGAACGACCGAGGCTTGAAAAAGCAACTGTATCAAGATGTTTTTCGCACACCTGAGTATTTTTGGTTTGACCCGTACAGTTTAGAGTTTGCCGGGTTCAAACTCAACTACGGTACTTATGAAGAGATTCCTCTTCAGGAACATGCATGGCGCTGGAGTGAGGAGTTACAGTTGTTTTTGGGCATTGTGAGAGAACAGTTAAGGTTTTTTACGCCTGAAGGGGAACTGGTTCCTACTCCGCAAGAAGCCGAAACACAAGAAAGGGAACGCGCAGAACAGGCGCAAGCACGCGCAGAGCGTCTGCTTCGTCAGCTGCGAGAATTAGGTGTGGAGCCAGAAGATTTGTAATAAATTGGAAAGTGCGATCGCCCTCATGCCTACTGACCCTTATTCTTGGATAGAACCATCTCTCGCCACGATTCATCAGGCTAACTGGTATCGTTCAGTTCAGGCTATCCAAAGTCGTCCTGGTGCAACGGTGGTGTTGGAGGGACGAGAAGTTATCAATTTTGCTAGTAATGATTATCTGGGTTTGGCGGGAGATGAGCGTTTAATTGAAGCTGCTGTTGGCGCTGCAAAGGAATTTGGTACGGGTGCAACAGGTTCTAGATTAATTACTGGTCATCGTCAATTGCATCGAGAACTCGAAAGCGCGATCGCATCCCTCAAACAAACTGAAGACGCTTTAGTATTTAGTTCTGGTTATCTGGCTTCTTTAGGCGCGATCGCTGCTTTAGTTGGCCGTCGCGATTTAATTCTATCTGACCAGTACAATCACTCTAGCCTCAAAAATGGGGCGATTCTTAGCGGTGCTACTGTCATCGACTACCCGCACTGCGATGTTGCGGATTTAAAAAACAAGCTAACTCAACACCGACAACAATATCGCCGCTGCTTGATTATTACTGATAGCGTCTTTAGCATGGATGGGGATTTATGTCAAATCCCGTATCTGTTGGATTTAGCAGAAGAATTTAGCTGTATGCTGCTGGTAGATGAAGCTCACGCCACGGGAGTTTTAGGAAAAACGGGCGCTGGGTGTGTGGAGCATTTTGGCTGTAGCGATCGCACTTTAATTCAAATCGGCACCCTGAGCAAAGCTTTAGGGAGTTTGGGCGGATATGTAGCTGGGAAAGCTGCTTTGATTGACTTTTTGCGGAATCGCGCCCCTAGTTGGATTTATACTACTGGTCTTTCGCCAGCGGATACAGCTGCGGCTTTGGCAGCAGTTAAAATTGTTCAACAAGAGCCGATCCGCCGCGCTAGATTGTGGCGTAATGTTGGTATTCTTAAAAATCTGCTGCGATTACCAAACCTGAAATTATTACCTTCAGAGTCTTCTATCCTCTGCTTGCAATTGAACAACGCCGCCGAAGCTTTGAAAATGGGACAAAAACTAAAAGATGCCGGAATTTTTGCTCCTGCTATTCGCCCTCCTACTGTTCCTACAAGTCGGATTCGGATGACGGTTATGGCTAATCATGAACCTGTCCACTTTCAGCGGTTGGTAGAAGCTTTGATGGAAGAGGGATAAACCGCAAAAACGCATTAGCTCTCGCTATGGGCATTAGCGCTATAGAGAACGCCAAGGAACAAGAGGAAGAAATTAAAACCTCTACGTCCCTTGGCGATATCATTTGCGTTTAAAACAACTTCTTTGGGTGGTAGATGATACCGTAATGCTTAAAAAGCACTACTGATTAACCCGTTATTGACCTTTTGGTTGAGCGGGAGCAACAGTTGCTTTGTTAGTTACGCTCTTGACACCTTTAATTTCTTTTGCCAAAGGTTCAATTTTAGCGAATTGTTCTTGGGTAGGAACAGTTCCGGAGATAGTGACAATACCCTCTTCAGCAGCAACTGTCAGAAGACTAGCTGGTAAGTTAGCTTCCAATTTACTGCGAACCTCGCCTTGCAAATCCCCATCAGTTCTTTGTTCGTCGCCTCCGGTGACATTGTTCCGCTGCTCCGCCGCCCGAATGTCAGAATTGAGCTGATCTCTGCGAACTTCGCTAGTTGCGTCTTGTTGACCCTCTTTAGCTGCATCGGCTGCGGGGGTTTGGCTCGTTGTTGCGGTAGTTTCAGGAGCATCAGCATTAGTGCTTGCAGTGTCGTTACAAGCAGCAGCACTAAAAATTAAAACGCCGCTGAGTAGAAGTGTGGTAAGTTTTTTCATGGTTTTTCCGATTTGAAAAGTGTAATGGTTTAAATTCGATTGCTATCGATTCAGTAGAAACTATCTGACGTAGCGTCAGATTTACTAAGCTACCGAAAGAATGGTGAGCTTAGAAAACTTATGTCCGGTTGTCGATGATGGTGACGCGATCGCTTCCCTGGCTAGAGTGATCTTGAGGTTCCGCAACCATCTCTGGAGACTTCGGAGAAGAGATGCCCGAAGTTTTATTTTCTGGTAGGTTATAGACTCCCCATTCATGAATGCCTTTAGCTTTCAGAATAGATTCTGCACGCTGGATCTCTTCTTCGGTGCCGTTTACCAAAACCAGATAATCGCCGCTAGATAATTGATCGTGATAAACTTTGGCTTCCTGTTCCGGAATTCCTAGCCCAATTAGTGCGCCAGTCAGCCCGCCTGCGGCTGCACCAATGCCACCACCAGCGATGGTTGTAGCTATAGCAGTGGCTTCTGCTCCGGCAAACAGGATAGGCCCGACACCAGGAATTGCTAAGGCACCTAGCCCAATCAGCAACCCGGTTAAACCGCCTAAAGCACCACCTGCGATCGCTCCGGTTGTTGCACCTTCATCAGCATTGCTGTCCTTAATGTGATCGCTTACCTCAACCCCAGCTATCTCATCGTGCCGATCTGCATCTTTGGCAACAACAGAAACTTTATCCATCAAAAAACCAGAATTTTTCAACTCATGTAGGGCATCTTCCACATCGCGACGGCTGGAGAATATACCCACCGCACGCTTATGGGGAATTGCATCCATATCAATGACATTAGGATCGCCTGCGTAAGGCACAGTATATCCCGCACTCAGGGGATTCAGTGCTAAGGGATCTAGTCCTAACGTATAAGTTGGATCAGTGACACCTAGTGGATCGAAGCTGGTTGAGTATGCCACCGGATAGGCTGGAACCATGCTGCTAACATCATAGATGCCCCAATGTTGGATTCCCTGGTTCCCTAGAATCGATTCAGCTTTGGTAATTTCCGCTTGTGTACCCTCTACTATTACTAAGTAATCGCCTTGGGATAAGCGGTGGTTATAAACTTGAGCTTGTTCTTCCGGAATACCTAAACCCATCAGTGCGCCGACAATGCCACCTGCTGCGGCACCAACTGCACCACCAATGAGAGCGTCACCCAGTATAGAGGCTAAAGCGCCTCCTGCTACCACTGGGCCAATTCCTGGAATCGTTAATGCGCTTAAGACTCCGAGTAAGCCAACAAAACCGCCTACTGTACCACCTGCTATAGCACCCGGTGTTGCCCCACTGCCAGTTTGATTGCCAGCATTGTCGCGTACATCAACCCCGGCTATTTCATCGCGCCCGTTTCTATCCCGTGCCACGATGGAAATCTGACTCATGGAAAAACCGGAAGTTTTCAGCTCGTTAAGCGCATACTCCGCACTCTGAGGACTGGAAAACACGCCTACAGCCCGCTTACGTTGGTCGTCGGTCATTTTTTCCTCCCCAAATGAACAAAGAAACAGTTAGAACCAATACCAAATCAGCTTTATTCATCTTTTCTTTCTTATTTATCGCCTTTTTTTCTAGGTTTTCCATCAGTCCCCAGATGTAAGCTTTTATCTATCAATCGAGAGGAAAGAGATATCTTTATGGCAGAGCGCGGCGATCGCCCTTTATTTAGTACGGTTATACGACCACCGAGAGATGCCAAGTATAGGTAGGCTCATATCAGAGAGTAGTTAAACGCACTGCCAGTGATAGCCGTTAAGGGGGTGCTTTGTGCAGAAGTGGTTATTGCCAACCATCGGTGAAGTATTAGCCCAACATGAACCATCAGGGGCAGATAGTCTGATGCCTTTTAGCCAAGAAACAGCAGAAAAATTGGATGGTCAACAGCGCTCCAGCAGCCGGAAAGCACTCAAGCAGATGCGTGCTAAAAGGGAATGGTGCGGTGCGATCGCAGCCTTGGAGGAGTTGTTGCATCTCTCAACTGCTACATCCACAGGTTCCGATGAGCCGTTGGGATTGGTTTTAGCTGGCCCTGTGCCAGTCTTGAGCCATCCAGATGTGATGAATCGTTTCCAGACAGGAATTTTTACAGTTGAATCACTTAATCCTATGGCTTTAATGCCATTTCAACTGCCTCCTGCAACTGCACAAGCCACAGAAAAAGACTCTTTATGCCTTCCTAAGCTGCCATTAATTCCAGCCGATCCGTTGGCATCTGAACAGTTTTGTGTAGTTTTAACTTCTCAATTTAGTTTGGTGATGGTAGTAGGAGAAGACGTAAACTACCAAAAAGCCTTTATGTATTCCTTTGACCCGGAAGTAGTAGAGAAAGCATGGTATAGTTTGCGATCGCGTTTATTATTAAGCAACCTCGATCGCGTCGCTCAGCTAGAAGCCTTAGTCAAGCGCTTTCCACCCACAGCGCCCGATTATCGCACCGTCACGCAGTTTAGCCGCTTGCTGCTGAAAAATTTGCCAGACGAGGCAAAAGGTGATGCTGCTGAACCAGTAGAGGCAAAAGCTAAAAATCCAGATAATTCTGAATATTCAATCTTGAATAATCAATTAATTGAAAATTCTTGCGATATAGAACTACTACAAGCCTTTGCCCACGAAGTTCGGACACCTCTCACCACCATTCGCACTCTGACACGACTTTTATTGAAGCGCCGCGATTTACCACCAGAAATCATCAAGCGTCTAGAAAAAATTGATCGCGAGTGTACCGAGCAAATTGACCGCATGGAGCTATTTTTCCGGGCTGCGGAAGTAGAAACAGCACCAGTCAAGCGCCGCGAAGTTCACCTAAGTGCTATGTCTGTCGCCCAAGTGTTCCAAAACAGCATTCCCCGCTGGCAAGAACAAGCAAGCCGGCGCAACTTAACCTTAGATGTCGTTTTGCCTCAAAAGCTGCCGAGTGTAGTTAGCAATCCAGCCATGTTAGACCAGGTACTAACGGGTTTGATTGAGAACTTCACCCGTCGCATTCCGGAGGGCGGTCACATTCAAGTAGAAGTGACACCCGCAGGCGACCAGTTAAAGTTACAGCTTCAATCGCAATCTCAAAGATATCCCGACGAAAACGGCGACTCGCCAGCGGCGAATATAAACCAGCCAACTTTAAAGTCTATTGGCCAAATGTTAATGTTCCAGCCAGAAACTGGATGTCTCAGCCTAAATCTCAACGTAACGAAAAATCTTTTTCAAGCGTTGGGAGGGAAACTAATTGTCCGGCAAAGACCCCAACAAGGTGAAGTGCTAACAATTTTCCTACCTTTAGAAGTTGGCAACACTAAAAAGTTAGGAGTTAAAAGTTAACATCCCGAAAGGCTGAACGCTGTCGAGCCATTGCCCGAAAGCTTCATAACGCTAGAGTTAGTGCGACAAAAGGATGGAGAATAGGGGCGATCGCTACACTCAAAATTAGAGTGTAATATTATTTTGATGGCATTGAACTACTTTTATCCAAGCATCTGCCAATGTCCGCGTCTCGCTCAGACCAAGATTCGCCCTGGAAAGACATTTTACGCCAGTATTTCCCAGAAGCGATCGCGTTTTTCTTTCCAGAAACATCCGCGCAGATTGATTGGAGCCAACCACACGAGTTTCTAGATAAAGAATTCCAGCAGATTGCACCGAATGCAGAAATCGGCAAACGTTACGCCGACCAGTTGGTGAAAGTTTGGCTCAAACAGGGTCAACAATTGTGGCTACTTGTGCATATCGAGATCCAAGCAAAACCAGAAACTAATTTTGCTGAACGAATGTTGGTCTATCACCTGCGGATTTTCGATAGGTTTCACAGCCATGCTACGAGTTTAGCGATTTTGTGCGATCGCAATGCCAACTGGCGACCGAATCAGTATCGTTTCAGCAGCCCCGATACAGAAGTGACATTTCGGTTTGGGATGATAAAGTTGCTAGATTACCGCTCGCGCAATGCCGAACTAGAACAAAGCCGCAATCCCTTTGCTGTTGTCGTGATGGCACACATTCAAGCCCAGGAAACGCAACGCGACTCGCAAGGCCGTAAGGATAGGAAATTAAGCCTGATTCGGCGGCTGTATGAGGAAGGCTACGAGCGGCGGGAGATTGTCAACCTGTTTCGCTTTGTTGATTGGGTTATGATTTTGCCCAAGGGGTTAGAAAGCGAATTTTGGCAAGAATTGAAGGTTTACGAGGAGGAAAGACGGATGCCCTACATTACCAGTGTTGAGCGAATCGGGTTTGAACGGGGGATTGAACAGGGGCTTGAACAGGGGCTTGAACAGGGCGCTCAACGGGAAGCCCGTTCGCTCATCCTGCGCCAACTCACCCGCAAAGTTGGAGAATTACCTCAACAAGTGCGATCGCAGATTGATACGTTGTCGATTACACAACTGGAGATGCTGGGAGAAGCTCTGCTGGATTTCTCCAGCCTATCTGATTTGGAAGTATGGTTGGCACAGCAGGAGCTGTAGGCGATAGATTGGGCAACACAACTTGGAGATGCTGGGAGTCAAGCGGCTAGGGGCAATTAAGATTGCAATTCACAGCAATGGGGCTAGAGCGATTCTCGTTCTTAGGGATATGAGCCGAGTTACATTCACGGCATTGTATCAATTAAGCAACCCCTTTTTAATTTGCTATAGGTAACAGCACTTTGAAAATGGAACCTTGACCTAATCTGCTAGTTACTGAAATAGAACCGCCGCAACGTAAAAGTAATTGCTGCACAATTGTTAAACCTAATCCAGCACCGACAACTTCTTCACCCGCAGCTGGGCGGCCGCGATAAAAACGGTCAAAAATTTTAGGTAATTCATTCGGAGCAATCCCAATTCCGGTGTCTCGAAATTCTAGCTGCACGTATTCCCCTTGTTGCTTGGATCGTACCCAAACCTGACCGCCAGTGGGAGTAAATTTGATGCTGTTGTGTAGGAGATTAATTACTATCTGCCGCAACCATGATTCTAAACAAGAGACAATTGGAAGGTTAGTGCTGATGGTATAGCCTAACTGAATGCCTTTTTCTTGGGCGAGAGGCTGATAGGTGCTGACAACACCTGGGACAATTTCTGCTAAATGCACAGGTGGCGGATTGATTGGTATGGTGGTGCTGTCTAGCTGTACCAGTTCCATTAAACCGCTCATTAGGGAAGTCTGGCGATCGCATTCTGTATGCAACAGCCGCATATAGCGTTGGCGTTGCGCTGGTTTGAGATTCGGCGATTCTAGCAGCTTCAGGGCGGTTTTCATGTTCGTAAGCGGTGTCCGCAGTTCCAGCAGCGAATTACTCAGCAACTCGTTTTTAAACAGCAAGTCGTCAAGCAGGGATTCGTTTTGCCGCTGTAGGGCTGCTGTTTGTGCTGTTGTGCCGTCATTGGTGCTATTCAAGTGATGGTTTTGCTCTTGCTTTCCTTGGGTTTCTAACAGGTGGATAAGTATAGATGCGATCGCTTTGGTCTGGACAAAATCATTATCTTGTGGTAAGTTTTCCAGCTTTTTGTCTAAACAAGATAAATTTTCTTGGTTGGGGGCGATCGCGTTTCTTATCCCCTGCAAAAGCTGTTGAATCACAGGGAAGTCAAAACTGCAAATAGCTTGCAGCCCCGTTTTCTTTTCTGTAGCGACTTGACTAATATTAAATGCCAGCAACTCGTCGGAGTCCTCAAAGGATAACCCTTGCTGAATCTCTAGAAGCTCCATCGATTTTCCCGGCGCTAAATCTTTGTCTGTAGAGATTGTCTGGATTTCCTGCTTGCTTCGGTGGGGACGATGAGCCAAAATCAAGCCAACAAACTTCTCAGATAAGACTAAGACAAAATACTCCCTTAAAATCGGGCTATCCGATGCCAGATAAATTGGAATAATCCGCGAGTCGCCCGAATTTTGGGGATTTGATTGAGGACTGGGAAGTGGCTTGTCCCCAGTCCCCAGACCCTTGCATAGATAAATCGTGTGCGGGACACTCATCCGTTGATGATATGAATATATCTCCTCCTGCCACACTTGACCAGGCGGCAGCTTCGCCCAGATAGTAGCTGGTAGCTGTTGCTCAATCAGTGTATCCAAGAGCGCCCGTGACAAAGACGTGAGAGTAGCAGCTGTGAGGGAAAGAGGCTGAACAGCTAGCTTTAAAGCTAGCTGGTAGAGAGATCCATCTGGAGCGGGTTGCAGATTCATCCTTTATCCTTTAACTTCATCCTTGCTTCTAAGGCATCTCGTGCTTGTTCCCGGTCGTCAAAGTGGATTTTTTCTGTTCCTAAAATTTGGTAATCTTCGTGACCTTTGCCAGCGATGAGGATACCATCACCAGACTCGGCATTTAAAATAGCGGTGCGAATAGCAACAGCGCGATCGCTAATTACCAGAGGTTGAACCGTTGACGGTATCCCTTCTAAAATATCTTGCAAAATCCGTTCTGGATCTTCCGTGCGCGGATTATCTGATGTAACTACTGCTAATTCTGCTAGTTGCGCCCCAATTTTACCCATTTTCGGGCGCTTCGTGCGATCGCGATCGCCCCCACAACCAAACACGCAAATCATCTTTCCGGGAATAAACGGACGCGAGGCTTTCAGCAAATTCTCCAAACTATCCGGCGTGTGAGCATAATCGACAATTACACTAATATCCTGAACAGGACTAATTTGCACCCGCTCCATCCGTCCCGGAACCCCTGAAAATAAAGGTAGCGAGTCAGCGATAACCTGCAAATCTATGCCCAAATGCAAAACTGCTCCCACAGCGGCGAGTAAATTTTCTAAATTGTACTGACCCACCAGCGGCGAACGGAAGGAAATATCACCTTTTGGCGTATGCAACATTCCGCTGATACCAGTTGGACTGTAATCTAAATCCGACATCCACAGATCGGCTGTTGTATCGTGGACGCTATAGCGCCACACTTGCTCAGAGTTTAACCCTTCAATCAAACGTTTCCCATAGGCATCGTCAGAATTTATCACCGCCCGACCTTTGAGATATTCTGGGCTAAACAGCAAAGCTTTTGCCGCAAAGTAATCTTCCATATCGCGGTGATAATCTAAATGATCCTGAGTGAGGTTGGTAAACACCGCCACCTCAAACGGACAACCATAAACTCGCCCTTGCGCCAAAGCGTGAGAACTGACTTCCATCACCCCCATCTGAGACCCTGCTGCTACTGCCGCCGCCAGTTGTTCTTGCAATTCGAGGGCGAAAGGGGTTGTGTGAGCGGCGGTTTGTTTAAAGCCATTCCAGCGAGCGTACAGCGTACCAAAAAGCGCTGCGGGTAAGTGACTTTGAGTGAGGAAAAATTCTATTAAATGAGTAGTAGTGGTTTTGCCATTTGTACCAGTAACGCCAATCAGCTTCATCTGTTGGGCTGGGTAGCCGTAGAAAGTAGCTGCTACTTGGGCGCAGGCTTGCGTCATGTCTGTGGCTGGGATAATGCAGACATCATCTGTTGGCGGTTGTTTTTCGGCAGCTTGGGGAGAGATCAGGGCAGCGACAGCACCGGATGCGATCGCGCTAGACCAAAATTCTCCCCCATCCACTCGCGTTCCCGGCATCCCAATAAACAAATCTCCCGGCTGGCAAGCATGAGAATTGGTCGTTAACCGCTTGACTTCTGATTCTAAAGCTGCATGGCTGGATGTTGGTATGCCGGGAACCGCGGCCAATAACTCTCGCAATTTCATCTGTTGTAGCTCCTCACACATTGGTCTGTGGTCGTTGGCTAATAGCTTTTCAACACTATGGCAATTAGCCATTAGCCATTAGCATTTATCTTCTGGTAAATATTTCTGTAACATTTGTTCCAACTGGCGCACTGTAGCGCGGGGAGAAGGACGAGGTAACTGTTCTTCTACTTGTTCTGTACGCTCTTGGCGCGCCCTAAACAGGACTGGAATTTCATATTGGAACGTTTGGAACCAGTCCTCGCGGGTAGTGATATCTCTAATCTCCAGTTCCAAACTGGGGTTTGAAATTTGTAAGAGCTTTTCTTGCAAACCCTCGCACAAGTGGCAACCTGGCTTGCTGTATAGTATTAACCGCATTCTGGTTCTCTCTCAAATTCGATCAACCACTGGAAGTTATGCAAATTTGACATTGATATTCCCATTCCCCGGTAGGGTTATGTGTATTTATAGGTTAAAATCATCATTAGTTAAAAATTATCAAGAAACAAGTAGAAACTTACCATGACCTATAGCACCGAAGCTAATGTCAGCATCTCTTCTTTTGATCTAGACGAACTTAACCAAAGGTTTGATAAAGCTCATCCCAGAGAGATCCTGGCATGGTGCGTCAACAATATCCCCTCTGGACTGGTACAAACCAGCGCCTTTAATGTTGATGACTTGGTAATGACAGATATTCTCTACCGCGACCTGAAACCAGCAAACCCAGTTCCGGTATTGTTTTTAGACACGCTGTACCACTTCCCCCAAACCCTGGAACTCGTGGCACGAGCAAAAGAACTTTACAATTTAAACCTGAAAACTTACAAGATTCTAGAGGTAGATTCCCGCGAAGCTTTTGCAGAACGTTATGGCGAAGCACTGTGGGATAAGGATATTACCCAATTCCACCACCTCACCAAAATCGAACCTTTGCAACGCGGTCTATCCGAATTAAACACCGTCGCTTGGATTACGGGCCGTCGCCGCGACCAAGCTGCAACTCGCGCTGATATGCCTGTGTTGGAACTGGATTCTCAGCAACGCCTGAAAGTAAATCCTCTAGCCAGCTGGACGCGGAAGCAAAGCTGGGCTTATGCGGCTGAGTATAAAATGATTTACAATCCCTTGCATGATCAAGGATATCCCAGCATCGGCGACGAACCGATTACCACCCAAGTAGCCGAAGGTGAAGACGAACGTGCTGGTCGCTGGCGCGGTATGGGTAAAACTGAGTGCGGGATTCACATTTAAAATAGGGACTGGGGGCTGGGGACTGGGGACTAGGTAAGAAAGAGTTTTCCCCAATTCCCAATCCCCAATCCCCAATCCCCAATCCCCAATCCCCAATTCCCAAATGATTAAAATCCTCCACCTATCCGATATCCATATGGGGAGTGGCTTCACCCACGGCCGGACTAATCCGGAAACGGGTTTGAATACACGATTGGAGGATTTTGTCAATACTTTATCTAGATGTATTGATAGCGCGATCGCTCTCCCCGTAGATTTAGTTCTGTTCGGTGGCGATGCCTTTCCCGATGCCACACCGCCGCCCTACGTGCAGGAAGCTTTTGCCAGTCAGTTTCGCCGCTTAGTTGATGCCCAGATTCCCACAGTTTTGTTAGTAGGGAATCATGACCAACATTCCCAAGGTCAGGGAGGCGCGAGTCTGTGCATTTATCGGACACTGGGAGTTCCAGGGTTTATAGTTGGGGACACAATTAAAACCCACCGTATCGAAACCAAGAGCGGCCCAGTCCAAGTTATGACCCTTCCTTGGCTGACCCGTTCCACCCTGCTGACGCGCCCGGAAACAGAAGACCTTTCCCTCTCCGAAGTCAACGAATTATTAATTAAGCGTCTAGAACCTCGTCTGGAAGGAGAAATCCGACGGTTAGACCCAGAAGTACCAACGGTTCTCTTGGCGCACCTGATGGCAGACCGCGCTAATTTAGGCGCAGAGCGCTTCTTAGCTGTGGGCAAAGGCTTCACTCTCCCCTTGTCGTTGCTAACTCGTCCCTGCTTTGACTACGTTGCCTTGGGACACGTCCACAAACACCAAAATCTTAATAAATCTAACGATCCGCCAGTCGTTTACCCAGGTAGCATTGAGCGGGTAGATTTCAGCGAAGAGAAAGAAGACAAAGGCTACGTGATGCTTCAGCTGGAACGAGGTAGGGCGCAGTGGGAATTTTGCCCTCTGAGTGTGCGTAGCTTCATCACCATTGAAGTAGATGTGTCTGATGCAACTGAACCGCAAGCAGCTATATTAAAAGCGATCGCAAAGAAAAATATCCACGAAGCCGTAGTGCGGCTAATTTATAAACTGCGTTCCGAACAGCTGGATTTGATTGATAATGCTACGCTACACAGCTCCTTAAGTGAAGCCCACAGCTACACAATTCAAGCTGAATTGGTAAGTCAGCTGGCGCGCCCTCGCTTACCAGAACTTGGTTCAAGTGCCAGCATCGACCCAATGGAAGCACTGAAGACTTATTTAGCTAATCGCGAAGACCTCAAGGACATTGCCACGCAGATGCTTGAGGAAGCTGAAAAGTTACTCGCCGCCGAGGAAGAGGTTTGGTTGGAGTCAGTTGCATCATCAAAGGAAGATAATAATCAACCAAGTCCGATGGCGGTGGGGAATGCAGATAATCAGCTGAATTTGCTTTAAAAGTTAGGCGCAAAGGCACCGAAATCAATCAGGGGTGGGGTGGACTTTGTTTGTGGTGCATCGGCTATGCGAGGGTGTAGGCTACAAAAGCTTGGATGCACCTGTTTCTATGTTTCCTACTTTAGATTAAGCAAAAGCTAACAATGTAGCCGGTTCGGGTGTTAACCGTTGGGCTAATTCTGCTAAAAATTGGATGGCAAGAGGCTCTAGTTGTCTCTTTTCAATTGGTTCCAAAATGCCGTCAAAAGGATTAGTATCAACCAGAGAATCGCCTAACATAATACCTATCGGTTCTCTATGCCCGCCTGGTATCTCCCCTCGCAGCAGCGGCTTATTCCTTTTATACTCCAACTCATTAATAAACCAGGCAACGTCACTTTTATCAATTGGCTCGTCTTTGGTTCCAGCAATTGTATCTTTATCAAAAGAAATTAGTGCGGTTAGATTAAATAAACCACTATTTCCGATCAAGTCTTGAGTTTCTTTTTTGGTTGGGCGTACACCAATCCCCCAAGAGTCTAATAAAGGGGCTAAACCTGGAATTGGCACAGCATCTTTGGTGTCGGAAATATCGGGTGCAATTAATAAAGAAGGTTCATTAATGATGCTTTTTTTACCTTGCGCGATCGCTTGTCCTGAATATGCTTCTAGCAAAGCAATATATTTGCAACCCAAGCTATGACCAACCCAAAAATGTTTTAATGTTTCTGAATAGCCTAGTGCTTGGCGAATTCTATCTCTTTCATCGAGCAATCCTTTAGCAATTTCTCCGTGATTTAAACCAAACTGAAAAGGTACAGCAATGATGGTATAACCTGCCTCGAATAAACTTCGCAAGAAATACCGATAAGAAAAAGTTGGTAGAGTACCGTATAAAGCTCCGCCAATAAATTGAACAACACCAATTGGATTGGTATTTTCTGCAACCCAACTATGGGAAATCGGTTTAAATTGTATACTCATGTTTTCTAATTTTGTAATGCTGTTTTTAGAAAAGTGAAACCGAAGCTATAGTTGTAGTCCGGGTTGAGTGATAGTTAAACCAAACAAACTCTTAATATGGTCGGGTTTAGTTTTCTAAGGCTGTTGGCTCTTATCCCTTAAAACCTCTCCCCTAATAGGGTAGGAGCTTTTTATTTCCTCTTATCTATTAAAGAAGGGAGCTAAGTTGTTAGGTTTTAAGGGCTTCGCCAACAGTATCCGTTGTCTCAACTAAACCTACTGTTAAAGCTCATTGATAAGCTTTAACAAAATTAGCTACTATGTGTCAATCATCCGAGTTAGGCTTCTCTTTTTCTAGCTTGAAAAGAGAGTTCCCATTAGCGGTAGGCAAAGTGTAGACGATTTGATCGAGCTGAGGGTCTTCAACTGTTAAATCTTTAAAGAATGTCCCTCGGTGTTCGGGTGTTAACAGAAGCCTTGCAGATTTAGCTTCGGAGAGCGAAGACATAAAGATTTCCACATAACCACGAACTTCAAAGTCCGCAGTATCGAGTAAAGTTTTGCCTTTTTGGTCAGTTTTCAAAATATCGGGCTGCAAAATGAACAAACCCGTGTCATTAGCAGGAAGCTTTACGGTGAATCTTGCCTTATTGGCGGCTATATCTGGAATGAGATCGCCCGGAATATTTTGCCCAGTTACATCCAGAAAAACGAAAGTTTTCTCAATATCCACAAACGGTGTAACCGATGTAAACACAAGAGACACTATGACAGTTGAGCTTGTCGTATTAGCAAGTGTTAGGAAATAACCTTGAATGGCTGTACGGCTCAGTTTGGCGAAGGACTCTGGTGGAGGTGGAACCAGATTCTTTGGCAATTGTGACTTAACTAAAAGTTCAAAGGTTGAAACTAGCATGAAGTTTTAATTGGGGTTAATTTTCTGTTTATTTACTGAGATGAAGCTTTTGTTTGGATGTCTGGAAGGTTTTCCATTGCCCGTGAAAATTTCCGAAATGTCAGATTCGTTTCACCGCTTCATCTTGGTAACTTCTCTATAGTTCTAACTTTTGGTTTAAGGTAATTAGCAGTCGCTTTTTCTGGTGAAACACATCTTTGGTAGCTTAGTTGAGTGTCACTCAAATGTGCGACTTGCACTTTCGTGAATTTATGTATATCAATTCAAGGGTTGGATGCGTTACATCTGTAGAGACATGGCATTGCTGTGTCCCTAGCAAGGTCGAGGGAAGGTCAGAATTGCCATATACTCGACCTAGCTGAGAAACGCTATATATCAAGTCTGATTAAGATATTTGCCTGTCGGACAACCGCAATTTCCGCACTATGTAGGAAATGCGGTTACATACAAAAAAAATGTATTTACTGATGCAGACAGGGGAGCATCCCGGTTTTGCGCTTTTGAGCATCAAACGGATATTGATCCGTTAAGGTAGGCGCACCGAAGCTTAAGCATTTGATTAACATTTTTCATCAACCACTGCGCTCCTGAAATTTTCAACCTTCTATCAATTTGTTTTACTGCCGACTCTACA
>NZ_JACJPF010000075.1 GCF_014695915.1 Trichocoleus sp. FACHB-40
TCCTTTTGTTCAGGGGTCATAGCCGCTCCTCCTACGAATGCAGTTCACACTTCTGTTGACGCTCTACCTATTATCCTCTCTTGATAGTAGTTTTACAAAACCGGGATGCTCCCAGCGATCGCTTCACATAAATAGCAATTGCCACCGTCACTATAAGAACTGCTAAAATATAAGAAATCCTCATGCTGCGAACCACTGCAACAAACATAGTTTGTTCGCTAGTAATGTCCTGTACTACGTAAAAGTTGCCCACTATGGCGCTTTTCACAATTAAAGGCTTACCACAAATTACAAAGTAGTGTTTGTTTATTTTATAAATTTGGGGTTTAATCGGCATCCTTGAAAGGGACAGTAGTATCTCAGAAGTGCTGTTTGCCTGCCAATGTGGAGTAAATAAAGATTGAGACTGAGCAACAATTCTACCATTCGGATTGCTCACCCATATCAGTAAATTGGCAGTTGTGCGGTTATCAATTGCTTTTTGCATCCCAGTTTGTACAGACATCATTTCACTGTACAATTCAACATCTCGCTCAAAGTGTTCGGCAATATGCTGAATATTCTGTTTGGGAGCATTGATAAGAATCTGCTGCATTTTCCAAGTCGTCCAAACAGCAACGCTACTCACTCCAAAAATTGAAACAGCCGAGATACCTACTGTGAGACGAAACCGAAGTGAAAACGGATCAATGCGTTCCCTTATGTAGCTAATTCCCTTTTGATAGGCATTTATCAAACTCATTTATTAAAATATTTATTGCCACTCCACCTCTACTGATTACTAGCTTAGCCATAAATTATGAGAAACGCCTGGTATTACTATAAATTAATCATAAAATAGTAGCAATTTGATTGGGTTCGTAAAAATTAATGAACTGCTCCTGGCGCATTTAAGGCAACTCCACCTACACTCACTTTATAATTTTTAGTTCTAAAAGCAACCGTAGAAGATAAAAATTGCTCTATTTAGTTTTACAATGAGTTGACGAAGCCAAATAAAGTAATCAATGAAAAAATCTCTGAAACTTCCTCAAAAACTAATGCTGCTTGGTTCAGGAGAACTTGGTAAAGAATTTACTATTGCTGCTCAACGTCTGGGTAACTATGTGATTGCTGTGGATCGATATCATAATGCTCCAGCCATGCAAGTAGCTGATGAGTCAGAAGTGATTTCCATGCTGAGTCCAGACCAACTGGAAAGCATCGTGCAGAAACACCAACCTAATTTTATTATTCCTGAAATTGAAGCCATCAGAACCGAAAAACTGATTGAATTTGAGCAGCGAGGTATGATAGTTATTCCCACTGCAACTGCTACCCATTACACGATGAATCGAGACAGAATCAGGGAACTCGCGCATCAAAAGTTGGGAATCAGAACGGCTAAATATGGTTATGCAACAACCCTGGAAGAACTGATTGAGATTTCGGAAAAAATTGGGTTTCCTAATGTAGTGAAACCAGTCATGTCATCATCTGGAAAAGGTCAGTCGGTTGTTGAGTCTCCAGAGAAGATTCAGACCGCGTGGAAATATGCAATTGAAGGTTCCAGAGGGGACAGTCAAAAACTTATTGTCGAGGAGTTTATTCCCTTTGAGTTAGAAATTACCTTGCTAACAATTAAACAGTGGAATGCGCCGACAATTTTTTGTCCACCCATTGGGCATCTCCAAGAAAGGGGAGATTATCGAGAGTCTTGGCAACCAGCAGTTGTTTCTGAAGAATTACTTCAGGAAGCGCAAGCGATCGCGCAAAAAATTACTGATGCTTTGGGAGGCGCAGGTATCTTCGGGGTTGAGTTCTTTATCACCAAAGATTCAGTAATTTTTTCTGAGCTTTCTCCACGTCCTCACGATACTGGAATGGTGACATTAATTTCGCAGAACCTAAATGAGTTTGAACTACATTTGAGAGCTGTTTTAGACTTGCCAATTCCAAAAATTGAACAGCTAGGAGCTTCAGCAAGTGCAGTAATATTAGCAAACAGAAATTCAAATTCCATAGCTTTTGTGGGAGTGCAAGATGCCTTATCAGAACCAGATGTAGACGTGAGGTTATTTGGCAAGCCTAATTCACGTCCGGGGCGCAGAATGGGCGTAACTTTGGCAAAAGGGAGAAATATTCAAGAAGCGCGGGACAAAGCAACTACCGCCGTCAGTAAAATCAAAATAGTCGATCAAGAGGATTTTGATGCTTAATTAGAGACAAAATACACCAAACAGAAAGAGTAAACTCCAAGGCGAACCAGCGAAGCCTCAGAAGAGCAGGCTTTTTCTGGTTCCCAGGCTGAGCCTGTGAATGTTTATTACTGAGCCTCACCCTCAATTAAGATGGGTTTCCAGGTTGATACTGGGAACGAGAATATATGTAAAAAATTGGGAGTTATTAAAGTTGAATAATCCAATATTTTCTGATATTCAAAATCATTGGGCGCAAGATTGCATTAAGCAGCTCTCCCAGCGCAATTTAATTAGTGGGTACCCGGATGGAAGTTTTCGCCCTAATGCACCAGTGACGAGAGCGGAATTTGCGGCACTGCTGCGGAAAGCATTTCCCAACGCCGCACCAATACGTAATGCTATTACCTTTGTCGATGTGCCATCAAATCATTGGGCAAATCAAGCGATTCAAGCTGTATATCGGGCGGGTTTTTTGTCTGGTTATCCGGATCGAACTTTTAAACCAAACCAACAAATTCCGCGAGTGCAAACTTTTGTTGCTATGGTGTCGGGATTGAAGTATACCCCTACGAAAACACCTAGTGAGACAATAAAAAAGTATTTTGATGATGGGTTAGAAATTCCTAGTTATGCGATAAATGCGATCGCATCCGCAACCGAAAGATATCTTGTGGTTAATTATCCTAATGTTAGGCGCTTCAACCCCAATCAAAACGCCACCAGAGGCGAGGTAGCAGCATTGATTTGTCGTGCCTTAAAAATCTCTGGTGTGCCGTTGCAGTACATTCCGGGAATGGAATTTATTGTGATTGGGGCGCAATTTGAAGAAGCTGATGCCTTTTCCGAAGGGATGGCACGAGTCAAAATCGGGGAAAAATGGGGCTATATTGACAAAACAGGTAAACTCGTAATCGCGCCACAATTTGATGAGGCTGATGCTTTCTCGGATGGAGTGGCACTGGTCAGACAATATAAGGCAAAGAGAGAGTAATGGAAACTCGTGGCGTTTGGATTACCAGCACAGATAGCAAAGTTTTGAATTCCCGGCAAAACATTGCCGAGGCGATGGATTTTCTCGCGCAAACCGGATTTAATGTCATATTTCCTGTTGTTTGGAACAATGCTTATACTTTCTATCCCAGTAGAGTTATGCGGGAAAATTTTGGTGTAGAAATCGACTCGCGATTTGTTGGACGCGACCCCTTAGCCGAAATTATTATCGAAGCGCGTCGGGTAGGAATTGGGGTTATCCCTTGGTTTGAATATGGATTCGCCTCTTCTTACAATCAAAATGGGGGCCACATCCTCGCAAAAAAACCTCATTGGGCTGGTCGCGACTTCAACGGCAATATTCTGAAAAAAAACAGTTTTGAGTGGATGAATGCGTTCGATTCTGAGGTGCAAGATTTCCTGCTGAACCTGTTACTAGAAGTTGCTAAAAATTATGATATTGATGGTATCCAAGGCGATGACCGACTTCCTGCACTTCCTAGCGAAGGTGGTTATGACCGGGGAACAAGCGATCGCTACTTTCGGCAGTTTAATCAAAACCCGCCGCAAAACTCCAGAGATCCGCAATGGCTTCAGTGGCGTGCAGATATTCTCACTGATTTCTTAACTCGTCTGTATCAGGAACTCATTAATGTTAAACCAGGCTTGATAATTTCGATGGCACCCAGTCTCCCCGGTTGGGCGCTTCAAGAATATCTGCAAGATGCTATAGCTTGGCTTGACCGGGGGCTGATCGATATGCTACACCCGCAACTTTATCGCCGCGACTTCTTGAGCTACAAACAGCTAATTGATAGTATCGTCGCCCAGCAATTTACAACTTGGCAACTGCCTTTTTTGATGCCTGGTATCCTGTTAAAGGTGGGGTCGTATCGCATCAGTCCCGATTACCTTTTACAAGCGATCGCTTACAATCGTTCTCGTGGTATTCCAGGCGAGGTGTTGTTCTTCTACGAAGGTCTGCGAGAAGACAATGACGCTTTAGCTAAAGCCTTGCGTTCAGGCCCCTACGCTCAACCTGCACCATTTAAGCCCTCAGACTTAAAAAAGCTTGGCTTTACTGAGCGGAGAACTAGCGGCAAATACAGCTATATAGATAGTACAGGAACAACCGTAAATCAGCCCCAATTTGATTGGGCTGATTCTTATAATAACGGGTTAGCGCCTGCAAAAATCGGCTACAAGTGGGGTTATATTGACAAAACAGGTAAACTTGTCAGCCGATTACAATTTGACCGCGCTGAACCTTTAAAAGAAGGGCTAGGATTAGTAAAAGTTGGCAACAGATATGGCTATATTGACAATACAGGGAAACTCTTAATTCTGCTGCAAGTTGATGATGCTGAATCTTTTTCACAAGGGCTGGCAGCAGTTAAAATTAATAACAAGTGGGGCTACATTAATAAACTGTGGAATACTGTCATCCCTTTGCAATTTGATAGCGCTGATAGCTTTTCTGAGGGGTTAGCATTGATAAGTGTTGGCGGCAAATACGGCTATATTGATATGACCGGAAGGTTTATATTACCGCCGCAATTTGATGATGCTAAGTCTTTTTCCGAAGGCCTAGCGGCAGCAAAAATAGCTGGAAAATGGGAATATATTAATAAAACTGGTCTGGTGATAATACCACCACGATTTGAGGAGGCTGAATCCTTTTCTGAAGGACTCGCGGCGGTAAAGATTTCTGGGAAATGGGGCTATATTGACAAAACTGGGAAACTGGTAATTCCCACAGAATTTGATGATGCTAAGCCTTTTTCACAAGGGCTGGCGCTGTTTAATATTGGTGGAGAGTGGAAAGTGGACAGGAATAATGGCGAACCGTTTTTCAGCGGCGGTAAGTGGGGTTATATTCGCAATGTTATTTCTTAAAGATCGAGGCTAAAAATTTAAAACGCAAAGGTACGCAGAGATATTAGTTTTATTTTGCGTTTCTTTGCGTCAAGTCAAAAAGATAATCATGTCTATGCTGTCATGCGTGAAGCGAAACTATCGCCTTGAGACGAATCGCTTTCAACCTGAATGCTTGAGGCAGTTTTGTTCGCTCCTATCTTTGCCGCTACGAAAGGCAAGGTGATGCAAATCCCACTTGAAACCAGCGTCATTAGTAAACAATCAACTAAACCCATATTCTTATGTGCTTTTTTCAAAATTAGGCTTAGGAAAACTGATCGCTTTCCATGTATTTATTTTGAAGCCCAATTCCGGAAATGGAGCAACTGCAAGGGTTTGAATAACTTGTAGCTATAATAATTTTTTCTTATAGAAACTGTGAGCGATCGCTGCCTTGCATTTTTGTAAGTGGCTAAGCAAAACTAATTTTTGAAAATTCAAAATCAGGGTGTCAGAAAACTAGGCAATTCCAGCAGATGAAAGTAAGCAAGAGCTGCAACTACCAGAGTGTAAAGCGTTGAGCCACCCAACCCAATCAACAAATCCCGTTTTGGGTTTTGCTGCTCTTTTGCTACAAACATATCCATCGCTCCCATCTGCATCATCACAATCCCTAATACATTGGAGAGCCAATAGCCAACAATCGTAAACGGCAAAAACCAGTCTGGGTTCATCCAACTGACGAGATAGCCAAATAGTAGAGCAATCGGCAGATTAAAGAACAAGTCGTTCCACCACGAGAGGGGAGAGAGCATATAGCCAATTCCTAACAGAAAGCCACCTCGCAGTTTCTTGAACACGACCATTACTCCCGCTCTCGAATTGTTTAAATACGTTAAGCATCATTAATTAGTATGGCATCGCACGCGAACGAATCATTATGGTAAAGATTCCTTAACCCTGTTCTGTTGCGGTCGATGCTACACAAAGGAAGCCTGACGAGCAGGCGTTTTTATTTTTTTGTCTTTTCTCTAGTTAGCTGGCTGCAAACGCGGACGCACAACCTGAGCAAAATCTTCGCGTCCAGTCTCCAACTGCGGCGGAACGCCATTAGGATAAGTTTGAGAAATTAAATTTTGTAAGCGTTCAATGCGGTTGCCGGGGTTGGGGTGAGTGCTGAAAAACTCCGGCGATTGTCCACCCGGTCTGGCATTAGCAAGTATCTGCATTACTTCTACAATACCTTTAGGGTTATAGCCAGCTTCAGTCATAAATTGGAAACCCAGGCGATCGCTTTCTAACTCATCCTCACGCCCGTACCGCAGACTGACCATCTGGTTAACAGCTTGGGCAAGCACTGCTGCTTGCCGACCCCCGCCTTGGTCGTCGCTTGCGGCTACCCCCACCGCACTCACCAGAGCTTGACCGAGTTGCTGCTTTGCCAAACGTTCCGCACCGTGTCTTCCTATGACGTGTCCTACCTCGTGTCCCAGCACAGATGCCAATTGAGCTTCCGATGAGAGACGACGCAGCAAACCAGCAGTGATGAAAATCTGTCCTCCCGGTAGCGCGAAAGCATTGACAGTTTGTGGGTCGCGCAATAGATGGAATTCAAAGGGATAGGGGGCATTCCTTGCCTCTGACCGCTGCACCACCGTAGCTCCTACCTGGTCAATATACTGCTGTAGCGCCTGATCTGGGTACAACCCGCCATGTTGAGCAGCCATACGCGATCGCGCTTGCAGTCCTAATATTACCTCCTCCTTTGGTGTCAGCTGTACGCGCTGGTTTTCCCCAGTTATCGGGTTTTGGGAAGTAGAACTACAGTAACTAACCAGTCCAAATAGCGTCAGTAAAAGCGCAATCCCCAGCCTTATCAATGCTCTCACTGCTTGTCTCCAAATTTACTGGTCTGAAGGGTATCATAATACCTGCCAATCCAGCATCAGCCTCAAGGTTACATTAATAGTTCTTCTTAATGATCTCGATGATTCTAAAGCTTGGACACTAGACTATGTTTTCATAAGAGCAAAGTGTTAATTTTAATTAATTTCAAACAACATATATTGCCCTACACAATTGGCCAGCAATTCATCTAAAGGCTTATAGAAAAAACCCTGTTAGCTATTCCTTTGAGGTATATCAACTTATATCGTCTGGCAGATGGGATGCTCCCTTCTAAACTGATATTCTGTAGTTAACTCGGAAAGAAAGACATTAAAGGAAACAGGAATATGAATATTATTGCTTGGATTATTTTAGGACTGATTGCTGGTGCTATCGCTAAAGCCATCTATCCTGGTCATCAGGGCGGTGGGATTCTAGGAACAATCCTGTTGGGAATTATTGGATCTTTCATTGGTGGTACTTTAGGGCTTTGGTTAACGACAGGGACTTTAGCACTAGGAACTGCGCCTTTTAGTATAGGCGGAATCATTGCGTCTATTATCGGCGCACTTATTGCAGTATTTCTGTGGAACTTGCTTACCCGGAGAGCAGCTTAATCAGCTTGGCTTAGCTGCTAATATTTCGGCGGCGCTAAGATGAGCAATGTGCGCTCGCACTTCCAAGGTGAGTACCCTATTCTCCCAGTAAAATTGCCACCCAATAACCAATTTCCTTTCCCAACGCCCTTGGTGGAGAATACTCACCTTGCCCGCAACTAAAGGTTGATGATTTCTGACGTAGTTTACTGGCTAATACAATTAGTCGTAATACATTCCAGAAATCATCAACCTTTTAAAATATTTGTGCAAAACTAATTTTCAATAGATGCTTATCGAGGCATCTATGAACAGCTAAAAAAAGCTGTTAACTGTAGCCGTATCCTACGCAATTCAAGGCTTGGGCGCGATACATCTGTAGAGACATGGCAATGCCATGTCCCTATATTGGCACCAAATGACACCCAGCAATTTTCCAATTGCCGTTAGGCTGCCTTTGCATCAGATAAATTGCCTTTATCAGCCTCCCTTCCCGGTCGAGTAGCAGCACCTGTGCAGAAGGGAATCCTTCAATATAGGCGATTTTTTGAAACATCACCGAACGAGGACGATACACCGGATCGTAGGCAGCTTTTACCATACTCATAAAGTTTTCGGGAGTGCCGAATTGAGCTTTGATTTCTCGGCTGGCAAAAGAGAAAGCGCCAACAGCATCATCTTTTTGAAACGCTTCTAGTTGGTGAGAAATCACAAAGCGAATGGCAGTGCGGTCATTATCAGTTACTTCCATATTTTGAGCTTAAAAAAGTGGCAGATATGGAACTAAGTCGGGAACCTGAGTTGACAAGTTTAGCGTTTGGCAATCTTAAAGTAGCAATAACGTCAAGGGAAGCGCCTTTATTAATGCTACTTTAGACCTGAAAAGGCAATTGTCAGCTTGTGTTTGCTAAATCCTTGCGGCGCAATAAAACACAAGTTCTTTAGGTTTCAATTTGGAATCACAATATTTTCCAAACCACTTTCCGCCCCTGGATATTGGGGATTCATTGCTTCCAACGTGTCCACAATTGTTCGGGCAATTACCAAGTTGCGATACCACTTATTATTTGCAGGTACAACGTACCACGGGGCATAGGCAGTAGAGCAATTGTTAATTGCTTCCTCAAACGCCATTTGGTAATCGTCCCAAAATAGGCGCTCTTTGATGTCATTACTAGAAAATTTCCAGTGCTTATCCGGGTTATCCAACCGACTCTGCAACCGCCGTTTTTGCTCATCTTTGGAAATATGGAGAAAAAACTTAATTACCCCAATGTTGTTAAAAGTGAGCATTTGCTCAAAGTCATTAATCGCGTGATAGCGCTTTCGCCAAACATCCTCCGGAACCAACTGCTTGACTCGCACAACTAGCACATCTTCGTAATGTGAACGGTTGAATATCGTAATCATGCCGCGTTGAGGCGATCGCTGGTGATAACGCCACAAGAAATCGTGACTGGCTTCCTCATCACTGGGCTTTTTAAACGACCAAACTCGGCAGCCTTGGGGGTTAATGCCTTGAAAGACGTGTTTAATCGTGCCATCCTTACCGCCAGTGTCCATCGCTTGCAGTACAATCAGCAGACTGCGCTGGTTTTCAGCATACAAGCGTTCTTGTAAATCTCCCAGGCGATCGCGCAGATGCTCAAGTTCCTCTTCGACGTGTTGCTTTTTTGTATAGTGTTCTGAGGCGTTGGGATCGATATCTGCTAAACTAATTCGCTCTCCCGATTTAACCCGATATTGGGGATAATTCGGTTTCGGTGGTGGCTCATCGACTACGATTGTTTCCGGTGACATGACATCGGCAATTTGTGCCGCCGCCGAAGCTGCTGCCTTTTTGGTTTTGGGAGCTTCAGCTTGAGCTATATCGTTGGCAGCACTATCTGTATTATTTGCGGAATTACTGCGATCGCTCATAGGGCTTTTCTGGTTGTCTAGCTGCGGGGAACCTATTTTTGATATTAGTTCAGGTACATTGGAAAGCATCCCTGCCGCAAGGAAGACGCGAGGCATAACTTGCAGTGTCGGACGCTACAGCAGCGTCAATTGGCAACCCTATCCGTTTGGTGCTTTAACTGAATGCGATCGCCTTCCCAGTACGAATTAATAGTGCAGCTGCAACTACCAAATCAGGCATCCACAAGAAGTGAACCGGAGATTTCTTCAACAATAAGAAAATTTTCCTATCTCCTTTAGAGCCCGTTAGCCGCGTTGCATAATAGAAGAGTGAATTGTACCAGATGTGCATCTATTAAAATAAGTTAAATCACCTAGAGGTTAACTGAAATTGCTCAACTTGACGATTGACACTACTACAACTACAGAACCGCTGGGATTTTTGAGCCAGTTTGGGTAAGATTGATTCTTCCCCAACCCTACAGGGTTCAACAAGCAGGAGCCTATTTTACAAAGCAATCGGATTTCCTGCGTTACCCTAAAGATGTCAAAGGTCTTTCTCTCCCCTGTGGGATTGAGAAGACTCCTATGCTGTTGTGCTTACATCACCGGATCTGCAATGCCATTATAAAATTTTGCATCTATCCTGAATTTACAACAGTTTTACCTTGTATCAGGTATACTCACTTATTCTGCCTTGAATTACATAATGGCAATGAATTCGTGTGTAATTTCACTACAGTATTCAGAGTTGCCAATAGGCAAATAACTTGCTAAATAAAGTCTCTTAGATTGAGGTTTATCCTTATGCCAAACCATCTTGTATACATTATCATGGACAGTTGCCGATATGACAGCTATGAGGCAGCATCAACACCGAATATGGATCGGTTAGGTTTGGCGGAGCCTCGCTATAGCTATGCTTCTTGGACATCCCCTTCCCACTACACAATGCTCATGGGGATGATTCCCCATACTAGCCCTCGCGGTGTGTTTGCCTCGGAAGTCTATAAGCAGGAATTTTTGAAATGGGTAGATCGGCTAGGGATTCCTGACTTGTCATTCAAAACTTTTGTCCCTCAATTGTCTTTACCTAAAGTTTTAAAAGACTTTGGATATAAAACTATTGCACGAGTTTCTATGCCTGTGCTGAATCAATTTACGAGCATAAGTCAATTTTTTGATGACTATGTTTTGATGTCGAATCATAACGACTTTGCCACAATGGTGCATCAAATTGATTTTTCAGGTTCAGAACCTTGTTTTTACTTTCTGAACCTGGGGGAAACCCACTATCCATATATGCTTAAAGGCGATGATATGCCGCGTATATCTGGAGTTCATGGGGTGTTTAAGAACATGGATCAATTCGCGCTTGCTAAGAATGAACCTGGAGAAAGCAAGTTTTTTGAACAGGAGGAAATGCAGCGTTTACACAAACAGCAAATATCCTGTGTTGAATATATAGATGGGCTTTTGGGAGAACTGTATCGCAAGTGTCCTGAGAATACTCACATTATCCTGACAGCAGATCATGGAGAGTTGTTTGGAGAAGATGGTTATTTTGGGCATGGGCCTGTAATGCACCACAAATGTTTTGAAGTGCCTTTTGTCGAGGGTTTGCGTCCAACTATCTAAGAGCTATATGTTTTTGTGGAAACTACTTACGATAGATCAATAGATGGCAAAAAGCTGGAGAATCTCAACATCTTGCAGATAAATAATTTTAGCTTATACCCTACCTCGACAAGCACCAAGTTAGAGATTTTTTCTAGCTAATTTCTGGAAAATTTGGCGATCGCATTGTAGGCACTACAAACGCTGTACAGAAATATAATTCAGGGTTTGCAAGGATGCCAAGCCCATTAGCAAAACTCTTGTAAAGGAGGCACAGAGATTTGATGAGTAGCCAAATATTATTAAAGAATGTAGCCTGGAGTTGTATGTATTTTGAAAAGCAGTTTTAGCTATGATGAGTAGATTTATTACATTAATTCATTAGCAAAAAATATTCAGTGAAATCACGGATGAAAGTGAAGCCTAAATAGAAATAGGCTGAAATTATTCAATATATTTTATAGTTAACAAAAAAGCCACGAAGCAATTTACAAAATGTTAACTATAAAAAAGATATAAAATCAGAAACTTTGTTATTGCCAAACTCATCTGGTTATTTTATTTTTCCTTTACTTGACTCATCCCTGTCGTGATAATAAGGCAAGACTCATGAATACCTTCACCTGTTTTTCCCTAAGCCCTATTGGATTAGAACATCCTGGTCTGGCGATCGCAACCTCTAGAGCAGGCGGTGTGGGTGTGCTGGATTTAGAATTTTGTCGGGATTCCGAACAAGCGACGAGGAATCTGGATAAGCTTTTAGAGCTAGTCAATCCTAGCAGTCAGATAGGGTTAAGGTTAAGGGTTGACCAAGTTGCTGATAGCCAAAAATTGCTGCAACGGCTGCTGCATCGCTCCCATTGGATAATTTTAGCTGGATGGGAAGCGCAATCCTTAGCGGAAGTTATCGCGTGTTTGCCCCAGTGTGAATCGCGCCGCCTATTGCTGGAAGTCACAGATGTTGAACAGGCACAAGGTATCAATTACCAGAGTGCAGAAATCTTTGGGTTAGTGGCGAAGGGACAGGAAAGCGGCGGTTGGGTAGGTGAAGACCCGGCATTTATCCTGACGCAAAAACTCTTAAATGTCAGTAGTCAGGAGTTAGTAGACATTGGAACTACTGACAACAAACAAATTCTTCCAATCTACGTGCAAGGTGGAATTGGGATTCATACAGCAGCAGGAGTCTTGGCGGCTGGTGCAGCAGGTGTGGTACTTGACGATCAATTGTGGCTGATGCCAGAATCGCCCCTTCCCGGTGCATGGCAACGTTACCTCAACAACCTGAACGGACAAGAAGCGATCGCAATTGGCGATCGCCTCAACCGCAGTTGTCGCGTTTTGTCTCGTCCCGGTTTCCAGGCAATTCCCGCTTTGCAACAACTGGCAGAAAAAATAGAAATTCAGGAACTGGGGACTGGGGACTGGGGAGAAGGAAGCAACCCCTCAATCTCCAGTTGGCAACAGGCGGCTACATCCTTAATCGGTTGGGATTCGCCTGGAACTTTAGCATGGCCTATGGGACAGGCTGTAGGATTAGCCGCTCATTTTCGGTTTCGCTACAAGACGACAGGCAAACTAATCCAAGCCATTCTCAACCAAAGCCTCGCTAATGTGAAAAAGGCTGAAGAACTACAGCCACTAGCACCAAATTCACCCTTAGCCGCTTCTCATGGCACCCGCTATCCGATTATGCAGGGGCCGATGACCAGAGTCAGCGACAAGGCAGAATTTGCGATCGCAGTGAATAAAGCGGGCGCTTTGCCGATGCTGGCGTTGGCGTTAATGCGTGGCAAGCAGGTAGAAGAATTATTGCAGGAAACGAAGCAAAAAATCGGCTCTAGCGCTTGGGGAGTCGGCATTCTCGGCTTCGTCCCCCAAGCGCTACGAGAAGAACAACTGCAAGTCGTCAAAGCTATTAAGCCGCCATTTGCCTTAATTGCCGGCGGTCGTCCAGATCAGGCGGCTGACTTAGAAGCCGAAGGAATCGCCACCTACCTTCACGTTCCGACACCGGGATTGCTGCAAATGTTCCTCGAACAAGGGGCGCGGCGGTTTGTCTTTGAAGGACGGGAATGCGGCGGACACGTTGGCCCCTTGAGCAGCTTTATGCTTTGGGAAAGCGCCATTGAGACACTTTTAAAAGACGTTCCGGCGGGTGCAGAAAGCGAAATCCACGTTTTCTTTGCTGGGGGAATTCACGATGCTCGTTCTGCTGCCACAATCAGCGCGATCGCTACGCCTTTGGTAGAACGCGGGATGAAGATTGGCGTGCTGATGGGAACAGCTTATTTATTCACCGAAGAAGCTGTCAAGTGCGGTGCAATTGTGGACGGATTCCAGCGCACAGCCCTAACTTGCACTCATACTATCAATTTGGAAACCGGGCCAGGTCACGCCAGCCGCTGTGCAATTACTCCCTTTGCTCAAGAATTTTACGCAACTCGACGGGAAATGTTGGCGGCGGGTCATTCCCCTGAAGAAATTAAGAATGTTTTAGAAGATTTGACGCTGGGACGCTTGCGCGTTGCTTCTAAAGGTTTGGTGCGGGATGAGCAAGGTATTGTTCCTGTGGAAACCCAAAAACAACTGACTGATGGAATGTACATGATTGGTCAAGTTGCCACTCTGCGTAACTCGGTTTGCACCTTAGAGGAGTTACATCAGGATGTTTCACAAAAGAGTTCGGAGTTGTTAGTTCATAGTAATGAACCATCAACCGTAAAAAATGAACCGTCTCCCTCAGATGTAGCAATTGTCGGTCTTAGCACACTGCTACCGAAGGCTGAATATCCAGATACCTTCTGGGAAAATATTCTGCATAAAGTAAGCGCCATTACAGAAATTCCAGCGCACCGTTGGGACTGGCGACTTTATTACAATCCAGACCGTACCGCACGAGACAAAATCTATTCCAAATGGGGTGGTTTTATCGATGATGTGCAATTCGATCCGGTACGGTATGGAATTCCGCCCAAGTCGGTGAAATCGATCGACCCAATTCAACTGCTGGCGCTAGAGGGAGTGCGACGGGCATTAGCAGATGCGGGGTATGAGTCGGGAGACTTTGACCGGGAGAATACTTCGGTTATTTTTGGCGCAGCAACAGGTGCGGGGGATTTGGCGCATCAATATGCCACGCGATCGCATCTTTCTCTCTATGTAGACGAACCCTCAGAGCAAACTTTGGATCGTTTACCAGAGTGGACAGAAGAATCATTCCCAGGCATCCTCTTAAATGTTGCCGCCGGTCGCGCCGCTAACCGCTTTGATTTTGGTGGGGTAAACTTCGCCGTTGATGCTGCTTGTGCTTCTTCCCTAGCAGCAATTCACCTAGCCGTTCGAGAATTAGAAAGCGGTCGGAGCAATGTGGTAATTGCCGGCGGAGTAGACACCGGACAAAGCCCCTTTGCCTACTTGACATTTAGCAAAACTCAGGCTCTGTCCCCACAACAGCAACCCCGTGCCTTTGACAAAGCAGCCGACGGGATTGTGATCAGCGAAGGGATTGTGATTCTGGTACTGAAACGTCTAGCCGATGCCGAACGAGATGGCGATCGCATCTATGCTGTAATTAAATCTGTTGCGGGTTCTAGCGATGGCAAAGCCTTGGGATTGACCGCACCCCGTCCAGCAGGACAAATGCGAGCCTTAGACCGTGCCTACAGCCAAGCTGGTTTCTCACCCAACACACTAGGATTATACGAAGCTCACGGCACCGGGACTGTTGCCGGAGATAGAGCAGAAGCCGAGACAGTTACCGAAACCTTAAAAGCAGCCAATACACCGGCCAAGTCCTGCGTCATCGGTTCGGTGAAAACTGTAATCGGTCACACTAAGAGTTCTGCTGGTGTAGCGGGACTTGCCAAAGCAACATTAGCTTTGCACAACGCAGTTTTGCCACCCCACTTAGGCGTAGAAAATCCCCTAGATACTCTTGCCGATCCGCAAAGCCCAGTGTACTTGCTCAAAGAAGCAAAGCCTTGGCTGACGCACCCGAATTATCCCCGCCGCGCTGGTGTCAGTGCATTCGGCTTTGGCGGGACTAATTTCCATGTAGTGCTGGAAGAATATCGAGGTAACTTGCGCGATCGCACACTTGGTGCTGATACTTGGCCTTGCGAACTGTTTGTTTTCAAAGCTGCCAACTCGGAAGCCTTAACAAAAGAGATCGGCACTTTGTTAGAAGCTTTACGTGCTGGTGCCACCCCTCGCCTAAGAGACTTAGCTTACAGCTACTCTCTCAAAGCCCAAACAAGCTCACAGAATGTTTGTCTAAGCATTGTTGCCGAAAGCCTGCAACAGTTGCAAGCAGCTTTGGAATTAGTCATTAATCAAGATACACAGCAACCCCTACCACCACACATTCAACTCTCGTCTGGCAATAACAACGGACAAAAAATTGCCTTCCTCTTCCCCGGACAAGGATCGCAATATCCAGATATGGCTCGTTCCGTGGCGCTGTATCGCCAGGAAATGCGAGAAGCATTGGAATTTGCCGACCGCGAGTTACAGCAGTGTTTCCCCAAATTGTTGAGTCAATTTATCTATCCACCCAGTGCCTATTCTGAAGAACAAGAAGCACTCAACCAAAAACAGCTGACTGATACGCAGATCGCGCAACCTGCAATTGGTGCTGTGGAAACCGGATTTATCGACTTGGCGGCAAATCTGGGTTTAAAGCCAGATATGGTTTGCGGTCACAGTTATGGAGAATATACTGCCCTTTACGCGGCGGGAGTTTTTTCTCGCCAAGACTTTCTGCACCTTTCCCAAACCAGAGGCAAAATCATGGCAGCTGCTTGTAAAGGTGCCAATGGCGCAATGGCAGCAGTGCAGATGCAACGCCCAGAATTGCAGGCGCGGTTAGCCAGTGTTGAAGGGGTGGTAATTGCCAATCATAACGCTCCTTTGCAAACAGTAATTTCTGGTGACAAAGACGCGATCGCTCAAATTGTAGACCAGCTGAACGCCGAAGGAATAATGGCGCGGATGCTGCCAGTCAAGGGCGCTTTCCACTCTCCCTTAGTAGCTTCTGCCCTTAACCCACTAATTGAAGCTATCGACAAAGTGACATTGCGATCGCCTACGATTCCTGTTTATGCTAACTCCACCGCTCGTCCCTATGATGCCGATTCAGAGGCAATTTCCACTCAGTTATCCAAACACCTGATCCACAGCGTCGAGTTTGTCAGCCAAATTAACGCCATGTATGCCGCTGGCGCTCGAATTTTTGTGGAAGTTGGCCCCAAGAGCATCCTGACTAAATTAGTTGGGCAAATTCTGGAAGGAAAAGACCATACAGTTGTCTCCTTGGACGGACAAGGCGGGGGAATGCGAGGTTTTCTGATCGCTCTGGGTACACTATGTACGCAGGGCATCAAGATCCAGTTACCAACTCTATTTGAAGGGCGGAACGTGCGTCAGCTAGATTTATCCTTGCCAGCTTTGACGAAAAAACCAGATATTTCGCCCACAACTTGGCTGTTAACTGGTGCTAGTTCCAGACCTATCAAGGACGCGGTCGGTCACATGGGTAAAACACCGCTGATAAATCAGGACAGCGCTGCCCAAAGCAAAGCGCTAAATGCAAAACAACCAGAACAAGAAACAGCCTTACCAGTGGTGGGAACTTCTGGAAGTTCTACAAAGTCAGCAGTGAAGTTTGTTGGACAGCATCAGGAAGAAGAAAACAAGAAACCCACTACTAATCCCGTCCCCACTTCGTGCAGCGCTAACAGTCCTCAGCCCTCACCACTATCACCAGGAGTTGCTCCCAAATTGACAATGACCCCTTACCCAGAACAACAACCCGCACCATCACCCAGCGCCTCAGCTCTTACTGGCGAGACTGCCCTAGCAGCTTACCAAGCTTATCAAGAAACCATGCGGCAATTCCTGGGGTTACAGGAACAGGTGATGAAGCAGTTTCTCGGAGGGGTGAATTATCAATCGCCCCAACAGCCGCAACAAATACCATCAAAGAAGGCGATCGCGCCTACTCCCCGGATCGTTACCAACTTCAGCCAGCCTGCGGGAAATGGTAGCAACAATGGTGCAAAAACGCCTGAAGTGTTAATCCAAAATACCAATGGTACAGCGATCGCTCCTGTCGTACCGACACCACAACCTGACATTCAATTGCCAGTTGTCACTCGTCAGCCCTCAGTCGTCCAAACCACAACAAACAACGCACAGCTTCCAGATCGCGCCGCTTTGACGGAAAAATTGTTGCAGTTAGTTAGCGATCGCACTGGCTACCCAACAGAAATGTTAGGGTTAAACGCTGACATGGAAGCTGAACTCGGTATTGACTCGATTAAAAGGGTGGAAATTTTGGGTGCTTTGCAAAAAAGCTTGCCAGAACCTTTCAGCAGCTTGATGCGATCGCGCATGGAAAATTTCACCCGCGCCAAAACCCTCAACAGCGTTGTTGAACTACTAAATAGTCAACTAACAACCAACAGCCAACAACCAAGAACTAATAACCAACAGCTTCCAGATCGAACTGCTTTGACAGAAAAATTGTTGCAGTTGGTCAGCGATCGCACTGGCTATCCAACAGAAATGTTAGGGCTAAATGCTGACATGGAAGCCGAACTCGGTATCGACTCGATTAAACGGGTGGAAATTTTGGGTGCTTTGCAAAAAAGCTTATCGGAACCCTTAGCCAGCAACGTGCGATCGCGCATGGAAAATTTCACCCGCGCCAAAACCCTCAACAGTGTTGTTGAACTACTAAATAGTCAATTAACAACCAACAGCCAACAACCAACAACTAATAACCAACAGCTTCCAGCTCGAACTGCTTTGACAGAAAAATTGTTGCAGTTAGTCAGCGATCGCACTGGCTATCCAACAGAAATGTTAGGGCTAAACGCTGATATGGAAGCGGAACTCGGTATCGACTCGATTAAACGGGTGGAAATTCTGGGTGCTTTGCAAAAAAGCTTACCGGAACCCTTAGCCAGCAACGTGCGATCGCGCATGGAAAACTTCACCCGCGCCAAAACCCTCAACAGCGTTGTGGAACAATTACTAAAATCTGGTAATGTTCCGGAGGAAAATAATAGCCTGGGAAAGTCATTGCCCCGGTAGAAGCCCTGCCGCGCTACATAATGAAAGCGCGGGCAGAACTTTTACCTGACACGGAAGTAGTCTCCCTTAACGGGCTATTTCTGATTACCCAAGATCAGATGTCCGTTGCGCCTTACGTCTCGGAAGGCTTGCGGCGCATGGGAGCCACCCCAGTTACCCTCTCCACTGCTATTCTGCTCGATCCGGAAAAACTGGCGGCTGAGATTAACGAAGCGCGATCGCTTAATGGGGAAGTCAGAGGAATTATCCATCTGAGCGCACTTTCTCCCATCCCCATGCCGGAAACTCTCTCACAGTGGCGGCAGTACACCCAAATCGACTGCAAAAGCTTATTGACAGTTCTCCAAGTTTGTGCATCTGACCTAACGCCCCTTCCCTATGAGGTAAGCGGGGTGTCTAGCTCCCCTCTCCTGTTAGGAGGGCAGGGGGAGAGGTTCCCCTATACGCAAGTCCTAGCAGCCTCGCTACTAGGAGGGCAGTTTGGGCGTGATGGTAGCTGTAGTTCTGGTCTTCCCACAGGTGGCGGAAGTAAAGGACTACTCAAAACAATGGTGCAGGAATGGTCTGGAGTGGAAGCGAAAGCCATTGATTTCGACGATAGTTTATCAGCCGCCGAAATTGCTAGAACAATCATCAAAGAATTGCTGGTATCGGGAGGTCACTCAGAAGTCGGCTATCCACAAGGAAAGCGGATGGTATTTGAGCCAGTTTTGGCACCTTTATCTTCCCTTCGTGCTTCCTCCTTGCCGATTCATCCTGCCAAAGATTGGGTAGTTCTAATTACTGGTGGTGCTAGAGGTATTACAGCCGAAATTGCCAGTACCTTCCTGATTCCAGGGATTACCCTGATACTGGTTGGTCGTTCTCCGGAACCTGCGGAGGAATCTCCCGACACAACGGGAATCGAGGATATTTCTCAACTGCGGAAAATATTGCTGGCAGCGCAAGGAAAGCCAGTAACGCCCGTACAGATTGAGAATCAACTACGGGGAATATTACGCGATCGCGTCATCCGTCGCAACCTCAGCCATTGTCGGCAAGCTGGTGTCAACGTTGAGTATCAAGCAGTTGATGTCAGAAACGCTGAAGAATTTGGCTGTTTCATCGAGGAAATTTACTCTCGCTACGGTCGTCTGGATGCCGTCGTTCATGGTGCTGGTGTCATCGAAGACAAGCTGATAGTTGATAAAACCCTAGAATCCTTCGACTTTGTATTCGATACTAAAGTCGATAGTGCCTTTATTCTTACCCGACACCTGCGACCCGACTCTTTAAAATTACTCGTTTTCTTTACCTCGGTTGCCGGAAGCTTTGGCAATCGCGGACAGTCCGACTACGCTGCTGCTAACGAAGTTGTCAACCGTTTAGCATGGCAACTAGACCAGCGTTGGCAAAATACTCGCATTGTCGCCCTCAACTGGGGGCCTTGGGACGTCACGGGTATGGCTTCTGAGTCAGTGAATCGTCAGTTTCGAGAACGAGGCGTTATCCCCATTCCCCCTGATGCAGGTCGTCACTTCTTTATTGAGGAACTGCGTTATGGAAATAAGGGCGACACAGAGTTAATTATTGGGACTTTTGAAGGATTGGGGGCTGGGAAAGAAGGGACTGGGGACTGGGGACTGGGGACTGGGCATCCAATCACGTCTCAACTACAAATTCAACCCAATAGCACCGTTACCTTAGAACATACTTTCTCGCTTCTGTTGCATCCCTACTTGCAAGATCATTGCCTGGATGGTAAACCAGTTTTGCCGGCTGCGGGTGCCTTAGAGTGGATGGCGGAATTTGTCCAAGCTGCTTGGTCAGAATGGACAGTAACAGAGGTTCGGGATTTGCGAGTTTTGCGGGGAATTGTACTCGAAGAAGCCAGAAAAGTGCTTTTTATCGCTCGTGCTTCTACTCACGCCGACTTGGAATCTTTGGAAGTGGCAGCCCAAATTGTAGACCCTGAGAGTAAAATTCCTTTCTACAAAGCTACTGTGATTCTGCGTCCGCAGATGCTGGCATCGCCTAAGGTGCAAATAGACGCTTTAGATTCCGGCAATAGTTTGGATGTTGCTGTTGCTTATCGTGACTATTTATTCCACGGGCCTAGTTTCCAGTTATTGACAGCTATTGACCGATTAAATGGACAAGGAATTGATGCTGAGGTGATGCCATCGCAGCAATCATCTTGGTTATTTGATTTGGCTTTAATTGATACAGCACCGCAGTTAGCGATCGCTTGGTCGCGTGTCCAAAAAGGTACAACTGCCTTACCTTCAAGATTTGGCTCAGTTATCCGCTATGGCAAATCAGCGCTCAATAGTGTGCTAAAAGTTGCTTTCCGGGTTACTCAAGCTGACGACCATATGCTTGTGTACGATGCCATTTTTATTGATGAAAACGGTAACGTCCGCTTCCATCTCAAAGACATAGAAAGTACCTGCAATACCGCCCTTAATCGTTTGGCAAGCAAATTATGAATAAAATAGGTTCATCTACCAATATTGCGATTATCGGGATGTCTGCCTTGTTTCCGGGAGCCAAGAATCTGGGTGCTTACTGGGAAAATATTCTGAACAAGGTAGATGCGGTTGAGGATGCACCCGATGAATGGGCTGGTGCTTATTTTGATCCAAATTCTACCGAAAGCGGTCGCATATACACCCGTAAAGGTGGCTTTTTGGGTAAATTAGCTGAATTTAACCCGGTTGAATTTGGGATTATGCCAAATTCAGTGGATGGGGGAGATCCAGACCACTTTCTATCCCTAAAACTAGCACGGGATGCGATCGCTGATGCGGGCTACACAGATAAACCTTTCAATCGTGAAAAAACCGGGATTATTCTAGGACGAGGTACCTATATTAACCGGGGTTTTGTGACGGCACTCCAGCAGAGTATGATTGTAGACCAAACGCTGGATTTGCTGTGTCAACTGCATCCAACACTCGACCAAGACACATTAAATAGTATTCGCCAAGAGCTAAAGAGTAGCGTACCGCCTCTAGCTGCGGAAATCATCCCCACTTTGGTTCCCAACGTAGTTACAGGACGCATCGCTAACCGCCTAGACTTGATGGGGCCAAATTACGTAGCTGATGCTGCTTGTAGTTCTTCCCTGATTGCGGTTGAACTAGCGATGAACGAATTAATCAGCGGTCGTTGTGACATGATGCTGGCTGGAGGCGTACAGGCTGCCACTCCTGCACCGATTCATATGTTGTTCTGTCTGTTGGGGGCTTTATCTCACGGTAAAATTCGCCCGTTTGACACGTCAGGGGCAGGGACTCTGTTAGGCGAAGGTGTGGGTTTCTTGATTTTGAAACGGCTAGAGGATGCAGAACGAGATGGCGATCGCATCTATGCTGTTCTCAAGGGAGTTGGCACCTCCAGCGACGGCAAAGCGCTAGGCTTGCTAGCACCCCGGCTGGAAGGTGAAGTTTTGGCGTTACAGCGTGCTTACGAAAATAGTGGCATCGATCCAGACACTATTGGGCTAATTGAAGCGCACGGCACTGGCATCCCCTTGGGAGAACAGACCGAGATGCAGACGCTAAATCATGTCTTTGGTCAGCGTCAAGGAAACTTCCCACGCTGTGCCTTGGGTTCTGTGAAATCGATGATCGGTCACTGCATCCCAGCCGCAGGTGTTGCCAGTCTAATCAAAACTGCGTTGGCGTTATACCACAAAGTATTGCCCCCGATGCTGTGCGACGAGGTGAATCCAGCCTTAGAAATTGAGAAAACGCCATTTTACATCAATACCGAAGCTAGACCTTGGATTCATGGAGAACAAACTCCACGCCGCGCCGGAATCAACGCCTTTGGATTTGGTGGAATTAATGCTCATGCAATCTTAGAAGAATATAGAGGCTGGGGAGTGGGGACTGGGGATTGGGGACTGGGCGAAAACTCCCAATTACCAATTACCAATTGGTCTACAGAAATACTAATTTTCTCTGGTAATAGTAAGCAAGACCTGATGGCTTCCATCAACAACATTCAGCAAATTTTGCAAATCGATGAAAGTATCTCCCTTGCCAACCTGTCCTATACTTTATCGGAAGCAAACACTCAGCACTCTCATCGCCTAGCAGTCATTGCCAAAAACGTTCCAGAATTACAAACAAAGCTAAAACAAGCCCTAGAAAAATTAGCAGATTCCAAATGTACTAAACTGCAAACGCGCAGCGGAATTTACTACACAGCAGATGTAAAAAAATCGGGTAAAACAGCCTTTTTGTTTCCCGGAGAGGGGTCGCAATATCCTAATATGTTAGCTGACCTCTGCTTGTACTTCCCTAAAGTTCGGGCGTGGTTCGACTTGTCAGACGAAACCTTTGCGGGAATCTGGGAAAATCCACCCAGCCGCTTTATTTTCCCATCCCCAACAGGCTTAACACAAGAAGAACAAAAGCTGGGGGAAAATCAGTTATATGCGATGGATGTTGCTACCGAAGCTGTGTTTACTGGTGGCATGGCTTTAGACGAACTGCTGCACGATTTTGGCATCAAATGTGATGTTATGGTTGGTCACAGCACCGGGGAACATACGGCTTTACTCGCTTCAGGTGTCTCCCGCGTCAAAGGGAAAAAGCAACTGATAGAAATGAAACGTCTTCTAAACCAAAGTTATAAGGATTTAGAGGCAACAAATAGTGTTCCTAAAGGAGCATTATTAAGCGTTGGTGCTATTGAGCCTGATTTCATCAAAACGCTGCTCAATGCTTACTCAGGACGCTTGCATTTGGCGATGGACAACTGCCCAAATCAGGTGGTTTTGTTTGGCAGTAAAGGTGATATTGATGAAGCTGCAAATCAAATAAAAGAGGCGGGCGGAATTTGTATGCACTTGCCCTTCGACCGCGCCACTCATACGCCTGTATTTGAAGAGATGGCATCGGCTTTACGCAGCTACTATGAAAAGTTGGACATGAGTGCAGGTCATACTAGCCTTTATAGTTGTGCGACTTGTACCGAATTTGCATCAGACCCAGAAACTATCCGCGATGTAGCTATTAAACAGTGGTCTAGTCGAGTACGTTTTCGGGAAACAATTGCAAACCTTTATGATGAGGGCGTGAGAACCTTTATCGAAGTTGGCCCCAGCAGCAATCTAACTGGCTTTGTCGATGATATTCTCCGTAACCGTGATTATGTTGCTATACCCAGTAATACTCAGCGAAAATCTGGTCTAGAACAAATCCAACTTTTGCTGGCAAGACTGTTTGTAATAGGTAAAGAAATTGATCTGGCTCCTTTGTATAAAAATCGCCAAGTAACGCCAGTCAATTTGGATGTGAAGACTGTACAAAATGGCATTAAGAAACCTAGTCCTATTTTGGATCTAACGCTGCCAATAATGCAGTTGCGTCCAGAGTTTGCCCAATCAATACAGGAGAAGTTTCACTCCCACCAACCTGGTGAATCACATTTTGCACCAGAAAAACCTAACCCCCTAACCGTTTTACCCTCCGTTGAAGGGGGAGAAATTCTCTCCTCTCCAAGGGAAGCAAAAGAAATTCTCCCCTTCCCTAGCAGGGGAGAGGTCGAACCTGCGGAAATTCAAACAATGACGTTAAACCAACCCTTACAAACTTTTGAAAATAGTGCAGTATCCAGTGAAGTCAGTTTGGAGGAAGTGAGGAAAATAAACGCACAAGAGTCCTTTGCTACTTCTTCCGAAACTCCTGTTTTCTCGGATGATATCCGCTTAGCTGTTGTATCGGCGCATTTTGATTTAATGCAAGAATTTCTCGCGAGTCAGGGAAGGGTGATGACATCTCTGTTTCCTAACCCTACTGACAATAACGGTTCGGAGTGATAAAGCCAAAAAACTCGGTTTTCTTAGAAGTTACTCTTACGTGTCTAACACCGAGTTTTTAGTAAAAACTGGTTTTTATGTACTTACCGACAAAGAAAATGCTTCCTTCTCCTCCTGTCTCTCTCTCCCCCTCTTCCCCTCTCCTCTCACAACCTTGGATGCAAGTAGAAACGGGTCTAGTTTGTAGGCGTATTTATGTAGATCCAAAACCAGAAAATTCTCTAAATCCTTGCCATCAGGAACTGGCTGATTTGATGTTAAATGACAAAGAGCGGGAGATTTGGGATAAACTACCAGAAAAAGGGCCAAGACGACGCGATCGCTTATTCGGCCGGATCGCTGCTAAAGACGCTGTACGCCAGTGGGCAAAACAAGTTCTAAACTTGGAAATTGCACCTGTAGATATTGAAATTTTATCTACAGAATTGGGTAAACCGTTTTTGCGTTGTCCTAGCTTAGAGGCGATGGTGCCATTACCGGATATTTCTATTAGTCATAGTCGGGGTTATGTAGTTGCAGCTTTAGGGCGATCGCGTCTTGGTATCGACTTAGAAAGACTGGGAAATATTCGCTTTGAAGATTGGATTGATGCTGCTTTCAGCCCCTCAGAATTGGAATTGCTGCCTTCGGGAAATCTCCTGATTGCACTCGGTTTTTGGTGTGCTAAGGAAGCCGCCAGCAAAGCAGTTGGTACAGGATTGCAAGGAGTACCGGGAAAGTGGGCGATCGCTTCCTGTTCTCCTGATGGTAAACAAGTAAAAGTAACTCACAATAATGAGTGTTTTCCCGTCAATATATGGTATGGCGATAATGAAGTTTTAGCTATTTGTCAGTGTTAAGTAAATGGACATAAATAAACGTCACAAAAACCTAACCCTCGACTCCCTTCCCTCATAGGGGAGAGGAAGTCAGATTCTTCCCCTCTCATAGGGGAGGGGCGACATTAAAAAAGCAACAAACCGGGTTTTAAAGAGGCAAAAATCATGCAAGTCACCGAAACAAATATTCACTCCACAATCATCGACATTCTTCAAGACATGACCCAAGAATGGGAACTAGAATTAGATGGAATTACTGGTAATACAAACTTAGTAGAAGACCTGAGTTTTGCTTCTGTTGACATCATTCATTTAGTTGTCACTTTGGAAGAGCATTTTAAGCAAAAGCTAGGATTCGATCAGTTACTAATGCGCGGCGGTCGCTATGTAGATGACCTCAGCGTAGACGAAATAGTAACCTTTGTAACACAAAAATTAAACGGGTAAAAATAATGACTCGCACTCTCTTTATCGGACTCGATGGTGCTACCTTCACAGTTCTGGATAATATCACCTCTGATTTGCCGGAAATTGGCGTGACGATGCCTTTTCTGAAACAGTTTATGGAAACAGGAGTACGGGCAAAATTGCGCTCAACTCCCAATCCTTTGACTCCGCCAGCTTGGGTTTCCATTATGACGGGAAGAACTCCGGGAAGTCATGGAGTTTATGACTTTGTGCGCTACGAAGATAAAGGTCAGGATGTTTATTTCACCTTGTATGATTCGCGGGATATTCGTACAGAAACAATCTGGTCAATGGCAAGTCGTCAAAATCGCACCGCTGTAGCTTTAAACTTTCCATTTACAGCACCACCACGACCAATTTCCGGTTCTCTCGTTCCTGGTTTTGTCCCCTGGAAACATCTGCGCCGCAACACAACACCGCCTGAATTGTACGACCGACTCAAAGAAATTCCAGATTTCGATCCCAAAGAGTTGGCTTGGGACTTTGAAAAAGAAAATCAAACCCTAACCTACATGAGTACAGATGACCTGGAAAATTGGGTTAAATATCATATTATTCGGGAAGAACAGTGGTTCCGAGTGGCGGAGAAACTGCTAACCGAAGATAGTCCCGATTTGATGGCAGTTTTATTTGATGGTACCGACAAACTTCAGCACCAAGTTTGGGAATTTCTCGACCCTGGAATATACCCCACACACAACACACCTTGGCAGCAACAAATGCGGAAGTCTTGCTTGGAATATTTTCGCCGCTTAGATGGTTATATTCAGCGACTTGTAGAAATTGCGGGGCCAGATGCTCAAGTTTTTATGGCATCGGATCATGGCTTTACAGCAACGACAGAAGTTGTCCGCATCAATGCCTTTTTGCATGAAAAAGGTTATCTGACTTGGAGAAAAGTGGATAACTCTGAGGCGGAAAAAAGACGGGAAGCAAGCAATTTTGCGAACTTAGATTGGGAAGAAACCTTAGCTTACTGTCCAACTCCTTCTAGCAATGGGATTGCAATTCGCGTTGCTAAAAAGCCGGGAGAACCTGGAATAAAACCCGAAGAATATGAAAGTTTCCGGGAAAAACTAATTCAAGACTTGGAAAATTTTAAAGACGAGAACACGGGAGAACGGATTATCCAAGCTATTTATAAGCGCGAAGATGTATACTCGGGGAATGCTCTTTTAGAAGCACCCGATTTAACTTTAGTTTTGCGCGATTACGGCTTTGTTTCTATTAACAATGTCTTACCTCCCGTGGAACCCCGGAAATCACCCCAAGGGACTCATCATCCTGATGGCATTTTCCTGGCGGGAGGGAAAGGTATCAAGGGTGGATTTGAAGCTGAGCGACATAATGTTGCAGATGTTCCTGCCACTTTGTTGTATAGTTTAGGCTTAGATATTCCCTCGGATCTGGAGGGATTGGTTGCCAAGAGCTTCTTTACTGACGAGTGTTTGGAGTCAAAACCAGTAGTTACAGGTGCTACAACGGCAAGCGATCGCGCTCCAGAAGTCGATAATCAGTCTGGGAATATTACCGAGGATGAAAAAGATAAAATCCTCGCTCAACTACAAATGCTTGGCTACCTGGAGTAGAAATTGCCTGTCGCTCACCTAAAAACAGTCGATTTAAACTATCTTCAACTCCCTCAAAAGTTGTCCCTCGATTCTCCTTTAAACCCCCTTTACCAAGGGGAGCAGGGGATAAAGGGGGAGCAAGATAGTCGAAACGACATCCCAAGCAACCTAGTTATGGTGCATGGGTTGGCGACAAATTTGGCTTTTTGGTATCATCTGGCACTAGAGCTGAGTGTTACCCATCCGGTGACACTCTTCGATCTGCGCGGACACGGACGAAGTTCCATGCCTGAAAATGGCTATACTCCCCGGCAAATGGCTGAGGATTTAAGGGAATTATTAGATTATTTGGGAATAGAAACCGCTCATTTAATGGCGCATAGCTTTGGCGGTTCTGTCATCCTAGATTTTGCTTGTGCCTATCCAGAACGTGTAAAAAGTTTAATTCTGGTAGATGTACGATTGAGAGTGTTGCAGCCAAGGCAGAGGCTGCGCGACTGGCCCCGCTGGAAGAGGACACAACGAATTTTAAACCGGATTGGTGTCGAACTGGATGAAGACGATCCAGAATCTGGGTATCAAATACTCGAAGCGATCGCGCGATTGCAGCTGAGATTACCAACAGGGAAACACCGCCTCCGCAGATTATTATCGAAACTGGTGCCAGAAAACAGTCAACGCACTGCATCACGCTGGCTAAAGTTATTAGAAACAACTTCGGCACGGCACGATTTGAGAAATATTGAAGGTGTTAGTTTAGAGCAATTACAACAAATAAACAAACCCACATTAGCGATTTATGGAGAATCTTCGCCCACAGTTCCAACTGCTAATGCTTTAAAAGAAGTATGGACTCACGCACATTTCGAGTTTGTTCCTCTTGCTGGACATTTTTTTCCAGTATCTCAACCGCAAGCATTAATAGCATCAGTAGAAAGCTTTTTAAAGCGACTTAATTATTTAGACAATGCCTGTTAGTACCGAAATGAGAATTTTTAATCCAGAACCAAAACCAGGGCTGAAAGAATCCAACTTTCGCAAGATTTGCCAGAACGGTTTTGGAGACTTAAATAATTGCTACGCTCATGCGATCGCGTGGTTCAAAGACCATCTCTATGTTGGGACTTCCCGCGCCAATCTCTGTCTCATCAAAGCCGGAATGCCTCATGTAAAAATTGGCGTCTGGCCTGTTGAGTGTCCCTACCCAGTTTATTCCCCAGAGTTTGAGCAAAATCAGGCACGAGGCGAAATCTGGCGTTATAGTCCAGTTTTAGAACAGTGGGAGCGCGTTCATCAAGCTCCGATGGTTATCGGCAGTGAGGGAGATGAAATTAGCCGCGAACTTGGCTATCGGGCGATGGTGGTGTTCCAGGGAGAATCGGACACTGAGCCTGTACTTTATCTGGCGAATTGGTCGCGATCGCGCGGGGAAGGCGCTCTAATTTTACGCAGCGAAGATGGCAAAAACTTTCTCCCCGTATCCCAGCCTGGTTTAATAGGTTTAAAATTCACAAGTACGCGATTGCTCGTACCTTTTAAAGGCAAATTATTTACCGCACCAACAGGTTCTGCTGGAGGTAAACATAATATTTCTGGTGTCCCATTTATTTGTGAAAGCCCCGATCCTGCTAAAGGTGAATGGCAAATAGTAAATGAACCCGGATTTGGAGATCCAAGTAATCAAGCTATTTTCGAGCTAGTCGGATTTGGCGATTATCTATATGCTGGAACCGCCAATAACAATGGTTTCCAAATATGGCGTACTTTGGCAGAAGGAGAACCACCCTATGAATGGACAAAGGTAATCTCAGATGGTGCTGGTCGTGGCAGCTTAAATCAAATCACAGTCAGCATGGTAGTTTTTAATAATGCTTTATATGTAGGCACTGGTATTCAAGGCGGCGGCTACGATCAGCAAAATAAAATAGGGCCAGCCGCTGCTGAAATTATCAGGCTACATCACGATGGCTCCTGGGAACTAATTGTAGGAAATCCCCGTGACGGAAAACAGCATCTAAGCGGCTTTTATCCGGGATTTAATAATTATTTCGGCGGCTACATCTGGAAGATGAGTATCCATGATGGCTGGCTTTATGCAGGCACTATGGATTGGACTATCTTCCTCCGCTACACCAATTTTGAGGGTAAAACTCAGAGGCTATTTAGTTTTCTGAAGCGGGTAGGAGTAGAAAATATTATTGAGCATCAAGGCGGCTTTGACCTGTGGCGAACTTACGATGGAGAAAATTGGCTACCAGTCACCCGCCAAGGATTCCAAAATCCATATAACTATGGAGTTCGCAACATCGTTTCTACGCCTCATGGTGTTTTTATCGGCACAGCTAATCCCTTCGGCCCAAAAGTAGCTACGAAGGTAAGTGATGACTGGGAATGGACTTACACAGATAACCCAAATAGTGGTCTTGAGGTGTGGCAAGGAAAATAAAATTAGTCATAAGCTGTTGTGCATTTAAATTGTGATAAAAGCATTACCTTTGTTTTTGAGCTTTCGTCCCCACTTAATAACCAGCTCTCCTTCATTTAAAAGCCGATGTAATAAATACTCTA
>NZ_JACJPF010000076.1 GCF_014695915.1 Trichocoleus sp. FACHB-40
TTTTTGTAGTTTCTCTACTTGCTCTTGATTGAGATAATTTTTCGCTGGCATCTTTCACTTGTTAGACTAAATTTACTTTCGGATTATACTTTATTTAAATGCTGAACAGCTTACATACTATAAAGTTTTAGATTGCCAAATAATTTTGCAAATTGTCAAACTATTAACGATGCAGGTGAATGGCTTTAGCATGATGTTGATAGCAAGCTTTTATTGACAGCTAATGATGGGGTGAATAAAACCGAGCTGTGGGTATTATAGTTAGGTGATAACGGGGGAGAAGCGATCGCGTTTATTATTCAAGCGCGATCGCTTCTTCCCTAAATTCTCAAACCCCCAAGTAACGCCGTAAGAAACTCTCCAACGATTCCATCTTCATCCCAAAAATTGTCTCTAAATTCTCAACCTCTTGGGGTGTGCAGAAAAATTCATTGTCTAGCAACGTGCGAAAGGTGCCAAGAGCTTTAGACGCTTTGGGATTGACCAATCCCAAAGCACTCCGGAACCCATCCAACACAAACAGCGGTGGGTTAATGATAATCGGCTCCGTGTTGAAGATGCGACCAAAAATCCGGGGGATATCCTGACGCTGGAGGACATCTGGCCCGCCTACGGGTAAAATTTGATTTCTGGCACCTTCAACGCTTACAGAGCCTACAGCAATCTGTGCCAAGTCGTCGGTACTCACAATAGAAGTCCGACTTTGGCGATCGCCAATAAGTAAATAAATCCCAGTTTCCCGAAATTGTTCTGCTAAAGGTAGGAGATTTGAGGCAAAACCAGATGGGCGCAGGATAGTGTAGTTTAAACCACTTGCTATTAGATACTTTTCGACTTCCCGTTTTGCCTTAAACGACGGTGCATCTTCATATCCCCTGTCTACTCCCAATACCGAAATAAAGACAAAGTGCTGGACACCTGCTTCTTTTGCCCGATCGATCAGTTCAATATTAGCTCGGTAGCCTAATGCTTGAGCATTGCCCTCACCTCCGTGAGCGCTGATAATATACTGAACGCCCCGACAAGCTTTTTCGATATCCTTATCTTGCTGCAAGTCACCGATAAATATTTCTGCTCCTCGGTGTTCGAGTTCGCTGTGGCGAGACGTGAGGCGGACAAAAGCCCGCACTGGCATTTGCCGTTCTCGAAGCGATCGCACGATCCGCCGTCCGAGTCCTCCTGTGGCTCCAGTTACTAAAAACATGATGTTAATTTCCTTTTTTTATGTTGTATTTTCCTCGTTCCCCACCAGTGGCGGGGAACGAGAAATCTAAAATTCCACAATCACTGGGGTATGATCGCTGGGTTGAGATAACTGACGCGGGGTGACATCAATGGTGCAGCTTTTTGAGCGTTCGTAAAGGTCTGGTGTTAGGTAGTGATGGTCAATTCGCCAACCCCAGTTCCGTCGAAATGCCCCCGCACGATAGTCCCACCAGCTGTAATGTCCTGTCTCTATTGTGAATTTCCTAAAGGCATCTGCCAAACCTAATTCTAAAATAGAGCTTAAGGCTTGACGCTCTGCCTCGGATGCCATAATCCGACCTTTATAACTTGCTGGATCGTGTATATCTCGGTCTTCTGGGGCAATATTGAAATCACCGCACATACATAGGGATGTTAAATCTTGAAATACCCCCAATTTATCGGGGGTATCGGATTTTGGATGAGGGGATTCTCCGATTTGGGCAGGTGTCTGGCTTCCGCTACAAATAAGGTGCAGGTATTCGCGCAGGGTTTTTAGCCAAAGAAGTTTGTATTCGTATTTTTCGCTACCTACGGCGGAACCATTGGGGACGTAAAGATTGAGGATGCGGACACCATCGACAACGCCAGTAATTACCCGTTTTTGTTCGTCTAATTCGCTGTAGGGACACGGCATCGTATCCCTACACAAAACAGGCGCAAAGCCTGCGCTGACATCCTCAAGGGGTTTTCGGCTGAGAATGGCAACGCCGTTGTAGGATTTTTGTCCAGAAACGTAGACGTGGTAGCCTAGTGACTCTAAGGGCGATCGCGGGAAGTCTTTATCTACTACTTTGGTTTCTTGCAAGCACAGGACATCGACAGGATTATCCTGCAACCACTGCACCACATGATCCAGGCGAGTGCGTACTGAGTTGACATTCCAAGTTGCAACTTTCATCGGTTATTTGCTAATAGCTAATTGCTAATTGTAAATTGGCTTTCTCCCATTAGCTATTAGCAAATAACTATTCCCAAATTTTGCAACTCAAATCGCCAGCTTTTTGCGTCAAACGGAAGTTTTCCCGGTAGTCTACAGGACAATCAATGACTGAAGGCACTTCCTGTTCTAAGGCAGTTTTTAAGGTGGGAATTAGGTCGGATGCAGATTCAACTCGGTAGCCTTTTAGTCCCATACTTTCGGCAAATTTGACAAAATCCGGATTGCTAAAGTGAACAAAAGAAGACTCGCCAAAATGATTGTGTTGTTTCCACTCAATCAAGCCGTAACCACCATCATTAAAGATTAAGGTGACAAAGGCAGTTCCGACACGCAGCGCGGTTTCTAATTCCTGGCAATTCATCATAAAACCGCCGTCGCCAGTGACAGCTACAATTTTCCGATCTGGATAAACTAATTTGGCGGCTAAGGCACCTGGAATCGCGATACCCATCGCAGCAAAGCCATTAGAAATGATACAGGTATTTGGGCGATCGCAATGGTAGTGACGCGCCATCCACATTTTGTGCGCCCCTACATCGGAAATTACAATATCCTCTGGCCCCATCACTTGCCGCAAGTCATAAATTATTTTCTGCGGCTTGATTGGATACCCATCATCCGTTGCATACTGTTCGTAATCTGCCCGAATATCTGCCCGTAATTGTAGGGAATAAGGGGTGGCTTTGCCTTTTCGATCGGCACGTTCCATAATTTCCCGAAGCGAGTCGGAAATATCCCCCACAACTTCCACCAACGGGATATAACTGCTATCAATTTCTGCTGGTGTAACTCCTATATGGACGATCGGGATTTCACCTAGGGGATTCCACTTTTTCGGGGAATATTCTATCAAATCGTAGCCGACCGCAATCACCAAATCTGTCTTATCAAAAGCACAACTGATGTGATCTCGCTGTTGCAATCCCACACTCCACAAGGCTAAAGGATGGGTATAGGGAATTACACCTTTGCCCATGAAGGTATTCGCCACAGGAATATTTAGGCGAGTCGCAAATTCCGTTAAGGCTTCACTAGCATCGGCACGAATCGCGCCATTCCCAACCATAATCAAGGGATTTTGAGCTTGAGAAATTACCTCAGATGCCTTTTCAAGACTGTGGAAAGAGGCAAAAGTTTTCTCCAAACCATCCTTGTGAAGGGGACTGCCGACAGCTGTCATTTCAGCAATATTTTCCGGCAAATCAATGTGAACTGCCCCTGGCTTTTCGCTTTGAGCAATTTTAAACGCCTTGCGAACAAGTTCCGGTGTAATGCTAGGACGAACAATCTGCTTATTCCATTTAGTAACTGGCTCAAACATTGCCACCAAATCTAGATATTGATGGGATTCGATGTGCATTCTGTCTGTGCCAACTTGTCCGGTAATTGCCACTAGAGGCGCACCATCCAGATTAGCATCTGCAACACCAGTCATCAGGTTTGTAGCTCCTGGCCCTAATGTTGAAAGACACACGCCAGCTTTTCCTGTGAGTCGTCCATAGAGGTCTGCCATGAAAGCAGCACCCTGCTCGTGACGTGTAGTAATAAACTTAATTGAAGACGTTTTTAAAGCTTCCAAAACGTCCAAATTCTCCTCACCAGGAAGTCCGAAAATATATTCGACTCCCTCATTTTCTAAACAACGTACTAACAGTTCAGCTGTATTCATTTTTTCTGTACCTCTCTCTGGCGCTTCAGCGCCTATGTGGTTCGTTTTCACTTCATCTCACCCACACGGTTTTGATATTCACAAATTCATGAATTCCTTGGATACCTAATTCCCTCCCATATCCGGAACGCTTAATTCCACCAAAGGGCAGACGCGGATCGGATTTCACCATGCCGTTAATAAATACAGCACCAGCTTCTATTTCATTAATCAAGCGATCGCGTTCTGCTTCCACATTAGTCCAAGCACTCGCGCCCAGTCCAAAAGGTGTGGCATTTGCTAACTTTATTGCAGCATCAATATCCTTCACCCGGAATAGTAACGCCACAGGCCCAAAAAATTCTTCAGCTTCGGCGGGGCTACCTGCTGGAATATCGGTCAAAATCGTGGGAAGATAAAAATTACCTTTACGGTCAGATAGTCGCTTTCCACCAGTAAGAAGTTTTGCACCCACGTTGACGCTTTCTTGAACTTGCCAATCCAAGTCCTTGAGAATGGATGGGGTTGCTAGCGGCCCTAAGTCGGTGTCTTTATCCATAGGATCGCCGATTTTCATCGCTTCAAACTTCTCGACTAGAAGCTTTTCAAAAGAGTCCGCGATCGCATCCACGACTATAAAACGTTTCGCCGCAATACAAGATTGACCGTTATTCAGCAGCCTGGCAGTTACAGCAGTAGACACCGCTGCATCTAAATCTGCACTTTCTAAAACAATAAACGGGTCGCTTCCTCCGAGTTCCAAAACAACCTTCTTAATTTGTTTCCCCGCAGCAGCAGCCAGACTCATCCCCGCTGGTTCACTTCCAGTCAAAGTCGCTGCTTTCACCCGATCGTCTGCTATAATACTAGCCACTTTATCCGCTCCTACCAGTAAAGTCTGAAACGCCCCATCCGGAAATCCGGCTTTCTGGAAAATCTCTTCAATTGCCAAAGCACACTGCGGCACGTTGGAAGAGTGTTTAAGTAAGCCGACATTACCCGCCATCAGCGCTGGTGCAGCAAAGCGGAACACTTGCCAAAAGGGAAAATTCCAAGGCATCACGGCGAGGATAACACCGAGTGGCTGGTAGCGGACGAAGCTTTGACTTGCGTCAGTTTGGGCGGGGACATCCGCCAGAAACTCAGCGGCGCGTTCGGCATAGTAGCGACAGACGAGGGCGCATTTTTCCACTTCTGCGATCGCTGACTTGAGAGTTTTGCCCATTTCCAGGGTCATCATCTCGCCAAAGCGGACGCGATCGCCCTCTAAAATGTCAGCAGCTTTCATCAGCCATTGCGATCGCTCTGCCATTGGCGTATTACGATACTGCACAAAGCAAGAATCTGCTAGTGCCAGCTTAGTTTCAATCCCCGCATCCGTCAGCGCCTCAAAGGTTTGTAGCGTTTCCCCAGTTGCTGGGTTAATCGTGGCAATACCCATTCGATCCTCCCTCCTATTCAAATTCCATCGGGAGAGCCGTTTATAATAAATCCAGTAAATAAGGAAAAAGGAAAAATGCTCTCACGCAAAAAAAAGAATTCTTGAGTTTTTCCTTTCTACTCCCTTGCTCCCCAATCTCTACAAGTCTGCGTTATAGCTTCTCCCGAAGATTTCTATTCTAAGTTGTTGTTGTAGAGAGGGTTTGAGACTATTAAGCACGGATACAATAGTTGTACTTCCTTAACAAAGTTTTTATATTTTGTAATTTTTCCGATAAAATAGCACTAAGGTTATAATTCATCTACTAGCGTAGAGTGTCCATCAATTCAGCCTAGCAACGACACTCGCCCTACTAGGTTATTAGGCACGAGCCAATCCCGAATAAGCGCCGGAATGCCGCTGAAGGAATGCCTCGTCCACACTCTTGGTGAAAATTACTGGCAGTAGAGGATTTACCAGGAATAATAGAGGATGGATGATTTGGAACTTTTCCACCGTAGCGGTCATGATTTTATGAGCAGCAACGAACAGTTATCTGCTATCAAAGCACCCGTAATTTTGGCGGTTGATGATGATGAAGATAACCTGCTGCTATTAACTTACGTCTTAGAGCCTCTAAATTGCACGGTCATCACAGCGGTTGATGCTCATACTGCTTTTGAAAAGGTAGAAATCGAACATCCGGATTTGATTTTACTGGATGTGATGTTGCCTGACTTAGATGGTCTCCAAATTGTCCATCAACTCAGGCAAGATTCCAAGACTAGGGCGATTCCTGTCGTCGCTGTGACGGCTTTGGCAAGAGAAGAAGATAAAAACCGCATCCTCACAGCCGGGTGTAATGACTATATCAGCAAGCCTTACTTAATTGAGGATTTAGAAGCAATCATTCACCGGAACCTTACCCGGAATCGGTCTGTTGTTGCTCCTGCGGAAGTGCCGATGGATTGCGCGTCATAGGTACAGCAGCTAAAACGACAATGCTACTGGTACGACTTGTTTCTAGGCTAGAGTGGATCATTAGATCGAGTACAGGTATTTCCACCACTTCCTCAATCAGATTCTGGAGTTTTTGGTGAATTACTTTATCTAAATTAAACCGCATTCGCTCAACCAAGTTTTCTTTGCCACTATCGGCCAGAAATTGTTCTGGTTGAGTAACGGAATTGTCTATGACTATGGCAATTTTGTCACCGAGAATTTGGCAAGTAACTTTACTTGGGTGATGTCCTAGATGAGTGTGCCAGAAATCCTCAACCCGCTGTGAGAGCGTTTGTTCTAATTGAGCGCAAGTTGGTTTTAATTTCTCCTGCATAGCGATCGCTTTGAGGAAGAATAAATTTTTATACATTCTTAATTTGACTGTAACAGCGATAAAGATTCAAAAAACTACTCAAAAGATAGATATAAAAATACTAAAAGTTGCATATTTAGCACCTAGACAAAGTAAAGGACTCAAGAGGAGGGGATTCATAAGCCCAATAGCTGTTGTTCCGAATTGGGGAAGGAAAGAATTCTTTTTTTCCTTGAGTTCCCTTAAATGATTGCCTTTTTCCCAATCCATTTGATGAATGACTTTTAAAACTCAGTGCCTTGGTGTCATATAGCACATCCTTTTGAGTAATATTGAGTAAATTTAGCAATAGTTGCTGTTTATCTCCAAAATATGCAATTTTTTGTCTATTTTTCTGTAAAATCAGGGTGCAAGCCAAACTGCCACTAGCTTGTTATGTTCTCCTTAATTGCATGGGCCATCAACCTAGTGGGGCAAATACGAGCCAGTTCAGTAAAAGTGCCTAAAAAAGCCACTTTGGGAATGCCTCGATATAGGATTAATCTGAATACGGTTCACTTAAGGTTTCATCCAATACTGGTCGATTCCCCTATCTCCCTTGAAAATCTCCCGAAAGAAAGTGTGTAGCGATCGCCTTCCCCCAGATACTTCAAGCAAGACAGAGGGAAACTGCTGTTAGCACCCTTTTTGCAATCCGTCGTTGAAAGCAGCGGCGGGAAGAATGGCGAGAATTTTTATTCCTGGGGGTCGGGGATTTTCAAGTAAGACTAAGTGAACTGTATTGAGAGCAACTTCTGCGATCGCCCGCTTTTAGAGAGGATAGCCTCGCGCAGTGATGACTTCCCCGGAACAAAGCATAAATTCGGATGCTAACAGCAACACTCAACAAGAAATTGTCAAACAGCCTATGATTTTGGTTGTAGAAGACAATGAAGACAACTTATTGCTGCTTTCCGAAGTGCTACTGGCTATTGATTGCTCGTTCATCACCACCACCAACGGTAACGCAGCTATACTGTTAGCACAAACTTACCAGCCAAAACTAATTTTGTTGGATATTTTATTGCCTGATATGAACGGTGAAGAAGTTGTCTACAATCTTAAGCAGAATCCCCAAACTATGGCAATCCCAATTGTTGCTGTCACCGCTTTGGCAAGACCAGGAGATAGAGAGAACCTTTTATTCGCAGGCTGTAGTGACTATATTAGCAAGCCTTATCTAATTGACGATCTAGAAACTATTATCTTCCGCTATCTGGGGCAATTTTAAATATTAAATTTGTTCGTCAATTTAATATCTCATTCCCAGTTCTCGCACGCATCTTGCCTGCGTTATAATTACTATTCTCTGGTTTCTTTATCATGAATTGCGAACTTGAGGAGCGCTAGACAATACCACAATAGTACCAGTACGACCTGTTTCTATTTTGGCATCGCTGAGTAAGTCGATCACAGATACACCCAGCACTTCCTCAATTAAAGATTTAAGTTGTGGCTGTAGAGCCTTTTCTAAATCTGACCGTACTTGCTCCGCTAACTCCTCTTGACCATTCTGAGCTAAAAGTTGCTCCGGCTGGGTGATGGAATTTTCTAGAATGATGGCAAGTTTTTCATCAAAAATCTGGCAACTAACTTGACTCGGCTGATGCCCAAGCTGAGTGCGGTATAAAGATTGAATCCTCTGCGAAAGGGTTCTTTCTAGTTGCCCGCGTGTAGGAGAGGATGAGTCCATATAGCACAATTTAAAAGCAAAATATCATCAAAAAATATATCATCAGATAGATGATAAATACTAACTTTAGCAGTAATAAAAGTCTAAAAAATACTCCAAAGGAGAGATTTTCAGACAAAAAACTGTGGTTAAAATTGCTAGTCTGCGGCCTGGGGATAGAGCAAAATCTTGTAGGTTTCGGGGGTGGGAGCGATCGCTTGTTCTACAGCTGCTGACAAATCTTCCAGAGGATAGCGATCGCTAATTAGTGCATCCACATCAATTCGCCCATTGAAGACAATATCTGCCGCCAAAGCTTGTACCCGATAGGATGAACTATAACTGCCCATTAAATCAATTTCCCGACGATACAAAATATTAGGATTAATGGGAATTTCTACCTCATCGGGGAACTCGGCAAAAAATAGAATTTTGCCACCTTTTCTGGTACAATCTAGAGCTTGGAAAAAAGCTTTGTCGCTGGGAACTGCTAAGAGAGTTGTATCAACTCCCAAACCGCCAGTGAGGGCTTGAATTTTGCTAACAAAATCTGGATCGCGGGGATCGAACGCAGCTTCAGCACCAACACTCAAAGCTTTCTCGATACGGGAAGGTAGGAGATCGGTAGCGATCGCTCTAGCTCCAAAATACTTCACCAGCATAATAAACATCAGCCCAATTGGCCCTGCGCCCGTCACCAGAACCGTTTGACCAGGAGCCACAGCCGCTTTCTTCACTGCCTTCAGACAGCAGTTGGTAGGCTCGACAAAACTCGCCTGCTCAAAACTAACCCGATCTGGAATCGGAATCAATCCGCCATTGCGGACAATGTGACCGGGAACCTTGACAAAATCTGCAAAACCGCCACCGCTGGGAGTAAAACCAGCCGTAGTAGTGATATTTTTGTAAACATCGCACATTGAGAAGTTGTCATTCAGGCAGTAGTCGCAGTGCATACAGGGAATGTGGTGCATCACCACAACTCTTTGCCCCACTTGCCACCCAGTCACCTCACTCCCCACTTTGGCAATCGTTCCAGCCGTTTCGTGACCAAAGATGCGCGGCGGTTGGTACAGGGGATAGCGAATTTTTTTGATATCCGACTGACAAAGCCCAACTACCCGAACTTGTACCAGCACTTCATCCGCTGCAAAATCCGGGACTGGTACTTCTTCGTAACTCAGTTGATTAACGCCTCTGAATACCTGTGCTTTCATGCTGATTTCTCACTGCTAACGTTACTAGATTTAACATTAGCAGTGAGCGTTTAGCTATCAAGTTTCATATTCTTACCTTCAGAAAGTCATCTGGTGATTGTGCTTTTAACCCAATAGGTAAATTTTGTGCTTTAAAGGGTAGTGCGTCAAATGATAGTGGGATAAGTGATTAGCTCATCCCAAGACCAAGGTTCTAGTGTTAATCCGGCTCGTTGGGCTGCTGTTGTTTTAAGCCGACTGTGTTGCCAAATCCAGTTGAAGTAACTCACCACTAACCCTCCTAGTCACCTTCGTCTGTTCCCAGACCTTACCAAACTTATTCTGTTTGCGATGCCATCGACCTGGTCTACAGCAAGTCTGCAACCAATTAATCATTAACGTCCTTCCCTGGACTCATGCTGAGTTCGAGCAACTGAAAGGTCGTATCTACCGCCAAGGACAATGCCAAAACAAGGGAACAATGGTGATTCCGCTAACTTACGCCATCGTAAATGAGCAGCGGTGGTCTTGGTGCGACTCGAAGATGCAGCGACTGCGGTTTAAAAAGTCCATCGCCGATGCTGCTGTTGACGGTGTAGTTCCAGAGGGATACTTGCGATCGCCTGCCCAAGCCTATCAAGATGTAATCGCTTGGCTAGAACGCCTCGAAGCTGGCGAAGTCGAAGTTATCACCCGTCCGAAGATGGTAATTCCGATTCCCGATAACGACCCAGTAGACGTGCAGCGACGACTGCGGCGTTACGGCGACTTTTCCGCCATGAACCGCCACTGGAACCAAACCCGCAGCGAAACTACTCACCAACGCCTACAGGAGAATCCAGAGGAGTGGGCGATATATCATACTTTATATACTGAGTCAAGAAAAAATTGGACGGTCATCCCTTATGAAGAAATGATTCGCTGGTACCAACAACGTAGCGGCTACACTATCGGTGATTTCGGTTGTGGTGAGGCGAAGCTGGCTGAGGCGGTGTCCGATAGACATACAGTTTACAGCTTTGACCATATTGCTGTGAATAAGGACGTTATCGCCTGCGACATCGCGCACGTTCCCCTTGACGATGAAAGGCTTGATGTAGCGATTTTCTGCCTGTCACTCATGGGAGCAAATTTCACTGATTACCTGCGCGAGGCGAACCGCACTCTTAAACTGGATGGTCATTTACACGTTATCGAAGCAACTTCAAGATTTAGCGATCGCGCTCAATTCCAAACTGACCTAGAGGCTTTAGGATTCGTTGTTGTTAGCATTCAGGATGTATGGAAATTTACCCATATCCATGCCTTAAAGACTGAACGTAAACCCCAAGATGGAGTAGAACTCAAATTTTAAAGCGATCGCTTCCCCTTCCTATACAAAAAACCGAGACACAGGACAGGTAAAACCTGGTAACAGAGGAGAATTAATTTCATCATTAGTTAACAGCGTTGTGACCAATCTCAGCGTCGCATTTTCGCGGCGGTAGACTTCAACTTGTTGCAAACGCCAATCAGCAATCCAATACTCTTGGACTCCCCGCGAGGCGTAGAGTTTGAGTTTAGCTTCTCTATCTCGGCGTTCATTCTCTACACCAGGCGATAACACCTCCACCACTAATTCTGGTGCGCCTGTGAGATGTCCCGCCTCGTTTAACAAAACGGCTAATCGTTCATTGCTAGCCCAAACTACATCTGGTATTACGTTGTCTGACTCGCTGAATAGCACACCCGGAGTGATGCTGGCTTGCCCTAAACCACTAGACACAGACCAATCATCAAGTTCTCCAAAAATTCTGCCACAGGCGCGTTGATGCTTCCAGTGGGGCGCTCTGGTCATGAATAGCTCTCCATCAATAATCTCATAGCGCGTGCCTTCGTTGTCAGGTAAGAGGTTTATATCTGTAGTAGTCCAACGCACTCCATCAGTTACCTTAGACTGCATAGGAGAACTCCTTTTCATTAGTTGTATATATAGTATGGCTATTAAAAAACCCGGTTTCTTTATTGAAACCGGGTTCTTTGATGAAATGTAGCAGTAGTTACTTGCTAACGGCTACTTGCACTTTATCTTCAACTACTCTGACTGGAAAAGTAGGAATGCTTACGGTTTCGTCATCGAAGCATTGTCCTGTGAGCAAGTTAAAATTTTGCTTGTAAATTGGAGATGCAACTTTGGGGATGCCATTGCGATCGCCTACAATTCCCCGCGATAAAACAAAGGTTTTGCTAAAGGGATCGTAATTACCCAGCGCAAACACATCAGCCTCATATCCTACCCGAAAAATCGCCACCTGTTTACCTTCCACTAAAGCACACACTCCAGTATTAGGCGCGATCGCTGTCAGGGGACAAATATCAACCCACTGCGTAATAGTCTCACGAATCGGTAATGCTTGAACCATTGTGTCTTCCTGCTAACTAATCTTTGCAACTCTTATCCTGTGGGGTAAGCAATTCCCACTCTACTAACTTCTTGCCCCCTCTTTGCTTGCGGGGAAAGGGTTGGAGGTGGGGTTACTCTGAAATCCCAACTAAAGTTTTCTCGTGTTCATAAGCTGGGCGTTTTTGTCCCCGTTCTTCTACATGAACCAGACTCGGATCTGGTTCTTCGGAATTCACGAAGATCCGGAAACGCTGTACCTTTTCCGGATCTTCAATCGTAGCTTTCCACTCACATTGATAGGTATTGACAAGGTGCTGCATTTCCTCTTCCAACTCAGCACAAATGCCAAGAGAATCTTCAATAACTACCTGTTTCAGGTATTCGATTCCACCTTCAAGTTTGTTGAACCAAGTTGCCGTGCGCTCAAGTCGATTTGCAGTGCGAATATAGAACATCAGGAACCGATCTATATATTTGATCAACGTTTCCTTGTCGATGTCTGATGCTAACAGTACCGCGTGTTGCGGCTTCATTCCACCATTGCCACACACATACAAATTCCAGCCATTTTCTGTAGCGATGATGCCAAAATCCTTGCTTTGAGCTTCCGCACATTCGCGGGTGCAACCTGATACTGCGGATTTTAATTTGTGAGGCGATCGCAAGCCTCGATAACGCAGTTCTACCTCAATTGCCAAACTCGTAGAATCCTGCACACCAAAGCGGCACCAGGTGCTACCGACGCAAGATTTTACCGTGCGGAGTGCCTTACCGTAAGCGTGTCCCGATTCAAATCCGGCATCTATCAAGCGTTTCCAAATGTGGGGCAATTGATCTACACGCGCACCTAATAAATCAATGCGCTGTCCGCCAGTAATTTTGGTATAAAGACCAAAATTACTGGCAACTTCTCCTAATACAATCAGCTTATCTGGCGTTAGTTCACCACCGGGAACTCGTGGGATTACCGAATAAGTTCCATCCTTCTGAATGTTTGCCAGGTAATAATCATTGGTATCCTGCAACCCAACGTGAGGCATCTCCAAAATATACTCGTTCCAAGTAGAAGCGAGAATAGAAGCTACAGCAGGCTTACAAATTTCGCAGCCCTTACCTTGACCATGTTTTTGAATTAAATCTTCAAAAGTCATGATTTTTTGAGAACGCACTAAATGATAGATTTCTTGACGGGAATAGGCGAAGTGTTCGCAGAGATTATTTTTAACCTCTATCCCCGCCTTCTTCATTTCAGCTTTGAGGATATCCGTCACCAGCGGCACACAGCCGCCGCAACCTGTGCCTGCTTTGGTGCATTTCTTGACGCTGGCAATATCGGTGAAATTGTTTTCTTGAATCGCGGTACAAATTTGCTCTTTGCTGACATTATTGCAGGAGCAAATTTGAGCAGTATCTGGTAAACTTTCTACACCCATGCCTACTGTAGCAGGCTGACCTTCGCGGGGTGGCATGAGTAAATCTTCTGGATGAGGCGGGAGCGCGATCGCATTCTGCACAAATTGCAACAGCGTACCGTAAGCGGAAGCATCTCCTACTAGAATTCCGCCTAAAAGACGGCTACCATCCTGATTTAAAACCAGCTTTTTGTAAACACCTTGAACTGTATCGCTGATGGCGATTTCTTTAGCGCCGGGAGATTTTGCAAAGGCATCCCCGAAACTGGCAACATCCACTCCTAGAAGTTTGAGTTTGGTGGACATATCCGCGCCAGCAAAGCTGCTCGTTGCTGTGTTGGACAAGATATCCGCCGCTACTCCTGCCATTGTATAACCGGGAGCGACTAAGCCGTAGATGCGATTTTGATAGAGGGCGCATTCTCCGATAGCATAAATATTTGGATCAGATGTTTGACATTGTTCGTTGATAACAATACCGCCGCGATCGCCTACTTCTATTCCACAACTTCTAGCGATTTCATCGCGGGGACGGATTCCAGCCGAAAACACAATCATGTCTGTTTCCAACTCGGAACCATCAGCAAAAGTCATTTTAGCGACTTTGCCATTTTCACTAACAATTTCTGTAGTTGATTTACTGGTATGAATCGTCACCCCAAGTTCTTCTATTTTGTTGCGAAGAATATTGCCGCCAGCATCATCAACTTGCACTGGCATCAGTCGGGGAGCAAACTCAACAACATGGGTTGTCAAACCCATACTTTTAAGAGCGTTAGCGCATTCTAAACCTAATAAACCGCCGCCAACAACAACCCCTATCTTACTATTTTTAGCATGGGCTAACATCGCCTCAAGGTCTTCAATTGTCCGATAAACAAAAGTGCCTTTGGCATCATTTCCTTGAATGGGCGGTACAAAAGGATAGGAACCTGTCGCTAGAACAATTTTGTCGTAATCAACAGTTAAACCGTTAGCAGATGTGACTGTTTTTTCTTCTCGATTGATGGCAACTGCTTTATCACCGATATGAATTTGAACACCGTTTTTTTGATATAGTCCAGGTTCAACCAGAGATAAATCTGCCGCAGTTTTTCCTGAGAAGAATCCACTGAGGTTAACGCGATCGTAAGCAACGCGAGGTTCTTCGCAGAAGGTAATCAAATTCCAGTGCTGAGTTGCTCCTTTGGCAATCATCAGCTCTAAGAACTTGTGTCCTACCATGCCATTGCCAATAACGATTAGATTCTTTTTGGCTGTCATTAGTTTTTACAATGCCTATCTCTCAGTCATCCTAATAAGCTTTCAGCATTGTTCCGTATCTTTAGTTACCAAATAGTGGTTACTTATGCAAGAGGTGAATGATCCCCATTTTGTTTTTGCATTATGTAGGAAAAGGTTATAAAAATGTGCAGTGCATCAAAGCAGTAATACCGATTTCATAACTCTCTGTATAAAAACTGTAGGGGCAATTTATAAATCGCCCCTACTACAGGAAATTCATAGAAAATTTTAAGAAGTCTAGCCAAGAATTAAATGTAGCAGCACCCCAGATTTGCATCACCTAATCATGAACTCTGCCATCTGGTAGGGTGGTCTTGAAAAGGTTGACCCTGTGAAAGCTTACGCCGTAGATAATCGCCCGATGGAGGTTTGCAGCGCGCAGGTTCGCCCAAATCAGGTCGGCTTTGTGCAGGTTTGCTCCTTCCAGGTTCGCATCTTCGAGGTTTGCCCAAGAGAGATCCGCCCAGGAAAGGTCAGCTCCCCGAAGATCCGCCCCACGGAGATCGACGCGGCTGAGGTCGGCTCTGCGGAGGTTAGCTTGGCTGAGGTTTGCCCAAGAGAGATCCGCTCTTTTAAAGTCTACTCGGCTGAGGTCGGCGCGGCTGAGATCGGCGCGGCTAAGGTCGGCACCACTGAGATCGGCTCGGTTTAAGTCTACCCCCCGCAACTCTACTTTGCTGAGGTCTGAGAGTTTCTCCGGGCTATGTTTCCTTAGCTCATTCCAAATTGATACTCCTTGTCTGAGCAGTGTTAGATGTTCTTGGCTGGCTAAATACCTTACACCTACCGGAGCGTTCTCATTCTGTGGCGATGGGTTTATGGAAAATACGGGTGACATTTTATTCTTATTCCTAGGTAATTCTAGGTTAATTCTTCCCAGATTAACCTCTAAAATTTCATCTGTGTAGTTTTTTTTACTCTCTTTTATCCTTCTAGAAAGGCAGCCAAGATGCTTGTACTACGCCTAGAAACGTTAAAAGGGGGAGGCTAGAGCCTCCCCCTGTTGAAGAAATGATCGTGAGGCGAAAGCGGCGCGTAGGCAACGCTTTCGCTAACACAGGTGGGATTCCCTGGCTGTGGATTGGGAACGAGAAAACGAGATATTCCGGATTCAAGAATCTTCTTTTGGCCCGAAAACCATTTGTAGAATAATTGGCTGACCGTCGGGACGGTGATATTTATCTGCCCAATCTCGAACAATTACGTCGAGTTCTTGCATGGCTTCCTGAATCTGATCTGGCGGGATATCCAGTTCCTCCAGTATCCGCATTACATTTGGCTGGCGTTCTGCCCAATCTTTCATTAGTCGGAAGTACCGGGCGGTATCTTCAACCATGATGTAGGTGCGTTCTTCGTCTTCGGCGGGTGAATAGGAGGCGCGGGTAAGGGCGTAGAAGGGCAATCCCCAAGGACAATCAATTCGGGTCACTGTACCGGAATAGATTAAGCGGCGCTTGATGTGTTCTGCGAAAGCTTCGCTCAATTCCAAGCGTCGGTCTTCTGGCAAATCTTCTTGCGATCGCTTGTGCAGAAATTCAATCAGTTCGAGGAACTGAAAGGCGTTGATTAGCTGGGCATCTGGCAGATTAGCGGGCAGTTTTTCCTCAAGGTAGCGCTTTTCGTCAGCGTTCAGGCTGGTGCTATAAATGCGCGATCGCCCTGGTTGCCACGGATACTGTTCCATCCACACATAGGGAAACTGTATCAAATAGCGAGGTTCTTGGGAACCCAGCATTTTCAACAGCTTCCCTTCCGTTAAGGCAAGCCTGACTTCCTCAACAATGACCTTGACCCGCTTTGGCTCAATGTGGTGCAGGTGTCCCGTCATGCGGATATTTTGCCCCTGCTCCAAATAAGTCATGTATATGGCACATTTTGCCGCCGTGGCAGCAGCATCCAAAAAAGCCCCGTGCCTGTGTCCGCCAGTTCTCATGGCACTGAAGGCTAAATAAAACATGATCTGATCCATAGCACCGGGGCTGAGGCGTTTGATCAGATCGAGGTCGTTGATCATATGAGGGGTGGTTACATCGCAAAAGTATAAAACTTGTATTTCTTGGTGAATAGTTTATCTTTCACCTTCGCAGTGAGTTCCAGTGGCTCGCGCTCGTCCGCTGAACTCAAGGCACCCCGATAGTATCAAGATAATAATCTCTAATTATAGAAAAGAAAGACCTCATAGACAGCAATGGTTGCAAGAATAAATGGCTATACCTCCAATGTGGCGTGTCAAACAGTGTTTCTTGGTACACTAGCATACAGGCTTTTTGAAGTTGTTTGCTGTCTGTCGATAGTTTTTTACCCAGGAGGCCCACTGGGAGCGAGCAATTAAGGACTTACGCCGTCATTGGCAGACGCCGACATTTAAACAGATGATTAATGCTCATCCAGAGTCAAGATTAGTCTACTGTGGAAATGCGTCACTCTTGAGATTGTTTCCGGCTTCAAGGCGGGCGATCGCAATATAATTAATTTAATCGGTATGGGCGATCGCGCTCCTTGACTCCCTGTTGTTAAGTTTGAACCGATACTGATAAAATCAATCAAAGCATTTACCCGTATCTCGGCGAGAGGTTCCCCTGGGGGGAGATTGGCAATCTTGCTTGGCTTGAGCGATTTTAACTGATGTTTGTTGATCTCCAAACGAAGATCCGAGTATTTTTGTTAAGCTAGACCACATCCCCACAGAATTAATTGCCACAGAGATTGATAACAAGCTCAACAACATGATAGACGTGTAAGGGCGCATAGCAGATGTCCGTGTCAGGGTTATAGTCCCTGATACGGAGTTCCTATTTATGCACCCGGATGAACTTCTGTAAAGAAGCTTAATTGTTGCTAACCTGTTCCAGATTTAACTTGCATAAAGTCACTCGGCTAATGTCTTGCCAAGACGGTGTTTAACTATGCGTGACTTTTAACTTTTGACTTGCTGTGGAAGCTGATTGTGCAAAATCTTTTCCACAACTAACCAGTTACCTGATAGGTTGAGATGTCCCCAAAAGCAGAGTGTCTGTTGGTCTTTGCAGGTTTGTAGTGCCTGGTCTACCTCTGGGCTAAGAGCGATCGCATTCCAAGTTTGCTCGTCCCCGACAGTTATGGTGTAATCCTGTTCGGCGCGGCGCTGGAAGATGCCAGTGAAGAGGGACTGGGGGTTGGGGACTGGGGGCTGGGGACTAGGGACTGGGCAGGGACTAGGTAAGACTTTTTCCTCTTCCCCAATCCCCCATTCCCCATTCTTGCTAAAGGGGCAATTACCATTCTTAGGGTAGGCTTCTGGGTTGTCTAGGTAGTAACGTTGCCAGTGCAGCCAGTCGGGGCGGTCGGGTGGCATATTAAATAGAGGGATAATCGCCGATGCAGCTTGTTTGTCTTGCAACAATGCTTCTTGCAGGACTCTGACTGGCAAATCTCTTGGCTGACAAGCCCGCTGCACGCAAAGCGCCGCCGCCATACCAGCGGCTTGACCGATATTCATCACGATTGGCTGTAACCGCGTAGCACCATTGGCAATATGGGACACGGAAATATTTTTTTCACAGACGAGAAAACCATCGACTGAGGCGGGAATTAGGCAACTGTAGGGAATTGTGAACGGTGTCCCAGTCCAACGTCCGCCCCAACGGAGGGATTTTGGTTTGACCAAGAAATTAGTGTTGGGATAATGGTGATCGTTCGGGTAGTTACCGAGGGCGATCGCCTGAACTTCTCCAGCAGCATTCACTCTCAAGGGTGCAACTTGTCCAACCACAGGTAAAATATCCTGCTCCCGCACCGTAGCGAGTCCCACTAGGCGGCGACTTTCTCGGTAGTAAGGATGCAAAGCATAAGCACCAGTTCGATTCTGGATTTTGTCTCCTTCCTTTTTTAGGCGGGAGCGATTTTGGATTGTGCTGTTGTTTGTTGAGGATTCGGGGAATATATTCTCTGCTAAGCCGAGTCGCCCCAACTGGGTTTGAATAAAGTGGACAAAGCTTTGAGTATGCCACAGACTTTCTTGGAGAAATTCGCGCCGCGCCGCTTCTGATTCCACCAAACGCCCCACGCCTTCACCATAATCATTGCCGCATACGGGCCAGTTGATCATCAAAAGGCCCCCAGGCAAACGTCCATAATTGAGAAAATTCTCCCAACCGTAGTTATCCCAAGCGCCCACGAATGGATTTTCAAATCCCTCCTTTTTAAGAGAGGTAGGGGGAATTGGATTTTCGATTTTTGGAGATGCACCCTCCCCAAAATCTTGCATAATTGCTACCCAAGTGGGAGCTTGGACTGGATATTTTTCAGTAAGGTGATTGGGTGAGTTTGGCGCACTGGGTTCGCCAAACTCTGATTGCATTTCCCATCCCCAACGATACGGGATTTCTGCTAGAGGCAGTAAATCTCCTAGTTCAGTTGCATCTAGAGTTATTTGGGCATGGACGGTAAAATCGGCAAATCGGACACCGAGAATGCGATCGCTACTTCGCAAAACTTCCATAGGCACCCTTTCCGAAATCCAGTGCAAATTTGGCAATTTTTGCACCCAACAAGCAAAAATCTTGGCACCTACACGTGGATCGAAGCTAAACATACTCACCCAGCTATTGTGCAAACCTCCAGGTTGTCGTTGCTGCAATGAGCGCAAAAACTCGCCCCAAAGCCCCGTCTGAAACGCTGCTAATTCGTTGCCATCGGGGGCAGAAACGCCCGCTGAGGTTAGCATTCCGCCCAGCCAGGTAAATTCGCTTACTAAGACAGTTTTGGCACCACAACGGGCAGCTTGTACAGCTGCTGCTGTTCCTCCGGTACCGCCTCCCACCACCAAAACATCAGCTGTAAATGTTTGTACCATTTCTGAATTTTTCTACACGCCAAAAGATAATTTGGTAGTGCGTCAAATGATAGTGGGATAAGTGATTAGCTCATCCCAAGACCAAGGTTCTAGTGTTAATCCGGCTCGTTGGGCTGCTGTTGTTTTAAGCCGACTGTGTTGCCAAATCCAGTTGAAGTAACTCACCACTAACCCTCCTAGTCACCTTCGTCTGTTCCCAGACCTTACCAAACTTATTCTGTTTGCGATGCCATCGACCTG
>NZ_JACJPF010000077.1 GCF_014695915.1 Trichocoleus sp. FACHB-40
TAGAGTATTTATTACATCGGCTTTTAAATGAAGGAGAGCTGGTTATTAAGTGGGGACGAAAGCTCAAAAACAAAGGTAATGCTTTTATCACAATTTAAATGCACAACAGCTTACCTAAGAAGTCATCGTAATAGAATACCTGCTTACAGTCGCAACGCTTTATTGCCTTGATTTCCGATATGTCCTCACGTATCCGATAGACACTATAGCTACACTTATCTACATAATGTGCAAGAAGCACCTCTGCTAGCGTTGTCTTTCCAATTCCAGGTAAGCCAGCAATGACACAAAATTTATGCTGTTCAAGAATTGTCAGTGCACGGTTATAACTACCATTTTGGACATATCGACGGACTTTATTCCGTGCTTTATCGAGAGTTGAGTCAGAATCGTTCAATACGCCAGCGTTTAACATTCGCGTCAATACAGCCTCACTAGTCAACCACAGCTTAAAATTTTGTTGCTCAATATGGGGATGTCTAGTTAGCAGATTGTTTATATCATCACGCCCATAAATGTCGGCTGTAAAACGGCAATATGGATGAAGAACCTGTAGAATCTCATCCTTATTTAAGGGTGTTAAACCAACAGAGGTCGTGAGAATGTAACGCAGTTGCTTGCGGGATTGAATCTTATCCTTCTCCTTAGAGAGTACACGTAGTAAAGGACGGTACCCGGAGTTAGCATAATGCTTGCACTGTACAACAATTTCCTCAGAAGTCCCATTGCTCCATCGAGCATCGATACCCTTATCCGGACCTGCTGTAAAGGTCTCAAGACGTATGCTAAGTTCGGCTTGGAGAAGGTCGCGTGAAAGAATTTCAAATTCTCGGCTAGACAGTGTTGTGAAATTATATTCAGCCATATAGCGTTCCTCTATTAGACGTGGTGTAGGTCTTCACGTCTTAAATACATTGCTCAACCTTTGATGTAATGTTTAAGAGCATATTCATCTATTTTACTGGGAATTTCCTTCCAGTCTTTCAGCCCTAACTTAAAGACAAATACCCGAACTTGTTGGCGTAGTCCTTTGCGTAATTGTTCCTTTAAATGCCAACCAGGAGGGACAGTTTCATCACTGGAATAGAGTTCGTCGATTACTTGTGCTGCTTTCTCTAGGGGATTAAGCCCATTGTCAGAGTCAGCAGAATTTGAATTACTCTGAGTGCTGCTTTCTTGACCCTGTTTTTCTGGCAGAAAGGCTTCTAGAATCTTGAGAATTCCGTAAGCCTTTTGATTCAAGTTAGACTGCTGGTGTGCTGACTCAGCCGCTTGCATATTGCGGACAATTTGTGCATAGCGCTTGAGAGTTTCGGCGGATTCGATTTGACCCTGTTCAAACTGACGCAGTACTTCTAATACTTGGTCAGAAAATGACCCGTAGAAAAGAGGATTTTCCTCTTCTTTTTGCTCCATTATTTTGCGGAGTTCAGCGCTTTTACGAACTGCCGCGATTTGGATTTCTGGGTCTTCTCTATCGCTATTAAAATCTTTCCAAAAATCCGGGTCTGTGATATCGTGCAGCTTGCATAATGTGGTGATACCCGTGACGCTGAGGTGTTCGTCCAGCATTTCCCGGATTTTGGCGCTGACATCGCGGGAGAGTGTGGATTCTCGTTTCTCAAAGGTTAGGGTTCCCAAGGGGATGAACCCGGCAACCCATTTCAAGTCATCTCTGTATTTGAGAATTTCGGGGTCGGGACTGAGGGCATCGTAAGCTTTGATAAAGTCTTTGGCTAGGCGGTGGAAAGCGTACCAGTTATCCTCAGTGCCTAAATGCTGGATGAGGGTGTCGTATTCCTCGCGGAGGTTTCCGGTGTTGCGGGGGATGGGTTTGAGGCATTTCATCACCTCGGCGTGGGTGGTTCTTAGCTGGTTGCGTTCCTCCTCCAAGTCTTTCATAGCGTTTTTCACGTCCGCTTCCCGATAGGTTGCTAGCGCTTCAGTGAGGTTTTTGGTAACGCCGATGTAGTCTATGATTAGCCCGAATTCTTTGTGAGAACCATAGACACGGTTGGTACGGGCGATCGCTTGCAATAAGTTATGTTCTTTTAAGGGGCTGTCCAAGTACATGACACTTTCGCGAGGCGCGTCAAACCCAGTTAGCAGCTTGTTGCAGACGATGAGAAACTGCACCGGGGGTACTTCGCCGCGCTGGACTTTCGCTTCGTATTCGGCATCGTCTCCGGTAAATTTGCGAATGGCAGCAACTTCGCCGTTTTTATCCAGGGCGTATTTTTTCAGGTCTTGGCGGAGTTTATCGATATACTTATCTTCGCTGGGTTTGCCGTCTTCTTGGTTGGAGGAATAAACGGGAACTGCCATTGCATCTGCCCAAGTGTCCGCTTCCTTTTGAGAAAATCCCTGTTTTTTGAGGAACTTGGCAATGATTTGATTTAATGCCCGTTTGTAGAGGATAATCGCTTCTCGGTCAATGGCGACAATTTGAGCTTTAAACCCTTCTGGTGCAGCATGGAGGGAGAAGTGCGTCCAAATGTCGTATGCCAGCAGTTCGATACGTTCGCGGTGTTTGACTAAATCTTCAACCTTGACACCTCGCGCTTTTATCTTGTTAACGACTGCTTCCGGTTCCTTGGCAAACCAATTGTCAAACAGGATGTTGAGTTTTTTCTCATCCACCTGCCATTCCGCTTTGCGACTGGTGTAGCGGATGGGAACGGTAGCACCATCGATAACGGCGTCATCTATACTGTAGCGATCCAGATAGTCTTCGCCAGAGAGACTGAAGTTTTCGTAGGTATCTTTGTCCGTGGTTTGAATGGGGGTGCCAGTGAAGCCGATGAAGCAGGCGTGAGGTAGAGTTTTTTCGAGAAATGCCCCCAAGTCTTTCTCTTGGGTGCGGTGGCATTCGTCTACTAAAATAATCCAGTTGTGGCTGTTGGCGGCTTCTGTTGCTGACCCTTCAAATTTAAAAATGGTGGAGAGTAAGGTTAACCCCACAGGATTGCTATGAATAGCTTTTCCCAAGTCTGACATGGACTCGATACGAGTGGGGTTGGGGAGTCCGCAAGCTTGGAAGGTTTTGCTAATTTGGTCGTCTAAGTCGATGCGATCCGTGAGAACTAGGATATTGGGGTTCTCTAGGGTGGGGGAATTGATGGTGCGGTGGGTTTTGAGTTTGAGGGTGGCAAATACCATTGTCAGGCTTTTGCCAGACCCTTGGGTATGCCAGATGAGTCCCTTGCGATATTTGCGTCCTGGTCGTTTGGGTTCGGGTTTGAGGGGGGCGAGGACTCGGTCTACAATCTTGTTGACGGCGCGAAATTGCTGGTAGCGACAGATTTTTTTGGTGACTTTCTGTTCCCGTTTCTCGAAGACGATGAAGTGTGCCAGGATATCCAGCAGTCGGGTGGGTTCTAGCAGGCACCAGAGTTGTTTTTCTAAGGCATTGTTAAAGGTTATTTCTGCCGTTTCTCCCTCGTCTTTCCAGGCTCCCCAGTAGGCAGAGGGTGCGCCTGTTGCGCCGTAGAGGACGTTTGCGCCATCGGTAATGATGTTGAAGAGGTTGGAGTAGAACAGGCGGGGAATATCGCGTTCGTATTGTTTAATTTGCTCGAACGCTTCTCCGGTTTTGTCTTTGGCGATAAAGGGTTTTTTGGCTTCTAGAACGACGAGGGGAATGCCGTTGATGAAGATGACTATATCCGGTTTGCGGGGGTTTTGGGCTTTGACGTAAAACTGGTTGGTGATGGTGAAAGTGTTGTTTTTGGGTTCCAGGAAGTCAATCAGGCGGATGGTTTTTTTGGTGGTTTCGCCGGGAACGTTGCGGCTATAGTCACCTCGTAGCAGGTTTGTCCATTGCTCGTTGTCAGTGACAATGAGCATATCTTGGTAGGTGGCACGGGCGACTTCTTCCGGGACGTTGTTGATGCGTTGAATGGCTGTAATGAAAATGTCGCGGAGGATGACTTGGTTGAGGGTATCTCTAGCGGGTTGGTTTTGTTGGGGCGGTAGCCAGGTGTAGCCGAGTTTAATTAAGGTGTCGATGCAGGGTTTTTCAACGAGGGTGTATTCTGTGGCTTGGGTCATGGTGTTCCTCCGACACGGACGTGACCAGTTAGGAGGTCTTGCATTAAACCGCGTTTTATTTCATGTAAGTGATGTAATTGAGCCTCTGAGGTTTTTATCTGTTCAGTAATACTGTCAGCAATAGCCACAATTTCTTTTTGTTCATCTTCGGGTATTACAGGAACAAAAAATCGGCGAATATCCTTTAAGTTTATGCGTTGGAATGTGGAGCCAGCAGAAAGCTTGTCAATTTGAAGTTTGATAATACGCGAGTTCAAGAGGTAAAAAAGTAATCTGCCAATGAGGATTTTTCCTACAATAATGCATACGTCTTGACCCACGGTAAATGGTTCATTAGTCTCGACAATTGCAGCGACTCCAAATGTCGCATTTCTGCTGTAGATGATATCTCCTACAGATGGACAGTGATTCTCAATTAAATCTTCATAATCTTGTTTAGTCGTCCGAAGACATCCTGATAAATCAAGAGCGCCTTCCTTAATGTCTCTTGGTCGTACAACAGGAAAGCCCGACTCTACGTATTCTGGAGTCCGATGCTTACAATCAATAACTCTTGCAACTTTAGCTAGTTCATCTACTTCCCAACTCTCAGGAATTTCCCCGATCGCACTCTCTTTAAACCTAGTATGACCGATGCCGCGAGTGAGGAGTTGCTGGAGTAGTCCCTGCTTGACTTTGCGGGTTTGCTCGATGACTGCCTGAGTGGATGCGATCGCTTCATCCACACTGCTCAAAATTGCCGCAATTTTCTTTTGTTCAGGAAGAGGAGGAAGAGCAACTTTAATCTTCAACACATCCGAACCAGGCAAATTTGCAACGGTTCCCTTTCTGATGAATTGCCCAACTTGTTTTTGAGCAATCCTCGTGTGCATGAAATACTTAATAAAAGTCGGTAGTACTGTTTGATTCAGTCTGTACCTGACAGCATAAGCACTGGGGATATATGCAATATCTTGTTCCTCAAAAATTGCAGAAAGACCGCAATCGGCTGTAGTAATAATAACTAAATCACCTGTTTTAAGCTTATGTTGCTCAATAATTTCAGAGTCTAAATGTGCGCTTGGAACCTGTTTATAAAGAATTTCTCCTGTTTCCGTAACATCGGTATTTCTAATGGTTTTAACAGTTCCATCAACATGGTAATCTTTAGCACTAAACCTTGGACCATAGCTATGAGAGGAGGTCAAATCGCCGATAGTTACAAGCTTCCATCCTTCAGGAACCATACCCAAGCTTCTCCAAGAAAACCAACATCTTTGCCTCTACTGCATCCCGTTGAATTATCGACTCCTTCAAAGCAATCAACCCTGCTCTCCCCTTTCCACATTTCTCAACCAATCCGTTAAATTCTCCACATCCTCAAAATCTAACAACGCCTCACTCAACTCTTCCAACTGCGCCACCTCCAACCCCCTCACTTGTGCCTCAACCTCCTCCTCAAGTTCCCCAACCTTACGGTGAAGCTGACGCAAGATAACCGAGATTAACCCACGCTCTTCGTGACTATCCAACCATTGGGTTAAATCATGAATACCTGTAAAATCTAACAGCGCTTCACTCAACGCTTCTAATTGACTATCCGGTAACTCCCGAACTTTCGCCTCAACTTTTGGGTTAAGTTCCCCAATCTTACGCTTGAGTTGACGCATTACGATATAGACTTCTCCCTCGCGTCTCCCTTGCTCAATCCCCGTCCGCATCCAACTGGTAACAATCTGCATAACCCGCTCCTGTTCCTCTGGCTCAATCCTACCAAGTTCCTCCTGAAACGCTTGCTCCTCCGACTCTGTAAGGGTTAGATAGGTATCCACAAAACCCGAAATCAACTGCATCCTCGCCGAGTCTAACCGCAACGTCACCAACAACCGCAAACATTCCGCCTTCACCTTCGGACGGTCTGACGGCGCAATCTGCATCTTTGCCATCAGCGCACTCGCCACCGGATTCGCCTGACCCAAATAGTCGCGCCAATTGAGACGATTCAGTTGAATCACGCGATAGTTAAATTCCAGTACCCGAAAATCGGGAAACTCAACCCGAAACTGATTCGCGGCGGCAACTTTCGGTTGGTCATAAGAAAACACAACAACTGGATAAATCGGCAAGTCATACTTCTCCGACAAGCGAGCAAAATAGCGAAACATTCGCTTACCAAAATTCGCTTGCGCTTTGGCTTGATTCTCCACATGAATCAAGAAACAAGACAACTCACCCCGAAACTGCGCCTGCACGAGCAAATCCGTTTCATAACGCTCTCCCGCCGTCACATCAGTAAACACTTCCTTATCCAGAAACGTCACCGAGTCCGGTTCCAAATAAGCCATGACATCCGGCAGAAATAGCTCGATAAACTCCACAAAAAAAGTAGACAGGAGTTCTTTGAATAAGCGATCGTGGTCAATCATCACCCATATCCCAGCTCCTGCAAAAACTGTTACATCCTCAGCTTTATCCGGCTCAACCATTTACCTGTACACTATTGATTGATTCAGGCTTAACCATGCTAATTAAAATACCCATAATTTTCTCAGGACTAATAATATAATAATCATTCAAATCAATATAAATAGTATCCTTATTCAACTTTAAAAACTTCCATTGATTACCATTCGTCACCACACCAAATATACTCTCAAATTCCTTGCTTTCCCGTTCATTAAATATTTTCGCCGCAATCATCTCTGCCATACACTGAGCATAGCCACTCTTGATGTTGTCATTCTTTGCCTCCACAATTGCAACCACTGGAGACTTAATAAAAGACTGCTGCCGACTTCGACTAATCAGAAAATCACAGAACCCATTTAACCCCCTGGTACTGTCCACATTAAACTTCACCCCAGAAAATAAACTGATTTGATTGTTTAACATCCTCCTCAACTCAATCAAAATCGGAGCGAGAATCATTTCCGATTTCGCTTTTTCTGTACTAATGGCTACAGCCAAAGGAATATTATTGTGCAGGTATCTTAAAAAGAACTCGTCTAATTGCACTTCCTGAATATCTGCAAATAGCTCGACATTTTCCTCAATTTCTAGCCCAAAATCAGAGCTAATTTGTTCCAGATTAAATTCTTCATAAGACATAATAGTTCATTCCCGCATCCTTACTCATACCCCAACTCTTTCAAAAAATCCAGCATTTTACTCTCTGCCTTATCCCGCTTCTCCAACAATTCCTTTAAAACCATCACCTCCGCCGCCACATCAATCTGCTCTTCCTCTTCAGCCGTTTGCACATAACGGGCAATATTGAGATTAAAATCATTCTTTTTAATCTCCTCTAACTCCACCACCCGCGAAAACCGTTCTTCATCTTCAAACGCTACAAACGCCTTAGCCAACCGCTCAACATTATCTTTAGAGAGAGTATTCTGGTTTTTCCCCTCCACCATCTCCTCGGCACCATTAACAAACAGCACCTTCCCCCGTCGTGCTGCTTCTTTCTCTTTATTAATAATCAACACGCAAGCTGGAATACCCGTGCCATAAAATAGATTCGGTGCTAACCCAATCACTGCCTCAATCAAATCGTCTTGCAGCATTCCCTCACGAATTTTCGCCTCAGCACCACCCCGAAACAAAATCCCGTGCGGTAACACCACCCCCAACTTTCCAGTTGTGTTTAAACTGGCAATCATGTGCTGCACAAATGCCAAATCCCCATAAGATTTTGGCGGACAACCATAAGTATCCCGGCTAAATTTATCCCCGTTTTTCCAAGTCTCATCCCCCCAATTCTTCAAAGAAAACGGTGGATTTGCCAGCACTCGGTCAAAGGTCTTTAATGCCTTACTCCCCTCCGCAACTAAATGCTTTGGTTCCCGTAACGTATCCCCCCGCACAACAAAGGCATCATCAATATCGTGGAGAAACAAATTCATCTGACAAATTGCCCAAGTGTTGAGGTTCATCTCTTGACCATACAACTGCAACGACTTGGGATTTTTCCCCTGACGCTTGAGATGATTCACCATCTCCAGTAACATACCGCCAGAGCCACAGGTGGGGTCATAGATAGTCATCCCCTCCTCTGGTTGCAAACACTCGACAATCAAGCGAGTCACCATCTTCGGCGTATAAAACTCGCCCCCCTTCTTCCCCGCATCATCGGCAAATTTAGCAATCAGATACTCGTAAGCCGCCCCCAGAATATCCGCCTCGACATCGCAATTCCGCAGGCGATGCTGGCTAAAATGCTGCAACAATAGCTCTAACGTGGCATCCGGGAAGCGATGCTTATTGTTAAAGTCCACATCCTGAAACACCCCCCGCAAACGGGTATTGGCATCTTCAATCGCCCGGAAAGCAATATTAAGCCGTTCGCCAATATTGGTAGAATGCGATCGCACTTCATCCCAAAACGCCCCTGGTGGGATGTGAAAGCGGTGTTCCTCCGGGTCAGCCGCTAATTCTTCATCCTTATAGAGTTTGAGCCGTTCCTCATATTCCTCCTGCCACACATCGCACAGGCGCTTGAAGAACAGCAGCCCAAAAATGTAGTGCTTGAAGTCGCCTGAGTCAATCTTCCCCCGCAAAATGTCCGCCGCATCCCAGAGGTTCTTTTCTAGCTGCTGCTGGGTCATTTTGCCCACATAGGTCAGGGGTAGGGTAGCAGAAGTAGCGGTTTCAGTGTTCAACACTTTTCGACTCACTCTTGACGATTTCTCCAAAACTTCAGGCACGTAACTTTAGGGGCAATAGTTTTTTATAACCCAAGAGCGTGTCAGCATTGCCAATCTTCCCGGCATGAATTCCCCAGATGACCCTTTTGCGATCGCAGTGATACACTGGACGCAACGTTTCACGCGCTACTCCCTTAGTGTTCCCAGTAATCAAAGCGTAAATCACCATCAATCATTTTTGCTTCTGAATTAGCTTTTAGCTGGTTGATAGGTTACGAGGATGAAACGCAGGTCTTCAATGATAGGAATGATACAAGTTTCTAATTGCCCCTTGGTGTTGGCTTTTCTAATTAGCAGGTAGGGATACACTGGACGCTTCGTGTCGTAAACGTCTTGAGCCAAAAGGGTAGGATTGTAAGCTTCATTGATTCTGCAAGCACCGTCACAGGGGGACGGCAAATAAGCAGCGAAGCGATCGGAGTGTGTCTGGGGAGCTATTATTTGAGGAGTTGTTGAGTAGGTTCAACTCCTGGGCTAGGTCGTAGCCAGGACTGTTGAAGGGAGAGTAGTCAACACTACCGGGAATTTTTCAACTGTAAATACTCCATGAGCGCGGTATACCGCGCTCATTGATCTCCCTTGATCTCCCTGTAGTTTGTTGCTCTTTAGACAATGCACGAGTCGTCTTACAACTTGCTTTGGCAACGCGATCGCTCAGAGTTTAATAACCTAGAGTCAGCACTACCGGGAATTTTTCAACTGTAAATACTCCATGAGCGCGGTATACCGCGCTCAGCTGAACTCTCGGTAGTTTAGTTAGCTCCTTAGACAATGCACGAATCGTCTTACAACTTGCTTTGCCAACGCGATCGCCTAGAGCTAATAGCATTGATTACTGGACTACCAAAGACCTTAATCTAAATGAGTTAAGGCGGTTACAATCTGCCGAGGAGAGGTTGGGCGATTGAGGAATAGCGTTGGGAATCTCGGACAGTGCTGTGGGACTGAACGCGCTCAGGTAGGTTTTACACACGCCAGAGCGCAACCATATCGGCTTAGCCATTTGTACCTTCCTCCACTAGGAATTGCATTGGTTCGCGACTGGCATCAGTTGATACAAGCCCAAGCTGGCGCTGGTTCGGGATGCAGCCCGTGCTGATCTAGATGCGACTCGTCTCATTCTCAAGCCAACTGCATAAGTCTTGGAATTTATTAAATTTTACTTATTTGTGACTCTGACAAGTAATCTTAAAGGTTTTGCATGATCATTACAGGTTTTTTATGGTCTGATGGATTAAGACCTCAAAAACCGATGGTAGTCATGAACCAAACCAGATTCACTTCCAACTCTACCCAGACCCAAAAAAGAAAAAGTTTGGTAGTCTTCGCTGTATAAGTTCTCGGAAGCAGTGTTAGCCATCGCCTAGGCCTTGTCAGCCTAAACAAGCATTAGCCTCAAAAAACCAAAGCCAAAAAACTGCGTGAGTTCTTCGTAGCAGCAGTGAGAATACCAAACGAATTGAAATAACTTATCTCCAGGCTAACAGGCTTCCACCACGAATAAAAGCAGCGGCGACTACCTCGTTAAACAAAGAGGTAGCCTCCCATGTTCAAAACCCCTGTAGCCAGAAGCGTTTCAGTCCGCTCCATCCTCGGAAAATTTTTTCAGTCATCTGCATCCTTTTTTAAGAGCCTCACCCAGCAATCCACTTCAATATTGCTGGTGGGAGGTGCGTCATGAGTAATTTCCTACCCCTCAAAGGAAATTGCCCGGTCTGCAACGGTACTCGTAAAGATTGCCGCCAAAGTAAATCGACCGGATTAGTCCATTGCCTTAATAGCGTTGCTAACCCGTCGAATTACTTATTTCGAGGTACAGATAAACTAGGCTTCGGGATGTGGGCCCAAAAATCAGAAGTCGAAGCCGCATCCCAACAGCAGCGAGAAGAATGGCGACAGCAGCGCAAAAGAGAAAAACAGCAGCGGTTAGACGCAGAACGCGCTCAAAGATCCCAACTACTAAGCGAACCAGACCGTGACCGAGAAATTAGGAAATTACTCGCTCAACTGGAACTCTGGCCACGCCACCGAGAAGACCTACGCCAGCGAGGGCTAAGCGACGAACAGATTCAAGCTGGAATGTTTCGTAGCGTGGCGCAGTGGCAGAAGTTAGAAACACCCGTGAGTCCTCGCCTCGCAGGGGTCAACATCGACGGGCGAAGCCTTAACAACTACGATTCGGGATATTTATGCCCAATTTGGAATCCATACCGACAAATCATTGGTTGGCAACTGCGCCTAGATAATGCCGACAATGGCAAATATCGCTGGCCCACCAGTACCAGTAAGAAACGCCCTAACGGGCCGACTGCTCACCTAACCAATGGTGAACTACCCTTGACCGTGGCTCGTCCATCTGGCGAAACACAAAACAAGGGGCTTCTTCTGGCTGAAGGGATTCTCAAACCCCAGATTATCGCCCAGTTGTCGGGTCAAGTTACCATTGGCGCAGCTGGAGGAAACTTTGCGTCTTCACCCCTAACCCTTAAAGCATTCCTTGGACAAGTAGAGCCGGAGATACTAGCGGGAGAGCCTGTCGTTCTATGCCCGGACGCGGGGGCAATCCTCAACAAGAATGTAATGCGCCAATATCAGAGAACTTATGACCTGCTAAAACAATTGGGTCATGAGATGAGCGTCCTTTGGTGGCATCAAACCAGTAAGGATGACCTTGACCTTGATGAGATGCTAGCCGCGGGTCGGGGCAATGAGATTGAGGAAATTAGCTGGGAGCAATTCAAAGCGATAACTCTTTGGCATCGGCAATGGACTAAGCGACAAGAGCGATCGCTAACTTACACCGCCGATGTGGTTCTGGATACACCCGACCTCAGTACCATTGGCTTACAGGTTCCCGACTCTGGAATTATTGCTATTAAGTCAGCTAAAGGTAGTGGCAAAACCAAGTTAATTTCCCAACTAACAGCTCACTCCGAATCCCTGCTTAGCTTGACCCACCGGATTTTCCTTGGTCGGTCACTTTCCCAGAGATTGGGATACACCTGGCGGACTGACGCAGATAAAGGCGCTGGATATTACCTGGATTCAGACGGACAACCTACTTGGCGCTTAGGGTCTTGTGTTGAGTCACTACTTGCTATCAATCCAGAAAAGTTTGTCGGATGCGATTTAGTAATTGATGAAGTTTGCCAAGTGGTAAGAAACATCCTTACCAGTTCCACTTGCAACCGAGACGGAATGCGTCCGGCACTATTAGCCCGGTTGCATTGGCTGATTAAAGTAGCCAAGCGGCTCATCCTTGACGATGCCGATCTGGATGATTCCACTCTAAATTACATCCGGGCATTGCGAGGTGAAGATACCCCGGTTTACCTGGTTCGTAACGATTACAAGAGCGCTGGCTACCCTTGCACGCTTTACAATTCTCACGACCATGCGGCAATTATCGATCATGCGGTGTCAAGCGCTCAACTAGGTAAGCGACTTTTCATTGGCACTGATTCTAAAAACGCCAGCGAGGTTATGGCAGAACTAGCGGTTGCTGGTGTAAAGCCAGATCGCATCCTGGTTGTTAATGGCGATACTTCTGGAGAGCAACAGCAGCGGGAATACATCAGCCAAATTAATCATCGGATTAGTGATTACGATGTCATAATCGCCACTGGCAGTCTGGCAACAGGCGTGAGTTTTGAGCTGGAGTGGTTTGACGAAGTTATTGGGGTTTTCTACGGAGTCGTGCCAGATAGCGATGTTGCCCAAGCTTTAGCGCGAGTGCGTGTCCCTATTCCCCGTACCATCTGGATCGCCAAGCGAGGCAAGAATTTTAATAAAGTTAGCAAATCTGAATACCCATCTGTGGTTAAACAGACGCTCAAAACCGGCTGGGAACAGGAAGTAACATTGATTCGCTCCAGTCTCAATCCCGACTTAGTACCTGATGTAAATGCCCCTGTTGATTGGGATAACTGCCCTCACAAGAATCTGTGGGCGCAGACAGTAGCAGACAACAACTTCTCAATGTGGAACTTGCGCGACTGCGTAATTGCTCGGCTCAAGCACGAAGGGAATCAAGTTCAGGTAATTTCCGTTGACACCGAAAAAGACTTCAGGAAGCTAGTCAAAGAGACTAAGCAAAAGATAAAAACAAACCATTGTCATCAGGTTTCTAATGCCACCGTTCTTTCTCCAGAAGAACAAGAGTCTTTGCAATCTAAGGAGGGATTGAGCACAGAGGAGCGATTGAATCTAGAAAAAACTGCGATCTCTAACTTTACTTGTAGTTCGGAAGTTTCTCCACAATTGGTCGCCGCATACCCAGAGCTAGTAGCAGCGATTCCCCGATATGAGGATTTACGGCACAACCTAGCGATAGAGCGAGATGAGAAAGCGATCGCTCGTCAGGTGAAGTGGAAGCAAGGGTTGTTCATTCCCGATTTACCAACCAGAGAACAGGAGCGATTGCTCAGAGAACGCTTGGGGCTGATTAAGTGGATTGACAAATTGCGGCAAGGCGAAACTTTAAGTAATGAAGACTTAGAACCGCTAGGAGAATTAGTTAGGAACTGTTACCGCCAGGTGAATGAGGTCTTGAGGCTGGGATTCTCCTGTGAGTCTAAGAACTGGTCAAATGTTCGTATCTTCAACGCGCTTGTTAAACAACTAGGGATACCCACTGTAACCAAGCGAGTCGGTAAGGAGACAAAGATTACTAGCACAAGTCTCGACTTGAGGCGATGGAGGCTGGTTGAGGGGATTCTGGAACGCCGGGAAGCGAAACGTCAGCAGAAAACAGAATCTATGGTAATGGAGGAGAAACAATTCCAGGTAGACAATGGCAGCTATATAAATAAACAGGTTCCATTGTCTACCTCGCCTAATGCCCCCCCTGCCCAGATTGAGGCGCTCCCCGCACTCAGCCAGGAAGACATAGCCGGACTTGCAGAGTTCTTAATGAGAGCGGATACTCCAGAGGTAGTAATGGATGTATTCGGTATGATCCAATGGGTTTGCAAGGAGACGAAGCAAGCTAAAGAGGTGATTCAGGCGGCTAAAAAGGCAATTTGGGCATTGATTCCCCGTGAGAAGAGGGCACAGCTTTGGGAAATGGCAGCAACAGGTTAAGGAGTGCGATCGCTTAATAGTTTTGATTTGCTGGGCGCGTCAGCCCTCAATAAATTGCCGTGTGTCAATTTAGCTTTGATACAGTTTCTAACGCCTTCCAAGAGGCGTTAAGGGCTCAATACGGTTCAGTTAAGCCTCAAAGCCATATTAACTAGAGAGTATTACCAACAATGGTAATAAAATATATTGCATCTCAAAGAATTCTCACTTGTGTCTCCCAAGATACAAGCTACTGAGATATTCAAAGCAATAGAGACAGCCATCCCAACACAGGCAATCGAACAAGCGATCGCTAAAACTGAAGTCGAAGAAGAACGCTATCGGTCGTTATCAGCACAACTGTTAGTTTGTCTAATAATAGCAATGAGTTTGTGGTCTAGAGACTCAATGTGAGATGTACTAAAGAACCTGGTTGATTGACTTTTAGACGCATTGCTAAAATTATTTGAATCTAAGTTGACAACACCGCCCAGAGATCCGCGCGGGAGCAAGGAGATAAGACGAAGATGGTGGAGATCCTATTCGTGCACGGCGCACTCGTCCGGGATGGCGCATGGTGGTGGCAGCGGGTCGCCGAGCGAATCCATGAGCGAACTGGCACGGTGAGCCGAGCGGTCGAGCTGCCGTCCTGCGGCGAGGGCACCATGTCCGGCACCGCCGATCTGCTCGAAGACGCTCGGGCGCTGCGCGGCGCACTCGATAACGTGGACGAGGCCGTCGTCGTCGGGCACTCCTACGGCGGCACGGTCATCGCGGAGGGTGCCGACCACCCTGCCACTCGCCACCTGGTGTACATCACCTCGTACCTGCCGGACGTGGGGCAGTCGCAGGCCGACATCATGAGCGGAGAGCAGGACCGAGTCGGGGTTGCGCTGGGCGACGACGGTACAGTCCGCATCGCCGGCTACACCGCCTCGTCATTCGGCGACCGCTTCTGGCAGGACCTGACAGACGAGGAGACCCGAGCCGAGGCGTGGGATCGTCTCACCGCGCAATCGGTAGGCGCCTTCGGGACGCCGACGACCCGAGCGGCGTGGCGGGGCAGACCCTCGACGTACCTCGTCTGCACGGAGGACCGCAGCACCTCCCTCGCCCTCCAGCGCTTCCACGCCAGCCGGGCCACCCGCTCAATCGACCTTGCCGCCGGGCACCACCCGTTTCTGTCCCGCCCCGACCTCGTGGCCGAAGAGCTTATCCGAGTGCTACGTACCGATTGACGGCACGACGATGATCGGCGAACCAGCAACCGGAGCCTCTGATAGCAAAGGCTGTGACCCGCCACCCGACCCGTTACTCCTGCCGTCACCATTGACAACGACTTAACTGCGGCAGAGGTGGTGGGAGCGCCGGAGATAATATAAATTTGTGAGACTGAAGAAGCGGCGGCGACCTGTAAAGTTTTGAAAAAATTTTTGTCCCAAGTAAAACGGTGGGTTTGGCTGGGCTTATCGGTGGAAGAGCGATCGCTCTATATCGAAGCTGATAGGCTTACGGAGTGCTGCCGTTAGGGAAACAATTAGCAGTAGCAGAAGTGGAAGAGCTACATGGCTGTGGAGGTCTTAGAGGAAGTACAATTCGCGATCGCGCTCTTTGTTGTTGCCACCTCGCTTCCCCGGTGCAAGAGATTTTTCCCGTTTCCGCTAAAGATAGCCGATTTCCCTATTCGCGATCGCGCTCTACTACGATCAATAGATCGACAACTTTTGTAAGTTGACAAATTATCAGGGTTCCAGCCAACATTTCTAGGGCTTGCGCGCTTGCCAAAGAGCCCTAGGAATGTCAAATAACATAAACGGTTACCTACTTCTTAAATCAAGTTGAGTAAAGCTATAAAAAAAAAGTCAATAAACCCAAACTTAGCTTTTATTGCTTGATAACCAGTAGTAGTCTGCTTGCAATTTGTCTTAGATTTGGCAGCAAGAGAACTCTTCACCTGCTGCCAAATCTAAGATTCATAAAAGCTCCATGAAAAGATTCCGTCTCTCCTGAACTGTCAACTTTGAGGCCAATGCTTTGATTTGAGCAATGAGAGCAGCTTTACCCTCAAGAGTTTCTGACTTCCACCATTCTTTAGCATCAACTGTTTTTTCCCCAGGATGCATCTCGTTATAATCCCTATCTCCAATCTCCTCAGAATTACCTAAAACTTTATGAAAAGCCTTCCGCTTTGCTGGATTCCCATACCTACGCTCATGGGTAATTGCAATATTTCTAAAGAAGTGAGGGTTTGTTCTCCGCGGTTCAATATCCTTAAACAGCGGATGTTCAACCTTTTTCAAGAATGATGTTGCTGTATAAACAACGCGCGTTACTGTAGTGACTAAGTCACTTGCTTCTAATTGTTTGCCATAGGTTTCTAGTTGGCTGTTTCCACAAGATATAAAAAATAGCTTGCTTTGAAAATTACTTCTTGCCTGCTCCAATGTTTGAAAATTGTATCGAGCTGACTGCATGAGCTTTTCTACTTTCTCAGCCTTTTCATTCTGACCCACTTGTATTGCTTGCTGATGTTGTTGTTCTAAATTTGCTAAGTATTCATTTAGCTCTTCCGTATTTTTGTATGCTCGACGGGCTACAAGACCTAACCAACTGTCCAAGTCAGTCGTTGCCGCCTGAATCTTAGGTCTCCAAATAGTTAGCCACTCATCAATATCAGCTACAACCTCTGGAGCCAATATATCTGAAAGGATAAAGTCTCGTTCATCACCTGTTTTGTTATCTTCTGGTTCTAGAACCATGCGATAGCCGTTAGGAGTGCGAAAGAGAGTGCGTTCGAGTTCAAGCTCTCTAATCTCGCGTTGCCGGACTGGGCAATAAGTTAAGATGGCCACAAGCAAATAACGCTGCCAGGAGCGGAGAATTGATAAGCTGCGTAGCAGCTAAATTTAATAAACAGCATTACCTTTGTTTTTAATTTTTCGTTCCCATTTAATAATAAGTCCTCCTTCATTTAGTAATTTATTTAACAACTCTTCTAGTTGTTCTGCTGACTCAAATAGTCTATGAGCTATATATTCTTTAGCTGAATGCCAAACAAGTT
>NZ_JACJPF010000078.1 GCF_014695915.1 Trichocoleus sp. FACHB-40
TTGAGTATTTATTACATCGACTTCTAAATGAAGGTGAGTTGATTATTAAGTGGGAGCGTAAGCTTAAAAACAAAGGTAATTCTATTAACGTAATTTAAAAGCGCAACAGCTTAACTAACTGAGCGTCTTATGGTCGGTTTGGGTGGGAGAGCGATCGCGCAACCTATTGAGTGTAGAGTTGAACAGGCTTTAGGGGATGCGATCGCTCTCAAATGCTAACAAGCTTTGCAAAACTGACTGGTATGCAGTACAGCTTCACCATGATCGGGAATCCAAGCTACCCATTCATCCTCAGACTTCTGACACAGTAGCAGTGCCTCATCATAGCTGAAACTACTCGGAAGCTCCAGCAGCTGCACCCACATCGACTCTTGGTAATCTAACTCCGATGGGGTTGACCAGTTAAAAGTACACTGACGTAACCCAACTTCACGGTAATCCAATTTCATATCTGTCTTCCCTCCGATAAGCAAAACGGCACGCAGTTGAGGCTATTTGCTCTCAAGGCGCTTAATAGCCTCACCTAGTGGGCTATATCAAATTTATTTCTGTAACATATGCTACGAAACTTCTTGGGATGAAAGCAACTACCTGTCTTAAAACTTTATGTTTATCAAGACAGTACCAAAGAGGGATGTAATTGATTGGCACCATTCGGGTAAGCCGCAGATTCCGCCCGGAGCTTGAGTTCTGGGCTAATAGCTAAAGTCCTATGCAAAAGGACTTTAGCTATTAAAGAGGGGTTTTAACCTCAGGCGGGTTAATGCAACAGGAGTAAGATGTGCGTTAAAAGAAACTCTTTTGGCTACCCCTAACTTAATGGTGAAGAATGGTTGGGTAGAGGCGTTGAGGAATCCGGCGGGGGAGGCGCGGCGGCGAGTTGGGCTTGTTGTTCTGCTGCCAGTTTGGGCTTTAAATAAAGATTCTCCACCAGCACCGCAGCACCAGCCACCCAAGGGGGGACAATCACCGCGCCAACAATACCTAACACCTGCGTTCCTCCTAGAACCGCTAAGAGTTGATACAAGGGGTAGACTTTCACTGAAGAACCCACCAGCAGGGGGTCAAGCACATAAGTTTCCAAATTCTGGATAATCACGAACAACAGCAGCACCCAGAGGAAGGTTAATCCGCCTTGGGAAATTGCCACGATGAGGGCAGGAACGGCTCCCAGAACGGGGCCAAGGAAGGGGATTAAATTTGTGAAGCCAGCGATTACACCCAAGGCTAAGGCAAATTCCGATAGTCCCAAAATTCGCAAGCCGAGAGTAATCACTACCCCCAAAATCGCTGACACCAAAACTCGACCCTGGATGTAACTGCCCATTCGCTGGCTGGCGGGTGCGACTTGCGCCGCCAGACGTTCGTCCCAAGGCGAGGGAAACAGCTGCACCAGACCTTTAACCAGTTCTTGACTACCAGCTACCATGTAGCCGGAAATCAATAACGCCAAAATAAAACTAAAAACGCCGCCGATAATTCCCCGCGTGATGCCGTAAGAACGCAGCAGCACCTGTTGACTCGAACCAATTACCCAGTTAGTAAGAGATTGGGTATTAAGGAGGCGGCGGGCTAAGTCTGGTCGTGCGGCGTTGAGATTAACCAGAAAGTTTTCAACTTGTATCCGCAGATTTTCCAGGTATACAGGAGTATTGACCGCAAGGCGTTGACTCTGCTCCACCACTGTAGGGCCGATTAACAAACCTGCGCCAGTGACGATAGCGATTAGCGTTAAATATACGGTGATAACTGCCAACCACCGGGGCATTTGCAAGCGTTCTGCGCGATCGATGGCGGGTGCAATAGTGGCTGCCATCACCACTGCAACCATCAGAATGACTACCAAACTCCGCAGCTGCCACAGCAACACCATTACTAAAGCGATCGCTAAAATCAGCAAGATGTTAGACAGGGAAATGGTGATGCGCTGCTCAGGTATGATTCTCAATCACACTGCCTCCCAATAGTAAACTTTTCTGGTAAAACGCTGCCTGAAAAAGGCGTGATGCCCAATTAAGACGCTCTAAACATTAGTTTACATATGCAGTTGGGAATGGGGAATGGGGAATGGGGAATTGGGGAATTGGGGATTGGGGAAAAGTCTTACCGACGAGAAAACCTGGAAAGATGTGCAAAATGGTGTTGACTTCAGCGGTAAGGATGACTTTGACAAAACCCCTCGCTTTATCCGCAACTTCCGCGACTTGGCTACTTATGTCCACTTTGATACTCTGTATGAAACTTACCTGAACGCCTGCATCTACTTACTGATGGAGATGAAGGAAAATACTGGGCAGGTAGGGATGGATATGAGGGGACAAGGAGGCAATAAGTTTCAGTTTCCTTTCGATACGGGCAACCCTTACCGCGACTCGCTGACTCAAATGGGCTTTGGCACTTTCGGCGGGCCGCATATTCTCAGTCTGGTTACTGAGGTGGCGACACGGGCGCTGAAAGCTGTTTGGTTCCAGAAGAGTTTGATGGCACGGCGATCGTAATCTAAACCTAGCGTTTTTAAATTTTCTGTTGGTGTAATTGTCTCCCGCTGAGCTGTCCCTGATGCACCCACATAGAAATTGATGAGTGAGTTTTATCGTCAGTTTAAGCTAACTGGCGATAAGGCTCCATCTTTGCGAATCGCCCTGCCAGGAGAAGAAAAGATATTGCGCGATCGCACTCTTGGGAATCTTCGGCTCTCAATAAGTTAAGTAAATTTTTGCATAATTTCCCTAAAATGGGAGCGAGATATAAGCAGTTCGCTAACCCACTGACAGAGAATTTTGCTATGTATCCTCATCTTCATCGCCTTAGCGTTATTAATGCAACCTTGCTCATCTCGTTGAGTTGTCCGTTACAAGTGGTAGGGATTACTTGGGGAAGCAATGCGGCTTTGGCGCAAGCACAAACTAGAGAACAACGCAATGACGAGGCGTTGCGGCTGTATCAAGTAGGAGTTAAGCAATATCAGCAAAGTCAGTTTCGAGAAGCTTTAGAGACGTTTCAATCTGTTTTAGTTATTGTCAGAGCAATTGGGGAGCGCCAAGGTGAAGGAGCCGCTCTCCACTATATTGGGGAAGTTTACCGCCGCCTGGAACAGTACCCAAAAGCGTCGGAGTATTATCAACAAGCTTTAGCCATTGTCAAAGCAATTGGTGACAAGGCGCAAGAAGGTACGACGCTCAACAATCTTGGGGAAGTTAACCGCCGCCTGGGACAGTACCCAAAGGCGTTGGAGTATCTTCAACAAGCTTTAGCCATTCGCCAAAAAATTGGTGAGGCGCAAGAAGGTACGACGCTCAACAATATTGGGTTAGTTTACAGCAACCTGGGACAGTACCCAAAGGCGTTGGAGCATTTTCAACAAGCTTTAGCCATTGCCAAAGCAATTGGTGACAAGGCGCAAGAAGGTACAACGTTCAACAATATTGGGGAAGTTTACAACAGCCTGGGACAGTACCCAAAAGCGTCGGAGTATTATCAACAAGCTTTAGCCATTGCCAAAGCAATTGGTGACAAGGGGGGAGAAGGTACGACGCTCAACAATATTGGGGTAGTTTACTACAGCATGGGACAGTACCCAAAGGCGTTGGAGTATTATCAACAAGCTTTAGCCATTCGCCAAAAAATTGGTCACAAGGGGGGAGAAGGTACGACGCTCAACAATATTGGGGAAGTTTACCGCAACCTAGGACAGTACCCAAAGGCGTTGGAGTATTATCAACAAGCTTTAGCCATTGCCAAAGCAATTGGTGACAAGGCAGGAGAAGGTACGACGCTCAACAATATTGGGGCAGTTTACTATAGCATGGGACAGTACCCAAAAGCGTCGGAGTATTATCAACAAGCTTTAGCCATTGCCAAAGCAATTGGTGACAAGGGAGGAGAAGGTACGAGGCTCAACAATCTTGGGTTAGTTTACAGCAACCTGGGACAGTACCCAAAAGCCTTGGAGTATTATCAACAAGCTTTAGCCATTGCCAAAGCAATTGGTGACAAGGCGAGAGAAGGTACGACGCTCAACAATCTTGGGTTATTTTACCACAGCCGGGGACAGTACCCAAAAGCCTTGGAGTATTATCAACAAGCTTTAACCATTGCTCAAGCAATTGGTAACAAGGCGGGAGAAAGGACGACGCTCAACAATATTGGCGAAGTTAACCGCAGCCTGGGAAAATAACCTCAAGCGTTGGAGAATTATCCACAAACCTTAGCGATTGCCCAAGAAATTAGTGACAAAGTAGGGGAAGTTGCAAGGCTCAACAATCTTGGGGAAGTTTTCGGGGTATCAATCGGCTGTGGTTGAGGTGGATGACGGCTGCGGGAGATGCGATTCTTTTGCCCAGTGAGCAAGCTGGCTGGGATTAAAAACGACCAAGCTCACCGGATACTAGCAACTTCTGCAACCCAACCAGCTTGTCACGTTTCGGTGCAGAGGCTTGTTAGCTGGCGATGACTAAAACTTTGATTTGTTAGCAAAAAGGGGTTTACGGTATTAGCTGTTGGACAGAAATTCTCGAAAGTAGCGAGCAATTGCCTCTAGCTCGCGCTTCTCACCCATCCCAATTGCCAGATCCAAAGCAAGTGCCTTTCTTGAATTTATTAGAAAGTAAAGTTGAGAACGTATGTGTGTATATCCATACCCGATGTAATGTGAGTCTAGAAACGTTACTTCTGCTGAGCGAATTTCATGGAGTGGCAATTCAACAACTTTAGATTGTCTCAAACCTTGAAACTCTATAGTTGCTTGGTTAGTAGCTTTATTTAATCTATATATAGTTACTATTTTTTCATTTGACAAAAAACGACGAAGTGCAAGCCAAAGAAGCCATACTGCTAAAGGTGAGAAGAGAAATCCCCACCATCCGATACCAAGGCTTATGCTGATTGCGAATAAAAATCCTCCTATCATGAATAGAAAACAGAGCATCACAAAAGCAGTGCCGAGGAAAAACTCTGCTTTCGTTCCTCTTTGAAGAATCAAGACTTGTTCGGTTTTCGTTAGGATCTTCATCGTCGTTCAATCCTTGAAAATACTATTAACGCGATTACTTTTCGATATCTTCAAACGACCATCATTTCAAACGAGCAACCATTGGCTTGAAATGGTGTTAACTAAGCTTACACTTTTTCAAGGCTTTCTTGCATAAATGATTGCAAAAAAACAAGCCAGCTACACTGCCCGCTAATACCAATTCCTAATAACCGCCAAGCAAGAAGCTGAATCGGATAAACGTGCTGAACGATGCGCAGCTCGGCGAAAGCGATCGCGCTTATTTTGACCTCAAAATCGCCCAAATTGCCCTCGATCATATCGTCCCAGATACCCCTGTTTCATTGATTCGGACAAGCTACAGAGGAGCATTTTAGTTTTTCTGACGTGATCAATAAACTCAGGCTGAACTCGTTTAAAAATTCCCTAGTAACGCTGACGAAATGCTTCTGTTTGAGCTTTCAATGCTTGCTTCTTTTCTTCTTGTCTATTTTCTGATTATCGTTAAGTTTTAGATTAAAATCTGTTTTTTAACTGAAGGCTCGTCAAGGAGGGCGCGTGCTAAAAGTAACAGCACTTTGCGCCCTCACCCTTCCTCTGGGTTGCCGCTCATAATGTAATAATGATAATCATTATTATAAAACCAGAGGAATCCATCATGGTACAAGCGCCGACAAACACCATTCCCGTCACCGTTCTCACCGGATACCTGGGCGCGGGGAAGACAACACTTTTAAATCGCATCCTGACTCACGAACACGGGCTGAAGGTGGCTGTGATTGTCAACGAGTTCGGGGAAGTGGGGATTGATAACCAACTGATTGTCAATACCGATGAAGAAATCTTTGAGATGAACAACGGCTGCATCTGCTGTACCGTGCGTGGCGACTTGATTCGGATTATCAGCAACTTGATGAAGCGGCGGAATAAGTTTGACCATTTGGTGATTGAAACCACCGGACTCGCCGATCCTGCGCCTGTGATTCAGACATTTTTTGTAGATGAGGATATGCGCGATCGCGTAAAGTTAGACGCTGTAGTGACAGTTGTAGATGCTCTCCACATCTGGAATCACTGGGAGGCGGAGGAAGCGCAGGAACAGATTGCCTTTGCCGATGTGATTTTGCTTAACAAAACTGACTTGGTGACACCAGAACAACTTGATGAGCTTGAAAAGCGGATTCGCTCAATGAATGCGATCGCAAAAATCTACCGCACCCGCAACTCCGAGTTAGAGATGGATGCGCTCTTAGGAGTAGGAGCATTTGACTTAAATCGGGCGTTGGAAATTGACCCAGAATTCTTAAATGAAGATGCCCACGAACACGATGAAACAGTGTATTCAATCGCTTTGGTGGAAGCGAAACCACTGAATTTTGAAAAGCTCAACAATTGGATAAGTTCTCTATTGCAAACTCAGGGTCAAGATATCTTTCGGATGAAAGGTATTCTCAATATTGCAGGCGAAGACCGCCGCTATGTATTCCAAGGCGTACATATGCTATTTGAGGGAAACCCTGACCGCCCCTGGAAACGTGACGAAGAACGCAAAAATGAACTCGTTTTCATCGGTCGCAATCTCAACGAATCCCAACTAAAAGAGGATTTTCAAGGATGCCTAGCGTAAAGGAACCACTGCTTAAATTGGCGAAGCAAGGAACCCTCTCCGATTACGTGACAGTTGTTGCTTGGTCGCCCGATGGCACAATAGCAGCAAGTTCCGCAGCCGGAGAAGTGATGCTTTTGCAAAGTGAGGAAACCACCCTCTTACAATCAGCTAACGGTTATTCTGTAGACTGTTTAGCTTTTTCTAAAGACGGGCAATTTTTAGCAGCAGGCGGACAAGATGGAGGGGTGAATATTTGGCAATTAAATACCGGGGAATTAATTGCCAGTTTGAAGAATGCACCCAATTGGGTTGACCAGATGGCTTGGAGTCGCAGCAGTAATTTGTTAGCTTTCAGCTTGGGGCGCTTCGTACAAGTTTGGGATGCCGATCAACGCGAAATTGCCGCAACTCTAGATTTTGCCGAATCTTCCGTTTTAAATATTAATTGGCATCCAAACGGTCAGGGATTAACAGTTGGCGGCTATCAAGGGGTGAAAATTTGGAATCCCCAAGATTGGGACGACGATCCTTATATGATGTCGGTTGATTCTGCTAGTTTAGCGATCGCTTGGTCGCCTGATGGCAAATACCTCGCCTCTGGCAATCTAGATCGCACCATCACCGTCTTAGAGTGGAACAATCCCCACCCCTGGATTATGCGAGGCTTTCCCGGTAAAATTCGCCACCTAGCTTGGTCGCAAGCACTGACAAAAACAGGTGCGCCCCTCTTAGCCAGCGCCAGCGCCGAATGTATTGTCGTCTGGGAAAAGCACCCAGATGTCTCTCGCGCTTGGGAAGGTCGAGTGATAGAAAGGCATACAGAAGTCGTACAAGCCATTACTTTTCAACCAAACACCTTCCTCTTAGCTTCAGCATCGGAAGATGGCTGCGTGTGTCTGTGGCACAAAGCCAAGAGCATAGCTCAAAACCTCTCTGGCGCACCTGACGGCTTTTCCTGCCTTGGATGGCATCCCCAAGGGCATCAACTCGCCGCCGGGGGGAACAACGGCGAAATACTAATTTGGTCGCCAAGCCAACGCGGTCAAGGATTTGGTCGCCGTTGAGCGAAACTTAGCTGACTGTTTATTGGCTATAATGCCATCAAAAAGTGTCAGCTTTTAAATTATGAACAAAACTGCTCTGGCAATGCTAGCCTGCCCTGTAATTTTGGCATCAATGTTACTGTTAGCTAATGCAGCACAAGCCGCTGAAGCTTCAAATGCCATGCTGTCTGCACCAACTGCACATGCACAAGTTGTTGTAGCGGATCAACAAGTTCTCGCATCTGTGGAACCGAGTAATCCAATCAAAGACCAAATAGGTTGCAGCTGCGCTGCTTGCACAAAGGCTTTGAGTCAAATGCAAGGTCAATTCGTCCTTTAGAAAGGATTTGTGTAGGGGCGAAGAATTGCGGTGAGAAATTTATGATGATAACCAATAACATAACTACCGCAAGGCTTCGCCCAATAACCTTCGGTTAGCGCTCTTTTAAAACTCAACGGCAAGAATTTGTTATAACAACAAATAATCTGTTATTTGACAGTATAGCTTTAAGCTAACAATTCATCTAGCGCAACACTAAATCCTTGGAGTACCAATTGTGTGTTTACCACATCACCAGTATTAAACCCTAATGTCTGATTTTGCGTAATTAATAATACCCGACGGCTCTCAGGAAATACCAGCCAAACTTCCTGACAACCCGATTCTAAATACTCGCTTGCTTTGGCAAACAAATCCTCGGCTGAATCGGTTGGAGAAGCGATTTCAGCAATTAGCGGTGGACTTTGTGGCAACGCTCCCGCCTCACCAAACTGCGCTACCAACTCCGCTGTGAGATAAGATACATCAGGACGACGACCTTGCTTTAAAGTCCGACAGGGAAGTTCTACAACAACCGCTCCTCCTTGTCCAGATTGGGTTATGTGATTTCCCCAGTAAAGAACTAACTTACCCTGAACTAGGCTATGTTTTACCGTCATTCCCATTTTCTCCACAAGTTGTCCATCCACCCACTCCATGTTTTCGGGGGGGTTAGTCATAAAGTCTTCTAAAGAGAAGCTTTCGGTTACAGTAGCGATCGCCATAGTCATCTACTCGCTTTGGTCAGGTACTAATATTATGGCAGCCTGTACATAGCACATACCCCCAACTTCCCGATAAAAAGAAGTTGGGGGTATTCTATTGTCTATAAATCAGGAAATATTATTAACGAACCCTAACTGTTTCGTACTCCAAACGAGGTGCAGTTAGCTCTTGGGATATCGTCTCATCTGGAAAATGTTTATCTATAATTTCAGGGATTTCTTTAGCGTCAATCCGAGTGTAGCGAGTTTTATCCGGCATGACGATATTTGGCCCTGCTTTGCAACGCTTCATGCAGCCAGTCCCCTTGATCGTAACCTGGTCGTCTAAGCCGCGATCGCGTAACCCTTCTTCCAAAGCCTGACAAACTTTATTAGCACCTAACTTGCAACAATCTGACTTTTTACACACCAGAATCGTCGCTTTGACACCGGAAGGGAGGGGAATTTTTTTTGCAGGTGTAGGCAATTCCTGAATTGCTTCTACTTGTGCAACTTCCCTCTCTTGATTGGGGGCAACACTTGGTTTAACAATATAAGCTTTTAGTTTAATTTCGCCACTTTTGGGCTTTAGCTTTCTTTCGCCATAAACTTCCACCCAAGAACCCGGTTTCACTGCCGATCTGAAAAGGGAAATTCTAGCTTCTTTGGAAAGCTTGATTTGAGCTTCACCCTCAGAAGTGGCGAGTCGCAGAGTTTTTATTTTATAGCCATCTTCAACTACAAAACCCAGTAACCATCCTTGAAGATGAAATTGTGCTACTTGATAGTTTTCTTTAGACATAGCTGTTATTAAATCCTCTTTTTAAAGTTCTTTTGGATAGTTACAGGGATTGCCAACATCGCTCAAGATGCCTCGCCAAGTCGCGGCGGGATGCCGTTAACTGTCTGACAACACTCCACACCTGGACAGCACCGGTAACGCTGTGAACATCAACCCATAAAGGCTGGTTAATCGAACATCCGCACTGTATGTCTAGCTCTTGCAAGCGGTAATAGACTTGCCACCGATCTCCTGGCTTGACTGCAACAACAAGGCTGGCTTCGACTTTTGGCTCTATTGGATTCATTTGTCTCTACAAACGCGAGAAATTACCATTTACTTTTTCTCCTCCACTTCCTGACATCCGGTGAAATCTTCGGTAGCAAGGATTTTCGCCTGTCTTTTCCTACATAACTACATATAACCCAAACGCTAACAATTCTCAACTAGCTTAGCCAAAAATTTAAAAATCTGACAGAAATTGGATCGATCCCTAGGCGGATGCGGAAGGCTCGAAACCCTTTCTCCAGGGAGTCATAAAGGATAAATTTGGCAAGCTAAAAGGCTTTGTATTTACCAATAAACTTTGGCAGGAATGCTTTACCCCTGCTAGTTTTGAGCCAAAACAGGGAGTGCGTGATACACTGACTTTATTGGCAACAACGGTTGCTTAATGAAAAGGAGAACACGATCATGTCGGAAACTCAGAGTGTATTACGCTCCTTTGGTCAGGTTTATGACAATCCGGTGTTGCTGGAGCGCAGCGTAACTGAACCAGTTTGTGAAGGCTTCAATATTGCTCTAGCAAGTTTTCAGGCGCTGTACCTGCAATATCAAAAGCATCATTTTGTAGTTGAAGGTTCAGAATTTTATATGCTGCACGAGTTCTTCAGCGAAAGCTACGAACAGGTGCAGGGACACGTGCATGATATTGGCGAACGTTTGGATGGACTCGGTGGCGTACCAGTGGCTGGCTTTGCCAAGTTAGCAGAACTGTGCTGCTTTACTCCGGAAGACGAAGGTGTTTTTTCCTGCCGTCAGATGGTCAAACACGATTTAGCTGCTGAACAAGCTATGATTGGGTTGATTCGTCGTCAAGCAGCGCAAGCAGAAAGTTTGGGCGATCGCGCTACTCGGTATCTCTACGAACAAATTTTACTCAAAACTGAAGAGCGTGCTTATCATCTGGCTCACTTCCTTGCCCATGACAGCTTAACTCTGGGATTTGTCCAGTCTGGCAATAACTAAGATTTAGCTGTACAACTTGGTCAATTTCAGCTATAATAAGCCAAAATATTCAAACGAAAGACAGCTTTAAGCACCCCAACTGCCTTTCTTTCAATAGAGGAGAACCTATGGCAGAGACGAGATACTTTATCTCTCTCTGTCATTTTCGTTATTGATGCACAGGGAAATCCAATCTAAAAGTATAAATTTATTGATTGGATTTGTCAACGCTGCTTAACAAAAAAATCCACTTTTGCCAGAAACAACCTGTGCTATACGCACCAGTTACTATCGTTCCTAGGCGGTCGCCTGGGAATGAGAGTAAGGAAAGTAAGCTCCCACTCCCTAAGTCATAAGTCATCAAATCTTGGAAAAATAGACCCAATAACCCGCCAGGAATAGGATGAAACCCCGTAGAATAATCAGGACTTGACAACGGTTACGCTAGGACTAACAAATATGCCCCGTCGCAATGATATTCATAAAATTTTGCTACTAGGCTCCGGGCCAATTGTCATAGGACAAGGCTGCGAGTTTGATTATTCAGGGACGCAGGCCTGTAAAGCCCTTCGGGAAGAAGGATATGAAGTGGTGTTGATCAATTCCAACCCAGCTTCGATTATGACCGACCCGGAAACCGCTGACCGCACCTACATTGAACCGATGACACCAGACGTGGTGGAGAAGGTGATAGAAAAAGAGCGACCTGACGCTTTATTGCCAACGATGGGAGGTCAGACTGCTCTAAATTTAGCCGTGGCGCTGGCAAAGAATGGAGTATTGGACAAGTACGGCGTTGAGTTAATCGGAGCCAAATTACCAGCTATTGAGAAAGCCGAAGACCGCCTGCTGTTTAAAGAAGCGATGGCGCGAATTGGGGTGCCAGTTTGTCCGTCGGGAATTGCTAGTACACTAGAAGAAGCGAAAGCGATCGCTCGCGAAATCGGCTCCTACCCCTTAATTATCCGTCCCGCTTTCACCCTCGGCGGCACGGGCGGCGGTATTTCTTACAACCAAGAAGAATTTGAAGAAATGGCACAGGGAGGTATAGATGCTTCTCCCATGTCGCAGATTCTGGTGGAAAAGTCGCTTCTGGGTTGGAAAGAGTACGAACTGGAAGTAATGCGCGATTTGGCAGATAACGTAGTGATTATCTGCTCAATCGAGAACCTTGACCCGATGGGTATTCACACCGGGGACTCAATTACCGTAGCGCCAGCGCAAACCTTGACAGACAAGGAATACCAGCGTCTTCGGGATGCCTCAATTAAAATTATCCGCGAGATTGGGGTAGAGACGGGCGGCTCAAATATTCAATTTGCCATAAATCCACTTACAGGCGAATTGATTGTAATTGAGATGAACCCGCGAGTTTCCCGCAGTTCCGCGCTTGCATCTAAGGCGACGGGATTCCCGATTGCTAAAATGGCGGCGAAGTTGGCGGTGGGTTACTCCTTAGATGAAATTCCCAACGACATCACTAAGAAAACACCAGCCTCGTTTGAGCCGACAATTGACTATGTGGTGACGAAGATTCCCCGATTTGCGTTTGAGAAATTTCCCGGTTCTCAATCGGTGCTGACAACACAGATGAAATCGGTGGGAGAAGTGATGGCGATGGGACGGACGTTCTGCGAGTCGTTCCAAAAAGCTTTGCGTGGTTTGGAGACAGGACGCGCCGGATGGGGATGCGATAAGAAGGAGAAGTTACCTTCACTGGAGCAAATTCGGGCTGGTTTGCGGACACCAAACCCAGAACGGATTTTTACAGTGCGTCATGCCTTTTTGATGGGGATGACAGGGGAAGAGATTTATGAACTCACCGGAATCGATTTGTGGTTTCTGGATAAGATGCAGGAACTGTTGGAAACCGAGAAGTTCCTGAAGCGGAGTCAGCTTACAGACCTGAAGAAGGAACAAATGTGGGATATTAAGCGGCAGGGATTTAGCGATCGCCAAATCGCCTATGCTACTAAAACCACAGAGGATGAAGTCCGCGATTATCGGAAATCGCTGGGTATCGTGCCTGTTTACAAGACAGTGGATACTTGTGCGGCTGAGTTTGAGGCGTTAACTCCATACTACTACTCGACCTACGAGGAAGAATCGGAGGTGTTGCCTTCTACTAAGCGCAAGGTGATGATTTTAGGCGGCGGCCCGAACCGCATTGGACAGGGGATTGAGTTTGACTACTGTTGTTGTCATGCGGCTTATGCCTTATCCAAAGAAGGGTTTGAGACGATTATGGTCAACTCGAACCCAGAGACAGTTTCCACAGATTATGACACAAGCGATCGCTTGTATTTTGAGCCACTGACCAAAGAAGATGTCCTCAACATCATCGAGGCGGAACAGCCAGAAGGGATTATTGTCCAGTTTGGCGGTCAAACACCGTTGAAATTGGCTTTACCTTTACAGGAATATCTGCAATCGCACCCCGAAATAACAGCTAAAATTTGGGGAACCTCGCCAGATTCGATTGACACTGCTGAAGACCGAGAGCGATTTGAAAAAATCCTGCGGGAACTCGATATCAAGCAGCCAGCAAACGGTCTGGCTCGGAGTTACGAAGATTCTCTAGCTGTCGCCAAGCGTATTGGCTACCCGGTTGTGGTACGTCCTTCTTATGTATTGGGAGGACGAGCGATGGAAATCGTCTACTCCGATGATGACTTGCAGCGCTACATGATTTATGCGGTTTTAGTAGAGCCGGAGCATCCCATTTTAATCGACAAATTCTTAGAGAATGCGATTGAAGTGGATGTGGATGCGATCGCAGACCACACTGGCAAAGTAGTAATCGGCGGTATCATGGAGCATATTGAACAGGCAGGAATTCACTCCGGAGATTCTGCCTGCTCGTTGCCCTATACTTCCCTCTCCGAACCAGTGCTGGAGACAATTCGCAGCTGGACGGTTGAACTAGCCAAATCCCTGAAAGTCATCGGATTGATGAATATCCAGTTTGCTGTTCAAGGGGAACAAGTCTACATCCTCGAAGCCAACCCCAGAGCCTCGCGCACCGTGCCTTATGTCTCCAAAGCCACCGGAGTTCCCTTAGCTGGCTTAGCATCCCAAATTATGGCAGGTACGACCCTCGAATCTCTGAAATTTACCGAGGAAGTGATGCCCAGTCACATTGCTGTCAAAGAGGCGGTATTGCCTTTTGAGAAATTCGCTGGCACAGATACCATTCTCGGCCCTGAGATGCGCTCCACGGGTGAAGTGATGGGAATTGGTGCCGACTTCGGGACAGCCTTTGCTAAAGCAGAATTGGCAGCAGGACAGCGTTTACCTTTATCTGGGACGGTGTTCGTGTCGATGCACAACCGCGATAAAGCGGCGGTTGTGTCTGTGGTGAAAAACCTGATGGAGTTAGGTTTCCAGATAATGGCAACCGAAGGCACCAGGAAAGTGTTGCGAGAGAACGGGTTAGATGTTGAACTGGTGCTGAAATTGCATGAGGGTCGTCCTCACGTGCTAGATGCAATTAAAAATAGCAAGATTCAGCTAATTATCACTACGCCTTCTGGAGAAGAGGCGCAGGCAGATGGTCGGCTGATTCGCCGGAGCGCTCTAACTTACAAAATCCCGATGATCACAACTATTGCTGGTGCCAAAGCTACGGCGGCGGCGATTCGTTCGTTGCAGTCTCAACCCTTGCAGGTGAAGTCATTGCAAGAATATATCGGCAGCCACAAATAAACCTTACAAAAGCCTGTTTCTAGCCTCCCTTCCCTCGTTTCCAGGGAAGGGAGGCGACCGCCTCTATTTCACATTGGTGCAAGATATTACTTGCAACAAACAACCAACGACCGACAGTTGACAAAAAACGATTAATTGATATTGCAATTTGAATGGGTGACAGCTTATTTTTTTCTATTCACTTTTAAGCAAATCATCGAGATTACTCCTCTATCCTGAAGTAAGTATTTTTAATTACTCCTTTGATAATAAAATGTTACATATAACTTACTTAAAATAAAATCCCTAAGACATATATTAACTATTATTAAGCTTACAGAAGTATTTTGGGATACAAGGCATAAGCAACGATTACTTAAATGACCCCTATCCCTATGTAGGTAAATTATGTGTTTTTTTTTGTAACCAAACTTTCAGCCAAAAGGCGTAAAGATTGGATACCCAATACCGTAATCTATTACAGTACAATGGTATTTTAAAATTAGATACACAGACACTAAACAAATTAGCCAGAGGTAAGTAATGCAATACCCAAATTGTGCAAACTTAAAACTAGAGCAACTGAAAAATAAAAATACCACTGAGCTGCAAAGCTCTTTAGAAGAGATTCTGGCTCAGTTACAAAAAGAAAGCTCTCTGGTGGCAGACTATCCTGATGCAGAGGGACTAGGCTTGAAAAACATTAGTCGTAACAAGAGGGCAGTGATAGAGAGAATTATTGCCCTGAGCGTCTCGGAGTCAAATATAAAACCTTATGCAGATCAGGCCAAGTGGGAATGTGCCTAATGAAAAATCTCTCCAGAGAATCAGAAACCTGATCCTGCGCGTCGTAGAAGCAGAGACGGATAATTTCTCTGAACTAGCGCAAATGGCTGGATTAAATCCTCTGAAAGATTTTGCTGGTGGGAACCTGAGTGGTGTTGACCTGAGTGGTGCCGATTTGAGCGGTGCCATTTTGAGCGGTACTATGTTACTGGCTGCTAACCTCAGTTGTGCTGACCTCAGTGGTGCTAACCTGAGCAGAGCCAACCTGAACAATGCTGACCTCAGCAACGCCAACTTGATTAGTGCCAACTTGATTTGTGCTGACACGATCAATATCAACTTGAGCGGTGCCAACCTGGTTGGTGCTAGCCTCAACACTTGCAACTTGCTTTGCGCTACTCTCAATGATGCCAAACTAATTGGAGTTGACCTGCGCCGCGCCAACTTGATGGATGCGAAATTGTGCTGTGTCAATCTAAGCGATGCTAACCTGAGTCATGCTTCTCTGCGCCGTGCCAACCTAAGTAATGCCATCTTAATTGGTGTCAATATGCAGGGTGTTGACCTGAGCAGCGCTGACCTACGTGGTGCTAACCTCAGCGATACTGACCTAAGTAGTGCGAAAGTCCAGAAGGCTCGATTTGGCGAAAATGAAGGATTGCCAGAGAGCATAAAGCGGGACTTGAGGCGACGCGGGGCAATCTGCTAAAAAATAAAAAAAGGCTATTTATAAAAAGTTATGGTAGTGGTAAACAGGTAGTGATATTCAATGCTCAAAGCCTTGTACGGTAAGGGGTGAAAGTGGATTTATCACTACTTCTATACCACTACCAAAAGTTATGAGTTAAGAGTTAATAGCTCTTAATTCAATTACCTCATCTGGTGCAGAGGAGGAGTATGGCTCCTGAAGCCGACCAACTGCTAAAGCAAGGAATTGAGCGATATCAGGCTTATGTAGAGACGCGATTAATCGCGTCTCTAGAGGCTGCAATGCAGTCTTGGCAAGAGGCGCTTTCTATGTATCGAGCCAGCCAAAATAGCATTGGAGAGGGAGCAGCTTTAGGAAATCTGGGAGCTGGATACAAGGCTTTGGGAGATTTACCGCAAGCGATCGCATTCTATCAGCAGCACTTGAATCTAGCTCAAAGTATCCCAGACCGACGCGGTGAGGGGAATGCCCTTGGTAACTTGGGAAATGCTTACTATCTGATGGGAGAGGAGCTAAAAGCGATCGCTTACCAGAAAGAGCGTTTAACCATTGTCCGCGAAATTCAAGATCGTCAAAGTGAGATGCAAACGCTCTTGAATCTGGGAGCGGTTTACTATTCCTTAGAGGAGTATAGCCAGGCGAAGGAATGCTTTCAAGAGTGTCGAGCGATCGCCCTCCAATTGCAAGACAGTCGAACAGAGGGGCTAGCGCTCAAAAATCTACGTTTAGTCTCAGATGCTCTTCTTGACTCGCAAGCGGCGAACGACTACCAGCAACAGCACTCCTCTCTTGTCAGGAAACTATGGCAAGCTGAGGCTCTAGACTTCCTAGCTCACGCCAAAATGCTTGGCATCAATCCCTCTGAGGATTTTGCCAAAGCTGACCTGAGTGGTATTAACCTCCGCAGCGCCGACCTGAGCAATGCTGACCTCAATCATACCAATCTGAGCGACGCAGACCTAACATTTGCCGACTTGAGCCGTGCCAACCTGGAAAGTGCTAACCTGGCTGGTGCCTGCCTTTGTAATACCAACCTCCGCGATGCTGACTTGCGCGGTGCTAACCTGAGTCGAGCCGATTTGCGTACCAAAATGCCCCGCGCTAACCTCAGCGGTGCCAACCTGGAGAGTGCCAACTTATACAGCGCTTATCTACCTAATGCCCAGTTGGTGGCAGCAGATTTCAGTGGTGCTACTCTCAGTGATGCTGACTTGAGTGGTGCCAACTTAAGCAGGGCGAATTTGCAAAATGCTGACCTCAAGCGTACCAATTTAAGCGGTGCGAATGTAGAAAATGCTCGCCTAATAGGGGCTTTAGGACTTTCCGAGGCGATGAAGCTTGAGCTGAAGCAGCGTGGGGCAATTTTTGACGATGGCTGAGGACAATTGTATGTTTCAATTAGTAGTCAATACCGTTGATGGATGGCACCTTTATGGTAGCTTTATTAATATTTAAGTAATTGCCGAATGACTCACACCAGGTAGGCAAAGCAACTGGTGCATCTTGCTGCTAAAGGAATAGACTAATTTACAACTGAAGTGGCAACTTTGCGGATTCTCTACCCGATGTATTTGCACTTCTTGAGATGCTCTAATGCAAAAGCCTCTCCCCCAGCCGCTTCGGGTGGTTCAGCTAGAAAACAAATCTGGTTCCCTGTACATGGAATTGAACGGGGAGCCAAAATCACCTAGACACATTGACCTCTACTTGACCGTGAGTTTCAAGGAAGATTGGGAGTCGTTCTTGGGCGGGCAAGTCAAGTTTGGTTTAAAAAGTGCAAAACTAAAACTGAAGCTGACAAATGGCGTTATGCCCTATGAGTCGCGTAAGTTAACAGGCTCGCGTCAACTTTTGATTCACACGGATAGACAAAATCGGGAAGTTAATAAATCTCAAAATTCCCAAGACTTTGATGCTGCCCTAAGTGAGATTAAAGCTAAAGCGAAAGCAAACGGCACCGGGGAGCAAAAAGCAGATATGATGAATAAATTTGGAGTCACTGCCTATCAAGTTACAACTCAAGGGGAGCCAGAAAACCCGTCTTGGACTTTTACAAAAGAGAGGAGTCAGCCAGTATTGATTGGCGTGAGTTATCGGGAAAAACTGGGAACTTTGTATGTGACGAAAAAGCCTTGCATTGTGACAGGTTTCTTTGAAATTTCAAAGAAAGATGTCCTGTTGAGGGATATACAAGGAGTGGGTTTAGAAGATATTAATTCTAATAAGAGGGTAGTGTTAAACATAATGATTACCCAGTGGCTAATAGATGCAAAATTAACGCCCTATTTAAGTCAGGCAGTGTTGCTATATGACTAAGACTAAATCTCTTCAGGAAATTGAAGAACTGATCCATCTGGTTGTAGAGGCACAAACTGATGATTTGTTTGAGCTTGCGGAAATTTCCGCTCTAAATCCTGCCGAAGATTTCGCAGGAGCCGACCTGAGCAATATCGATCTCCGTGGGGTCAATCTGAGCTGTTTCAACCTCAGCGATGGCAATTTGAGCTGTTCCGACCTCAGCGGTGCCGACCTAAGCCATGCTATTTTCAGCAGTGCCGATCTCAGTTGCACCAACCTGAGTGGTGTGGATCTCCGCGGGGTGGATCTCCGGGGTGCCAACCTCAGCCATGCTGACCTGAGCGGTGCCGACTTAAGCAGTGTTGTCGATTTGAGCCATGCCAACCTGAGCCATGCTATCCTGGGCGGTGCCATCCTCAATGGTGCCATCTTGATTGGCGCTAACCTCAAGCGTGCTGAGCTGATTGGTGTTTCTCTGAGTAGTGCTGACTTAACTGGTGCTGACCTGAAGGGTGCCAACCTGAGCCGTGCTGACTTAACTGGTGCTGACTTGAAGGGTGCCATCTTCAGTGGTGCTATCCTGAACGGTGCAAAAGTTAAGAATGCTGAATTTGGATGGAATGTAGGACTTGGTGAGCAGATGAGGCTGGAGTTGAAGCGGCGAGGAGCAATATTTGAGGATTCTTTAGCGATCGCTCCCACTTTAGTCAGGCGAATTTAATGCGATCGCTTTTACCGTCAAGGAAAATCCACCACCAGCAGCCGCGTTTTTAACCACTGCAAATCCATCAAAACTTCGGAGATTTCTTCTCCAGTGTGGACTGAAATGAGAAAGGGCGGTGGTAGTCTGCTATTTTTATGTCTACTATTTAATATTTATTTTCTGGACTAATCCGCCAGATTCTCTCTAAAATTTCAATTTGTTCCAAGAGAAGAGTAGCACGATGTTTAGGACGAAACTTTTTATATAAAACAGATCCTAAAATAATGGTCAAAGGAATGACAATTAGGAGAACACCAGCAACAGTGTTCCCCGAAACATCAGCCTGAGTCAGCGCGTTTTGATCCGCAGGCTTTACAGAAGAAGTTACTGAATAAGACGTTGGCATATTTTTATTCCTCTAGATAGTGGGCTTATATCTTTCTTCAAAACTGTTCGTCCAAATTCACCATCAAAACAGGTGATCTCCAGCTTTTAGAGGCGCGATTTTCATCAGAGAAAAATGTGATTTGCGTCAAAAGGCAAATCATAGCGACAAAATTGTGGTATTGGGCGCTAAATATGGTTTCTGATTGCCAGATGGGAAAAGCGATCGCCCTCTTAGGACATCGCGGCCTCTTTAAGTGTTGGGTGTTACAGTCACCACCCGCTCAACTTCATCTATAGTTATCGATGCAATGCCAAACTGATGAATCACCCAAGCATTGGTAGTTAAATGGGTGCTAATCTCAGCTACTCGGTATTGACTCGTCTCGGAACCCAAAGCCGCAGGTAATAGCAACTGATCCGCCAAATGCTCCTCAACAGGTGCATTAGTTTTATGAAAATTCAGCAACTCCTGACAAGCTATTTCGGCTACTTTATCAGCTGGCAACCCTAAACGCCCCAAGGCACCAAAACCAGCCAAACTGTCTTCATACTCAGCTGTGAGAAAAATACCCGCCCCTGGTGCAACACCCCTTTCTCGCAATGGACGCACCGTGGCTTTCAGATGTGCCTCGTGTAACAGATTCTCTGCACGGCTTGCCATCCGTTGCGGAATGTGGGAGGGAAGTTGTGTTACCACAGCTAAACCCCGCACTTCCTGCAATTTCCCTCGTTCGAGTAAATTAATGCTGCTGAGGGTGCTACCGCCGCTAACGTGCAGTTCCACTTCTCCGCCGCCTTGCGGATACCATCCCCAACGGTGTAGCCTTACTTCAGCTTGCACTCCCATTCGTTTCAAGATGGGTAAGTAAACTTGCTCAATGTAGGAGAGTGAGGGACTATATGCTACATGGGTGCCGCCGCGCAGTATTATTTGCGAATCGCCGCCAGCGAGAGCTAAGGGCAGCAAGATAGTCTGCAAAACCAAAGTGACAGCACCCGCCGATCGGCCTTCCCGTGCGTCGCTGACATCAAAGGTGTATTTTCCAGCTTGAACAGAGTAACTGGGGGTAAACTCTAAATTCGTTGAACCCAACTCATCCCCCTGTACTTGGGCGTTACAAATTTCCGCCGCCGCCCGTACCCCTGTAAGGTGTTGGGCAGCTAGTCCGGGCTTTTTGCGTCCCGCCCGAATGCGTTCGATGCGTATCGGTTGACCTGTGATAGTCGCAAGGCTGAGGGAAGTGCGTAACACTTGTCCGCCGCCTTCGCCGTAAGAGCCGTCTATGTAAATCATGAAGGGCAAGGGATGCTTCCCCCGTATCATAAAAGATAGGATAAGTTTTGAGCGCCTTGGTATGGGAACAGTTTGGGAATTAGATTTTTACTCTCGCCCGATTTTGGACGAGAATCAGAAAAAAATTTGGGAATTATTGGTGTGCGAGAGTCCTTTGGATACCCGCACAAAACCTGAGTCTTTGTTTCGTTATGCTCAGTTCTGCCCCAATAACCAGGTGAATTCGATATGGTTGCGGACGACGTTGGAGGAAGCGATCGCATCCTCGGACACCGGCCCTCCCCAAAAAATCCGCTTTTTCCGCCGTCCGATGACCAAGATGATCGTCAAAGCCTGCGATGAATTGGGCATCTCAGCTCAACTTTCTCGCCGGACTTTTTCGCTGTATTTCTGGCTACAAGAGCGGATGCAGGAAGTTTATCCCAAAGAACCGGGCTATCAACTTGTTGCGCCTAATCCGTCTGTGCAATACCAAGCCCAGCCACCCCAGCCTCTACCAGATGCTTTGAGAGGTCAGCAGTGGGCGTTTGTAACGTTGCCGGCGGCGGAATTTGAGGAAATGCACGAGTGGGATATTGGCTTTGGGGAAGCTTTCCCGCTGATAGGTGCGACAGATACCGCACCCCTTGCGCCCCAAACGCCAATTCCTGGCGTGGTGATTTTTTCCCCTAGGGCGACACCCATGGCTGGCTGGATGTCTGGGATTGAACCAGCTTTTATCAAGTTTAGCGGTGGTGCGTCGCCTAGATTGTTATTGGAGACAGGGGAGAGTAATAGCTGGGTTCTGGCTAATCTCAAAGACCCAAAAATTCTGGAGGAAGCCAAAAACTTTGAGCAGGCTAAGCAAAAAGCGGGGATGGTGCATTTTTTAGCTTTCCAGTCCACCCCCCAGACAGAATCGTTTGCGGGGTTTTGGCTACTGCAAGAGTTGCCTGTAGTTAAGTAAAAAGACTCTGATGGCAAAGTAAAAAGGGAAAAAGAAAAAGACTCTCATAAAAAGTTAAAATGCCACCAGATGAAGATTGCTTACTACTTTAGACTCTCTTAAAAAAGTTAAAGGAAAAAAGCAAAAAAAAGCACCAGAAGAAGTTAAAATGCCCACCTAGAAGATTATTTACTACTAGGGAATATTTTCTCTTTTTTTTGCATTTTTACTGTCTTGCCCCAAATTCGGGGAAACATAGCTAGACCCTATCGTTGGGGCGCTTTTTCCTTTTGGCTTTTAAGAGCGTCTTGGCGGTTGCCTATTCCATAGTTATCAATAGATATGGGTTTTAACGATTTGCCACAAGAGACGCTAGCAGAGCAGCTATTGGATCTAGCCTTGCACTCAGGAGCAGAAGCAGCGGAGGTTTATCAGTCGCGATCGCTATCTCGACCGGTATTTTTTGAAGCCAACCGACTCAAACAGTTAGAAATAGCTCAAGCAGAAGGCACAGCCCTGCGGCTGTGGCAAAATGGGCGTCCGGGGCTAGCCGTCGCCTATGGAGCGGTGGAAGCGCAAGCCTTGGTGGATCGGGCGATCGCGATCGCTAAGCTCAACCCACCAGAAACGGTGGAACTAACTGAGGGTACTAAAGGCAACTATCCAGACTTGGGAGAGGTAGTACAAGTTGAGGATCTGGTGTCGATGGGCAAAGAAGCGATCGCCATCGTCCGAGACGCTTACCCAGAAGTCCTCTGTTCTAGCACCTGGGAATGCGAATCAGAAACTACACGATTTATCAACTCTAAAGGGCTAGATTGCCGTTATACCGATACCACCCTCAGCTGTTATTTAGGAGCAGAATGGGTGCGGGGGGATGATATTCTTAGTGTCAGCGATGGGCAAACCCAGCGAGACAAACTCGATCCAGTCGCGCTGGCTCTCCAAATTGTGCAGCGCTTGAGTTGGTCTAAAGAAAACGTTTCCCCCCCCATCGGTCGCGTACCAGTGCTATTCACCGCCAAAGCAGCGGAAATGCTTTGGGGGACAGTTGCAGCTGCACTCAATGGCAAACGGGTAATCGAAGGTGCTTCCCCCTGGAGCGATCGCCTTACCGAACAGGTAACATCAGAAGCCATCACCATTTCCCAAAACCCGCAATCGGGGCCATTCAGCTGTCCTTTTGATGATGAAGGCACCAGCACGCGGGAACTCATCTTTATCAAAGACGGCATTTTGCAACTATTTTACACCGATCGCACCACAGGGCGGCAGCTGGGCAGCGGCACCACAGGTAACGGGTTTCGCCCCGGTTTAGGCAGCTATCCCACACCAGAACTATTTAATTTGCTGGTTGGACAAGGGAAGGGGACGCTGTTGGACTTGATGCAAAAATTGGATGATGGACTGGTGGTAGACCAGATGCTGGGCGGCGGTGCTGGTATTTCTGGCGACTTCTCGGTTAACGTTGAGCTAGGCTACCGCGTACAGAACGGTCAGGTAGTCGGGCGAGTGAAAGATACGATGGTTGCGGGTAACGTCTACACAGCGCTGAAACAGTTAGTAGCATTGGGAGGCGATGCGGATTGGAACGATTCGCTTTATACACCCTCTCTAATTGTAGAAGGGCTATCTGTCACCGGAAAAGTTATTAGTTAGTTGCAAGATGGCTAGTAGCTAATTGCTAATTGATCCACCATTAGCAATTAGCAATTAGCAATTAGCTATTGATTGTTTTGAGTGCATTATGAATTATTTGAGAGAGTTAAGTTCTCGGTTAAAGTCTTTCAAATCAAAACTCAAAACTCAGAAGCGATATATCGCGTCTTTACAATTCAAAACTTTCTTACGTCCCAGACGGCGGGTAGCGATCGCTGAAGCTTGTCTGATTGGTTTAGTATCGGGACTCTCAGGAGTTCTATTAAAAGTATCAGTTGGGGCTTTAGGCTCATGGCGAGTTCATGCGTCCCACTTTTTACCAGCATGGATCGTCCTCCCTGCCATTGGTGTATCCTTTGGATTCCTCTCCGGTTGGCTGGTGGAACGTCAGTCCCCGGAAGCTGCTGGTAGCGGTATTCCTTATGTGAAAGCTGCTCTTGCCCAGTTTCCCATAGCGCTGAATTTACGGGTTGCTATAGTTAAATTATTGAGCAGCATCCTGGCCTTGGGTTCCGGACTTACCTTGGGGCGACAAGGCCCAACCGTTCATGTGGGTGCAGCCGTCGCCGCCCAACTGAGTCACTGGGTTCCCACCTCCCCCGACCATCGCCGCCAGATGATTGCTGCGGGTGCTGGTGCCGGGTTAGCCGCTGGCTTCAATGCGCCGATAGCTGGAGTCCTATTTATTGTAGAAGAACTGCTTCAGGATTTATCTGACCTGACTCTAGGGACAGCAATTTTAGCATCCTTCATCGGTGCGGTTGTCTCGCGGCTATTAGGGGGACGCAGCCTGGAACTCAACTTGACGATAACAGCATCTCAGTCTAGCTTCTCTGTGCAAGAGATTCCTTTTTACCTGTTGTTAGGAGCTTTGGCTGGGCTGTTGGGGGCATGGTTTTGTAAAGGAATTTTTGCCAGTCTCGGCTTCTATCGCACCTTGAAACTGCCTTTAAGTCAACGAGTCGCTTTGGCTGGTTTAATTTCTGGGATAGCGATCGCTTTGCTACCGGAAAGCTTCCGGGACAACACAGGTTTGCGAGAATTTTTAGTCACGGGTGAGGCGGCTTGGCAATTTACGACCATAGCTTTTGTCGTGCAGTATATCTTAACACTTGTCGCCTGTGGCTCTGGCGCTCCCGGTGGTTTATTTTCCCCCTCCCTAATTTTGGGATCTGGGCTGGGCTATCTGGTGGGACTTCTGCAACAGGCAACTCTGGGAGTAGGTTCGCCTGCTACCTACTCTCTCGCTGGTATGGGGGCATTTTTCTGCGCCGTTGCCAAAGCTCCGATCACCTCCATTGTCATTGTCTTTGAAATGACGATGGACTTTAACCTTGTCTTACCTTTGATGATTGGTTCGGTGGTTTCCTATCTGGTATCGGAAAAGATAACCAGAGGATCGCTTTACAGTCGCCTCTTAGAGTGGAATGGCATTCATTTAGAGAAAAAGCCGACTACCGATGGACTATTGGCAAATCTCAAGGCAGAAGATGTGATGCAGCGCCGGGTGGAAACCTTGCCTAGTAATATCAGCCTTGATGAAGCGACGCAAGCTTTTTCCCGTTCCCATCATCGCGGTTTCCCTGTTGTAGACAAGGGATTGCTGGTTGGTATTGTCACCCAAACAGATTTAGCAATTTACAAAGAGCGCAGTCTGCCGGGAAATCTCCCCCTATCGCGGATTATGACACCGCAACCTGTGACTGTTGGTGCGACAGCTTCGCTTGGCGATGTTTTATATTTACTTAATCGGTATCAAATCAGCCGATTGCCGGTGACGGAAGGGCGCAAGCTGATTGGGATTATTACCCGCGCCGATATTATTAAGGCGGAAGCAGACAAGCTGAACGGTCAAACTGGCTCTATTGGCCCCCGGTCGGAACCTTCCTATGTAGTTTATCAAACTCGCGCTCCTGCCATAGGAACCGGACGAATGCTAGTTCCCCTAGCCAACCCGCAAACAGCACCAGCGCTGTTGCAGATGGCAGCTGCCATTGCCCGCGATCGCAACTATGAATTAGAGTGTCTTCAGGTGATTTTAGTTGGACGCAGCAGCGCCCCCGCGCAATCACCTGTGAAGACGGGTGCTAGTCGCCGCTTGCTACGTCAGGCGGAAAAACTAGGCAAAGAATTGAATATTCCGATTCACACGCAGATTCGGGTATCCCACGATATCGCTCAGGCGATCCTGGAAACGATTAACGAGCGACACATCAATGTGTTATTAATGGGCTGGAAAGGCACCAGCATCACCCAAGGTCGCATTTTTGGCGATGTTGTGGACACCATTATCCGACAGGCTCCTTGCGAGCTGGTGTTGGTGAAAATAGGTCAAGGGTTTACTTCTAATTCATCCTTCTGTCTGCTACCTTCGGCTTTCCGCAAGTGGTTGGTTCCTATCGCTGGTGGCCCTAACGCCCAGCAAGCTTTGCAAATTTTACCTTCTTTGCTTTCTCTGTCGCATACACCAGCCATCCAACTAGCCCAAATTTTCCATCCCTCCACACTTTTGCCTGACACAGCTGTGCTAGAAAAATCTGCTCTTTTCCTCAGTAGACAGTTGAGCGCAAGTGTGATGGCAATTCCGGTTCGCGCTAGTTCTGTTTCCGATGCGGTCATCAATTTGGCGCACGCCGATGATTGCGATGTGGTGGTATTAGGTGCCAGTCGTGAGGGAATGTTGCAACAAGCGATTAAAGGAAATATACCGGAAGCGATCGCGCGTGGCGTGAAAAGCACGGTAATTTTAGTTCGCAGCGCCCAATAAAAGTTAAAAAAGCAAAGTTTTTAATTTTTAATTTTTAATCTTCCATCTCGCAATTGCACCACAGTTTTATTCGCCATCCGTAGCAAGCGTTCGTCGTGCGTCGTCACAATCACTGTCGCACCAAAAGCATTTAGTTTCTGAAGAATTTTCAGCACGGATGCCGAATTATCTGGATCTAAGTTCCCAGTGGGTTCATCTGCCAATAACAGCGGCGGCGTTCCCACAATCGCACGCGCCAGACTGACTCGTTGTTGCTCTCCCCCAGACAGTTCCTCTGGAAAACAGCTGGCTTTATGCTGCAAGCCTACTAGCTTCAGGGTGGGAACTAAACGACGCTCAATTTCCTTGTGAGTGAAGCCTTGCGCCCACAGGACAAAGGAAATATTTTCCGTCACCGTGCGCCGGGGGATGAGTTTGTAGTCTTGAAAGACAACGCCAATCCGCCGCCGCAGCAAAGACAACTTGTGTCCGCGCAGTTGTCCGACGTTGCAGTTATCGACAATTACTTCGCCGTCAGTGGGACGTTCTTCCCCGTACAGCAACTTCAAAAGTGTTGACTTACCAGAACCAGAAGGCCCAGTGACGAATATGAAATCCCCCCGCTTGACTTCCAGGTTGACATCTAATAGCCCACAACTGCCATTAGGATAGATTTTTTTCACGGAGCGCAATTTTACCATCCCCCGCAATTCATCTCCCGCATCAGCATCCAGTGCCTGACGTTGATGATTTTTGCCAATACCGGGATGACCAGAAGTTGTGGTCATAAAAAAGTTATTAAGTGTATAGTTTTTGTGTCTTTAGTTATATAGCAATCCTATTTGAGTTGTGAAATGTTAGTGCTTGAGATCCCCGACTTTAAGAAGTCGGGGATCTCGCCTTCACGAATCATTCAGGACTGCTATAGCAGTTGTAAAAAATTGTAGGACAGGGCAAACCGCAGGCATCCTGCCTGCGCTACAAAGGAAGAATTATTTCACGACTCTGCCAAGGATTGCTATAGTCCTACTTGGTGCCAATGACTAATGACCATCAAAACTGATAATTTTTTACCACAGCTTTTAAGGCAAATTGCGGTAAAGCCATCATTCGCCGCCAGCGCCACGGTTCTTGATACAGTCGATAAAGCCATTCCAGGTGATTATCTCGAAACCAGGCGGGCGCTCTCGATTTTATCCCCGCCCAGATGTCCAGACTACCGCCAACACCGATCCAAATTGCTTGCGGACATAGGTGGCGATGTTGGGCTATCCATAATTCCTGACGAGGAACGCCCAAACCTACGAAAATTAGGCGGGGCTGTAAGTCTTTGAGGGTTTGGATAAATTCTAGTTCAGCTTCGGGCGATAGGTAGCCGTGTTGAGTACCTGCGATCGCTATCCCTGGTATTTTACCTCTCCAAACCTCCGCCGCTGTCTGAGCAACTCCCGGTGCGCCTCCGAAGAAAAAAACCGGACACTGTTCTAATTGTCCAGCTTGCCGCAATAGTGTCTCTGCTAATTCAATTCCCGGACAGCGGCGTAAGCGTCTACCCTTTAGCCGCAAGTATAGTACGACACCAGATCCATCCGGAATCACCAGCTCTGCGGAGCGAATAATTTCGCTCAGAGTGGGGTTGCCTTCTGCCTGCATTGCCATTTCTGCATTTAGCGTCACCACATGACTGCCCATCCTCCGCTCTAGGCGCGAGATTAACCAGCTGGAATAGTCATCCAACAGGTGAACGGGAACTCCCAACACAGGAAAATGTTCGGGTTTCTCAGACATCATCGAATTCTCGTACTGTCTCACACCACCCATAGGGTTTGTCGTCTTTAAACCATGAACGCTAGCTTATTCGCTGTATTGTAGAGTATTCCTCCGCTCGGGTACAGAACAGGACAAAATATTTTTTAAAAGGGAAAGTGAGGAGTTAAGAATTTTTAACTCCTCACTTTTCTCAATTACCTGTTTTTAACTTGCTCTTTTAACAGAGCCATCGGCGTACAGTTCCAACGGCACCAATTCGACTTTCCCGTTTACTTTGACTTTAGAGTAGACAATTCTCACAAAGGGAGCTTGATTATGATTGTAGCGAAATGACATATAAACCTCCTCGCAAAAATTGATTCTTGGATTTTTTTAATTCAACTGATTAGCCTTTACTTTTAGACCTACTTCCTTTATACAAAAAGTCTTTTAAAGATTTCAAAAAATCGCAGGCTTCTTGATTAAGATTCTGTAAAATCTTTAAAGTGGTGGAAGTAGAGTTAAACAATCTAAATCCTTATAAATCTAAAATAAATCTGCCAGTCTATCCTGTCATTAACCCTCTGGCTTAAGTCCGCAGACACAGGGAAAGGCTTACACCAGTGCTAGATATCTGCAAAAAGGTAAGCCGCTGAACCGATTATCAAAAGACTTGCATTAGCGCGATGCTAACCAGTAAAAGAACCAGATTCCCACCAGATTAGCAACAAGATCAGACAAAGTGGAGGTGCGGAGGGGTGAAAGCATCTGCAAACTCTCATCGACAATGGCAAAGATGCTAACGAGAATTGGGCCAAGTGGCAGGGTAATTGCCAAAGGCCAAGTTTTAATCATTCTCTTACCAAGAGATTTATGAGCTAAATAAGAGGCAATTCCTAATAATATAAAGTGTCCAATTGTGTCATAGAAGGGAATTGCTGAGATTTTGACAGGGAGAATGCCCCGATAAGCTAAAACAATAATTGTTAGCAGAATAAGAAAGTAAAGGCAAAAAGCCAAAATCCAGCGCTGAGTTGATTTCATTCCCATTCCTTGAGAAGGTAATATAGCTAAGTGAGTAGTGTGAGCATCAGGAGAGCAACAGGTAATATTTAGGATTGCTATAAAAATATCTACATCACAAAAAAAGAGCGTTCCAGAAGTAACGCTCTTTTCGGTCATAGTTCATGGTAATGAGCTATGAGCTATCGTGTATTTGTTAGGCGTGGCGATTGACTTCTTCTTGCAGCCAGGAATCGACAGGTTGCCCATCTCGACGGCGCAGTTCAATATGAATAGCGATCGCTTCTATCGCTCCCGGCTGTGCTGGTTTCTGATGGAAAATGATATCGTAGGCTGCGGGATCTTCATTCCGTTCCTTCAACCAATCCTGCACTTTCATCGTGGCAAAAAAAGCTTGCCCGTCCTGAAACATCCGGCTAACTTGCATTTGTATTGTGTAGGGATTAATTCGTGCCATAAATTCCTGCCTTTCTAAATTGGGTTAAGTGGTAAGAGGGGGAGGGGTATAACAATCTTTAAACTCAGGATTCAGTTTTGATGCCAATGAGTAGATAAGTGGTCATTTCTCCTTTTCCTTTGATTTGGATAGAACCTCGCTCCTGTAAGTGATACTTATTGTGTAAGCACTCTTTAGTTGCGGCAGTTAGTTGAATAGACCCAGGCTTACCGTGAGATTCCATGCGGCTAGCGATATTAACCGTGTCTCCCCATAGATCGTAGATAAATTTTTTCAGACCGATTACTCCCGCCACAACTGGCCCAGTGTTGATGCCAATGCGGATGCTGAAGTTTAAACCATTGGCGATATTGAATCGGGTAATTTCATTTTGCATATCAAGAGCCATTTGCGCGATCGCTTCCGCATGATCCTCTCGCGGTGTGGGTAAACCGCCAACAACCATATAAGCGTCGCCAATTGTCTTGATTTTCTCCAACCCATGCTGTTCGGCCAATTGGTCAAAAGCTGAAAAAATTTGGTTGAGCAAGTTTACCAGTTCTACAGGCGATGTCTGAGCAGCTAGCTGGGTAAAGCCAACGATATCAGCAAATAACACCGTTACCTCAGCGAAGTTGTCCGCAATAGTACGCTGTTCTTTTTTCAAGCGCTCTGCGATCGCTTGCGGTAAGATATTTTGCAGCAGTCGCTCAGCCTTTTCCTGTTCCGCTGTTAAATCTTTTAAAGACGACTCTAAAGCTTCTAGCATCCAGTTAATTGTCCGCGCCAGGATTGATAACTCATCTTTGCCAGCGCTTAACACGCGCATGGAAAGATCGCCACTGCTGCCAATACTTTTAACTTCAGTGCTGAGATAAGCCAGGCGCGACAACACCAATTTTTCTAACAGTAATAGAGTTGCACCAGTAAACAAGATACCTACCACCAAGGTTGATATGCCTAAGCTAACCACTAGATAAGTTAGCAGGAATCGGCTTTGTTGATAAAATTCTTTGGGCAGATCCACTCGTAGCAGTAGCGCAGGCTTTCCGTAGATGTCCCGCAGCAAAACATATCCCACCACCAAACCATCCCTGAGAGGTTTGACGAGAATGGAAGAATCGGACATTTTGGACAAAGCAGAATGCACCGATTGGAAATCAAAGGGCAATTGCGGGTCGTTTACCTGGTACGCAGTGATCGGCAAATGGGTCAATTTACTTAAATATTGAATTTTTTCAGCATCCAAGTATCGTCCTAAAATCAGCGTCCCCCGACTAGACCCTTGACCTTGGCTATTTAGAATCGGCCCCGCGGCGATCGCCATTGGGCCTTCTGGGAGGAGAACTATCCCGGTACGCTGCTGTTGCTGGGGATCTTGTAGCAGGTAACGATTAGCCGCCAGGTATGTTTGGACGTTTTTGGGAATAGGTACTACCTGGCGCTGCTTTAAGTCGAAGCTGCGACCGATAACTAACTCACCTTTGGAGTTGATAAACAGTATCAAGTTGGATTTGAGTGGTCGCAAGGAAAAATCGTTCAGATTTTGCTCGATATAGAGGCTGTTGCCATCCTTAATAAACTTATAGGTGTCATCCCACACCGCCCATTGATCGTTCAAGGCGCTGAAATCGCTAAGGTAGTTAGAGAGGGCATCTTGAACTCGTTGAGCGTTCCGGTAAGCCTCCCGTTCTTGCAATTTGGCGAAGCCGTTCACCAAGATGGTTGATGAGGTGACATACAAAACCCCAATCAAACTTACAACGGTCACGCCAATCGCCAGCAGTGTTTTCTCGCGCAGTTTCATGCACCTAAATGAGCGGTCAGCTATGCGGGTACTGACGCGCTACATCCACAACATAACTTAAACCGGAGAAAATTCTATAATCTAAGACTTGCTTAAGGCTGAGTGGAATTGTGTCTGAGCGTTTTTTAAGATATATAATCCGGTAATTTCCCCTTATATCCTTTTGACCTTCTGGTAGCTAAATAAGGACAATATATAGGTTGGGTTGACGCAGGAAACCCGACTATTACATGGGTTGAGTTTCGCTTACCCTAAATCCAACTTACTATAAGCCGAGATACCCGACTTCTTAAAGAAGTCGGGTATCTGCTTGTTAAAATGCGGGTGTTTGTATTGTAGTCATAGCTTTTAGATAACAAAATAAACCGCTTAGACGCTGCATAACGCTAAGGTAAAAACTAGAAGAGAAGATTTTGTATGGTGGGCAAAAGCCCACCTTACGGGACTTATTGCAAACCTTCAAGAAGCTGGGCGCGTGCTGTTTCTAAGGCTTCTTTCAGTTTACTTGGATCGCGTCCGCCAGCTTGCGCCAAGTTGGGTCGTCCGCCGCCACCGCCGCCGCAAATTTTCGCGATCGCGCCGATAAATTTCCCAGCTTGCAATCCTTTTTTATTGACATCTGGGCTAAAATGTGCCACAAAACTTACTTTGTCTGGTTCGGGAATTGATGCTAAGAATACGGCACCATTACCCAATTTTTGCAGCAATCTTTCAGCCGCAGTTTTCAGGGATTCTGCGTCAACTTCTCCCAATTCGGCAACTAGAATTTTGAAATCGCCGACTGTTTGGGCAGTGCTAAGTAATTGGTCAGATTTGGCAAAGGCGAGTTCTGCTTTTAATGCTTCTAATTGCTTTTGGGATGATTTTAATTCGTTCTGGAGGTTGGTAATTCTGTCGGGGATTTCTTCGGGTTTGACTTTAAAGCGATCGCTTAATTCTTTAACCACTTTATCCCGGACATTCAAGTATTCTAGAACTGCTGGCCCCGCGACAGCTTCAATGCGTCGGATACCTGATGCTACTCCCGCCTCGGAGACTATTTTAAATAGCCCAATTTCAGCGGTATTACTCACATGAGTACCGCCGCACAATTCCATAGAAACGCCCGAAATATCTAGTACCCGCACCTCATCGCCATATTTTTCCCCAAACATCGCGATCGCGCCTTTTGCTTTTGCCTCAGCTATGGGCAATACTTCAGTATGAGCGTGGTGTGCTTCTGCAATCCAAGTATTAATCTGTTCCTCGATTTGTTGCAACTCTTCTGGTGTCACGGGACGAGGACAGTTAAAGTCAAAGCGCAGCCTGTCGAAAGCCACCAAAGAACCAGCCTGGGAAATTTCGTCATCGACAAACTTTTTCAAAGCTGATTGTAATAGGTGAGTTGCTGTGTGGTGCGCTTGAACGCGACGACGACAAGCTAAGTCAATTTGGGCGGTAACGGTATCTTCTAACCGCAGCGTACCCCGTTCGATGCGGCCGAAGTGGACAAAGAAATCGGATTCTTTTTTGACATCTTCAACTCGTACCAAAACTGAATCGCCGGAAATGTAACCGCGATCGCCTATTTGTCCCCCTGATTCTGCATAAAATGGGGTTTGATCGAGGATTATTTGTACGCTTGTTCCCGCTTCCGCCGCTTCCACAGAGAAACCATCTACAAGTATTGCTTCTACCTGGGATTGGCTGACGGGTTGGGTATAACCGAGAAATTCAGTAGAGTGGATATCCTCAGCTAATTTATCGAGAGAACCTTGTACGGTTAAATCGATAGTTTCGTGGGCTGATTGCGATCGCGTTTGCTGTTGTTCCATCGCTACATTGAAACCTTCCACGTCTACGGTAAGTCCTTCTTCCTCAGCAACTTCTTGAGTTAGTTCTAAGGGGAAGCCGTAGGTGTCGTAGAGGGTAAAAGCACTTTCACCCCCAATTTCGGTTTTTCCTTCTTTCTTAACTTGCTGGATAATTTCCTCCAGCAGTTTTTCGCCTCTTTCCAGAGTTTTGAGAAAGCGGGTTTCTTCTCGTTGCAATTCAGCTTTAATTTGTGCTTCTCGGATACGGACGTTGGGGTATGCAGATTCGGAAAGCGCGATCGCAGTCTCTGCCACTTTCGTTGTAAACTCACCTTCAATGCCAATCAGCCGCCCGTGACGTACTACGCGCCGAATTAATCGCCGTAAAATATAACCCCGTCCAATATTCGAGGCGCGGATTTCATCAGCTATCATGTGGACAACTGCCCGGACGTGATCGCCAATTACTTTCAGAGAAACTTTGGTTTTCTCGTCGCTGCTGGCGTAATCAATTCCGGCAATTTGGGCCGCTGTTTTGATAATCGGGAAAATCAGGTCGGTTTCGTAGTTATTCGGAACTTTCTGGAGGATTTGCGCCATCCGTTCCAGTCCCATCCCAGTGTCGATATTCTTATTAGCAAGTGGTGTTAAGTTACCTTCTGCATCCCGGTTGTACTGCATGAACACCAAGTTATAAAACTCGATGAACCGAGTATCATCCTCTAGATTGATGTGTTCGTCGCCGCGTTCCGGGTGGAAGTCATAGTATATTTCTGAACAGGGGCCGCAAGGGCCCGTGGGGCCAGATGCCCAGAAGTTATCATCTTCTCCCAGACGCTGGATGCGCTGTGGCGAAACGCCAATTTTATCCCTCCAGATGGCAAATGCTTCGTCATCTTCCCGGAAGACACTCACTACAAGGCGTTCTGGGGGTAAGCCAAAGACTTGTGTTGACAGTTCCCAACCCCAGGCGATCGCTTGTTCTTTGAAATAATCCCCAAAGCTGAAATTTCCCAGCATCTCAAAAAATGTGTGATGTCGGGCGGTGCGTCCTACGTTTTCGATATCGTTGGTGCGGATGCACTTTTGCGAGGTGGTGGCGCGGGGAAATTCGGGCGATCGCTGTCCCAAAAATATTGGCTTAAATGGCAGCATCCCAGCGATCGTCAGCAGTACGGTGGGATCTTCTGGTACCAGAGAAGCACTCGGCAAAATTTGATGTCCACGAGAAGCGTAGAAGTCGAGGAATTTTTGCCGAATTTCACTACCGCTAAGGAACTGGGGAAAAGAAGACATGGGAGTTTACAAGGGATTGTCGGTCAACGTGTTATCTATTTTTACATTTGTTTATGCCTTGTTGCATCACCTCCAGCTTTAGAGTAGCAATCCTAGTAAAAGTTGCAATTGTTTAATGGTTAACTGCAATTCGTAAAAATACGTCAAGTTTGGTAAATTCAGCAGATCCTCCAGTGAAGGGGATGTTAATTTAATAGTGGACACCAGGAAGTGAGAGATAAAGAGGAGGAAGATGAAACGAATGGGAGACATAGGCGCGGTGTCCCCGGTCTGTGACCCAAGTGCAGCAGTAACCCACCAAGCATAGATGGCAGTGGCAAACGCCTTTAGAAGGCAACGCCAAACCAGGGTCTAAGAAGAGACGACCATGCGGGAAAAGTGAGAGGTGAAGCTGCCTAATTGTCCACCCTAGTAGTTGATGTTTAATTTTTGAAAAAACTAACTCTTTCGTTTTAACGGGCTTAGTCGCACTTGACTAAGCCCAAAAATTTTTTATAGGGGTTTTTAATAGGTTCATCGCTTAAGATAGATTTCTTTCTATTCATCCGGCGGTAGGCTAAAGGTTTGAAAATAACCGCAATTATTTGGGATTAATCGATGGCACTTAAAGTAAAAGTTCCCACTATCGTCTGTAATGGCTGTGCAGAAACGATTACCGAAACTATCCAGACTATGGAACCTGATGCCAAGGTAGAAGTGGATGTACAAGCCAAGACGGTGACAGTGGAAGCTGAAGCTTCTGAAGAGACAATTAAACAAGCGATCGTGGCGACAGGTCATACTGTTGAAGGTTATCAATAACCTTACGAAGCAACGCTTGCATTAATTATCAGCCAGTTGGGTGATGCCCTAGCTGGCTTTTATGTTCATTAAAAATTAATACAAACTACACCTCATCTGGGTAGAACTGGAGTAAGCAATTACGCCTAACTTCCTCTGGAATTATCAGATGATTTCTTCTGGTGGATCTAGCTGTTTGCCTCATAGCACGAAAAACTTTATCACTAGCGGATGGCAGAGGCGGGGTGAAGTACAGATATAGAGGCGCGATCGCGTTTCCCTTACCAGCATTCACCTGAACACTGGCAATAAACAGCTATCATCTGCCAGCATAAATATAAAGGCTCTGGTTACAAGCGCTTCAAGAACCTGGGGCTGTGGCGGTTTTTTGTGAAGATTTTAGAAACTTACCCGTCAGCAGTGGAATCGTCATCTTGAAGACTTGTAGTATCCAAATGTAACAAAATGTAAAAGAAGTGCTAAGGATAAGGTTACAGTCTGGTCGTGCTACCCGGTTAAAGTGTATAACCTCAAAAATAATTGGCTGTACTTGTCCCACAATATGCACGCTTATTTAGTATCAGGGTCTTTTGCCTGTTCGTTTCTGTCGTTGCTCTAATTATCTCTAGTGGTTAAAGTTCCCACAATTTGTCAGCAGGAACAGCGCCCTGATTCTCCAAGTATACGTACGCTAATGGATGCTTTTGTTCTGGTCGTTGGAGGCGATGCCTTTATTGCCACGTTTCTCAAGCGGATTAGCGATTTAACCGCTCTCCAGGTGGAGGCACTCTCTCAGATGGATGAGGTGATGCCGATGCTTGAGAACCGGCTGCCTCATGTTGTAATTGTGCAGGCACGCTTTGAAGGCAGTCTGGAATTATGTTGTCAGATCAAACAACAAACTCAGGTTTCTGGAATTTACTGCATCCTTGTAGAAGATCGTCCCCAGATTACCCGCGAACGGACGCTCTGGGATCGACAAGGGGAAATGGCGCTTTCTTGCGAAGCTTTGGAAAAGGGGGCAGATGCTTATTTGCAAATTGCTCCTGTCAGAAGAAAAAGTGCAGCCCTTGCACTAAAAGAGATGCAGTTGCAAAATCGCTTGCTGGTGGCGCAAATTCAGGCGGGATTACGGAAGGTGCAAAACTATCGCCAGTTGATGCGAACTAACGATTTGTTGTCAACAATGGCGCTGGCTGACCCTTTGACGGAATTAAATAATCGTCGGGCTTTAGAATGGGAGTTGCCCCGACAAGTTCAAAATGCTCGTATTCGCTTACTTCCGCTAAGCTTAGTTATTTTAGATGTGGACTTTTTTAAGTCTATTAATGATAACTACGGACATTTGGTGGGCGATCGCGTTCTCCAACTTCTCTCCGCCCGTCTGCGGTACAATTTGCGCTTTCAAGACACTCTCTTTCGCTACGGGGGTGAGGAATTTGTCGTTATTCTCAGCAACACAGATGTCCAAGAAGCTCCTATGGTAGCTCACCGCCTGCGTCGTCTGATCGGCGACCAACCTTTCAGTATTAATCCCACAACGGCGCTGAATATTACTATCAGCTTGGGATCAAGCACTCTCAATGATGCGGACGATCCTAAAGGTGTGAGTTTGCTACAACGCGCCGACGAAAATCTGTTGCAAGCTAAATCTGATGGTCGCAACCGAGTTGTGAGTGAGTAAAATAAATTTTACTCACTACTAGCTGGTGCTGAGCCGGGTATGATTTAATTTTGAAAACTTGTTAAGTAGAAAATATTAGTAGATATTTCTTCCTTATCAACTTCATACTACCAGAAAAATATAGTAAAGTCTAGCAAGTTAGAAAAAAAAATTTAGTGATTAATTATTAACAACAGACAACTAACTACTAACAAGATGTTGCCCAATCACCTGATAGCAATCTTCCACGGAGGCGCGTTGTTCCATTGCAGTTACCAACGCTTGATAAGCGTGAGAGTTTTCCTCAAGCAAGGTACGTGCTTGTAAAGCACTGGCACGCTCTTTTTGCTCTTGGTTGCTGACGGGAATTCCCAACTGTGTCAAAGTATATCTGATTTTCTGGCGATCTTCCGCGCCTCCCTCTGCACTGCCATAAACTATAGTTTCGGCGGCGATACCAGCCATCCAGACGGTGCAGAAGCGATCTAGGATAACTTGCATTTCCCAAGGTGAGGGGAAGTCTTGCTGCAATTTCTGGGTATCAAATGTCACTCCTCCAAGTCCGGAAATTCCTTGTCGGAAGGTTTCCCAGGCGCTGAGGGTGTAACCTGTGATCGGAATTTCGAGTAAGTAAGCGACGAGGAAGTGTCCGGCTTCGTGGCGCAGGATGCGATCGCGATGTTGGGGATTTTTCCCGGCTAACAAATCCAAAAAGATTGTACCAGCTTTACCTTGAAAGGTGAGGGTGTCGAGGGTGAAAAGCCCCATGATGCCAAAAGTAGCGATCGCGGGGATTGCTGGTGATATGTTAAACATTGGCCCCAGCAGACTAGAAAGCGTAATTGCAAAGACACCAATGGCAATTAAATTTAGGGCGGTTTGCTGCATTTTTTAGGGGCTGGGGACTGGGTAGGAGGAACTGGGAACTGAAAACTGGAGAGTCGGGACTGGGGAAGGATTAGTTAATTCTGATTGCTGAGTGTTTTCGGAATTTTTGGCTTTGTAGAATGTTTCTAAGCTGTGGCTATCACCAACAAAGCGCCAGTGCCAAGGCTCATAACTAACACCTTGGGGATTATTTTTGGGAAACGATATTTCAAAGCTATAGTAAGGGGCATTTTTCACAAGCCACTTGAAGGCAGCTGTATTTTCAAATCTGGGGCTGAGATTTGTTGCCGGAACGTTTCCGTCCCCAATGTCTACCGCGTAGCCAGTATGATGTTCGCTGTAGCCTGGAGGCGCACTGACTTTAGCTCGTTCGCTAGCTGACTGTCCCCGTTGCGCTTTGGTATCAAAAAATAAGTGCTTCTGCTCATCAATAGAGCGGAAACCGGAAATTGGAACTATATTAACACCCGACGCTCGTGCTGCTGCTACCATTGCTTGAAATTGTTTAGCAGCAGCTTTACGCATTTTCAGGCGACCATTAAATGAAATTGGTTGCAGTTCTGAGGCGGGTGCTTCCGAGTAAGAAAAGTGCCCAAAGATGGTTGCTTGGGGTGTTGCTGTGGGCGTTGGACTGGTTTGAGTGGGATTCGGTTGGGAAGTTGACGCACTCGACTGGGGTGTGGGACGAGGTAAGAAAATACCCACAAGCAAAGCGATCGCTCCTAATCCTAGCAAACCGCCAAGTAGTAGTATCGGCTTAAATCGTCGCCGACGTTTAATTTTAGGTGTATCCCGCAACGCCTCTGGAATATCGTCTATCGGCGGTACTGAGGTTTCTGGGGGTTTTCCAGGTATACCCGCGTTATCCAAAACAGCCACTCCTATTAATTTTTAGTGGTTAATTTTTAGAATCACAACAGCAGTGAGACTGAACTTTAGTTATATCAACCAAAATCCCGTCTCTACAGGAATTTTAAACGCACGTCGGTCTATCAACATCTGTTGTGTATTCCCTTCTTCATCTTGAAGCGTGATGCTTAACATAAATAGAGACTGGCAAAGTAGCATACAGGTGCCAGTCTACTACTATTGTTTACAACTCAGGAAATCATGCCCCCTCTAGTAACTCAGCTTTTAGAACTTTATCTTCGGCTGGGTGGCAGTGTCCTGCTGGGATGGATTTTAGGTCGTCAACTTCCCAAAGTGGTTCCGGCATATTTAGGCAAATTTCTCTTTTGGATTGGCGTACCGATCAGCATTTTTGCCTTTCTGCGCCACGCCGATTTATCCGGGCCAATTTGGATTGCATCGGTCGCCGCTTGGGTGGCTATTTTCTTCGGGGCTGGCTTAGCTTGGATCTGGATTGCCTTGCAAGGGAGGAAAGAAGGGATTGGGGACTGGGGACGGTTGACTGGGGGACAGAATAATGCACATATTTCTTCCGGTTCACTTAATCCCCAATCCCCAATCCCTAATACCCAATCCCTTCTTTGGAGTAAACCAACTCAGGGAAGTTTCCTGTTAGCCTCAATGGTCGGTAATACTGGGTATCTGGGTTATCCGGTGACGCTGGCTTTGGTGGGTTCGCAATACTTTGGCTGGGCATTATTCTACGATTTGCTTGGTACTACGTTAGGGGCTTACGGCTTGGGTGTTGTCTTGGCTGCACGTTTTGGGATGGGGGCGCAAAGTCACTGGAAAATTCTTCAGGCTGTGGTGATTAATCCGGCATTGTGGAGTTTTGCCTTGGGGTTGATTTTCCGCAACTTGCCGTTATCTAACCCTATCGAGGAGAGTTTGCGGTTGTGCGGTTGGGGTGCAGTGGCTTTGTCTCTGGTATTAATTGGAATGCGCCTGAGTCAGCTTTCTGACTGGGATAGTCTAGCGCAGGCTGGGGTCAGTTTGGGGATTAAAATGCTCCTGGTGCCAATGCTGTTGGGTATTGGATTATTGCTGTTGGGTGTAAGTGGTTCGCCTCTGTTGGTCATTGTTTTACAAATGGCTATGCCTCCAGCTTTTGCTACTCTGATTCTGGCGGAAGCTTACGATCTTGACCGCAATTTGACGGTGACAGCTTTGGCTGTGGGATCTACAGGTTTGCTTTTTACTCTGCCAGTTTGGTTGTTGTTGTTTGGTCGGTAGTTAGTTGTCATTAGTTTAATCAGCCACCTTAACAGGGGTAGTGTGCGGGGTAAGGGGTTAGGGGTAGGGAGAGAAAAAGGCTCAACTTGGAGTAACTCCAATAAAAGATTGAGTGCAAAGTCGATTTCAGCAGCACATTGCCGATAGGTGGATAAGGATTTGCCAACGGGATCGCTAATATCTAAGGAATTTTGCGATCGCACAAATTCTTTGAGGGTGAAAGTTTTGGCGATAATTTCGGGAAATATAGCGATCGCTACATTTTTATGAAACCTGGTCATTGTCAGCACCAAATCTGCCCACTCGATTAGTTCTGCATTTATCCCCACTGGTTCGCGATCGCACTCAATACCGTATGACAACACGGTTACAGCATGGGGCGACACTGGAAAACTCTTAAATTTATGAAGTCCCGCCGATCGCACCTCAATTTCACACCTTTGCCTCAGTTCCCCAACCTTTTTCCGAAATAGCTCTTCTGCCATCGGGCTACGACAAGTGTTTCCAGTACAAACAAATAGAACTCGCATCTTAGAAGTGAGTGGAACAATGGTTTATGCCACTATGCTACGACTGATGCTCCCATCCCCTGACTTGTTAAATAAATCAACTATAAATTATTAGTATAAGAAATATTTTTCTTGGACTCTGTTTTGATATTTTTATATCTGTCAGGAAACCTCAACAATTATATTGAGAATCATTTTTAATAAATTAACGCATTCACGATGTTTCAGGGCTTGCTTAATTTATTTCAGTTTGCTAAGCTAATCAAATTATTTTATAATCCCTATTCTATGATTAACACTATTACCGACAGGAATTCAATTATAACTATAGTAACCTAAAGCCCTTGAAATATCGTAGAAATTGCCTGCTCAAACCGAAAATTTTCCAATAAATTTTTCCGTGCCGAATTAGAACCCTCTCAGAGAGGGCTGTTGACAAATACAATTAGTTGTGCAGTAGTCTTTTAAAAGCTAATAGCTACTCGCTAACTGCTAATTGCTGATAATTCGCCGCCAACTCAGCTGGACTAATTTGCTCGTATTTTTCAAAAGGCTGGTGAATCCAGGGGTCGTCTGGGAGATAGTCGGCGTAGTAGTCAGGCTCCATGACCGAGCAAGCTTTCCACCAGATGACGGCGGTGCGAATTTCCTCAACATCAGCGGCAAAGTGCTGCTTCAGCCAGGGGATAGTTTCCCGGAGAGTGACACCAGAATCTACTAAGTCATCGACTAAGAGGACTTTGTTGCCTAACTTGGCGGTTGTCATCGTCAGGGTGTGGGAAAAAGTAAGAGAACCCCGGACGCGATCGCCTGGGCCACCGTAAGAAGTGGTAGCTAAAATCGCCAACGGTTTGCAGTAAATCCGCGATAAAATATCACCCACCCGCAGACCGCCCCTTGCAAGGCAGACTATCTGGTTAAACTCCCAGTGGGATTGATAAATCTTCACCGCCAACTGTTCAATCTTTTGGTGGTAATCTGACCAAGAAACGTAAAGGTCTGCCATGAGGTGTGCGATTTCGATCTAATACTAAGTGGCGAGCCATTTATTTTATTATGAGCGCAAGCCGTTATGAACAATTCTTCCCCCGAACACTATCCCCAACCAACTCCTGAAAATGACAAGCTGGACTTCAAAACAAAACTGGCTTATGGTGCAGGGGATTTAGGCCCAGCGATTACTGCCAATATTGCCGTATTTTTTCTGCTAATTTTCTTTACTAATGTCGCTGGTATCCCGGCGGGGTTGGCGGGTAGCATTCTGCTGATTGGGAAAATCTGGGATGCGGTTAACGATCCTTTTGTGGGGGTGTTGACGGACAAAACGAAATCTCGTCGTTGGGGTCGTCGTCTTCCCTGGATATTTTATGGAGCTATTCCTTTTGGAATATTCTTTTTTTTACAGTGGCTTGTACCGCGATTTAGCGGCGAACCAACGGTTCAAATGTGGGGGTTGTTTTGGTATTACGTGGCGATTGGGGTATTGTCTCAGGTCTTTTACACCGTTGTGAATTTACCTTATACCGCACTTACTCCAGAACTAACTCAAGATTACAACGAACGCACCAGTCTTAATAGCTTTCGCTTTACTTTTTCCATTGGCGGTAGTATTTTATCGTTGATTTTAGCGAAAATTATTTTTGAGAACATTGCTGACCGCCAGCAACAGTATCTCGTTTTAGCGGCAGTTTGTACAGTGGTTTCGGTTTTATCATTATATTGGTGCGTTTTCGGAATACGCGATCGCGTCATGTTTTTTGAACGAAGACGCATTGAAACTGAACAACCAGCATCTCTCCCAATTGGCGAACAGCTAAAAATCGTTTTCAGCAACCGCGCTTTTCTCTTTGTTATCGGTATCTATCTTTGTTCCTGGTTAGCTGTACAGTTGACAGCCAGCGTTATTCCCTACTTTGTCGTCAACTGGATGCGCCTCAAAGAATCAGATGTCCCAAGTGTGCTTATTGGGGTTCAAGGTACCGCCCTTTTAATGCTATTTGTCTGGAGTGCTTTGAGTAAGCGATTTGGTAAAAAAGCTGTTTATTTTATGGGAATGAGCGTATGGATAATAGCACAAGTGGGACTTTTTTCCTTACAGCCCAATCAAATAGGTTTGATGTACCTTTTAGCGGTAATGGCAGGTTTCGGTATTTCCACAGCTTATCTCATCCCTTGGTCGATGATGCCAGATGTGATAGAACTCGATGAACTACAAACCGGACAGCGCCGCGAAGGGATTTTTTATGGTTTCATGGTTTTGCTGCAAAAATTCGGTTTAGCCTTCGGCTTGTTTTTGGTGGGAATGGCTTTAGAAACATCTGGCTTTAAAGAAGCTGTTCCGGGACAAAGTATGCTTCCAGTACAACCAGATTCGGCGCTACAAGCTATCCGCTTTGCTGTTGGCCCTCTACCCATGATTTTTTTGATTTGTGGCTTAGTTTTGGCGTATTTTTATCCGATTACCCGCGAAGTTCACGCAGAAATCTTGCTGAAGCTGAAAGAACGCAAAAAAAGTTAGTAGATAATTGCTAATACCTCGTTTCCAGCCGTTGGCTAGGAACTCATTCTAGCCCCCTTACACCCAAAAAACTTACAGACAATATGAGGCGGTCGCCTTAGTTTCCGGCTGGGAATGCGGGAGGCTAGGAAAGGGAAAATTTTTTATTTCAACTACTAGACTTTACTTTATTTTCTCTGATACAATAATCTCGATAAGGAAGAAGTATCTCGCAATATTTTATTAAATAATATTTCTATTATTTAATCTAGACAGCTCAAAAAGTTAGCTGCGATACAAATTAAAAACTTTTTTGAAACTTTTTAATCCTTGCACTGAGTATCAGCATCATCGATTAAGCTAAAAACTAATCGAAAGATAGCTAATCCCTACAAAATGCCCCAAAATAATCACAACGTAGTTGAATTTGACAACGTTACCTACTCGGTAAACGGACGACCCCTGATATCAAATCTCAGTTTCAGCATCCAGCAAGGTGAGACTCTGGTGTTACTGGGAAGGAGTGGCTGCGGCAAGACCACGACAATGAAGCTAATTAATGCCTTGCTGATGCCAACAAGCGGGGAAGTGAGGGTTGAAGGGATTTCGACCAGAGAATGGAACCCGATTAAGTTGCGGCGGCAAATTGGCTACGTAATTCAAGAAACTGGCTTGTTTCCCCATTTCACCGTAGAACGGAATGTAGGATTAGTGCCTGCGCTGGAGGGATGGAAAAGCGATCGCATCCGCCAAAGAGCCTCGGAACTATTGCACCTAGTTGGCTTAGATCCCCAGAAATTTGCACCCAGATATCCCCACGAACTCTCAGGAGGACAAAGACAGCGCGTAGGCGTAGCACGCGCCTTAGCAGCAGATCCGCCAATTTTGCTAATGGACGAACCCTTCGGCGCACTAGATCCCGTCACCAGGTTGGAAATTCAGCGCGAAGTAGGTCAATTGCAACAGCAACTGAGTAAAACAATTGTCTTTGTCACCCATGACATTCAAGAAGCATTTATTTTAGCTTCCAGAATTGGTTTAATGCACGAAGGACGCTTAGTAGTGCTGGGTACCCCAAGTGAATTTTTGCAATCAGAAGCAGACGAAGTTCGCGCCTACACTCAATGTTTGCAAGCTGGAAACCCAATTTTGGCTAATGGCTAATTGGTGAATAATACCCATTATCTATTACCACACTTAAAATAATGAATTTGAATAATTTTTTCAACTTGTATGGCGCTGAACTCTTTCAGTACACGCGGGAACATTTGTTCTTGGTAGGAGTTTCTATTGGGATTGCTATTTTGTTGGGAATTCCGCTGGGGATATTGTGTACTCGCACTAAATTCCACCAACTAATTTTAGGCTTTGCCAACGTCATGCAAACAATTCCCAGTCTGGCACTGTTTGGCTTTCTGATCCCACTGCCATTGCTAGGAGGAATTGGTGCGCGTCCAGCGATTGTTGCCCTTGTACTGTATTCCCTACTACCGATTATTCGCAACACTTACACAGGTATTATTAAAGTAGATCCAGCTATCCGCGAAGCTGGTAGAGGCATGGGAATGACAGATTGGCAGCTATTATTTCAAGTTGAGTTGCCGCTGGCTTTAGGCTTTATTTTAGCAGGTGTACGGGTGGCAACAGTAATTTGTATTGGTGTGGCGACAATTGCTGCCGTAATTGGTGCTGGTGGATTAGGACAATTTATTTTCCGAGGCGTGGCAATCTTAGATAACAATTTAATTTTAGCAGGTGCGATTCCGGCGGCTTTGATGGCGTTGCTGGCAGATTTTATATTAGGATTGGTTGAGAATATTTTAACTATAAAAAAATAATTTTTAAGGGCGCAAAGCTCGAAAGAAAGGTACTTGTTAAATGCGAATTTTTAATTCTTATTTCTGCATTAGTTTACGTTCATTGGCGTTGAAATAAGGATTATGAAGCGATTTTTGTCTATAATTTGTCTGTTAGCGATCGCAGGTTGCAGCCATAACTCGAATCGGCGCATCGTCGTCGCCTCAAAGAATTTCACTGAGCAAATTATCCTGGGTGAACTTTTGGCGCAAGCAATTGAAGCCAAAACAGATTTGCAAGTTGATCGCCGTCTCTATTTGGGCGGTACCTTTGTTTGTCATCAAGCTCTAATTTCTGGACAAATTGATGCTTATGTCGAATATACTGGCACTGCCCTGACTTCGGTGCTGAAAGAAAAACCAAAGAGCGATCCCAAGGCTGTCTACAATCGAGTGCAACAAGCATATAACCAGCAGTACCAGCTGGAATGGACTCCACCTCTGGGTTTTAACAACACTTTCGCTATGATTGTCCGCAGCGAAGATGCCAAGGCGTTAAATATTCAAACTCTCTCCCAAGCTGCTAAGTTTACACCCAAGTGGCGGGCTGCTTTTGGCTTTGAGTTTAGCGAACGCCCAGATGGGTTTCCGGGTTTAGCCAAAACTTATGGGATAAAGTTAGCACAACCGCCTCTGGTGATGGATTTGGGGCTAATGTACCAGTCAATAAAACAAAAGCAGGTGGATTTAGTTGCTGGTAATTCCACTGATGGACTCATCGACAGCTTGAATCTGGTGGTGCTGGAGGATGACAAAAACTATTTTCCGCCTTACGAAGCTGCGCCCGTGGTACGGCAGGAAGCCTTAGCACAACACCCGGAGTTACGTCAAGCTCTGCAACAGCTAGGCGGCCTAATTTCTGAGAAAGAGATGCGAAGGCTGAATTACCTTGTGGATGGGGAACGGCGGGATGTGAAACAAGTTGTGCGGGAATTTTTGCGATCGCAGGGTTTGTCAAAGAACAGTAACAAATAGATGGGACAAAAGCTGAAAATATAGAAATCCGTTTGTTACTATAAACAGGGTTTTTGCAAGGGTAACGATACGAACACAACAGTATTGACTACTAAAACACCAATTACATCAAAAAATTTCAGCAGTTGCGTCAAACTATTTAAAAGAGTTCAAGAGACAGAAGCTGATGATAATTGAGAAGGATGAACTGCTGGAGCGATATGCCGCCGGGGAACGCAATTTTAAAGGGGGAGACTTAATTGGAACTTCCCTAAAAGGCACGAATTTAAGCGGAGCCAACTTTCATGAAGGTTCTCTGAGTGAGGTGGATCTCAGTGGAGCGAATCTCAGCGAAACTGCTTTCATGGAAGCATCCCTGAGTGGGGCGAATTTGAGTGGGGCGAATCTGGGCGGAGCAAATTTGAGCGGAGCAAATTTGTTTCAGGCAAATCTCAGAGGTGCAAACTTGACAGGGGCAAACTTGAAAATGGCAGATTTGACGGAGGCAGATTTAACTGGGGCAAATCTGGAAGGGGCAAATCTTTGGGGTGCTTTCTTAACGGGCGCTAAATTAAACGATGCCAATCTGCCCAAGAACGTATCCCCGTAAATTTACTGACGAATCGGAATTTTGATGATAAACTCGGTTCCCTGCGCTGGTGCAGAAATGCACTCGATTTTGCCATTGTGTTTTTCAACAATGATTTGATAACTGATTGACAACCCCAAACCTGTGCCTTTGCCTGTGGGTTTCGTGGTATAAAAGGCTTCAAAAATCCGGCAGCGTACTTCTTCAGTCATTCCAGGGCCATTGTCGATAATCCGAATCGCCACTTGATTGTCGTTTAGCACTTCGGTAGAAATCCGAATTGTAGGGATTGAGGACTGGGGACTGGGGACTGGTGACTGGGATGAAGATTGGGGATTAGGGGCTGAACAGGGGAATTGGGAATGGGAATCCTCGCAATTCCCTGTTAGTGCTTCCAAAGCGTCAATCGCATTCGAGATGAGATTCATAAACACTTGGTTAAGGAGTCCGGCGTAACACTCTACTACTGGCAACTCGCCGTATTCTTTAACAACGTTAATCCCTGAATATCCGCCTCTGGCTTTTAATCGACTGTGGAGAATCAGCAGCGTACTGTCAATGCCTTCGTGAATATCGACTCTCCGCATCTGGGGTTCGTCAATCCGGGAGAAGTTTCGCAGCGAGTGGACAATTTGCTGGATGCGATCGCTACCCATTTGCATCGAAGACAGAGTTTTGGGAAAATCTGAAATTAGGAAATTTAGATCGATAGCCTCGACTTCTTCTTTAATTTCTGGCACTGGTTGAGGATAATGTTTCCCGTAGAGCTGTAGCAGGTTTAGCAGATCCTGGGCATATTGATTTGCATAGCTGAGATTGTTGCAAACGAAGTTGACTGGGTTGTTGATTTCGTGGGCAACACCAGCAACTAGCTGCCCTAAATTTGAAAGTTTTTCGTTCTGAATCAGAAGGCTCTGAGTTTCCTGAAGTTCGCATAGGGTAAGCTGGAGTTGAGTGGCTTGTTCTCGGAATTTTGCTTCTGATGCCTTTAAGTTCGCCTGGGCTAATTTTCGCCCTGTGATGTCGGTGACGAAGCCTTCACAGAAAAGTAACTTACCATCCTTGTCGCTTACTGCCCTCGCATTCTCGGAAATCCAAATAATGCTGCCATCTTGGCGATAAATCTGAGATTCAAACTCACGCACATACTCGCGTTCTTGCAGTAAACTCAGAAATTTGTCACGACGAGTTGGATCTACATACAGCTTGTGCTTGATGTCGGTAAGACTTTCTATCAGTTCCTCTGGTGAAGCGTAACCGTAAATCTTAGCCAGCGCTGGGTTAGCACTAATGTAACGCCCGTCTGGTGTTGTCTGGAATATCCCCTCGACGGCGTTCTCAAAAATGCTGCGATACTTTTCCTCTGCTTGCCGCAGCGCCTCTTCTACTAGACGGCGTTCAGCAATTTGGTTTGCCAATTCTCGATTAGCCTGCTGTAATTGCATAGTTCGCTTGAGGAGACTTTTCTGGATTTTTCTCCAACGCTCTACCCAAGTGGGAACATCGGCTGACGAATTGTCACGGCATAGGAACATAGCAGGTCTTTAGAGATGAGTGGCCCCACACCCCAGTATCTGTCTCTACGGGAAAATACGGAGTGATGCCTCTCTCTTGAATCATGTGATTTTTAATGTCATCATTTTGTGATATACATCAGCTTGTTTGGTGACATAAATCGCTGAAATTACCGAGACAATTGCTGTAACTGGGAGCAGCGTTTTTCAGTCAATAGTGATGTGGGGAGCAAAAATAGTTTTGAAAACCTTTAGTCTTGCTGGCGCGATCGCAATTCTGGCTCTCGGTTTCGATATCGCGGCTCTAGCTGCCCGCTTGACAAATTGGCGATTTGACCCATCCTTAAATCAGTTGGAAGTGACTGTGGATGAGGGAACGACACCGCGGTATTTCCTACTAACTCAACCGCCTCGGATTGTTCTAGATTTACCCGATACCGAGTTGGGAAGCGTGGAAACTCAACAATCTTATACAGGACTGGTGCGGCAAATTCGGGTTTCCCGCTTTCAGGCTGGTGTCACCCGAATTGTGATGGATCTGTCGCCAGAGGTGGTGTTGACACCGCAACAGGTGCAACTGCAACAGGTGGGAGGCGATGCCCTACAAGGGCGACCCCTAGAAGGGGTTCGCTGGGTGTTGCGTCCCCTAATTTCTGGAGTTCAAACCGCACCGCCTGAAGGCAGCACGCTTCCCCCTGCTAACTTTTTCGGAAGCGATCGCGCTGGTGTGGTGAGCGTACCGCCTCTGAACCCGACAAGCAGCGGATCTAACTTGCCAACCGGAACGCTTCCCCCAGCGAGATTTTCGCCTAATAGTAACGTCTCAGTCAGCGTTCCTCCCCTGCAACGGGAAACAGCACCAACACCACCGAGGGAGTCTCAAACTTCTGTCACCAGAGTGGTTGAATTTGGTCAACCCTTGCCAACACCGAAAATCGCCTCACCTGTGCGCGAAAGTAGAACACAAGAGTCCTCAAACCTACCATCGCTAGAAATTGATGCAGCGGCACCTGTAGAGAGGCGATTGGCGTATGTCAACCCAAATGTGATGTTGCCTTCTGGAAGCGAGCTGATTTTAAGATATCCGGGAGATAAGATATTAAAATTGCAGGCTGGTTCCTCAAGGCAGGAGGTGTTGCTGCTACAGGAAGAAATACTCGACAAAGCTGGGAATATAATTCTCCCAACAGGCACGCAGGTAATTGGGCGCTTTGAGAGCGACCGGAGTGGCAGTCGCTTCATTGCCCAAGCCATTTCTCTCGGCGGACGTAACATTCGCCTAACAGCGCGATCGCCACTTTTGCGACGCGCTCGACAGGTTCCCGAAAACAGTATCGTACCAAATCAAATCCTACAAGTTAAGTTAACTAAGGATTTGCGATAAAGTTGTATTTTTTTGCTAATGGCAATTAAAAATTAGCCATTAGCCATTAACCTTCTAGAATTTGTTTGTTTCCGGTGCTGCTGGGCCTGCTCCCGGCTGATTCAGGAAGAAGTTTTTATCGCCATCGTTCTGATAGATGCAGCGGATATCCGGCGTACCCTCCAGAGCGCCTGTGTAGCCAAAGGTGTTCATCCGGTTCTTGCAATCCCGCACCTGTTCCGATGTCACTAAATTTCTTTGCTCCAGAATAGACCAGTTATTGCTACGCAAGACACAACCGGGACGCATATTCGGCTGAGAAACATAGACATTGAAGGGATTCAACGTTACATAGACGCGGCTATCCATGACCATAGCACTAGCTCCATACTGGGCGCAAAGCTCAGGATTTGGTGCAGCGCGGTCAATAAAATCGCGAGATGCGACGTTTTCTGGAGTAAACGTCGCTGTGGAGCTAAAGCCAATCCCCACCCCAATTCCCAAAATAAACACGCCAGCAATGATGGCGATGGAAGTGTAATTGAAAGGGGATGACTTAGAAGCTTTAGGGGCAGTATAGGGGTCAGAGGTAGGGTATTTAGATTTACGTTTCATCGTCGGTTAGGTAATTTTACCAAACTTAGTAGGGAGCGATCGCACTGTTCTTCTTTTCCTAGTATGACTAGGGATGCAAGGATAAGGTATTACTCCTCATCTTCCTGGTTTCTGCTTTCCCTCAAAAGTTGGGAATAAGCATGGGCGACATCTTTCATAGTTTGATACTCTTGTTTATGCCGTTGGTACTGCGAATCAAAAGCCATTTGCGAGACTTGAAGACTATCCGGATTATATTCAGCAACTTGAACTCCGATTAAAGCTTCTCTAATTAAGCGAACATATATTTTTTGTAACTGTTCGGCTTTTGAAAGCAATTTTTCTACCTCTTTTAATGCTCTGTCATAAGTATCGATTTGGACTGAATATACATCGGAAGTTGATACTAAATTTGCTAAATTATTAATCTTACTATATTGCTCCTCAAGCGCTAACATCTCCGGCTCTATTTGCCAATGTTCTTTAATAATAGGAGCCAATTCTTTTATAGTAGTTAGCTTTGGATCGTTGGTTTTGGATATGGGAGCAATTGCCTGCACATCCTTCAGCTCGTGCCAGGAATAAATGTACTCAACATCACCATTTTGCGTCAGTCTGGGAAATACTACTTGCACTCGATTCTCTCGCCGAACCATTAAAGGAATTCCATAATTTTTTAGAGGTAAATTGGGATATTTTTGTTCAGCACCTTTCACCAAAACTACAAGGCTACTTTTAATTTGTTTAATTTTGGTTCTACGTTGCTCACTAATAATGTAAGCAAGTGCCAAAATTAAGAATATGAAAAAGATTATCAGAAGTCTTGTCATCAGTGCGATCGCTCCAGTGGTTACTTTCCCTGAGAGTAGGCGTTGTTTTATTTTTACCGATTTTGCCCTTGGTTGACGAGTGGGGGCTGGGGATTGGGGATTGGGAATTGGGGATTGGGAATTGGGGAAGAGGAAAAAGTCTTACCTAGTCCCTACTCCCTACTCTCCAGTCCCCAGCCCCTAGTCAGTTGAGCGCTTGAGAAATGTAAAGTAGAAATTAAGAAACTCTCTCAATTGGCTGGCATCTGTGAAATCACAAGCGTCCCATAATTTGGGCAAAACCTTGAAAAGCTCCCAGTTTCAGACCCTAATCGCCGACACTCTCACCGTATTTTGGGGAGATTGGTTAGATTTACGGGTTAGGATTCTGCCTGTGGCGGCATCTGGACTCGTATCGCCTTTAATATACATTCTGGCTTTTGGCTTAGGGCTGGGTAACTCCATCAAGCCTGGTGCAGGAATTAGCAGCAACTACAATAACTACTTAGAATTTATGCTGCCGGGGATGGTGGCGCTATCATCGATGGTGATTAGCTTCACTGGTACAACGTTTTCCATTTGTGGAGAACGCCTCTACACAAAGACGTTTGAGGAAATGCTGCTGGTTCCCGTACATCCCCTAGCTTTGCACTTGGGAAAAATGCTGGCGGGAGTGGTGCGGGGGTTGTTGACGGCGGGTGCTGTAATTGTGGTGGCGCTGCTATTTACCGGAAAAATTTGGAGTTTTTTGAACCCGTTGTTTCTGCTGTTGGTGGTGCTAAATTGCGCTGTATTTGCCGGGTTGGGTGTGATTGTCGGGTTGAGCGTGCGATCACTTGAAGCTGTCGGTCTGTACAATAACTTTTTAATCATCCCCATGTCGTTTTTGGGAGCGACTTTTTTCGAGCCTGCCACTCTCCCCGCAGCCCTGAAGGTAATTGTCTATTTCCTACCCTTAACTTATACCAGCATTGGCTTACGCGCTGCTGCCTATTTCCCAGTGTCCCAGTTTCCTTGGTACACGATACCAGTTTTGCTGGTGGCTGCGATCGCGCTTTCCTTTGTCGGTGCTTATCAATTTGCTCACCAACAAGATTAATCGTAGGGTGAAGCGATCGCCTCAAGGGCGCTTTACTGTAGCTTATTCATCTCTACGATTTAGCGCTCTTACAGTCTGAGGCTCTTGTGACATAATCAGTTGCGGATCGCTTTGAAGGGCGTTATTAGAGCTATCTGGATGTTGTATTTTAGCAGTGCGGGGAAGGAAGGCTTGTAGCGCATACCAATTTTCCCCTTGAGCGATCGCTTGCTTTGAATTGTTAATGTCATCAGCACTGCTGGAGTTTGTAGCCAATTCAGCAAGGGTAGCGATCGCGCTATTTTCCCACACCGCGTGCGACCCATCTATCATCCGATCGGAGTTGTTGATCTGCTTGGCGTAGCTTTGCGTTCTGCCAAGCGTTCCCACATCGGTAATAGAACAAAAAGATATTACCGTTGCTGCTGCCACGGTTCCAAGAGTAATTAACGCGGCGGCTGCGGTATTTACTGAGAATTGTTTAATAAACATTGAGTCGCACCCTTCAATTGCTCTAGCAAAGAGCTATGTGTGCAAATTCTCCCTTACTTCCATGCTTCAAAGCTTCAGTAAATATACTGATTTTTCACTAAAGCCTATTTGTATTAGTTGTATTTTTTTAGTTTTATTTGTTGTAGTTGTTTAGCTATTTCAAGCAATTAAACGCTTGCACAAAGTGACATATTAGTATAACTAAAACAAAAATCAGTTGTCCAAAAGAAGCGATCGCGCTTTCCTTCGTCGGTGCTTATTCAATTCCCTCATCAGCAAGATTAAGCAGTAGGGTGAAGCAATCTTGGTTTTCTCATAAAATGGTCTGGTGCGATTGAGTACGAGGCTGCCGTCGAACTTGAGGACACTACCGAGCGACAATTTAATGAGAAATCCGCTCCTATTCTAATTTATAGAATCAGGGTTTGGGGAGAGCGATCGGGCTTTCCTTCGTCGGTGGTTATCAATTCGCTCATCAGTAGTATTAGTCTTAATTGGAGTTAGCTATCAATGGAAAGAAGGAAAATTTTGATTGCAACTAAAACCTATCCCTCAATTAGCAGAAAGTATAAGGAGACAGTGTGTACGGCAGGAGTGTTATTAAATGATTCTGAACAGCCTATTCAATGGGTTCGCATTTACCCTATACGTTTCCGAGCTTTGGAATTTGAGCAACGCTATCCTAGATGGTCAATTATTAGCGCCGAGATAGAAAAAAACGAAAAAGACTATAGATCCGAAAGCTTCCGGAGCAATGATGAATCTGTAAATATTATTAGAAATATTGATACTTCCGATAACTGGGCAAAGCGAAAGTCGTTTATCTTACCACTAGAGTTTAGGTCTATTCAAGACATTCAAACTCAAGGAAAATCTCTGGGAATTATTAAACCTCAAAGTATAGATAAATACTTTTACAAAGAAACTGAGCGAGAGTGGAGCTTAAAACAACAGGCTGTTCAAGACCAACTTGATCTTTTTGAGCCTTCTCTCCCTCTAGAAAAAATTCCTTACCAATTTTTATATAAATTTACAGATCGAGATGGTGTTAGTCACCGATACTCAATCAGTGATTGGGAAATAAGTCAACTATACAGAAATTGTCGAGATAATTCCAGAAAATATAATCAGCAGGAGCAAGAGGCAGAAGCTATGGAAAAGGTTCGTCAGAAGCTAGAAGATGACTTCTTGAACAAAAAAGACTTATACTTTATAGTAGGCAATCTAAAAAATCATAAAAACACGTTTATGATTATTGGTTTGTTTTACCCACCGCTTGTTGAGTTTGAGCAAATGGCTCTCTTTTAAAATAACGATAAAATGGATAATTTAACTAAAACAAAAAACAGATATATTCTTACCTTTGGCTATGGCAATCGAAAGGACTATGGAGAATTTATAGAATATCTCCTAATGTTCGATGTTGTATGTGTGGTTGATGTTAGATTACGTCCTCGTGCTTGGAGTCGCCAATGGTACGGAGAACAGGTTGAAAAGCTGTGTATTTCTAAGGGTATTAAATACGTTTCTAAAGTATCTCTAGGTAATACTTCCGGCAATCATTGCTGGATTCCTCCTGATGAGGAAGAAGCAAATAAAGCATTACAAGAAGTTTCGCCATTCGCTGAAACTGGAAGTATTTTATTGCTTTGTGCCGAAAAAAAACCATATTTATGCCATCGAGTAGAGGTGGCAAACCAACTGAAAAATTTAGCTAATTTACCAGTGCAGCACCTGGAATAAATGACAAACATTTTACTTCTGGTTAATAGAAATTAAATTACTAAAGTATAATTTAATTATTTTAAGTCTAATTATTTGCAGTAAAGGCAAACAAAGCATTTTAAATTGCTAATTTTTATTGGTACAAATGCCACGACGTTATAGGACAATTTAAAATGCGTTTTAAAATTACCTTTTCTCTTTCTCTATATTTTATACGTCCTCTACAGTCAGTTTTTTACAAATCAAATATGACTGCTATATTAGGCAATCGCATTTACCTCTAACCCAGTCTCGCACAAATACTGAAAAACCCGGTTTCTTGTAGAAATCGGGTTTTTAAAAACTCTATTAAATTATCCTGTTAACTAAAACGCGCCCAACAACTTGTAGATAATAGAGTTGATAATGCTGAGTGCAATTGAGCCTATCAACGCACTCCAAATTCCCCAGCGTAAGCGAAATCCGTGTACTAAATAAGCAGCTAAACCAAAGATAATCGCGTTGAGTACAAAGAGGAAAAGACCTAAAGTTAGGATGGTAATTGGCAAAGTCAATAAACCAATAACTGGACGCACTAAAGCACTCAGGAGTCTAAAAACTGTTGCTGAAATGAGGGCTTTGGGAAAAGTGTCAATTTCAACGCCGATTGGTAATTTGGAAATTGATAAACAAGCTAACAGCAGTGACTAGCCAAGCAACCAGAAGCGAAACAATATCCGTCTTTTGTTTCTCCGGGGGGTAAATAACCTAGACATTAAAGCGGAACAGCATCACATCGCCTTCTTTGACAATATATTCTTTACCTTCACTGCGAACTAAGCCTTTTTCTTTCGCAGCATTCATCGAACCAGTGGCAACTAAATCTTGGTAGGCGACAGTCTCCGCCCGGATAAAACCGCGCTCAAAATCAGAGTGAATCACTCCTGCTGCTTGAGGTGCTGTCATTCCCGCTGTAATTGTCCAGGCGCGGCTTTCTTTGGGGCCAGTGGTAAAGTAGGTACGCAAGCCTAAAAGTTCGTAAGTGGCGCGAATTAGAGATTTCAATCCGCCTTCTTCAACGCCAAGAGATCCCAGAAATTCAGCTTTATCTTCTTCTGGTAATTCGACTAATTCCGCTTCCACTTGGGCAGAAACAATTACGACTTGGGCATTTTCTTGGGCCGCAATTTGCCGCACTTGCTCCACATATTCATTACCAGTGGCTAAGTCATCCTCAGACACATTTGCAGCATAAATAATTGGTTTGCCTGTGAGCAATCCTAATCCTTTGAGCGCTTCAGCTTCTTCTTCATTTAAGTCAGCCCGCCGCGCTGGTTTGCCCTCATTTAATAAAGCGCCCAATTTTTCTAAAGCAGCAAGTTCAATTTGTCCTTCTTTGCTGGTACGGGCAGCTTTGCGGGTGCGCTCAATTCGTCGCTCAACTTGGGATAAATCTGCTAAAGCTAACTCCAAATTGATGATGTCAATATCTCGCGCTGGGTCAACAGAGCCGGCAACGTGGATAATGTCATCATTCTCGAAACAGCGCACCACATGAACTATGGCATCAACTTCTCGAATGTGGGATAAAAATTGATTACCCAGTCCTTCCCCCTGACTAGCGCCTTTCACTAAACCAGCAATATCGACAAATTCAACTCGCGTCGGTACAATTTGCACCGAGCTGGAAATATTAGCCAGGGCGTTTAACCTTTCATCTGGCACAGAAACGACACCGACATTGGGTTCGATAGTGCAAAAAGGGAAATTGGCAGCTTCTGCCTTGGCGTTGGCAACCAGGGCGTTGAATAAGGTTGATTTTCCGACGTTGGGAAGTCCGACAATTCCGGCTCTTAGCATTTTGAATTTAATTTGACGATTAGCAGGGTAGAGACTGGGTGAAATTTTTTCAGACAGGTTCAGGAATCGTTTGAGGAATTGTCCCTGGAACAGTCTGAGGAATCGGCGCTGGCACTGGTTCTGGTACTGGCCCCGGAACAGGTTGGGGGATGGGTGCTGGCACTGGTTCTGGGGCTGGGCCCGGGATGGGTTCTGGTACTGGGGACGGGCTAGGAATGGGATCGGGGATTGGCGAGGGGATGGGATTACCTGGTTGGGGAATGGGGTTAGGGATAGGATTAATCATGCGATCGCCTCCAATTACTGAACCCTCTTAAAATAGGTAAAAACTAATAACATCACATCCCCCTGAGTAACTACATCGCCTGACCCTCCTGATTAAATATTAATCAAACAGCATCCAAATTCAATACTTTAGCAGGTATCGACGCATCAACATTAGGACTTGACGCTGGTTAAATTGTTAGCCAGAAAGGATATATCTTAAAGCCGCAGCCAACCAACTGCGGCAGAAATCACATCGATTAACAAGAAAGTTAGCGCATGGATTTTGTACCAGGGTCTCAAATCACCACGCCATTAGTGGATGCCATTCAGGAGTGCGCTACTAAGCATCATGCTCCCTTTTATACGCCGGGACACAAGCGGGGACAAGGCATTTCCCAGCCCTTGGCAGATTTATTAGGTTCAGCCGTGTTTCCCGCAGATTTGGCAGAATTGCCAGAATTAGATAATTTGTTTGCTCCAGAAGGCGTTATCCAAAAAGCCCAAGAACTGGCGGCGGCGGCATTTGGCGCAGAACGTACCTGGTTTTTGGTGAATGGTTCCACTTGTGGGGTGATGGCGGCAATTTTAGCCACCTGTAACCCTGGGGACAAGATTATCCTGCCTCGGAATATCCATCAATCGGCTATCCACGGCTTAATCGTTTCGGGTGCGATCCCAATTTTCCTGAATCCAGAATACGACCCAGATTCCGATATCGCTCACAGTATCACCCCTGCGGCAGTTGCAGCCGCCTTGAAGCAGCATCCAGACGCCAAAGCGGTGATGATGGTTTATCCGACTTATTATGGCGCTTGCGGGGATGTGAAAGCGATCGCGCAAGTGTCCCATCAGCACGGTATCCCCCTATTGGTAGACGAAGCCCACGGCGCTCATTTTGCCTTTCACCCAGAATTGCCCCCCGCAGCCTTATCAGCTGGGGCAGATTTAAGCGTTCAATCGACTCACAAGGTACTGGGGGCGCTAACTCAAGCATCCATGCTGCACGTTCAGGGAAACTTAGTAGATAGCGATCGCGTAAGCATGGCCTTACAGCTTTTGCAGTCTAGCAGCCCTAGCTATTTACTCCTAGCTTCCCTCGACGCGGCAAGGCAGCAAATGGCAATACACGGAAAACAGCTGATGGCGAGAACCTGGCAACTAGCTAATCAGGCAAAAACCAAAATTAGCCAGATTCCCGGATTATCGGTTCTAGAATCCGCAAATACCCCCGGTTTTGTTGCCTTAGATACAACGCGGTTGACTGTCAGCGTTTCTGGTTTAGGCGTGACTGGGTTTGAAGCTGATGAAATTCTCCATCACAAGCTAGGCGTTACCTCGGAGTTGGCATCCCTGCAACATCTGACCTTTATTATCAGTTTGGGGAACACCCAGGCAGATATAGACGGTTTGGTGTGCGCCCTGGAAACTTTAGCCGAGAAACACCCACAAACTACTGCCAACCCCTATCTGGACGTATTCACCCGATGGAAAGCAGAATACCTGCAAATTCATCCCTCATCCTTTATCATTCATCCTTACCTCTCCCCCCGCGAAGCCTTCTTCTCCCAAACAGAAACCCTTCCCCTAGAAAAGGCTGTAGAACGCATTAGTGCAGAAATAATCTGCCCGTATCCCCCTGGAATCCCCGTTTTAATGCCTGGGGAAGCGATCGCCCCCGCAGCTTTGGACTACCTGCAACAAATTGTTACTTTAGGTGGAAGCATTACAGGTTGTACTGATTCCAGTCTCAAAACACTAAAGGTTGTGCGAAAGTAGAGACGTTGAATGCAACATCTCGAAAGGTGTCTCTGAATTGTTCCTATGCCCTCTCCAATCTGGCCTTATGTTACTCCTGGTATTCCCGACGACCTGTTCGAGAGGTTGCCAGGGATACCCCTGAGTAAACGAGAGGTGCGGTTGCTTTTGTTGTCCCTCCTCAGACTTAAACAAGATTCTGTGTTGTGGGATATTGGTGCAGGCACCGGAACGATCCCAGTGGAAACTGGTTTGCTGTGTCCTAAAGGTAAAATTGTGGCTATAGAAAGAGATGAGGACGTGGCGAATTTGATTCGTCGCAACTGCGATCGCTTCGGAGTCCACAATGTGGAAATTATCGAAGGTAGCGCCCCAGAGTGTCTAAAAAATTTACCAGTTCCACCCCACCGGGTTTGCATTGAAGGCGGACAACCGATTAAAGACATCTTGAAAGTAGTCTGGCAATACTTGCAACCCGAAGGCAGAGTAGTTGCCACAGCTGCTAATCTAGAAAGCCTCTATGCCATCTCCGAAGGTTTCGCAGAGTTACAAGCCCGGAATATCGAGGTAGTTCAGTCGGCTGTTAACCGTCTGGAAACGCGAGGGGTTCATCAAACCTTTGCCGCAGTCGATCCAATTTTTATTCTCAGCGGGGAAAAGTTGGATTAAAGATTTTCAGGCGACTAATGGCAATATTCAAAGGCAAGTTAGGACTGAAGAATTATCGTTAAGATCCATAGCAGAAAGGATTAAATTTTTAGTCAGAACAAAGCGATCGCTTTCACAAAGATAAATAAGGGTAAGAATTGCCAGCACCAATCGCCCAAATCCGCTGCGGATAGGCTAAAGTGTGCAAAAGTAATTCTTAATCTTATTAAATTTCTATTAACCTCCTCGCTGGGGTCAAGAGAGAACGCACCTTATGCCTTGGTCTCGAATTTTTAGTGGAATAGTAGCGATCGCCTTGGCCCTCTCCATGCTGCTCTTTGGAGGATGGTTCTTTACAGCTGGTCTGTGTATCATCATTTATCTCGGTCAGTTAGAGTATTTTCAGTTAACGCGAGCCAAAGGCATTGCCCCAGCCGCCAAAACCACATTGGTAGTAAGTCAGGTTTTGTTACTCACAGCCGCACTTGCACCGGAGCTGACAGATGCCATGTTTTCCCTAGCAGGAACCTTAATTTGTTTTTACCTGCTATTTCAGCCCAAACTTGCCACAATTGCCGATATTTCTGCCTCAATTTTAGGTTTATTCTACGGCGGCTACCTGCCCAGCTACTGGGTGCGGCTGCGCGTTGGACTCGCCCCCGCCATCGCCAACGCCGAACCCTTCAATGGCTCCCTGAGTGCTGATTGGCACCAAATCAGCACTCTCCCCCTAGGCTTGACAGCAACGCTACTGGCATTTGGCTGCATTTGGGCAGCTGATATTGGTGCTTACATCTTCGGCAAGTTCTTTGGTCGCACCCGCCTCTCCGACATTAGCCCGAAAAAAACTGTCGAAGGTGCTGTTTTTGGAGTAATCGGCAGCGTAGCAGTGGCGGTAGCTGGGTCTTGGTATCTTGAGTGGCCCGTTTGGCAGCTGAGTGGTTTCGCCTTGGGGCTGCTGATTGGTATTGCCAGTCTACTAGGAGACTTAACTGAGTCGATGATGAAGCGAGATGCTGGCGTAAAGGACTCCGGGCAACTAATTCCCGGTCACGGCGGCATTTTAGATCGGGCCGATAGTTACGTTTTCACCGCGCCTTTGGTTTACTATTTCGTCACCCTGCTGTTACCTGTGCTGGAGAAGTAGGGGACTGGGGACTGGGGACTGGGGACTAGGAACTAGGGACTAGGGACTAGGGACTAGGGACTAGGGACTAGGGACTAGGGACTGGGTAAGATTCTTGCCAATTCCCCATCCCCAATTCCCAATCCCCAATTCCCAATCCCCAATCCCCAATCCCCAATCCCCAATCCCCAATCCCCAATCCCCAATTAAGGAATTACAGTAATGCCGCCGCGACAAACCAGGCGACCTTGACTCAAAGTTAATTCCTGAATATCGACTTCTTTGCCCAAATCTATTTTGAATCCTTCCTCAGCTTGCACCAATTTTTCCTGGATCTCGATACAAGGGTTAACCAGTAACAGTTCATGGGGACTGGCTAACTGGAGATCGGTACGAAGCACGAAAGGCTTGGTGTAATTAGTAGCGTCTGTAAGGGTACCACTGAGAATCAGACACTCAGGCTCAATAGTAATTTGTTGCCAATTGATTTGCTGGTCTTCTAAGATATCAGCTGGGTGCATATGAAAAGCCGCCAAGAGCAGAGTCCCCAGTAAATCATTTAAAGCCGTGGCTAATAAGGGTGCATCAAGAGAAGCTTTCAGGTCTGCTTGTTCTAACAAAAGCTCACCAGAAACTGGGATTGGTTCGAGAAGGCGCAAGGGCTTTCCTTTGAGAACTTGACCCAGATTGATGCGAATGTTTTCTCCGACTAGGTGAATTTGAGACAGATGCAGCCCTTGATAGATGGCACGGCTGGCAGAGATCGCTACTTTGGGAATATAACCAGAGAGGATTTGGCGATCGCCCCCGGAAATTTTGACGCTCAGATCACCAATCGCAGATACTTGCGATCGCAACCACACCCGGCAAGCCGGGGACAACACAGAGCTAATAATCCGGCTTTGCTGCTTAGTAATCAATGGCATTCTTCCTGTAATATTTGTACATAGTATAGCCAGTGGTCGATTTTAGATTGAAGAAAAGGCGATTTATTCTAAATCCCAGATCCAAAATCCAAAATAGTCTACCGGGGCATCGCCTCGGCTGGCTTTACCCTAAACCCTTACCCAGTCAGTGCATAAATCTTACCTATGGCCGAAAGGCTACAAAAAATTCTTTCCCAAAGGGGTATTGCCTCACGCCGCCAAGCAGAGAAAATGATTGTCGAAGGGCGCGTGCGGCTTAATGGTACTGTGGTTCATCTGGGGCAAACAGCGAATCCAGAACAAGACCGCATCGAAGTAGATGGCATTATAGTTCCCCCCAGTCGTCCTGGGATGCTGTATTTTCTACTTTACAAACCCGCCGGGGTCGTTTCTACTTGCCGCGATCCCCAAAATCGTCGCACCGTTCTCGATTTATTGCCTCTGCACCTGCGAGAAGGTAAAGGTCTACACCCTGTAGGACGCTTAGATGCTGAGTCTACAGGAGCATTGCTGCTCACCAATGACGGTGAAATGACGCTGCGTTTGACCCATCCTCGCTATCACCTGCCGAAAACATATCAGGTTTGGATTCAGGGTCATCCTCCAGAGAGCGTACTTGACAAGTGGCGTCAGGGTGTTATTCTGTCTGGGCAAAAGACTTTACCTGCACCTGTTCGGGTACTGGAAAAGCGGGATTCTCAAACCCTGCTGGAAGTCGTTCTGACAGAGGGGAGAAACCGCCAGATTAGACGTATTGCCGAGCAACTAGGCTATCCTGTCATCCATCTCCATCGGATCGCGATAGGTCCGATTCATTTAGAACGGAAAGGAAAGTCAATGTTCCCTGGTACTTATCGTCTTTTAGAAGATTTTGAAATTACTTTTCTCAGAAACCAAGTCAACTTAACATCAATAGAAGTGCCAGCAGACATCAAGGAGCGCCGTGTATGAAGGAGAATCCACTCAATGTTCAGCAGCAACAAGTCGAGAAGCTGAAAGAGCTTGGGTCTCACCTCCGCCAGTTCCGCCAGGAGCAGTCGCTTTCCCTAGAGGAGGTTGGGGAAAAGACCCGGATTCAGGTTCGTCTGCTGAGGGCAATTGAAGAAAGTCATTGGGCAATATTGCCAGAACCTGTCTATATTAAGGGGTTTATCAAGCGGTATGCTGAGGCGCTGGGAATGAACGGTGCCGAATTCTCCCGCGACTTCCCCACAGGGCCTGTTTTCCAGTTCATTAAGCCTACCTGGCAGCGTTTGCCATCAGCTCAGCTGCGACCGATTCATCTTTACTTGCTGTATGTGTTTTTGGTAATTGGCGCGGTGAATGGCTTGTCCTACTTCGTAAATCGTTCTGCCTTAGAAGTGAGTAGTAATAGCGAATCCTTCCGGCGTTCAATAGAGCAGCAGGGAGGAGTTGACAAAGTAGTCCAGATAAATTCGCCAGAACAAAAGTCAGGGCCGCTGATCCCCGCTGTCTTGAGCAGTTCCAGTCAAAACGGTAAGCCAGTACGTGTTGGTGTTACCGTAAAATCCGATTCTTGGATTCGGGTGGTAGTAGATGGCAAGACGCAGTTTGAAGGAACGCTCCCCCAAGGTACTCAGCGCACTTGGGTGGCGGAGGAAAAATTAATTGTCAGAGCAGGAAATGCGGGTGCTGTCCTCATCGCTGTTAACGATGAAAAGGCAAAGAAACTGGGAGATCCCGGTAAAGTTCGGGAAGTAACCTTTGCCGCCAATTCCAAGTCTTGAGATTTGGAGTTTTGAGTTTATTTAAAACTCAAAGCTCCAAAGCCAGACCAACTCGTGCTTAATAAAACTCGTCAGTCTTTAATAGGAGCGCGACCAAAAAGTTCAGTAAGCGATTTCAAGCGATCGCTTACTTCATTATTCACCGCCTCTGACCGATACTGCCACCCCCAATTTCCCTCAGCTTTACTGGGAAAATTCATTCTGGCATCGTTGCCCAATCCCAAAATATCCTGAAAGGGAATAATCGCCTGATTTGCCACAGAACTCATCGCTAGCCGGATGAAATCCCAGTGGATGCCTTCGGGACTAATGCAACCTAAATAACGCAGCACCCTCTCCCTTTCATAATCTGACAATTGATAGAACCAACCCACCGTAGTGTCATTGTCGTGGGTGCCAGTATAAACTAAGCAGTTGCGCGGATAGTTAAATGGCAAAAAGCCATTGCCTGCATCAGAACCAAAGGCAAACTGCAAAATTTTCATCCCCGGAAATTCAAATTTGTCTCGCAGCGCCTCTACCTCTTCTGTAATCACACCCAAATCCTCAGCAAGAATGGGTAGCTTGCCTAACTTCTCATTAAGAACTTCAAAGAAAGCATCTCCAGGCGCTTCAATCCACTCCCCATTCAGGGCAGTTTCTTCACCCGCCTTCACCGCCCAATAAGCTTGAAACCCCCGGAAGTGGTCAATCCGAATGATGTCCACATAATCCAGCAACGACTCAAAGCGCTGCACCCACCATTTAAAGTTTTGCTTCTCCAATTGCTCCCAGTTATACACTGGGTTGCCCCACAACTGACCTGTCGCGCTGAAGTAATCCGGCGGGACACCTGCCATTAGCGCCGCTTCCCCCGTTTCTTCATCCAAGCAAAAGATTTCTGAATGCGACCAAACATCGGCGCTATCGTGAGCTACATAAATCGGGATATCGCCAATAATATCAATACCGCGCAGGTTGGCATAGTTCTTCAGTTCAGACCACTGGCGGAAAAACTCAAACTGCAAGTATTTGTGGTAAAAAATCTCATTGTTTAGCCGCTGCCGCCACTGCTCCAAAGCTTCAGGTTGACGTTTGGCAATTTCCGGCTCCCAAGTATACCAGCTGGATTGCTCGTGTGCCTCGCGAAGCGCCATAAATAAAGCGTAGTCATCGAGCCAATTAGCCTTAGTCTCGCAAAAACCCGCAAATTCCCTTTGCTGAAGCGGGGAAGCTTTGGCTTTAAAGTTTTCGCAGGCTTTGGCAAGCAAAGGCATCTTGGTGGCGATCGCTTTTTCAAAATCTACATTATCTAGGGGAAATTCTGGCAATCCGGCAAAGTCGTCGTCAGTTAGTAAACCAGCGTCGCGCAGCTTTTCTGGACTAATCAGCAGCGGATTTCCCGCCAACGCTGAATAGCACATATATGGAGAATTACCATATCCAGTTGGGCCTAGTGGTAAAACCTGCCAAAATTGCTGGTAACTCTCCACCAAAAAATCCATAAAACGATAAGCTTCTAAGCCTAAATCGCCAATGCCAAATCGACTGGGAAGGGAGGTGGGGTGCAGCAAAATGCCACTTGATCTGGGAAACGGCATAAATAACCTGATGGAGAGTACGCAAACGTTTTGACATTATCACGGTAGGTCAGCGTTTGAAACCCATCCGTAGGCAGGATTACAGATAAATAGTTTACGGGATGGGCAATTTTTTTTTCCCAGTGCCTTGACTTACCCTAGGGGTATCCCGCCTGTCATCATCAAACAGGTGCAAAATGTAGGCAATTCATTTTTGGGGCAAAATATCAACATGACTCACCGCAATCCTTCTCCAACTGTAGATATCATTATTGAGCTGGTTGACCGACCGCATCGCCCGATTATATTGATTTTGCGCCAAAATCCTCCTTATGGATGGGCAATTCCGGGCGGCTTTATTGATTACGGAGAATCTGCTGAAGCGGCGGCGCGGCGAGAAGCGTCAGAAGAGGTTTCCTTAAAGGTGGAGTTAGTTGAACAATTCCACGTGTATTCCGATCCCAATCGTGATCCGCGTCAGCACACGATGAGCGTTGTCTTTATTGCTACGGCGACGGGCGAACCTAAAGCGGCTGATGATGCTAAGGCGGTGGGGATTTTTGAATCTTGGCGGATTCCGACGGAACTTTGTTTCGATCACGACAAAATTCTGCGCGAATATTGGCGTTATCGCCATTATGGAATACGACCGGGTTTGTCTTAGTGCCACTCCACCCCCAACCCCGTCCGGGGTAAGGAGACAAACAGACGGATTTGGTATATGCGATCGCTCGAAAATCCGAATCTGGGGATGCAACCCCAGACGTGTTTTGCTGTAACGTTAAACTTTAAGCAGAAGGAATATTTTCTAAATTGGCCCCTAGTAGGTATGCAACTCCACCCCACATCAGACCTCGCCGCTACCCTATTGAGGAGGCGATCGCGATTAGCTGAGCTAATTGATTTTCCGGTAATTCTCTGGTCTGGGCGCAGTAGTTCCCGCAATTATCCGGCAAATACTTTCCCGTTTCGCGCCAGCAGTCATTTTCTCTATTTTGCTGGGCTACCCCTGGAAAATGCCGCAATTCGTCTGGAAGCCGGGAAATTGGAACTTTTCATGGATGATGCTTCGTCAGATAGCGCCCTCTGGCATGGGGAAGTGCCTAAACGTGAGGAAATCGCTAAAGCTATAGGGGCAGATGGAGTTTTCGCGATCGCACAATTGAAGTCACGCTCGACTGGTGCTGCTACTATCTCTGTGCAGGATGCTGCTACCCAACAAGCACAATCTCATTTACTTAACCGCGCACTAGCACCAGCAAAATCATCTCAGGGCATTGATCTTGAGTTGGCACGAGCAATTATCAAACTGCGCCTGAATCACGACGCTGGCGCAATTTCCGAGTTGCGAGAGGCTGCTGCTGTGACTGTGGAAGCTCACAAAGCTGGGATGATGGCTACACCCAAAGCCAAAATTGAGGCAGGGGTGCGGGCGGCGATGGAGGCTGCGATCATCTCCCACAATATGACCTGCTCTTACCCCAGTATTGTCACTGTTCACGGGGAAGTTTTACACAATGAGCAGTATCACCACTCGCTGCAACCGGGAGATTTGCTGCTGGCGGATGTGGGTGCTGAGACATCAATGGGTTGGGCTGCTGATGTGACCCGCACTTGGCCTGTTTCTGGTAAATTTTCTTCTACCCAAAAAGATATTTACAATGTGGTGCTGGCGGCTCACGATGCTTGCATTGCCAAGATTCGCCCAGGTGTAGAGTATCTGGATATTCATCTACTTGCTGCAACTGTAATTGCCCAAGGTTTGGTGGATTTGGGCATTTTACGAGGTAAGGCTGAAGATTTGGTGGAAATGGATGCTCACGCGCTGTTTTTCCCCCACGGAATCGGTCATCTGGTGGGTTTGGATGTCCACGATATGGAAGATTTGGGGGATTTGGCGGGGTATGAGGAGCAAAGAGTTAGAAGCGATCGCTTTGGCTTGGGCTATCTGCGTCTAAATCGCCCCTTGAGTGCTGGAATGTTAGTCACAATCGAGCCGGGATTCTATCAAGTTCCGGCAATTTTGAACGATATAGAAATGCGTTCAAAATATCAAGATGTGGTGGATTGGGATCGCCTTTCTCAGTTTGCGGACGTGCGGGGAATTCGCATTGAAGATGATGTTTTAATTACCGAATCATGCAGCGAAGTCTTAACAGCAGCTTTGCCAACAAATGTAGATACAATTGAGGAGCTAGTTAAACAAGAATCACGCTTAGGGGTGGAGAGGCGGCAGCAAATAAATGTGATTTCAAATAATAGTATTCCTGCTTTTATTAAGCGTTGTCGCTCAGTTTTTGAAGAAGTCCGCCCCCAACTGATTAAAGATTATGCCGGCTGGTTTGTTGCTATTGAATCAGATAGCGGCGAATATTTTCTGGATGAAGATCATAAACTCGCCAAACAAAAGGCACTGGCGAAATATCCGGATGGGATGATTTGCACTTTACAACTGGTTGAAGGCGTTTAAGAGTTGGAAAGTTGTTAGAACCTGACAAGGTTTTAATAACTTTCCGTAACAATGGACAACTTTACTCAAGTTTAGATTTATGAAGATTAAATGCTGTTGACAGCTTAGGAGTGCGATCGCGATCACCATAAATTTCATATTTATTTTAAGGTGGCAACGGCTCTTGTGCTGGTAATATTGCCCTAATCATACAAAATTTGTAAATGACTGAGCAACCTCCTTCATTGCCACTAGGGTGTATTATTCGACCAGCCCGTGAAAGCGAAAAATGGTTAATTCAGAAATTATTACTTCAATTCACTACATCTGAAGCATTAGCATTTGACTTAAGAATTATACTTTTAAATTTCCTGATTCTGCTTCTGCTCGGTTTCTTTTTTATTATAAATATCAAGCTATGGATTTTACTTAAATACTTTATTTTAATCAAATTTATTTTAGAAGCAACAATTATTTTCCTTTTTATTTCCCTAGTTGTATTAACCTTTGGGATTATTTTGTTTTTGTTATCTATTTTTACCTATGCCTTAGTAAATTGGTCGCGTTTCTGGGTAATTGAATGCAATGGAACCTTAGTAGCCTGTGGGGAATTACACTCCTCCACTACACACTCAATGCTTTATTACCTGTTTGTTACACCAGTCTGGCGCAGTCAGCAATTGGGTTCTTGTTTAGTGAAGCGTCTTGTTCAGGAAGCTGTCCAACCCCTTTATTTAGTATGTAAACCTAAATTGGTGCAATTTTATTCCCAACTCGGCTTCGTAATAGTTCCTTGGCATGAGTTATCATCGCCGCTTCAGGCAAGTTTTAACATTTTCAAAATCGACAGCAAGCTGGCTAGAATTTCTTGGACGGTCATGCGGTATCAAAGTTAGAAATAGAATAATTGTCGTAGCGTGTCTATACCAAAATAGAGGTTAAAAAAGCTGGAATCGCTTTATTTCCCCGAAACGGCTTCAGAATCAACATAATATTTTAGGTTAAATGCGCTAAATACCTTGCCAGCATCCGGTTTTTGCAAATATAGCAATTCTCAGTTGCATAGATGACACTGTAGGGACACGGCATTGCCGTGTCCCTAAGAATATTTGTATCGCACGCAATTGGGTACGATAAATTCTGGCCCATCTCGTACTCTTCTGTAGGGGCTTTTCCCTTTCCGATTCCGGAAAGAGGGTTAAATTCTTGTGTTTGATTCAAATTGGTAGTCTAAATTGGCTTCAGTTGTAGTGTAAGTTACGCTCGTCTTTAACACGAAACCTTTCTCTAGGCATATTCAATACCTCTCCCTTAGGAAACTCAAATGATTAAGGAATACAGTCTAAAGTGAAATCAAATATGTAGGGAGTTTAGTTATGAAAGCAGGGCAAAAATTCGCCTTGATTGTCGGCATTTTCTTTTTTCTTTGTGGTGTAATGGGATTTATTCCAGCGTTTGTCAAAGAGCCTACAGTTACACCTGATATGGCTAACCTTGGATTCACAACTGGATACGGTTACTTACTGGGATTATTCCCTATCAATGTCTTACACAATATTGTTCATCTAACCGTGGGAATTCTGGGAATTCTTGCATCCATCTCGTTAGACAGTTCTCGCCTGTATAGTGGACTCCTCGGAATATTCTATGGGCTGCTAACTGTAATGGGGCTTATTCCTGCTACCCAGTCAACATTGGGCTTAATCCCAATCTTTGGCAACGATGTCTGGCTTCATGCAGTCACCGCAGCGATCGCAGTGTACTTTGGTTTCCTTGTTAAACCAGATTTATTGGAGATAAGCACGGGACAGCCGACCAATACTCCTGGCCAGGGCTAAAAAAGAGTAGCGTTTAAATATAGCCTATCGATTGTCTAATCAGATTGAGTTTAGCGCGCTCGCTAATTGCCTTACAGAAAACCAGTATGCTTTTAACTCAGGCGAAGTATTCTGGTTTTCTGTAAGCTTCAAATGTAATTAGATAAAGTGTTTGAATGCTGTTGTTGATAACAATTGGCGTTCTAATGCAGGATTTAATGCAAGATTATAAATATCAATTGTAATTAGATAAAGTGTTTGAATGCTGTTGTTGATAACAATTGGCGTTCTAATGCAGGATTTAATGCAAGATTATAAATATCAATAAATTCTATTTTTACAAATTAACTAGTGCCCGAACTTATTGATTAACAGACATGAATTTCGCTTAACTATTTAGTCAAAAAACATATTTGTAACACTTCCTTGGGTTATACCTGGAGTTAAACAAACTAAGCCTGCTCTAAGCTTAGTTTGTTTAGCTACGACTTTAATCGTCAGGCGTTTTTACCTTTTTCCTTACGGAGCCTCAATTGGAATCAAAGCATTTTCCGGCAAATAACTAGAGAACTGTTCCCCATCAGCCAGAACCATTATCAGCCGCAGCGGATAATCTGGTTCTATTTGCAAATCTGCCCAAGGAACTGCCACCTCTAAGCACTTATCAAAAGCCACTTGAGCGCGGCTAAAACGAGGATGCCACTGATGATTTTCCCCAGCTTCCTGAAACTCAATTGATTGAGTCAGCAAGTTAATTCCTAAATGATGGTGAAACAGATAGTTTAAAGGCGCTTCATCCGGGATATTCGCTAGAGGAATCGGACTGTTGTGCATTGTGCGGTTGTGGTAGTACCACAGCAAATGTAACTTCGGGGGAAAACCTTTACCCGGTTGAAGACCTGCTTGGAAATCCAACCGTAAATAGAAATTGAGGTGATCTACCCCATACCAGAGACGCTGAACCGCGCTACTCTTGTGCATCGTACCCCGCGATCCGCCGACTTCGATGCGACCGGCGCGATCCCAGTCTTGTTCGTCAGCGAGTCCATTGATGATCGGATGAATAAACCCTTGTGGTCGATGGTCGCCTTGCGCTTCGTGGACTTCCACGGGTTGGCGCACGTTAGGCGGTACTGGCTCATTCAAAGCTTGGTAGATTGCACACAAATGTTCGCGGAACAACTGGTCGAACATGGCATCTTGGTTGGAGGAATGACCTTCGCCAAACCACCAGAACCAGTCGGAACCTTCTGCGGCATATAGCGCTTCCCAAACTTCGGGATTGTTTTCCTCAGTTGCTTCTGGATGCTTAGCTAAGACTTCTCGCGCCGCCTCTAGCAAATCCCAGGCGCGATTTTTGGCTGGGTCGCCTATCCAGGTGGTGAAGCTACCATCTACCCAAGAGCCACTGTGCAGCTGTTGGACGGGGATGGTTTCTGTGGCGGGGAACTGGTCTAGGTATTCGGAAACTGTTACCAGTTTCAGTTCTTCGTGCTGGGAGAGGGTTTGATAAAGAGCTTCTAGGAAGGGTTTGCCGTCTAGGTAGTAGTGTTCCCAGCAATTTTCGCCGTCAAGGGCAATGGTGACGAGCCTTGGCTGTTCCAGGGCTGTACCGCCTCCAGGCTGACGGTGTTTGAGACTTCGCGCGATCGCTTCCAAATGTCCCACCAAGTCCGCAGCAGCGCGGCGCGGTTCCATCGCCCCGTAGGTGAAGCCGATCAAATCTGATAATCTGTGATCCCGAAACACGATCGACAAATCGCCGGACTCAGTTTGTAGGCGATAAGGTTGATACAGTAACTCCGGTTCATACACGTTCCCCGCACCGTCGCGATGGAAAAATTGCTTCAGCGACCAACCGAGTACCGCTTCATCGGAACATATCCAATTAAACCCCTGCTTGGCAATGTAGGGCAAAATATCCGGACTGACCGACTGTTCTGAAGGCCATAAACCGCGAGGTTCCTGTCCAAATCTGTCTATATACATATCCCAGGATTTTTGTAAATGCCTGGGAATATCTTCCGCCCACTGAAACCGCTGCCTGGGCAAGGTCATATTAGGCACCGCCACCCGTCCGGAGTTGGTATCGCTCAGTAAGGGTAAAATCGGGTGAGTGTAGGGCGTGGTTGTTACTTCCAGTTGCCCAGATTCCTGCATCTTTTTGTGTTGAGGGATGATGCGGCTCAAGATTTCGCGCTGTTTGGAGTAAATGCGCTGGCGATCGCCTAAACTAAAATTTCTCCCCTGCTTCAACCAACCTTCAATGTCTGGATCATCCCAAAACAGGGGATCAATCCACGCCAAATTATGCCAAGCCAGCAAATCGCTGTAATCTGACAAATTCCAATTTTCCCAACACCAATTTTGCCCTTTTTCCTGACGTTGATGGTAAAGCTCTCCGTAGCGGGGATGAGGATCAATCAGAGTGTGGTGATTGGCATCAAAAAAATGTTCAATAATAAATCTTTTTTGTTCTTCGCTCAGTTCTTCCTCTGGTGTCAAAGATGCTGCCAAGTAAGGATCTATTGCAGTCCCTGCAACATAATCTTCTATCTGCAAAATCAATGATGGAACGAGATTCACAGTTTGATGCAGCTTGGGATAACGTTCCAAGAGCAGGACTAAATCCAGATAATCTTTCGTCCCATGCAGACGCACCCAAGGCAAACGATACTGTTGAACTGTGCGACTTTTGTATAACGGCTGATGCTGATGCCAGATGAAAGCGATGTATAGGGGATGAGGCATAGATATAGGTAATGGGTAATGAGTAATAGGTAATGGGAGTTTTTTCTGCCTATTACCTATTACCTATTACCTATCACCTTTTACATGATTTGCTCAACTTCGGCAATTTCTGGGATAAATTCGCGCAAGCGGCGTTCAATACCCATTCTCAGGGTCATGGTAGAGCTGGGGCAAGAGCCACAAGCTCCCTGAAGCCGCAGTTTAACAACTGGCCCGTCGATGTCTACCAGTTCCACGTTACCGCCGTCAGAAATTAAGTAAGGGCGCAGTTCATCTAAAACTTGTTCGACGTTTTCCGGAGTTAGTGCCAGTGTTTGTGTCATGGTCTGTTTACCTTATGGAATCTGAGAGTGCGATCGCAACTATCTCGATCCTAGTCTACACAAGGATAAAAAACCGATGACAGCGATTCATGTAGGGTGGGCATTGTTACCCTTGTCAAGAGCGATCGCAAGTATCTCAGAACTATTGTCAGCTAAGGGTGATGAGCAGAAGCTTTCCAGAATGAGTCTTCTCGTTCTTAGCCCTATTGTCTAATTATCTGCGATCGCAGAAGCTGGAATCACAAAAAATCCTTGATTGTCACCTATATCGGCGTTGCCATTGAGGCGCGATCTCTGCGGCGATGTAGATAATAGTGAGCTATTAACTTTAAAGCTAGTGTAAAACTTTGATTAAGTTTTTGTCCGCTACGCCATTTGGCTTAAGTCATCCCCCTAAAGATAGATTACCTTAATAAAAGGAAAACAAACTTTACAGGGAGGCTGGCTGAAAAACTACCGATTTCACAGTTCTACGCGATCGCAGATACCGCTGCCTGAGCGTAATTACCGTTATAAGCGGGTAAAAAATGATACATTAATATCCGCCCTCGCTTACCTTGCTACCCAAACAACGCCATCTGCGTCAGATTCCTAACTAACTGGTGGCGGGTGATTCACTAAAATTCTTAATTTTTGTCAATACAACCAAGTTATTTGGCAGCGCGATGTGAAGCGATTCGCGCCCGAATTCTGATGGCTTCTAGTAACTAACTATAAGGAATCCTCACCGTGCAAGACCTCAACCACAACGCCAACAATCAAGACTCCACCAATTCTAGGACTGAAGTTACTTCCACCGCCGCCAATAAACAGATTGTTTTCATCGATGCCACAGTTGCGGATAAAGAAAGTCTGGTTGCGGGTGTGAAACCGGGAACAGAAGTAATTATCCTCGACTCCACGCGGGATGGTGTAGCGCAAATTACCGAAGTGTTGGCAAATCGCAGCGACATCGCCAGCGTTCACATCGTTTCCCACGGTGCTGAAGGTAGTTTACAGCTGGGAGCGAGTGCGGTTAACTCGGATAACCTGCAAGCTTACAGCAACTCTCTACAGCAGTGGACGAGTGCTTTAACAGCAGATGCCGATATTCTTCTGTATGGTTGCGATGTAGCTTCTGGAGGGAGTGGGGAAGCCTTCGTGCAACAACTGAGTCAGCTGACTGGTGCGGATGTTGCTGCTTCGGATGACTTGACGGGTAGCGCTGTCAAGGGCGGTGACTGGGATTTAGAAGTAAAAACTGGAGCAATTGAGTCACCAATAGCGTTTTTACCCGCAGCATTAGCAAATTACAACTTTGTTTTACCCGTCAGTTTCGCACCCGCCACCAACTTTGGCGTGGGGACAGAGCCTAGTTCCCTAGTCGTGGGCGACTTCAACGGCGACAAAATACTAGACCTGGTAACAGCAAACCTTGAATCTGATAACGTTTCAGTATTGTTAGGCAAAGGCGACGGCACCTTTAACAGTGCCAGCAACATTAGCGTCGGGTCAGGTCCCTATTCCGTAGCCATCGGCGACATCAACGGCGACAAAATATTAGACCTAGCAACAGCAAACTATAACTCTTACACCTCCTCAATATTGTTAGGCAAAGGCGACGGCACCTTTAATAGTCCTAGCAACGTTAGCCACCAACAATTTCCCTATTCCGTAGGTATCGGCGACTTCAACGGCGACGGCAAAGGCGACCTAGTAACAGCAAAAAACTCAGACTATAACAACATCTCAGTATCGTTAAGCAATGGCGACGGCACCTTTAAGAGTGCCAACAACACCAGCATCGGAAATGGTCCCCGTTTCGTTGCTATCGGCGACATCAACGGCGACGGCAAAGCCGACCTAGCAATACCAAACTATTTCTCTAAAGATGTCTCAGTATTGTTAAGCAATGGCGACGGCACCTTTAAAAGTAGTAGCCAGCTTAGCGTCGGGTCATCTTTCTTTTCCGTAGCCATCGGCGACATCAACGGCGACGGCAAAGCCGACCTGGCAACAGCAAACTTTCAATCTTCTAATAACGTCTCAGTATTTTTAGGCAAAGGCGACGGCACCTTTAACACTGCCAGCAACCTTAGCGCCGGGTCATACCCTTACTCCGTAGCCATTGGCGACATCGACGGCGACGGCAAAGCCGACCTGGTAACAGCAGACGCTTACTCTGACACCGCCTCAGTATTATTAGGCAATGGCGACGGCACCTTTAATAGTGCCAGCAACTTTAGAGTTGGGTCACTTCCACAATACGTAGCTATCGGAGACTTCAATGGCGACGGCAAACTAGACCTGGCGACAGCAAACTATCGCTCTAACAACGTCTCAGTTCTGCTCCAAGTTGAACCTAACCAAGCACCCAGTGTTACCCTTCCCGGTGCAGCCGTGGCCTACACCGAAAACGCCGCCGCGACAATTATTGACAGCACCGCTACGGTAGCAGACACCGACTCAGCAAACTTTCAAGGCGGAACCCTCACCGTCAGATACACCGCAGGCGGCAGCTCCTCAGACCGACTCAGCATCGCCAACATCGGCAGTATCGCTATATCCGGCACCACCGTCAGCCATGCGGGAACTGCCATCGGCACCATCGCCAGCAATGGCAGCAACGGCAGCAATCTCGTCATCAACTTAAATGCCAGTGCTACGCCTACCGTTACTCAAGAATTGCTCAGAAGTATTGCTTACAGCAGCACCTCTGAGAATCCTACCGCTTCACGCACCGTACAATTTGTCCTCACCGATGGCGACGGTGGCACCAGTACCGCAGCCACCAAAACCATCACCGTTACCCCCGTAAACGACGCTCCCAACTTCACTGCTGGCGCTGCTCAAAACGTCATGGCGAATTCCGGAGCGCAAACCGTTACCAGATGGGCTACTAATTTTAATCCTGGTACCGAGGAATCAACTCAAACACTTGACAGCTACATAGTTAATGTAGTCAACAACGCAGGCATCTTTGCAGCCGCGCCCACCATTGACATCAACGGCAACCTGACTTTCACCCCAGTTGCCAACATTGCTACCAGCACCACCGCTACCATTGAAGTTCGCGCCAAAGACAACGGCGGGACTGCTAACGGTGGAGTCGATACCTCAGTGGCAAAGACTTTCAATATCACTGTCAACCCACAACCGAAGATTAGCATCAGCGATGTCACCATCACTGAAGGCAACACCGGCATCGCCTTTGCGGAGTTCCAGGTTTCGCTTTCCAACGCCAGCACTGAAACTGTCAGCGTTAACTACGCCACCGCTAATAACACTGCGATTGCTGGCAGCGACTACACCGCCATCAACGACACCTTAACCTTCGCTCCCGGCGTCACTACCCAAACCTTCCGGGTAGCCGTTAACGGTGACATGATAGATGAACCAAATGAAAGCTTTTTTGTCAACCTGTCTAATCCCAGCAAAGCCACGATTATCGATGCTCAGGGAATCGGTAATATCATTGACAACGACACCGCAGGTTTCACTATCACCCCAATTAGCGGCAACACCAGCGAAATGGGTGGTACGACAAGCTTCAGCGTGAAGTTAAATAGCAAACCGACTGCTGACGTTACCCTCAGCTTAGCTAGTTCCGATACCACTGAAGGCACGATTTCTAACTCGAAGTTGACCTTCACTGAGAGTAACTGGAATGACGCTCAAACTGTAACGGTCAAAGGTGTTGACGATACACTGGTTGATGGCAATATTGCTTACAAAATCGTCACAAATGCAGCCGTAAGCGCTGATACCAAATACAACAACCTGAATCCGGTTGATGTCAACGTTGTCAATATCAACGACAACGATATTCCCATCGCTAACTTTATCAACGGCAATCGTTTACATTCTGACACGTTAGTAGGAACGGCACAAAACGACCAGATCAACTGTTATCGCGGTCACGATACGATTACTGGTGGTATGGGTAGCGATCGCATTTACGGCAATGCTGGAAGCGATGCTCTGTACGGTGATATGAGCAGTATGGTGGGAACTGTCGGTGGCGACGATTTGATTTGGGGTGGTAGTGGTAGCGATCGCATCTACGGCGGCTACGGTCACGATTCCCTGTACGGCGGAGTTGCAAACGACCTTCTTTGGGGTGACGCTGGCAGGGATCGACTCAGTGGCGGTCTGGGTAGCGATAGCCTTACAGGTGGTGCTGGACGCGATACTTTTGTCCTTGCTAAGGGTGAAGGTGTTGATACCATCACTGACTTCCAAATGGGTCGTGACTTTATCGGGTTGGCTGGTGGTTTGAGTTTGGGTCAGGTGTCGATCACCCAAAGAAGCAGCCAAGCTGTGATTACTAATAACTCCGACGGTGAGATTTTAGCAGCTATTAACAACATTAGTGCTGCTACTCTCCAAAGCTATGCTGCCAGCACTTTCGTGACTATCTAAGTGTAGGGACATTTTGCCCCTACAAGGTAAAATCGCTGCACCAATTGAACTAGGTGCAGCGAATTAGCTCTGTCAAGAGCGATCGCCACTATCTCATAAACTACACTGCAAGGATAATCAAATCGCCCATAGCAGAAAAATTCGTTAGTTGACACCTTGACAGGGCTAGGTAGGAAATGCCCACCATTAAAGCGTTTGGTGGGCATTTCCTACCCTACTAAACTGCTACTGGTTCAAGCAACTTAATATTAGAGTAGTTGAACTCGGTGGTAGTTTTCTGACCTTGCTCATTCGAGTGAACTACCTGCTTGGTCATCACATAGTAATCGCCAATTTTATCGAAAGTATCCTCAAATTGCAGTTCCTTGGTCGTTTCACCTGTCTGAGGGTTGCGGAAGACGACATCGTAGCGAGAGGATACGTAACCTTCTGATGTATCTAAGCTTTCCTTGGTGTCTATTGTAAAAGCCATCCGACCCATCACCCGACTCACCTGACAAATTTCGGTGCCTCGAATTTTGTAGTTAGACCCCATCGCATCGCCTTTAACTAGAATTTCCTTAGCGCCTGTGGAGTCGGTTTCGCCAAGGTTAAACTCGTTTTTGCCGTGAGCTTTTTCAAAATCTCCCCGTTTGCGGTGGGTGACAATATCTCTGAGCTGAGTATAGACGCTCTCTTGCACCGTTTCGTCTTCGATGCCAGTGACTTCTACGCTCAAATCGCGGTTGATGCGAATTTTGCCTTTGTAGACTTCATCACCTTGCTTAAGTTCTACATCGGCGCTGTATCCGGGAAAGTTGGCATCCCAAGTGTAGCGGTTTTCGTAGGCAGCCCGAAATAAGTCGCGAGCGTTTGCTGCAATCATAGAACCTTGATTAAGTTAACTTCTTTTCTAGTTTAGAAATCTTTGTAGGGTATTGGGTGTCATTAACTCATTCCCTGGCTAGAGCCTCAACCATCAGAACTGGAGGCAGAGCAAGTAAGCAAGAATGGGATTTTCAGCCTTAAGTTGACACTTAAGCATCTTGGCTGCCCTACAAGATAAAAAATTTATCTACATTAACAAATCCAGCGAACCTGTCTGAGGCGTGGAGATCATTACGGGTTCTTGATACAGGGGTACTGTGAATGTGACTGTTGAACCGAGTCCTTCGCCCATGCTGTAGAAGTTTACGACCCCACCCATTGCTTCTACAAGCCTTTGCGAAATTGCCAGTCCTAGACCAGTTCCGCCATACTGTCGCGTGCGGGAGCCATCTACCTGAGAGAAAGATTGAAACAGTTTATCTTGCTTGTCGAGGGAAACGCCAATCCCGGTATCAGCCACTTGGACTTTTACCAAGCCGGGAAATTCCTGTCCGGCAAATTTGATTTTCTTTTTGCTCACCTCAGCACTGACTGTAACCCCGCCTTCGTGAGTAAATTTGATGGCGTTCCCAATCAGATTTAACATCACTTGCAGGAGACGCTGATAGTTACCGTACAGGATAACTTCATCGTGGGTGGGGGGCATTTGAATACATAAACTCAGGTTCTTCATCTGCGCCTGATTTCGCGTAAATTCCTCAACATCGCCAAATAACTCTTCCAGCTTTACCTGTCCGAGTTCCAGCTCCATTTTGCCTGCTTCTATTTTGGCAACATCAAGGATGTCGTTGATCAGGTTGAGTAAATGCAGGGCGGAACGATAGGCATCTTGGATAAACTCCAGTTGCTCTTCAGGCTCGTCTACTGTGCCGTCTAGAATCAGCTTCAGGGAGCCGATCATACCGTTGAGGGGAGTGCGGAGTTCGTGAGAGGTGTTTGCCAAAAATTCTGATTTAAGGCGGCTTGCTTCTTCTGCTTGTTCGCTAGCTTGCTCTAATTCTTTGTAGAGTTTGGCATGAGCGATCGCTGTCCCTACCTGATCTGCCAGCTCTCTGACTAACTCTACCTCTGCTTCGCTCCATCTGCGCGTGCGATCGCACTGTTGAATGCTTAGCAGTCCGTTTGGCTGGTTTTGATAGCTTGTTGAAACCACTAATACCGACTGATATCCAAAGCTATTGCCTCCCGCCTGTTCCACTACCACGGGTTCGCCTTTCGCTTCCAGCCCTTGTTTCAGGTATGGGTCTTCCGCTAGCGGTAAATACTGTCCCAGCAGCGATCGCACTGACTCCTGGCAATACTCCGCCACCACTTGCACTTTTGGGCTACAACTTTCGTAGTTGCATATCATGCAGCGGCTGACGTTCAATCCTTCTCCCAGCCCCTTGACCGTTTGCTGCCAAATCGTATCTAGATCCAGCGTGCGGCGGATATTTCTGGCGATCTGGCTTAATAGCTTTTGGTACTGGTCTGTACTTAACAAAGTTGACTCGAAAGTTAGCAGTGGAACATTAACAGGAGCCACCATCAGAATATACCTGCTAAATTGCAAACTGAGAATAGGCAATATTTACCAGTCGTCATGTGATAGATGCTTTTGTCGAAAAACTTAAAACTTCCGCCCCTGAGTCTATACACTTTATGATCAATCGTTCCATTCGCCTCTAGGAGGCACGGGCGGATTTCGCTCTAGGGTGCGGGTCAGTTCGTCATCGCGATCACGTTCTCCCCTCAGCCACTGTCTTATGGCTGTCTCAATCACCTTACTTGGGTCATTTGTTAGGTGCTTTATTTGATCTACCAATTCCGAATCCAGGTGTATCGCAACTTCCACCTTTTCCCCTGACCTTTTGGAATACACGGACCGCTCGTTCATAAGCTTTTGCAGCATCTATATTTATGATGAGATTTTTGTTTTAGCAATTCTCCAGGTGAGAGACACTAAACCGCTTTTCCATGCTAACTGGTGTTTTGCCAACTCAGGAAAGTCAAATCCAGCTTTTGTCCACGTATGAAACAAAATTTTGCAATTCCTCCCCTTTCCCTGAGCTATATGCTCTGGCGACTGGAGCGATAAAAAGATAGCAGGCTGAGGCTTTTGTCCTGAAGTCTTGACATCTTAACAATTATCGGTGAGTTTGAGGGATGTACCCAAAACCTTATTTTTTAAGTATGGGGATGAAACTACACCACCCACATATACTTATTAAAGCCTAAAGCGTAGCAACATTTTAAATAAGTCTATAAGTTTTGTTTTATAATCTCTGCATAAATGCCTAAAGCTAGTAACGTTGGTCAGGAAGCTGAAATTTGCTGATTTGAATAAAGTCAAGACAGATATATTGCTCCAGATGCAAGTCGAAAATACTCGCCTTGCCAAGAGTTTGTTCTAACTCTCATGCAGAGACGAAAAATTACCACAGCGAAAGTGTCAACAACTTGCAATCTGAACTTAGCAGGTAAACTATTCGCCCTACCATCTTTGCCACAAACAGAAATACTTGCCTGATAAAAAGGTACGGAGTAGATACAGTTGGTCATTCCCTACTTTTAAAAGTGTAAAGCTCATACCTATAGAAGGATGCTTTCTTCACGCTTCACCAATGTTCGATTTGGTTTTAGCTCAAAAGCAGAGCAACGGTCAACCTATTGCCAACAGTTCAGATACTCGACTTCTTAGGGAAGTCGGGTATCTCTCCTTCACGGGTAGCGGTAACTCCATGAATATTAGCTGTCCTAGTCACACTTAAGGCTAGATGGGAGAATCCCCCGTATTATATGGGTGGGGAGTGTCAAAATTTGTGTAAAAATACTTCAAATTCGCAAAGCCTTGTCTCTAACCCGGCGTCGGATATCTTATGCCAAGATCCCAAGCTGGGTGTCGGACACATTAGAATATGTGAAGTCTGCTGAATCTCGATTGCCGCTCTCGATGTGCCTTTTTCTTTGGCTATGACCTCAGTACCTGTTTCTCACATTCGTAATTTCTCCATCATCGCCCACATTGACCACGGTAAATCCACCCTGGCGGATCGCCTCTTGCAATCCACAGGTACTGTAGAAGATCGGCAGATGAAGGAACAGTTCCTAGACAATATGGATTTAGAACGGGAGCGCGGCATTACCATTAAGCTGCAAGCTGCCCGGATGAACTATACTGCCAAAGACGGTGAGCAGTACGTTCTAAATTTAATTGATACTCCCGGTCACGTAGATTTCTCCTACGAGGTATCGCGCAGTCTCGCCGCTTGCGAAGGCGCACTTTTAGTAGTGGATGCGTCCCAAGGTGTGGAAGCTCAAACTCTCGCTAATGTCTATCTTGCTCTTGAGAATAACCTGGAAATTATACCAGTTTTAAATAAGATTGATTTGCCAGGAGCCGAGCCAGATAGGGTAAAGGGAGAAATTGAAGAAATTATTGGGCTAGATTGCAGTGGTGCAATTCTTGCTTCTGCTAAAGAGGGGATTGGGATTGACGAGATTCTGGAGTCTATCGTTCACCTGGTACCACCCCCGCAAGATACAGTTTCAGAACGATTGCGGGCGTTGATTTTTGATAGCTACTACGACAGTTACCGGGGTGTAATTGTATACTTCCGGGTGATGGATGGTACGGTGAAAAAAGGCGATCGCATCCGCCTGATGGCCAGCGGAACAGAATACGAAATTGACGAATTAGGTGTCCTTTGCCCCACCCAAAAGCAGGTAAATGAACTACACGCCGGAGAAGTGGGCTACCTAGCAGCAGCGATTAAAGCTGTCGAAGATGCCAGAGTCGGAGACACCATTACCTTAGCCAAGGCCCAAGCAGCCGAACCCTTACCTGGTTACACCGAAGCAAAACCAATGGTCTTCTGTGGTATGTTTCCCACAGATGCCGACCAATACCCCGACTTGCGAGAGGCTTTAGAAAAGCTAAAGTTAAATGATGCCGCCCTGCACTACGAACCAGAGACATCGAGTGCGATGGGATTCGGCTTCCGCTGCGGCTTCTTGGGCTTGCTGCACATGGAAATTGTCCAAGAGCGGTTAGAGCGAGAATATGACCTGGATTTAATTATCACCGCTCCTTCCGTAGTCTATCGGGTAATCACCAACAAAGGTGAAGAACTCTACATCGATAATCCCAGCCACCTACCAGCGCCGAACGAGCGCGAAAAAATCGAAGAACCTTATGTCAAGGTAGACATGATTACACCAGAAACGTACGTAGGTACGCTGATGGAGTTGTGTCAAAATCGACGCGGTATATTCAAAGACATGAAGTATTTAACTCAGGGGCGAACTACCGTGACATATGAGTTACCCCTGGCGGAAGTAGTGACGGACTTTTTCGATCAGATGAAGTCCAGAACGAGGGGCTATGCCAGTATGGAATATCACCTGATTGGCTATCAGGAAAATCCGCTGGTTAAGTTGGATATCATGATTAACGGAGATCCGGTTGATGCCTTGGCGATGATTGTCCACCGTGACAAAGCCTATGGCGTGGGACGAGCTTTAACAGAAAAGTTAAAAGAACTAATTCCCCGGCATCAATTCAAGATACCTCTTCAAGCTTCGATAGGCAGTAAAGTCATCGCCAGCGAACAAATCCCAGCTTTGAGAAAAGACGTTCTTGCCAAGTGCTACGGCGGTGACATCTCCCGGAAGAAAAAATTGTTGCAGAAGCAAGCTAAGGGTAAAAAGCGCATGAAGTCAATAGGTACAGTTGATGTACCCCAATCAGCCTTCATGGCAGTGTTGCGCCTCGACCAAGAATAACCTTTGGGTTATTTAGATTCGGGAGCATCTGGGAGCCAATTTCCCAGATTGCCTTAGCCTCGATGCTCCACGAACTCAGGCTACCTACCCAGCCTCAAAACCCATAAACTGCTTTTTTTTGGCGTTGCACATTTTTTGAATGTGCAACGCCAATGCTTTAGACGGCTCTGGGTAAGGCTTTGCCCGTTCGCTGTAGAGTTTGGGCGCTCTGGGGTTTTGATTCAAAGCTTTGCTACTTTACTAAGTACACTTAATATTTACTAAATATTTACCGAATATTTACGGATGGGCGATAGAGCGATCGCTCCGTATACTCTAAGCTAGTTAACAACGGAATACCTCTGGACAGCAGTGCTTCCCAAGGTTAGTTTAGATATCGATTCTCTCCCTAGCGCGAGTCAGTTACCGATGCGAATTATAGTTACAGGTGGTGCGGGTTTCGTGGGTTCCCATCTCATCGACCGATTGATGAGTGCTGGACACGAAGTCATCTGCTTAGATAACTTCTACACGGGAAGTAAGCGCAACATCTTGAAATGGCTGGATCACCCTTACTTTGAGATGATCCGCCACGACATCACAGAACCAATTCGGCTAGAAGTAGATCAGATATATCATCTAGCCTGCCCTGCTTCCCCTGTTCACTACCAATACAACCCAGTTAAAACCGTCAAAACAAGCGTTTTGGGGACGATGAATATGCTGGGTTTAGCCAAGCGGGTAAAAGCCCGATTCCTTCTGGCGTCAACTTCTGAGGTGTATGGCGACCCCGACGTTCATCCCCAGCCAGAAGAGTATCGAGGCAATGTCAACCCAATTGGGATACGTTCTTGTTACGACGAAGGCAAGCGAATTGCAGAAACTTTATCGTTTGACTATCATCGCCAAAATGGTGTAGATATTCGGGTTGCTCGAATCTTCAACACTTATGGCCCGCGAATGTTAGAAAATGACGGGCGAGTGGTGAGCAATTTTATCGTCCAAGCGCTGCGAGGAATACCGTTAACTGTGTATGGTGATGGTTCACAAACTCGGAGTTTTTGTTATGTTTCTGACCTGGTGGAAGGGCTGATCCGATTGATGAATGGCGAACATACTGGGCCGATTAATTTAGGTAATCCAGATGAATACACCATCTTAGAATTGGCTCAGAAAATACAACATATGGTGAATCCGGACGCGGACATTAAATTTGAAGCGCTGCCGCAAGATGACCCTAAGCAGAGACAACCAGATATTACTCGTGCTAAAACTTGGTTGGGTTGGGAACCTACCATTCCTCTGCAAGAAGGGTTAAAACTGACTGTAGAAGATTTTAGGGAGCGCATCAACAACGGTTAACGGGCATGGTTCATAGTTCATGGTTCATGGCAATAAACAATGAATTAGAAACTATGAACAAAAATCTAATATCCCCAGTATTTTCATTCAACAAAGAGGATTTATTTCTATGCGTGTTTGTGTAATTGGCACTGGATACGTTGGCTTGGTAACAGGTGCCAGCCTTGCTCATATCGGGCATCACGTCATCTGTGTAGACAATAATGAAGAAAAAGTCAAGCTGATGAAGGCGGGACAGTCGCCAATATATGAGCCGGGGCTGTCGGATATTATGCAGTCAGCTTCGAGTTCAGGGCATCTGGAGTTCACAACCGATTTAGGTGCAGGGGTGGCTCATGGAGAAATTCTGTTTATCGCAGTCGGAACACCGCCTTTGCCCACAGGTGAAAGCGATACGCGCTACGTGGAAGCTGTCGCCCGTGGAATCGGCTCTCATCTTGATAACAGCTACAAAGTGATTGTGAATAAATCCACAGTGCCAATTGGATCTGGTGACTGGGTGCGGATGATTGTGCTGGATGGTGTTTCTGAACGCCAGAAATCGCTGGTAGCAGCTGGCGATGTTGGTGGCGAAGAGAAATTTGGAGAGTTTACCGCGCAGTTTGATGTGGTAAGCAATCCGGAGTTTTTGCGGGAAGGTTCGGCGGTTTACGACACGTTTAACCCGGATCGGATTGTACTGGGAAGCACTAATCCCAAAGCGATCGCTATGATGCAAGAACTCTACGCGCCCATCGTAGAGCGTAAAGTTGCCGAAGATCAATCCCTGCCGCCAGTGCCAGTTGTGGTGACAGACATCAACTCAGCAGAGATGATCAAGTACGCCGCTAATGCTTTCCTGGCAACCAAAATCAGCTTTATCAACGAAGTTGCCAATATATGCGATCGCGTCGGTGCTGATGTCACCCAGGTGGCAAAGGGTATCGGTTTAGATTCCCGCATCGGCAACAAATTTTTGCAAGCTGGAATTGGCTGGGGCGGTTCCTGCTTCCCCAAAGATGTCTCCGCCTTGATTCACACGGCTGAAGATTACGGCTATGATGCCCAACTGATGAAAGCTGCTGTCACCGTTAACCAACGCCAGCGTCTGATTGCTCTGGAAAAACTCCAGCAGGTTCTCAAAATCCTTAAGGGCAAAACTGTCGGACTTCTGGGTTTGACCTTTAAACCAGATACCGATGATATGCGCGACGCACCAGCACTGATGCTGATCGAGCAACTGAACCGACTCGGAGCGAAAGTGAAAGCCTTCGACCCGATTGTTTCTTCTACAGGGATGCGCCACGGTTTAACTGGCGTGTTTGTGGAAACCGATCCAGAACGGCTAGCTGATGGCTGCGATGCCTTGGTGCTGGTGACAGACTGGCAACAGTTCCGGAATCTAGACTTCGCTAAGATGGCGAAGCTGATGAATAACCCCGTGATGATTGACGGGCGCAACTTCCTTGACCGGAAGGAAGTTGAAAACGCTGGTTTCCAATATGTGGGCGTAGGACGCTAATAGCTAACATAGCAATCCTCGACCCAGTTTTGAGATTGTAGCCCTTGAGATCCCCGACTTCTTTAAGAAGTCGGGGATCTCGCTTTTACGAATCATTTAAAACTGCCTTATTTTGTGCCAAATTAGTCCAGCGAGAATTAATCCTAAACCGATTTGCCAAATTTGCGGATCTACCCAAAAAGCGAGGAATAGACAAGATACTAAACCTAATATGGCTAACCATTTGGGATAGAGTCGCTGATTATTCGGTAGTTGCCATGCTGCCAAATTTGTAATTGCATAGTAAATCAAAACGTTAAAGGCGCTGAACGACCAGGTTGTTTTAACATTACCAACCAGCACCAAAAGCGCGATCGCAATTCCGACAACCAGCACTGCCAAATTCGGTGTCGTTCCTTGCGGGTTCAAACGCGCCAAAACTCTAGGTGCATCCCGCCGCCGCCCCATCGCCAGCAACACGCGAGATAAGCCTAAAATTAGGTTAAGTAACACGCCCAACATGGCAGTCATGGCACCGATACTTAAGATTGCAGCACCACCCGCACTCCCCACGTTGCGAATTGCTGCCTCAAGCGGTGCTGACTGGTTAGTAGTATTACCCAAAACATTAGACCCTACTGCGGCAATACCAACCGCCGCCACTGCTATGTAAAGCAGCATTGTCAATACCAGGGTGACAATCATCGCCTTGGGAATCGTCTTTCTGGGTTCCCGCGCTTCCTCCCCCATTGTGGCAATGCGTCCATAACCTGTGTAGGCGACAAACATCAGCGCAGTCGCTTCTAGTACCGTTGCTGGGGAGCCGATGAAAAAGGGAGTGAGATTTTCTGCGCGGTTTGCGATCGCACTCGGCAGACAAGCAAAGATAAAGAAAGTTAAAGATAGTAGCGTCACCGATACTATTGCAATATTGGTGACATTAGAGCGACGGATGCCACCAAGAACAATTAAGGTAAAAATAACTACAGCCGCTAGAGCTGTGGGAATGAGAAATCCTCGCCCGTACAAACCAGTAGCATTCAACAAGTAACTGGCAAAACCCAAAGCAGCAGTCGCCGCTGAAGCAGTCTTTGCTAAGAGAAACATCCAACCTGCGGTGAACCCCAAACTCGGAGTTAGGTACTTATAGCCATATTCGTAGGTTCCACCGCTGACAGCATGATTTGCAGCTAGTTGAGCGCTGTTAAGACCGTTGCAGGTTGCTATAAGGGCTGCGATCGCCATTGCTAAAATTACCGCAGGGCCAGCGATTCCGGCTGCAATACCGATACTGACAAATACCCCAGTACCGACAATCGAACCTAAGCCCATCATGGTTGCGCCTAAAACCCCTAACTCTCGTTGCAGCTGTGGGGGTGAGGTTCTAGCAGACACAAGGCATCTCCCAGGTAAAAACTACCGATATGTTACTACCGACAGGTTAAGGCTGGTTTGTCATAGCGATCGCTCGATAATAATGATTAATTGAGTGTTGTTATGGGGAAGTTGTGATGTCTGTTGAGCTACTCCGGCGGAAATTTACAGTAGCACAATATCACCAGATGGCGGCATCGGGTATTCTCACAGAAGACGACCGAGTGGAACTAATCCGAGGAGAAATTGTTGAAATGTCGCCTATTGGCAGGTTTCATGCAGCTTGCGTGAGAAGATTGATCAGACTTTTTTCTCAACGCTTGGGCGATCGCGCTTTAGTCGATGCTCAAGATCCGGTGGAATTAGAAGACAATTCTGAACCTCAACCCGATTTGACATTGCTGCAACTGCGCGATGATTTTTATGCAGGGGGACATCCTCAATCAGAGGATATATTTCTGTTAGTTGAAGTTGCCGATACTACAGTTGAAACTGACCGTGAAGTGAAAATTCCCCTTTATGCTGAATACAACATTAGAGAAGTTTGGCTGGTAGATATCAAAAAGGAATGTTTGGAAGTATACCGACAGCCCTCACCAAATGGCTATCAAGAAATCCTGAAGTACCAACGAGGTCAAACCGTATCTGTGCAAGCTTTTCCTGACGTTATTTTTACTGTAGATGAAGTGCTGGGATAATTGCTGGAAACTGTGGTCACTTAACTAACTGGTTCGGAAAATGTAATGGCGTTGCCGTCCAAGTCGAGAATTGTGAACTCTTTCAATCCCCAAGATTGCGTTGCCAATGTTCCATTTGGGTGAATAATTTCAGCAAATTTATATTCTTCATATAGCGTCTCAATTCCCTCAACATTGATACGGCAGGCAGTATTTTCTGCAATGTATTTGTCCTTACACTGCCAAAGATGTATTTCGACAGCGTCGCGTTTCAAGCCTGCATAATCGCCATAGTTAAAAAGCGTTGTAAACCCAAGCTGTTGCTCATAAAAATTGATAGCTTTTTCAATGTCAGTCGCCGCGAATTTGGGTATGGCAGTTTTCAGCATCTGGTTTATGATCCCGCAAGACCGAAGTTTCTAGCGCAGCTCGTAGCCGCGACGATACAGTAATTCCAATTGACCTCCATACTGCTGAATAAAGGCAAGTTGCCGCCGATACAACCCGCGAAACGTATTGGCAAAAAGGAGGGTAAAGATAGCAACTATCAGCCCAAATGCTGTGGAAATTAAAGCCTCACTGATTCCGGCTGTGACATCGGCAGTTTGAGTACCTCCTACATCTCCCAATCTCAGAGAGGCAAAAGAGTTAATCAACCCTAAAACTGTCCCCAAAAGCCCTAACAAAGGGGCAAGGCTGATAATCGTATCAAACACTGTATTAAAACGCTTCAGCAAGGGCAACTCTGCTTGAGCGGCACTTTCTAAAGCCAGTCGAAAGTCCTCTGGGGTGGGCTTTTCTAATTCCAAAGCTGCCAGAAATATCCGCGCCATCGGTAAATCTGCATTTTGCTCTAGAATTGCGATCGCTTGCGCCCTGACATCGGCAGACTGCGGATTACTGCGGTACAGCACCAAAACTTCGCGCACGAAACGATTTTGGCGGATGATAAGCTGCTGCCAAAAAAAAATCCTTTCTAAAATCAATGCCACTGCCAGGAGTGAGAATACCAGAAGCGGCAACATGACCACCCCACCAAGAAAAAATAGACGCAGGACTGACATAAAAATTAGCTAATTGCTGAGTGCTAATCGCTAATTGTTTAAGAGCCATTAGCCATTAGCTAAGATTAGGGATTATTTGGAACGCGCTCGATTTGGGCGTAACCGCTGAAAACTAGCGTTTCCCCTTGTGTTTCCAGGCGATTGATTCGCAGCGTTACACCATCGAGATTAAAGCGATCCAGATCGACCATGTTATCTAAAATCTCAGAGAATACCTTTGTCAAGGTATCAGAAATATCCCTTAACGATTCAGGCACCGCTTCAGATTGAAATTTTGCATCTTTAAAACGAACGCGCCGCCGCCTTTCCGCTGCTAGGGTTGCGGTCATGCTGACTGGCACCATTCCTTTTTCGCCTAAATCTGCTTGGGCAAAAATCTGCACTTGGTTATTGGGTAGCAGCTGTACGTTTACTTCGCTAAAGGATACAGGCTGACCGCCAGATAATTCTGTCAATTCAGGTGTTTCAAGATTTTGTAGCCGCTTTTTTACCAGTTCCGCTTGGAAGGATTGGTTGATATCTGCTTCTGATAGCGTTACTTGGGCAACCGCTTGGGTGGGTTGCTTGAGCACAATCTTACCGCTCATTACACCGCTGAAGTCAATTGAGACGGCATCTGTCTCAAAAGAGACCTCCTGGGCGCGAAACTCGCGGCGAATTACCAGACCACTGCCATTCATCTTGAAGCTGTCAATACTTCCTTGTAGAAGTTTGCTGGAGGGATAGCAGCGAACAGCAACTTCTACAGACTCACTCTGGGTAAACAAGTGGCGAATTGTCTTGCTGGCTACTGTATTGAGAAGGCGTTCTCCCCAATCCGTGCCTGTATTGTTGGTGAAACCAGTAAGGCCGCCTAACATAAAGTTTAACGTCCGCGAGAGTGCTTACTCTCTTGTTTGTAACAAAATATTAAGGAATGTGCAATCGAGAAAATAGCGCTAAAGGGTGCTAAAGCGCTTATGTATCAAGGTTATCAGCCTTAAAATGTCAAAATATATAGAATTTTCTGACTTCTGCGATTAGTTAAATCAATAAGGGCGGGATTTTCTCAATAAGGTAGCGATCACTACGGGGAAACTATACCCATTTATATACTGAATTCCTCACTCATAACCACCTATAACAGCAAAATTTACCCTGGTGCAGTCTTTTCAGAAAAAGGTAGAGGGCAAAAGTTGAGAATTAGGGGCTTGTCACTTGGCTGTCGCTAATCGCCTCTTTATGTGCGCCAAGTTTAGCAGGCGCAATAAATTATCTCACCTGCTGACATTACTGGCACGATTGTTAGTAACGATTGTTTAAATCAATAGCATACTTGCATTTATACGTCAAGCAAATAATTTAATTGGCTTCACAGTTTCATCCACTTTTTTTCGTTCCCAGGCTAACCCTCGGAATGCTATAAATGAGGATCTCCCTCATCTATTCTTGTCTTGAGCTTTGTTACTAAAAAGGGGAGGTATAGCCTCCTTAAATTTCGTTCCCATGCTGACCTGGGAACGAGAAACTTAATAATAAAAATATCAAATATATGACCAGAATAATTATTCGCTACTACGATCCCAGCTATCCCTATTTAGAGTCGGCTATAAGGTCGATAAAGGGAGATTTTGAAATTGTTGTATACGATGACGGTAGCCGTGAGTTCCCGGATTTGAACTCTGTTAAAAATCGATGCCAAATCCGAAGATTAGAGCATCGGGGGCCAACTTCTACTCTCATACAAGCTTTGATTGATGCCAAGAGAGAAAACGTACAGCAAGTATTTATTCTAGATGGCGATGATGAGGCGCAAGAGTGTCTGCCAGATTTTCTCAACTCATCATTGCAATTACCTTACACGGCTGTTATCGGGCAATTCAGAGATGAACCTTCCCCAATTTACAAAAGCCAGGGAACTGATTTATTTCAGGAAGCTGTTGCTAATCTAAAATTTTGCCCTCCTTGCTTTAGTTTAAAGCTGGGAAATTGGGTTGAAGAATTGCCCAGCGTTCTCCAAATGGTGCAAACAGAATATTTAACAACCGGAACTTTATTTTTTGGTTTGTTTCTAACTCGTCAAACAGGTATTTCTGTCACCGACCAGGTAATTTATTGGAGGCAGCACGAAGCGCAAACCTACAGACAACACCACCAGGAAAGACTTGTAGTTGGGCAGAAAATTTGGCAAATTTATAATCAAAGAATTTTGGAGGATTGTAGTCAAATGTTGCGGCTTCATCCCGATGATGCTGTTGCTTATTACAATCGAGGTAATGTCCGATCTAGATTGGGCGATCGCCAAGGAGCAATTGAGGATTATACTCAGGCGTTACAGTTTAATTCTAACTTTACTGAAGCTTACAGCAACCGAGGTGTGACACGCTTTGATCTCGGAGATTACCCAGGCGCGATCGCAGACTATTCTCAAGCATTGCTACGAACCCCTAACTTTGCCCAAGCTTACAATAATCGCGGTAATGCCCGTTTGAGAATGGGCGAATATCTACCTGCAATTGAGGATTTACACAAAGCGGCTAATTTGTTTCTTGTGCAAGGGGATGTGGAGAATTACAAGCGATCGCATACTCTCCTCGCTGAAGCACATTTTAACCTGGGAATCACTTTCTCTAGGCAAAGTAAGCTTAACGAAGCTTTAACTTGTTACCAAAAGGCGCTAGAAATTAAACCCGATTTTGCTCCCGCACGCTATCAAGTTCATACTATAAAGAAAGGTTACGAATTTACTACCGATTGGTTCTCCATAAATCTTGATATTTGGCAAAAATATTTAATACATCTTTCTCAGGTTTCTGGATTAAATATCTTAGAAATCGGAAGTTGGGAAGGAAGGTCTACTTGTTGGTTTGTAGACAATCTCTTAATTCAAGATTATAGTAAGATTACTTGTATAGATACCTTCAAGGGAAGTTTAGAACAGAGTCGTTACGATCCTAGTTATTTAAGCTCTATCGAAAGCAGATTTAACTATAACATCAGTCGAACAGACTATCCGGAAAAAGTATGCAAAATAGTAGGCAAGTCTCAGGAAATATTGCGCTCGTTACCGCTAGAATCCTATGATGTTGTTTACATTGATGGTTCCCATTTAGCCAGCGATGTCCTTGAAGATGCCGTTTTAAGTTGGAGACTGGCCAAAGTTGGCGGTATTATCATCTTTGATGATTATGATTTTGTCTTCAGCGAAAATAACGTGCAAAATCCAAAAGTTGCTATAGACGCTTTTATTTCAGTTTTTTATAGTCAGGTTAAAGTTTTTCATCAATCTCACCAAGTTTTACTAGAGAAAATAGGTTATTAGATGAGCATTAAAGTATTTTACAGAATAGATAATTTCATAAAAACAACAATATCAAATAACTAGAACAAATAAAAACCATTCCGTATTTAGTAGCCGTGAAAGTGAGAGCAACATGAAACTGTTAGCAAAAAGAATAAAATGGTTGCTGGTAATATTGCCTTTTGTCGGAGTTATAAGAATAAAACAAGCGATCGCGCAACCCATTGTCCCAGCTACTGATGGCACTGGAACCATTGTCAACGTAACAGGCGATCGCTTAGACATCAGTGGGGGTAAACTCTCAGGACAAGGTGATAATCTCTTTCACAGCTTTAACCAATTTGATCTAAATTCCGCTCAAACTGCCAACTTTCTCACCAACCAAAACATTCAGAATATTTTAGGACGGGTTGTGGGAGGAGATGCCTCTAAAATTAATGGTTTAATTCAAGTCATCGGCGGCAATTCCAACCTTTACCTAATGAATCCCGCAGGCATTATATTTGGCAACAACGCCCGATTAAACGTGCCTGCTTCTTTCACCGCCACCACCGCCACTAGCATCGGCTTTGGTAACAACAATTGGTTGAATGCTATTGGTAACAATAATTATGCAGATTTATCGGGAACTCCCAGCCTTTTTAATCTGAGTGCTACTCAAGCGAGTGCAATAGTAAATAGTGGCGACTTGGCGGTAGGACAAAATCAAAACCTCACCTTACTTAGTGGTGTGGTGGTTAATACTGGGCGACTCGCAGCACCAGGGGGAAATATCACCGTAGCAGCGGTTCCCGGTGGATTAGTGCGAATTGCTCAACCAGGAAATTTACTGAGTATAGAGGTTCCAGCGACGCAAAAGGCGGCAGATTCATCCTTAGCTCAGATGCTGACGGGTGGAGATATTAGTAACGCCACAGGCGTAAAAGTCAACAGCAACGGTCAGGTGGTACTCGCAGGATCTGGCATTGGGATACCGGCAGATCCAGGTACAGCGATTGTATCTGGCAGCGCAGACGTGCAAGGCGACACTGGCGGCAAAGTGCAGGTTTTGGGCGACAAAGTGGGGTTAGTTGGTGCCAATATCAACGCTTCCGGGAACTCCGGCGGGGGAACGGTGCTAATAGGCGGCGACTATCAAGGTAAAGGAACGGTGCCAAACGCCTCTAGAACTTATGTCAGTAAAGACTCGGCAATTAATGCCGATAGCAAAATCAACGGCAATGGCGGGCGCGTCATCGTTTGGGCAGACGATGCGACAGAATTTCATGGCAACATCAGCGCCCGTGGCGGCAGCAATTCCGGCGACGGCGGGTTTGTCGAAGTGTCGGGTAAGCAGGGTTTAAGTTTTGCAGGGAAGGTGGATACAAGTGCTGATAAAGGCAGTGCAGGTACCTTGCTACTCGATCCGGTGAATATCAGGGTTACGGATCAAAGTGCGGGGCCGGGAGCGCAAGATGCTCAATTAGCAGATGGTCAAATTCTTTTTAATGATACCCCTCCGGCTGATTTCATTATCTCTGAAACTGCACTGGAGCAAGCAGTTAACTTTGGCGATGTGATTTTGCAAGCAACTAACAATATCACAATTGACAATCTAACGACTGACGGCGTTCTGGAATTTGGCTTTGGGCAGGCTACATCAATTACTTTTCTTGCCGATGCCGATCTAGATGGTGTGGGTTCGTTTGTAATGAATCCAGCAAACGCCATCAATACTAATGGGGCAAATTTATCAATTACAGGAGCAAGTCTCACTTTAGGAAATATCGCTACAGATGGTGGGGATCTTCAACTCACCAGTCGCAACGGCGCGATCGCAACTGGCGCTATCAACACCGCTCCTTTCTACGATAGTTTTGGTGGTAGCGTTCTCATTAATGCCACCAACGGCAACATTCTTATAGATGATGTCATCACACGAGGCGGAGTAATTTCAATCACCAACAACAACGGCGGGATCGAGACTGGCATATTAGATTCCACTACTGGCTTTGAGGACGCTCCTATTACCATTACTGCTACCAACGGCGACATTACTACAGATGACATCCAAGGTGGGCCAATTTCAATCATCAACAACAGCGGCGCGATCACCACAGGCACTCTCGACACTTCTGGTTTTTATGGTAATCCTGGCAATGTTCTCCTCAATGCCACCAGCGGCAACATTACTACAGATGACATTATTACTTCTGGTAGTCCTGGCAATGGTGGAGATGTAATTATTAATGCCACAAACAGCAATATTCTTACAGGCAACATTACTGCTTTTGGTGGAAATGGTGATGGTGGAAACGTAAATATTGATGCCACCAACGGCAACATTCTTACAGGCAACATTACTACCTCTGGCGATAGAGATACCAGTGGTGAAGTTAGCTTAACTGCTACAGGCAATACTGCTACAGGCAATATTGAAACTGGTGCTATCGATACCTCAATAACAGGTTTTGATATCACAGGTGGCGCTGTAACTTTAGATGCGGGAAACAATGTTAGGTTTACAACCATAAACACCCAAGCTACAGATGTAGATGGTGGAGATACTATAGGTGGAGATGTAATCATCACGGCTTCCGGAGTTGTTCAAGGAACCGGACTACTCAACAGCGGTGCTACCATTCAGACTCAAGGATTTAGCCAATTTGCTCCGGACTCAGCTCAAGGCGGATCTGTGGCAATTCAACACAATGGAGGGCGAGATAATTTTAGATTTATCGTCGGTGATGCGGCGAATAACGGTACAGCAGGCTCTATTGATACGGGTGGAAGTATTGGGAACGGTCAGATAATTTCTCCGACACAAACAATTCCGAATGTCAATACTTTAATTCCCAATGACAACACTTTTGATGTCGGCGATCCCACCGTCAATGGTATCAGAATCACCTTCATCAACCAAGCACCAACAATAACAGCAAATTCCCTGCTACCAGACGTGCAACAAAATCAGTCAATTACCTTCACATTGGCAGATTTAACTACAGGAGTGAACGATACAAATAATGACTTCACCTCAGTACGTCTGGATGCAATTAATGGGGGAACGCTAACAAGACAAGATGGCACGCCAATTGTCCCTGGCACGGTTTTGTCTGTTAACGACGTTTTAGTTTACACGCCGCCAGCAGGGGTTATTGGTCAGATTAATGCTTTGACGATTAGCGCCAGCGATCGCGTTTCCTTCTCCGCACCGCTACAGCTTTCCATCAATGTTTCTCCACCACCACCTGTACCAACGCCACCACCGCCAACACCTATACCAACGCCACCACCGCCAACACCTATACCAACGCCACCACCCACACCACTACCCACACCACTACCCACACCAAGGCGACTGTCTAGAGATTTATCACCACCCCAGGAACAACCCCTTACCCAACTACAACCGATTATTCGACTTGTCTCTGTTGAAATTGACCCGTTTTTTGCACAAGTTGACCAGGGTTTCACGCTGCAATTTCAGCAATATTTGGGAGCAATTGCCGATACTCAGCTGGCCAGCTTAGACGAGGCGCGGGAAATTACTGCCGAAATTGAGGAAGCCACAGGCATTAAACCTGCCCTAGTTTATGTAACTTTTGTACCCCAGGCAGTTGCAACAACGGGGCCAGAAAATCCCCTGTCACAGGATAGCGACCAACTGGAAATCTTGATTGTGACAGCCAAGAAACCACCAATTCGCCGGAGAATAGCAGGAGCAACGCGAGGTCAAGTTCTTAAATTAGCCCAAGAATTTCGCGGCGAACTGACCAAACCTATGAGAACGCGAGACTACCTGAAATCTGGCCAGCAACTCTATGAGTGGCTGATCGCACCTTTGGAAGGAGATTTAAGCGATCGCAAAATAAATAATCTCGTATTTCTCATGGATGCCGGGTTGCGGAGCCTACCTGTCGCCGCCCTCCACGATGGTAAAGGATTTCTGATAGAAAAATACAGCGTCGGCTTGATGCCGAGTCTCAGTCTCACCGATACTCGTTACCGCGACATCAAAAATTCCCAAGTTTTGGCAATGGGTGCTGCCAAATTTACCACGCAAAACCCCTTACCAGCAGTTCCAGCAGAATTATCCATCATCGCTGATACTCTGTGGTCAGGCAAATTTTTCCTAAACGAAGCTTTCACCCTAAATAATCTCAAGGCACAGCGCCAAAAACAACCCTTCGGAATTGTACACTTAGGCACTCACGCAGAATTTAAACCAGGCGCTCCCAGCAACTCCTACATCCAGCTTTGGGACACTCAGTTGCGATTAGACCAGATGCGGCAACTCGGCTGGAACGATCCCCCAGTAGAATTATTAGTGCTAAGCGCCTGTCGTACAGCTTTGGGAGATGAACAAGCAGAGTTAGGTTTTGCCGGATTAGCAGTGCAAGCTGGAGTGAAATCAGCGCTAGCTTCTTTATGGTACGTGTCAGATGAAGGTACTTTGGGGCTGATGAGTAACTTTTATGAGGAATTGAAAAAAGCCCCGATTAAAGCAGAAGCGCTACGTAGGACTCAGCTGGCAATGCTCAAAGGGCAAGTACGCCTTGAGGGTGGTCAAATCCGCACTTCTAATGGCTACTTCCCCTTGCCAACGTCTCTTGTTTCTAGGGGAGACGAAAACTTTGAGCATCCCTACTACTGGGCAGCTTTTACAATGATTGGCAACCCTTGGTAGGGGCGGGATGGTGTAAATACCAGGCGCTACTCGCGCGATCGCTATTTCCCCTGGAGGAAGCGATCGCGGTTTGCTAGAATTCTAGCCAATCGAATCTCCGAATTATTTGTCTTGAGTGGTGGCGACACTCGGCGCGGTTGAATCACAGAAGTCCCCAATCCCTAGTCAACATCAAACATACGCTCAGGCGCTGGTAGTTCTACCAAAGGATAGTTGCGCCCACACTAAAGAGTCAGTATAATCACCGTTGGTACGGACAGCCAAGCAGCCTAAACTCAGCAAGGTGGGAAGTATAATTTTTCCCTATCCCTGGTGACCGCGACCTTGAGGATGATTGGCAACCCCCAGATACCGATCTGGAAGGGGACATCTCTAAAGCAACTTAATTTTAGTCAATACATATTTTAAAGTTATATCCACTTCCTTTAGGAAATAAATATCTTCCTAAGTGTATATACCTAAATAAATAAAACTATAGCAACACATCTTATTAAGATTAATATGTTAAAAATATGGTTAGGATACTTTCGCAGGATAGTCTGGAAAACGAGAGAGATAGTATCATCTCAGTGGCAGTTAATTAAAAGTTTACCAGCCATCTACTACCTAATAGTGCCAGAAAGACTCGGTGCAATCTTACCAAATTTCTGGTTTCCTGCTACCCGCAAGCCGTTGGGGTAACAGGAAACCAGATTCTGAAACGAGTCGGGTGTTTCTTTGCAGGAATTAGTAAGATGAAAGTCGGTGTTTGCTCAATCAGCTTTTTGCTGAAAGCCAAAAATCAAGTAGGGAAGGAAACAGGAAAAGGGCTAAGATACCTAATTTTGCCTTTAGCGTTGAGCTTTTTGCCTGTAAGCAGCCCTATGGGGATAAAATTAGCGATCGCGCAGCCACAACCGATCGTACCTGATGCGGACACTGGCACCCAAGTCAACACCAATGGCGATCGCTTTGACATCACAGGCGGCAAACTTTCCAACGATCAAACGAACCTTTTCCACAGCTTTACTCAGTTTGGTCTGGATGCGAACCAAATTGCCAATTTTATATCGCTACCAGGAATTCAAAATATACTAGGTCGCGTCACAGGTGGCAACGCTTCCGTAATTAACGGGATTATACAGGTAACAAATGGCAACGCCAACCTCTTCTTGATGAACCCAGCAGGAATTGTGTTTGGCTCAGGAGCAAGCCTGAATGTCCCAGCCAGCTTTACCGCTACCACTGCCACAGGAATAGGCTTTGGCGACAACTGGTTAAGTGCATATGGTAATAATAACTACGTAGCCCTGAATGGGAATCCCAACGCCTTTGCCTTCACCAACGCTCAGCCTGGTGCGATTGTCAACGCAGGGCAGTTGAGCGTACCACTAGGAAAAGATATAGCCTTACTCGGCGGCACTGTAGTAAACACGGGAAACCTGCAAGCACCAGAGGGTAATATCACCGTGACAGCCGTACCAGGTGAAAACATGGTACGTCTGAGCCAACCAGGGAATGTACTGAGTTTAGAAGTTCAACCGCTTCCCCCATCTGTTCCCATCGCCCCATCCCCCTCGGTAGCACCCTCGCTTCCCCTGTTGTTAACTGGAGGCAGTGGGGTTAATGCCACAGGGCTAACAGTCAATAGCAGTGGTCAAGTGGTGCTAACAGGTTCTAACATTAGCATTCCCACAGAACCAGGAGTAGCGATCGCCTCCGGCAATCTCAATGTTTCCGGACAAACGGGCGGCAAAGTGCAAATTCTAGGCAACCAAGTTGGGCTGGTAGGTGCAAATATAAACGCCTCTGGCACAAATGGCGGTGGAAGCGTGTTAATCGGCGGCGACTATCAAGGTAAAGGTACAGTACCAAACGCCGAACGCACCTACATTGATAGCACTTCTACAATTAATGCCAACAGTCTTCTTAACGGAGATGGTGGGCGTGTCATCGTCTGGGCAGATCAAGCTACAGAGTTTTTTGGCAACATCAGCGCCCGTGGTGGCGATAATTCAGGTAATGGCGGCTTTGTCGAAGTATCAGGCAAGGTAAACCTGAATTTCAAAGGCACAGTCGATACCCAAGCACCGAAAGGTACTATGGGAACCTTGCTACTAGATCCAGTAGACATCACAATCAAGAGCGGTAGCGGTGACGGTGCGGCGGACGGAACGAACACATTTGCAGGCGATCCTTCCGGCACTACTGCTCGCATACTCTCTGGCGACCCCGGACCTACAATCATCTACGAGTCAGAACTAGAGGGTATTTCTGGCAGTACCAACATAAGTCTACAAGCCAGTAACAATATTACAATCGAGAAATTAACAGATAACGCTTTGACCTTTGATCCTGGCACAGGAAGGATCTCCTTTACGGCGGGTGGAGCTTTTTCTATGGATCGAGGAGACACCATTGTTGCCGAGGGTAGAACTGTATCAATTTCAGGAGCAACAGGTGTAACCGTTGGAAATATAGATACTTCAGCTAAGAGCCAAGGCAATGCTGGAGGTGTATCTTTGACATCCAGCTCCGGCAACATCATCGCCGGGAATATAATCACAAGCGATAAAGGCCCCGGTAATGCAGGTTCTGTAAATTTAACTGCCAGAAGCAACATTAGCGCAGGCGATATAACAACCGCAGATCAAAGCCAAGGCAATGCTGGTTCAATAACGGTTTTGTCAACTGGCGGCACCATTAACGTCGGCAACTTAGATGCAAGCGAACAGGGACCGGGTGATTCGGGTGCTGTGAATCTCACCGCCTCTGGAAGCATTACACATAAAACTATAGATCAGACTGAGCAGGGGCCGGGCGATGCGGCAGCTTCGGCTAACGTAAGACCAACAACAGGTACTAATACCAATACAGGGAACACAGGGAACACAGGGAACACAGGGAACACAGGCGGAAACCAAAACCCACCGCCTGGTGGGAATACAGGCGGCAATACAGGCAACACGGGCGGTAGCACAGGGAACACAGGCGGCAACCAAAACCCACCGCCTGGTGGGGATACAGGCGGCAATACAGGGAACACGGGCGGCAACACGGGCGGTAGCACAGGGAACACAGGTGGCAACCAAAACCCACCGCCTGGTGGGGATACAGGCGGCAATACAGGTAACACGGGCGGTAGCACAGGGAACACAGGCGGCAACCAAAACCCACCGCCTGGTGGGGATACAGGCGGCAATACGGGCGGTAATACAGGTAACACGGGCGGTAGCACAGGGAACACAGGCGGCAACCAAAACCCACCGCCTGGTGGGGATACAGGTGGCAGCACAGGTGGCAACACGGGCGGTAGCACAGGGAACACAGGCGGAAACCAAAACCCACCGGGGGGGAACCAAAACCCGTCGGGCGGAGGCAGCACAGGTGGTGACACAGGTGGTAGCACAGGTGGCACAGGCAGCACAGGTGGCACAGGCAGCACAGGTGGCACAGGCAGCACAGGTGGTGACACAGGTGGCAGCACAGGTGGCACGGGCAGCACAGGTGGTGACACAGGTGGTAGCACAGGTGGCAGCACAGGTGGCACAGGCAGCACAGGTGGCAGCACAGGTGGCAGCACAGGTGACACAGGTGGTAGCACAGGTGGTGACACAGGTGGTAGCACAGGTGGTAGCACAGGTGGTAGCACAGGTGGTAGCACAGGTGGTAGCACAGGTGGCACGGGCAGCACAGGTGGTAGCACAGGTGGCACGGGCAGCACAGGTGGTGACACAGGTGGCACGGGCAACACAGGCGGCAACCAAGGTAGTGGCAGCACGGGCGGCAACCAAGGTAGTGGCAGCAGTACAGACAGCTCTAATGGTGGCACGGGAAGCACTGGCGGCACGGGTAGTAACAGTGGTAGCGGTACTGGTGGCACTACTACCAACAAACCAAGCTCCGCAGGTAGCAAAACTGACGCTGGCAGCGATCGCGATCGCTCCGGAGATGGTCAAGCAAGCTCCGGAGATGGTCAAGCAAGCTCCGGAGATGGTCAAGCAAGCTCCGGAGATGGTCAAACAGATCAGGCAGGCAATCGCCCTCTCAACTCTTCCCAAGAGGCTAATTCATCACCGAAACAATCGGTACAGGCAAACGCGCCATCAGTTTCAGATAGAAGTGGAGACTCAATTTCTGCGCTTGATGAATCCTATACGCGGCAATTTGAGCAATATTTAGGGCTGGACGCTCAACCTCGAATTACAACACTGGCAGATGCCCAGGCAAATCTACAAAAAATTGAGCAAGCAACTGGAGTTAAACCTGCACTCATCTATATAGCTTTTGTCCCCCAGACGGCTGCACCCAGTGGGACAGCAAACATGGTACAGGAGCAATCAAACAAACCAGAAACCCAGCAACAGTCTAGTTCCCCTAGCACAGTGACCCAAATTCGGACTGTGCATGATAACGACCAGCTGGAATTAATGGTGGTGACATCAGATGGTGTACCAATTCGCAAGCGGGTTGATGGGACAATGCGATCGCAAGTTCTCAACATTGCCAATAAATTCCGCTCCCAAGTCATTAACCCCCGAAAACAGAACGGCTACCTAGCTCCAGCCCAACAACTATATAAGTGGCTGATAGCACCCATCGCCGCTGATTTACAACAGCAAGGTATCCAGAATCTGGTCTTCATCCCAGACACAGGCTTACGCTCTATCCCTATGGCTGCTCTCCACGATGGTCAAAAGTTTCTCGTGCAGAACTACAGCGTCGGGATGATGCCCAGTCTCAGCCTCACGGATACCACACACAAAGACATCAGAAACTCTCAAGTCCTGGCAATGGGAATGGCGAAATTCTCCAACCACAGCCCCCTACCAGCAGTACCTCTAGAATTGGCTAGCATTACACCAAATCTCTGGGAGGGCAAGTCCTTCCTAAACGATACCTTCACCCTAAAGAATCTCAAGTCGCAACGCAGCAGTTCGCAACCCTTTGCCATTGTCCACTTGGCAACCCATGCCGAATTTGAGATTGGTCCCCCCAGCAAATCTTACATTCAACTGTGGGACACCAAACTTCGATTAGACCAACTGCGACAAATGGGCTGGAATGATCCGCCTGTGGAGTTATTAGTGCTGAGTGCCTGTCGCACAGCACTAGGCAGCGAACAAGCAGAGATGGGCTTTGCGGGCTTAGCTATTCAGGCAGGCGTAAAGTCGGCACTGGGCAGTCTATGGTACGTCAATGATGCCGGAACACTGGGACTGATGAGCAACTTCTACGAACAATTGAAAAAAACCCCCACCAAAGCCCAGGCATTACGAGAGGCGCAGATAGCGATGCTCAATGGGAAAATACGCATTGAGGGCAATCAAATGGTTAGTCTCAAGGAAAATATTCTGCTACCTCCAGAACTGTCAAGACCAGGAAGTAAAAGTCTCGCGCATCCCTATTACTGGGCAGCTTTCACCATAATTGGGAATCCCTGGTAATAGAGTTTTGAGTTTTGAGTTTTCGGTGGTGCTAAACAAGTAATGATGCATTGTAATCATGCACAAAATACCAAATGGCACCAATGTGATTCTCTAAGGACTTGGAAAACGATAAGGTTTTTCGGACTAATCGAGACACCCGTTGTCTCAACGTGTTGTTGAATCGCTCGATGTAACTTGTTTTGCCGGTTTCTTTGCCCACTGCCCGATGCCGCTGGCTCGGTAGAACTGCTGCATACGCTGCCCAAAAATCCGTATAAGCAACCGCGAAGACAGCGGTAGACGGGGGGCAGAGAATTCCACAGTTTTCGTGCCGCGGCTTCATCGCGTACACCAATATAAACGCCAACAATTTCACGGGTGTCCGCATCAAGAGCTAACCAGACCC
>NZ_JACJPF010000079.1 GCF_014695915.1 Trichocoleus sp. FACHB-40
TGTAGAGTCGGCAGTAAAACAAATTGATAGAAGGTTGAAAATTTCAGGAGCGCAGTGGTTGATGAAAAATGTTAATCAAATGCTTAAGCTTCGGTGCGCCTACCTTAACGGATCAATATCCGTTTGATCCTCAAAAGCGCAAAACCGGGATGCTCCCAATTCATATCTCTAAAGGTTTACTTTTAAGAGAGTGTGGTAGCGAAGCGGTATTGCTCTAAAGCGCATGGTTTCACTAAAGCAAATCGTTTGTAAATTACTACTCATTGGCGTACCGTTGCAACAAGCGAGTTAGAAACTCAGCTGCTGTTGTGTAGGTTCGCGTTTGGGTACTACTACCTGAACTTACTCGCCAACCTTGTGCAGTTTCAGGCGATCGCCATAATTCTAAATGCTCTACTGACGGATCGGCATAGAAACTATCTTGCCCGGTTCCCAGTACAGCTGAACTCCAGTAAGTAAAGTAATCGTGGCTGATTCGGTGAATCGGAAAATTGCCACTTAAAGGAACACCCCAGCCATCTACAGCAATAAAAGCCTTTACGCTTCTTCCCGATAGCTGCCACATCCAAGCTGCACCAATGGCACCTACAACACCAGCACTAAAACTGATAAATACTACCGGAGAATTTACCGAACTTTTCCATAAAAACTGAAATATGTCAATAGCTGAATAAGCTGGGTAGTCGTTAGCCGGAAAAATCAACAAATTTTGATTTGAACCTTCCCATCGCAACCCTTTTAAGAAGCCTTCAGTCAGTTCTGGATCGTGGATTCCGGCACAAATGATTAGGCTCATTAATTTAATTTATAATTGATTGTAGGTAAAGCATCTACCCTAAGACATAAAAACAATAGAACTTTTAGATTATTTGCAGCAAGGTTGCTCTGGGTACTTTGTTAGGCGATTACTTCGTATATCGCTAGATACGCATTAAAAAGCAAAAGGAAAAAAATAATTCTTCACTTTTTTCCTTCTCACGCTGGTTTTTCAATGTCTAGTCTAATACAGGGTTTTGTAGCTATATAAACTGTAAAAAATCGTGGCGTTGCTTCGATTTATTAAGTAATGCTAACGCTGCGATCGCGCTGCTGGCTAGGTGGGAACTCTAATATTAAAGATTGCAAGAAGATACTATTAAGTAATTATGAAGTAGCGGGGCTGAAATGAGCGCAGTGGTACGCAAATGGCTCTTAGCAGTAACTGGGTTTTCACTAAAGAAAGGCGATCGCTCCCAGTTTTCCGATCGTCTTAGCATCGCTGTCGATCCTCGATACAGCCTTAGGCTCCGCTTGGGTTTGGCAGTTGGTGGCATTACCCTAATACTGTCGATGTTGCAAAGTGTTACCGTCAGCCAACTTACCACCGCTAAAATAGAAGCTGAGACAGGTAATGCCTTAGTCGAGTTAGCGCACCAGATTACAGATAAGCTGGATCGGGGGATGTTCGAGCGCTACCGGGATATTCAGAATATCGCCACACTCCACACACTGCGCGATTATGCCACGCCATCAGAGGAGATGCGAAGTTTCCTAGAAAAGCTGCAAAGCACCAATCCTAACTATGCCTGGATTGGTCTTGCTGACACCTTAGGAATTGTCCAAGTTAGTACGGGAAAATTGCTGGAAGGCAAAAACATCTCTCAACAACCTTGGTTTCTCAAAGGACAGAAATTACCTGATGTAGCCGATTTGCATAAAACAGTGCTACTACCGAAGTTGCTACCTAACTTTAGTGCCGAATCCCTGAGCGTGGTAGATGTAGTCGCACCCGTAACCGATTTTGAAGGTAATTTCAAAGGTGTATTGTGCGCTCATCTAAGTTGGGAATGGGCTAAAGAAGTTGGCGACTGGCTTTCGGCGCTACAAAGCCGTTCCCAGGTAGAAATACTGATTTTGAGTCAAAATGGCACCGTGTTGTTCCGTTCGCCAAAGTTACAAGGGCTACAGATGAAACCCAAAAGCTTTGACATAGAACGTTATAGTGACCGCTATTTAATTGAAACTTGGGTAGATGGTAAAACTTATATAACTGGTTTTGCTCGCTCTCAGGGCTACTTGAACTATCCTGGCTTGGGTTGGGTGGTACTGGTGCGACAGAAAACTGATGTTGCGTTTGCGCCAGCGCGTCAGTTACAACAACAGATATTGATCGGGGACATGGTGTTTGGCCTCGTGTTGGCGATATTTGGCTGCATCGTGGCTGGAAAGATTGTCGATCCAATTTTAGCGATCGCATCCGCCTTACACCGCATCCGCCTGGGCGATACAACAGTCCAAATACCAGTACGCCAAGGAAATGATGAAATTGGCTTGCTCTGGCAATCTTTAAGCCAACTGCTCCAAAAGGTCACAGAACAAGAAAACCAACTCGTTGCGAGTAACCAGCTGCTGCATTTAAAATTAAGCGATCGCGCTAAAGCAGAAGTCGTACTGCAACAGAGTGAAGAGCAGCTGAGATTAGCCCTAGAAGCTGCCCGCATAGGGATTTGGGACTGGAATATCCTCACCGACAAAATTACTTGGTCTGATAATTATGCACTGCTATTCGGGCTGGAACCAGGAACCTTTAATGGCACCTATGAAGCCTTCAATGAATGGGTTCATCCTGAAGACCGCGAAAGCATCACCCAAGCCCTAAACAGATGGGTGAAAACCAAAGCAGAGTATGAACAGGAATTTCGTGTCATCTGGCGCGATCGCAGCATCCACTGGATAGAAGCTAAAGGACAATTTTTCTACGATAGCGGCTTCCAGGCGGTGCGGATGGTTGGCACAGTCATGGATATCACCCGACGAAAGCAGACAGAATTGAATCTGCAAAAAGCCAAAGACGAGCTAGAGTTCAAAGCCATCGAGCGTAACGAGGAGTTGAGCCAAGCCAACGAAAAGTTGCAACTCGAACTCTTCGAGCGCCAACGCACACAAAAAATGTTACAAGATCAGGCACAACTGCTCGATCTGGCTCACGATGCCATCCTGACATTAGATTTGAATTTTAATGTCACCTTTTGGAATCGTGGCGCAGAAAAAATGTATGGTTGGACGAAACAAGAAGCTTTAGGAAAGGAAAGCCATAAATTACTGCAAACGCAATTTCCCAAAGGCTTGCCTGAAATCCAAACCAAGCTATTACGAGAAGGACGCTGGGAAGGTGAACTTATCCAGACCAAACGGGATGGTACAACTATTGTAGTTACTAGTCGTTGGGCAATTCAACGGGATTTGCACGGCAGTCCGATAAAAATTCTGGAAATCAACAGTAACATTACAGCTACTAAGCGAAGCGAAGACGCGCTAATAGCTTCCGGTGTTCGTCTGGCAGGAATTTTGGATATTGCTGAAGATGCGATTATCTCAGTAAATCAAAGCCAGCAAATCACATTATTCAATCAAGGTGCGGAAAAGATTTTTGGCTACACTGCTAATGAAGTTTTAGGAAAACCGCTTAGCTTGCTGTTGCCAGAAAGTTTTGCAGATGCTCATCCTCAAGACCTGGCGCAATTTTTCCAATCTGAGAGCGTGGCAAGGAAAATCGGCGATCGCCGCGAGATTATCGGTTATCGCAAAAATGGTACAGAGTTCCCTGCGGAAGCTTCAATTTCCCAACTGGAATTAGGCAGCGAAAAAATATCTACTGTTATTCTGCGCGACATCACTGAACGCAAAGCGTCAGAAGAAGCGTTGCAGGCAGCTAACACTGAGTTACGTAGCTGGGTAAAGGAATTAGAATCTCGCAACCGAGAAATCGCCTTGCTTGGGGAAATGAGCGATATTCTACAAACTTGCTTAAGTATTGAAGAAGCTTATAGCGCGATCGCTGGATTAGTCCAACCCTTATTTCCTAATTTCTCAGGTGGGGTATTTGTGATTAATTCCTCAAAACAAATAGTCGAGGCTGTTGCTACCTGGGGAGATTCAACGTTTACTAGCCAGCTTTTGTTCACGCCTAATGAATGTTGGGCGCTACGACGCGGGCGATCGCATTTGTTTGAATGCGATCATCGTGGTTTGCACTGCAAGCACAGATTGGGGATTAGGCTAGATCCAACCAGGCGCACCAACACCGAGGAGAATTACTCCCAATCCCCAATCCCCCCTGCATCTCTGTGCGTCCCGATGATGGCGCAGGGGGAAGCCTTGGGCGTACTGTATTTGAGTTCTCAAGCTTTGGGACAATTCACCCAAGCTAAACAACAGTTAGCCACAACAGTTGCTGAACACATAGGTTTGGCGTTGGCAAACTTAAAACTGCACGAAGCTCTCAAGCAACAGAGTATCCGTGACACTCTTACTGGTTTATATAATCGCCGTTACTTGGAAGAATCTCTGGAACGGGAGATTAGCCGCGCTGAGCGCAAACAGCAATCACTGGGAATCATTATGATCGACGTTGACCACTTTAAGCGCTTTAACGACACCTTTGGTCACGAAGCAGGCGATACTGTGCTGAGAGAACTTGGCGTATTTTTGAAAAGTCATACCCGTGGTTCAGATATTGCCTGTCGTTACGGCGGTGAGGAGCTAACGCTGATTCTGCCGGAAACATCTTTAGAGGCTACCAGAGAACGAGCTGAAGCTATCCGGGAAGGAGTTAAGCACCTAAATTTACAAAATCGCCGTCAGAGCCTTGGTTCTATTACCCTATCAATAGGGGTAGCAATTTTCCCTACACATGGCTTGACAGGTTCGGCGGTGATTCGAGCAGCTGATGCGGCTTTATATCGCGCTAAACAACAAGGACGCGATCGCGTTCTTGCTGCCTCATAAAGCATAAATCTTCCCAACGATGAATCGCCCCAGCAAAACTTGCTGGAATATTATTTAATTACTGAATTATTTAAGCCAATCCCCCCCTAGGGGATGTTAAGCTAGATTATGAGTGGCACTTTCAGGGCAATGAAGCTGTAAAACAATGCGCTTTGCCAAAGTCCACTCTAAAGAAAGAAAATATTCCTTTGGAGGAATGCGACTTGGTTGCCACCCCTGAAAAACTGCAACAAACACCGAACGCTCAACAAGGTACAGACAAAGTAGCCGTCTTGCTAATGGGTTACGGAGAAGTTGAGAGTTACGAAGATTTCGCCAACTACAACGAGCAAGCTTTAAATCTACTCACCGCCAAATTTGCCCCGGTTCCCACCTGGATGTATCCACCAATTGCCAAGATTTTGGCAATATTTGACTTGCACGAGTGGGATCATCAGCACGGTAATTTTATTTCCCCCCACAACGCCATTTTTGAAAAACAGCGGGCGGGGATAGAGAAAAATTTACAGGAAAAATGGGGCGATCGCGTCCAAGTTTTCAAAGCCTTTAACTTCTGCGCTCCCTTCCTACCCGAACAAGTCCTCACAGAAATTAAAGCTCAAGGATTTGACAAAATCCTGATCTACCCCCTATTAGTAGTAGATTCCATCTTCACCAGCGGCATCGCCGTCGAACAAGTCAACAACGCCCTAGTCAATCTCGCTGATGGCAGCGAACACTGGGTAAAAGGACAGCGTTACATTCCCTCCTTCTACAACGAAACCGCTTACATCGATTTGCTAGCCAATCTCGTAGAAGAGAAAATTGTTCGCGACTTGGCAGTAGCGCATCTGCCCTCGCAAACAGGGATAGTGTTGATGAACCACGGTTGCCCCCACAAAGCCAAAGGCTTCACATCAGGTATTGTCGAAAGTCAAGCCCTGTACGACAAAGTACGGGACAAACTGATGAACAAATATCCGCTGATTTCAGTGGGCTGGCTCAACCACGACACGCCCCTGATTGAATGGACTCAGCCTGATGCCAAGCAAGCGGCTCTTAACCTAATTCAGCTAGGGGCAACATCGCTTGTCTTTATGCCGATAGGTTTTGCTACAGAAAATCACGAAACCCTGTTAGATGTAGACCACATCCTGCACTGGTTGCGTCGTCGTCATCCGCACGTTACCTACGTGCAAATGGAGTGCGTTAACGACAATCCTGAATTCTTAAAGATGGCGGCAGATTGGGCAAATCCTCAAATTGAGGCTTTAATCTCAGAGCAAGCACTTTCGGTAAATCCCCAGATGGCAGCAGTGCAAGCTCATACCCATAGCGGTCATCACCACGGTCACGATCACGACCATCAGCACGGTCATAATCACGACCATCACCACCACTAAGCCATCCTCTCATTCCCAGGCTGAGCCTGGGAATGATTTAGCTTAAGCTCTGCTTCACTTGCAAGGCTTTGAAGGTTATGTAGTTTGGTTGATTACATTCACAAAACAACCTCACCTCGCTAGAGCCATAGGCTCTAGCTTCCCTCTCCGATAAACGGAGAGTAGGGCAGTTTCATACAACCCTTAGAAAATATCGAAAATTGCGACATTTTGTAGGGGCATGGCATTGCCATGCCCCTACCGCCAATCAAAATCAACGTTACAGAATTTTCTTTTATCAAATGAAACCACCCTACTCTCCGAAAAACGGAGAGAGCCTGGGGGTGAGGTTCTTCGGCTAGGCAACGTTTCGCAGTTTTTGAGTATTTTCTACTAAACTCTGAGCAAACTCATCGAATCGTTGCGATAGTTTCTCATCCACCAGCTTGCCATCTGGGCTGAAGGCTTTCCAAGCTTGTCCAATCGCAATTTGCTCTGGAATTACCCAAGCATGAACCCAACGCATAATCACTCGCAGATCGTTGAGAGCGTTGCTGTTGACTTGCCCACCCAATACACTAATTAAACCAACAACTTTGTCGCTCATCTGGTCGAAGCTCATCAAGTCCAAGGCATTCTTCATAACGCCGCTGAGACTGCCATGATACTCAGGGGTCGCCAAAATTATGCCATCGGCCTCAGCTACCGCCTTTTGCAAACGCTCAACATCGGGAAAGCCGGGATATTCTTTTTCCCCGTTGCAGAACGGCAATTGCATCTGTCGCAAATCGAGAATTTCTACTGAAGCTCCTAAAGCTTGCACCCGCTGAGCTGCTAAATTCAAAGCCTGCTGACTCTGGGATGCAGGTCTTAAACTCCCGCCAATTCCAACTATTTTGACCATATTCGCCTCTACTTGGGTTAAAAACTGATTTGAATAAGAGCAAAAATACTTAACTAAACTCCACCATATGCTGTATTCCATATGCTGTATTAAATTCCATCTGTATATCGACCGCTAAAATCAAGCTAAAATAAATTGAAGTCGTAATGACTACATTTAAAATAGCTGATTTAAGCGAACTTTGTCAACGAGGCGGTCAAACGAGGCGGATCGGTTAGCACTCACGGCTGTAATAGAGAAAGTTAAACTAGATTGTAGAAAGGTTAACTCAACTGCTGAATCAGGTATATTTCTCAGGAAATCCAGCAAGTGAGAGGTTCAGTCAAAGCAGCAGGCAAAGGGTATTTGTATGAAAAACAGTTCCTCAATGAGAGCATGGACGGGGCAAGGACAACCAAAAAATTCTAAGGAGAATCGTGCTAAGAAGCCGAAACGCTTCTGGCAACTTGCCGCAGGTTTGATGATTTTTCAGGGGATGTTTTTGGGTTCCCCAGCCCTTGCCAAGGTAGAGCAGAACACCCTCAGTTATGGCGACCTGTTGCAGAAAATTGATGCCAACCAAGTCACCAAAGTAGAAATTGACCCAGCAACCAAGATTGCTAGGGTGACATTAAAGGGGCAAAGCTCCACAGCTCCGCGTCAAGAGGTGATGCTGTTTGAGCAAAATCCAGAGTTGATTGAAAGACTCCGCGATAAAAACATTGACTTGGATGTACAACCGTCTGGGGATAACGCGGCTGTTTTGGGGGTGGCGGCAAATTTACTTTTGCTGTTGTTCTTAATGGCAGTCTTAATGTTCGTTTTCCGTCGTTCTAGCAATTCCTCTGGTCAAGCGATGAATTTCGGCAAATCTAGAGCTAGATTCCAGATGGAGGCGAAAACAGGAATCAAATTTGACGATGTAGCTGGGATTGAAGAAGCAAAAGAAGAACTAGAAGAAGTTGTTACCTTCCTGAAGCAACCGGAACGGTT
>NZ_JACJPF010000008.1 GCF_014695915.1 Trichocoleus sp. FACHB-40
AAAGAAGATTCGCCAGAGATTGCCAGCTTGGGTATAGTCATCTCAATCGTGAGATTCATAGCTCTTGGCAACTACATTGCCAAAAGCTAGTCCAGTCAAGGCGAAATCCCCGACTTCTTGGACAAGTCGGGGATCTAAACTGCTAGGGATTGCTTGTAACTCATTCGTAATGCACGCTCATCCTGTCGGATCGTCACTGACTTTAACAATCAGCTTGCCAAAGTTTTTCCCTTGCAGTAAACCGATGAAGGCGTGGGGCGCGTTTTCCAACCCCTCGACAACGTCTTCTTTATACTTAAGCTTGCCTTCCTGCAACCACTGAGAAACATCATTTACGAACTCTGCCTGACGCTGTTGGTAATCACCGACCAGAAAACCTTTTATTAAAGCGCGTTTAACCAACAGTGGCATTAAATTAGGCACAGGAGGAAGATTTTCTGCGTTGTACTGCGAGATTAGACCAACCAGTGGGATTCTTGCCCCAAGATTAATCTGCTACAACACGGCTTCTAAAATTGCACCCGCCGTATTGTCAAAATAAACATCGATTCCATTAGGACAAGCCGCTTTCAGTGCTGAACTTAGGTCTTGAGTTTTGCGGTTAATGCAGGCATCAAACCCTAATTCTTTCACCACGTAATCGCATTTTTCCTCACTACCAGCCACGCCCACTGCCCGACAGCCTTTGAGTTTGGCAATTTGTCCGGCTACAGAACCGACTGCGCCAGAGGCAGCAGAAACGACAACCGTTTCGCCTGCTTGGGGTTGCCCAATATCAAGCAGCGCGAAATATGCCGTCATTCCGGGCATCCCCGTTATGCCCAAGGCATAGGAGATGGGGGCTTGATTGGGGTCAAGCTTACGCAACGTTTCGCCCTTGGATACGCCATAGGCTTGCCAACCGTCATAACCCAGCACAAAATCTCCGGCTGAGAATTGGGGATGGTTCGATTTCACGACTTGGCTGACTGTGCCACCAACCATCACGGAACCCAATTCTGCTGGAGAAGCATACGATTCGCGATCGCTCATCCGACCGCGCATATAGGGGTCGAGGGACAGGTAGATCGTGCGGTTGAGAACTTCGCCTTCCCCTGGTTCTGGAATTGGGGTTTCGACTAGGGCGAAATCACTCTCTTTTGGTTCCCCAACTGGGCGGCTTTTGAGTAAGATTTGTTGGTTAGTTGAATTAGGCATTGATGATTCCTATTTCTTCCAATGCGTTGAGCATCGATTAGTGCTGTACCAGGCTGGACAATCATCCCAACAAGCTTACTAACGATTGCAGTTGATGATCGCTGGCTCAACATCTTTCATCAGAAATAATTTGGAGAGAGTTACCGAACGCGATCGGCAATACGTTCTGGTAGATAGCAATGTGATGTTACGGTTTGTGGATCTCTCTACCCTAACGGTAAAGCTGCCTTGAGTTATTGGTGGGATAGTGAATTAAAGTTATTGATGTGTCATTTAATAGATGGTTTATGACCGCGACAGTAATGTGTTAACTATTTGCAACGGATCAAAGCCGATCCATGCTTCCTTCTTCAATGCCAGAGTACGCTCTCCTAAAAGATCCTCAACGAGCTTTACACTAATCTGATTCCCAGATGTATGTACTGCTTGAAGCTCATTATTAAATCCTTCTAAATCTTGCTGCGTTTTAAGCGAAATACCGCATACTACTGCTAAGCCTGGGATTACAGCCCATCTCCTTATTGCTTCAAGCTCATCTTCAAGATTTTTCCCCTTGTCACTAATATTTTGAAGGGGCATTATGCCAGTAAAGTATTGAAAGTATTCAATAGCATAGCTAAATAATTCAATAGGTAATGTTGCAATTGCATTTGCTAGTGAAAGAATTGGAAGTAAATCTTTGTGTTGCTCTGGTGCTACCCATCGCT
>NZ_JACJPF010000080.1 GCF_014695915.1 Trichocoleus sp. FACHB-40
GGTCTTGCGGCTAACTTGGAAAACCTTTGTTAGTTCTTCGACTTTTACCCCTTGATTGGCTAAAATTATACAATGCGCTCTTTGACGCACCTGATGATGTCGGCTTTGGTGATAAATTCGCTCCAGTAATTTAGCTGAAAGAGGATTTACTTCTCGAAGGAATATCATCGGTAACACGAATTAATACATAGGTTCTTAATCTTAATATATTTTATTACTTATTTGTGTAATTAATTTTGTCCAACTACTTATTGATAGCAACGGGAAGTGAGGAGCGCGATAAAGGTAGACTGCGGCAGTACCTAGAGCAAGTGCGTCGATACCTAGATATTGATGTTGTGGATGTATTTTTTGCCGAGTATGTCACGCCTCATGAGGACATTGCTCAGATTTGGAGTGTACTCGATGAACTTTGGGATTGGAAGGAAAGAGGGCTTATCCGCTACTGGGGGGCAACCACCCATAATCGCGCGATCGCCTTAGACTTGATTAGGAGCCGTCGATGTGAGGTACTCATGCACCGCTACAATATGGCGCATCGCAAGGCAGAAGAACAGGTTTTCCCAATGGCTCAACAGGCTGGAATTCCAGCCGTCGCGTTTACTTGCACTCGTTGGGGGCAACTTCTACGAGGGCACCCGGATTGGTTTTTTGAGATTCCTACGGCGGCTGATTGTTACCGATATGCACTACACCAAAAAGCAGTACACCTGGCTCTCACTGCACCAAAAACTCAAGCGCAATTGGAGGAAAACTTGAGTGTTTTGCACATTCCTGAACTTACCCCGGAAGCGGTAACACGGTGGCAAGAGTATGGGGCGTTGGTGTATGGAAATGGGCAAGACGCATTTGAGACTAGATGGCTTTGAGTGCCATTCAACATACAGCGATGGGTGAACACACTAATTTTGAGGAAGAAAATAAATGAGTAGTAATAGTTCGGCAGCAGTTTTGATTGACTCTCATGTTTCCACTGCTGGAAAATTTATAGAGTCCTACTCTACCCAGGGTAAGCGCATCTAAAAGCGTAGCCAAACATACAGACGGTTTGGCTGAGTAATGGGTTAAGAGGTGGTGAACATTCGCCTTGAGTAGCAGGGGTGACAAGAACGATTAAATTAGAGGATGCTCTAGCTTATCCCCTAGCCCCCAGCAGAGATCATGGCAAAAGGATTGGTGCCCGCTGTTGCCCCCCAAATCGTAGTACCGAAAATTCTGGAAGCTGCGGCTGTGAGTCAGCGACTCCAAGATTGTTTTGCGTCCATTACTGACCCAAGAGTTGAAAGGACACGCTTACATCAGTTGTCAGATATTTTAACGATTGCCATTTTATCGGTGATAGCGGGAGGTCAGGGTTGGGAAGACATGGAACTCTACGGTGTGAGTAAACAGGGATGGTTATCGACATTTCTGGCTTTACCCAATGGTATTCCCAGCGAAGAGACGTTTCGACGAGTGTTCGAGCAGATTAATCCCAAACAACTTGAACAATGCTTTGAACAATGGGTTAAACAACTGGTTGATGAATTGGGTATCCAGGTCATCGCCATTGATGGCAAGGGTGTCAATGGTTCCTATAACCGTCAAGCAGGCTCTAAAGCACTGCACTTGGTCAGTGCCTGGGCAACCCAACATCGCCTCGTCTTGGCGCAAACGAAAGTGCAGGACAAGTCGAATGAAATTACCGCGATTCCAGCGTTACTAGAATTACTCGATATTCAAGGTTGTATTGTCACTCTGGATGCGATGGGGACGCAGAAGGATATTGCCTATCAGATTCATACGGCTCATGCCGATTACATCCTTAGCCTCAAAGCAAATCATCCCACATTGTTTCAACAGGTTGATAGATGGCTCAACAAGTCTCGTGCTGAGGGCACTTTACCTGCGCCTTCAGAACACACTACCGAAGCAGGACATCACCGCACCGAAAGTCGCAAAGTCTGGACCCTTTCGATTGACTTGTTCCCTGCCCTCTATCAGGCAGATGAATGGGCTGGTCTTCAGAGGATTGTGGTGGTTGAACGCACCCGTCATTTATGGAATAAAACCACTCACGAAATTCAATTTTACCTAAGCAGTTTGCCACCTCAGAGTTCCAGAATTGCTGCGGCGATTCGGCAACACTGGGGCATTGAAAATTCTTTACATTGGACGCTGGATGTCACGTTTGCCGAGGATGGTTGCCGTGTCCGTTCTCTCCCTGCCCCCCACAACCTCGCGCTTTTGCGCCGTTTTGCTGTCAATGCCCTCAATCGAGAAGCGACCGGCAAGCGTAGTCTACGGCAGAAGTCAAAGCAGGCTGCTATGGATGATACCTATATGCTAACGGTATTAGCAGCTGCACTACCCGATCCCATTGAAAACCTAGACCCTATCTGTAAATAGCGTTTGAGGTGCGCTTACCCTGCTACTCTACCTTATTTGAAAAAGTGGAACAACTTAAACTTCATGCATTAGAGCTGATTTATAAAGTTGTTATTAAGAGGTGAGGCGGTTGACTAGCCATTTAAAAAGTTGATTTACCCAGACTCCCGTTTTACAAGACTAGGAAAATTTTGTTTTCTATCACTTGAAAGTAGTAATCTTGCTTGTTTTAGTGTTATTCACTGCTGTAGCATCTTACCTCGATCAGCTTGCTACTCAGACAACAGCTGATGGAATTTTTTTACATTCCCTAACTTTGTTGAACAAATTATAACTTTTGGTCTTGAAGTGATGCCGTTGCTTCAGTACCTGAAGGAGGGGAATAGGAGAACTCCCTTTCTCCTCTAGTGATTAGGGGCAGAGGGGAGAGATTGCCTTGCACCTGGAAAATGATGTTGTGTCGCGGAAAGTTGTGCAACCATTTCTGTACGAGATGCAACCTCAAGCTTACGGAACATTCGCTTCAAAGCCTGCTTGACAGAATTCTCGGTAATCCAAAGTTCAGTCCCGATTTCTGCGTTAGTTCGACCCAGCGCAACCAAGTCGGCAATTTGCAACTCACGAGACGTTAAACGATTGGTGCTAAACGGTTGGCGCTGAGGTTCCAAAGCGGCGCTTTGCGCCAATCGTATGGTAGCAGTCCAAACCGATACGTGTAAACAAATGGCACTCAAATCAGCTAGATATTGGGTATCAAAGGCAGGCATTGATTTTTTACGGGTACAACCCACTGAGCCTATTAATTGACCGCGATCGATAATCGGTCCTGCCATCACATGCCAATGATCGGGACGAGGACAGATGATTGCCCATGCCTTGGGTGATGCCACCAATCCTTCATGAACAGGCGTATGGCGCTCCGCTATGTAACGCGCCACAGGATTCTGTTCGATGGATAGAGCAACGTTCAAAACTTTTTGAAGATGGCGATCGCCTAAAAGTTGGTCGAAGAAAAAGATCCCTGATCGCTCGGCTGCAAAATATTCACCAATTTTTGGTGCCAGGTATGATCGCAAATCATCTTGATCCTTTACCCGGTGAATTTCTTTAAATAAAAGCTGCAAGGAAATCGTCATGGAGGTAAAAAGAGTACTCAATCGAGGACTAGGCGCGATAAATTGCCACTCTTAGTATAAGGACAGAGTTAATTGCAAGCGCCATTAGGAGAACTGATGTATGACGGACTCACAAAAGCAGATTATTGGTTTGGTCATCTATCCTGGCATGACCGCACTGGATATTGTGGGACCCCAGCAAGTTTTCAGTTCGCTTCCCAATGTCGAGATTCATCGAATCTGGAAAACGCTAGACCCGATCAAAACCGATGACGGTATGATGATTTTGCCGGATACTACCTTTGACCATTGCCCGCCCTTGGACGTGATCTGTGTGGGCGGCGGCTTAAAACAGATGGCACTCATAGACGATCCAGAGATCCTTGGATTTCTGCGTCGGCAAGGAAGCACCGCAAAGTTTATTACCTCTGTGTGTGGCGGGTCTATGTTTTTGGCAAAGGCAGGACTGCTGCAAGGCTATCGAGCAGCGACTCACTGGATGATGCGGGAACAGCTAGCTGGGTTGGGCTTTGAAGTCGGAACAGAGCGAGTCGTCATTGACCGCAATCGCATGACGGGGGGAGGGGTGACAGCAGGCATTGATTTTGGTCTCGTGGTTGCTAAAGCGCTTTGTGGTGAGGAAGCCGCCAAGATTGCTCAACTCTTGATGGAGTACAATCCAGCCCCTCCCTTCGATGTGGGTTCACCCGAAAAAGCGGGGCCTGATTTAGTGAACAAGGCGACGTCATACGCGATTGGGACATTGGGTTTAGAAGTAAAATAGGCAGCTTGACATGACTAGCAAATTTGGAAATTGGCTGCGATCGCACTTCCCCACATTGGATGCAAGACTGTGAGTGAATCTTAGAGATATGAAAATGGAGTAGAAACGCTCATGAGACGCTGATTCAATTTAACTTAGTGCCATTGGTTCTAGGAGCTATTGCCTTCTCAGCAATATACTCCAACTTCACTGGTGTCATTCGTTTCAAGCTGGGGGTTGAAGGTGGGGAAGTGCTTATAGATAGACGCACTACTCCTGTTGAACCCGAAAACTAGCCTTTGCTGAGAGTTTCGTCTCTCACCTTACCCCACCAGCGCTCTTGCGGGTGGGGTTTATAACAACGTTCAAATTCATAGCGATTTAAGCGATCACCATTTTCAAGCGGTGGGATAGCTCCAGACTCCTGCTGGAAGGGAATTTTAACCATAGATTGCTTCTTTTATAGGGAAGCAACGTTCAAAAATGAAGCCGGGTTTGCAGGACTAATCGCTGGATAAGCCTAAGCACTATCCTGAAACCCGAATAAGTTTCAGGCATTAACTAAATGATTCTTCCTCATACTTAGTGCAGTTAGAAAAGATGTTAGTCAATCGCCCTGAGAACAGGCTTTTTGGTTGATGCCAGTTGCTCCAATAGGGCAGTAGCTAGTGCGGGTGCATCATACTGAGCAATTTCAGTTTTGAAACGGAAAGCCCTTTGGCGATATTGGGATGAACCGAGGATTTTCATCACAGCATCTCGAATCTGCATTGGTCTAGGTGTACTTGTTTTGAGGTCAATTCCCACCCCAGCCCATTGCACCCTGGCACAAATTTCAGGTTTCTCCTCAGTTTGCCCAGCGGTAACTAGCGGCACGCCATTCGCTAAAGCCAATTGCACGCCGTTGAATCCAGCGTTAGTCACCATGACATCCACATTAGGGAGTAGATGCTCGTAGGGAATAAACTTCTCGACTCTGACATTGGCAGGCATTGAGTCAAGTCCAAGATTGTCTATCGGCTGTCCTCCAGTTGTAACAATGACCAGCACGTTATCATTGGCAAGTGCCTCGATTGCAGGCAGTATCAGGTCGCCTGCGTCCGTTGCCACAGTTCCTTGCGTGACGAAGACAACTGGCTTACCGTCAGAAAGCTCCTCCCACCAAGCAGGCCGTGTAAAGTTAGCTTCCAGACTCGGCAAAAAGGGGCCGATAAAATGCACTTGCCCTGGTAAATCGCTACGGGGATACTCAAACGTTGGAGTAGTTCCCTGCAAGTAGAGAAACGGAGATAGGGCGGCGCTGAAAAAGTCTTGGGACTTGGGTGGTAGCCCAACACTGACTCTCACGCGATCGAGATGAACCGTTACATCGCGCATCAATACTCGCTGTGACAACCCATTCAAAAATGCATTTCGCAATCGCCCAAACGCTGAATTGGTAGGCTGTATACCCAGTCCAAACGGAGCGGTATCGCGGCTACCCAAGGGTAAAGCCGACATGCCAAAGGCTGCCCACGGCAACCCCGTTTTTTCCGAAAGCCATGACACGCCAATGAAGAAGACATCGCATAGCAGGACATCGGCTGGAAAGGAGCGAAGGATTTCCGTCAAGTCTAATAGCTGCGTAACTCCAGCATCGATGAAGCCATGCTTGAGATAGAACTTAAACTGCGCCACCCCCTTGTTTGCTTCTTTCTGGTCTAACCACGACTGAGGAATGGTACTCATATCCGTAAAGTCTAATCCCGTGCGAATCGGGACGTGGTGTGCACCAGTCGCTTCAACCTTGTCCTTAAATCCTTTACCTGTGTACCACCATACTTCATGAGAGCGCTCCACTAGGAAGCGGGCAATCGGTAATGCTGGATTGACGTGTCCGGCGGCGGAAATTGTAGCAATCAGAAAACGAGCCATTTTGATGCAGAAACTCCAATGAACTCAAGGTGTCAGCGCCTTCCCGTTTTAATTAATTAAATTTTTAATTCATTGTTAGCGGTGAGTCCGGGTTCTGTCAACAATGAATTAAATTTTTAGTTAACAAGAGCCACTTAGACCTTGACTACCTGTAAAGTTCAAAGAGAAAGGCTTTCCCTCGCCTACCGCCGTCCTGTCATCGATTTGTTTACCGCTGTGAGCCAAAGAGCCAAAAACCAAAAAACACCTGCTTCTTCTGTTAAGCGTCCAGTACGTGATGCAGAGGCGACCAAACAAGAGATTCTCGATGCCGCCGAGGAGGAGTTTGCCTTCCACGGACTCAGTGGAGCGCGAACTGAAGCGATCGCTAAGAGTGCAGGCGTAGCACCGCGAATGATCTACTACTACTTTCAGAGCAAGGAAGGGCTTTACCAAGCGGTTTTAGAGCGGCCTGCGACACAATTCCAGGAGGTGCTTTTTCAACTCAACCTAGAACAATTGCCAGCAGCAGAAGCTTTAAGAGCGTTTTTGCGAACCACAATTGCCTACGAGGCTTCTCACCGCCATCGGGGAATGTTGTTGTTTCAGGAAGCTTCTCAGAATCAGGGCAAGTATTTCAAGCTGACAAACTGGCAACAACCAATTGCCTCCCTGACTGGAATTCTGGAGCGGGGGATGCAAGAGGGGATATTCTGCAAGCTTGATGCGTACATGACAACTCTCACGATTATTGGCGTGTGCGTTTTCTACGCCAATGCCCATGAAAACTTGAAGCATCTGGAGCCAGAGCGGGATTTATTGAGTCCAGAATTGATTGAGCAGTACACCCAAGCGGCAATTAACTTGGTTTTAAGGGGAGTGCTGCATCAGGAAAAGTAGAGCTACAATCAGTAGACCGAAAACTTTTGCGATCGCGCTCCAGCACACTAGACCTCTGGCGGAATTAAGATAAATAAGCTTGCATAGAAGAAGAATTAAATAACAGTTATAGACAACTGAATGAAATATAAACAAGCTTTGTCAAATTCACCATCTGACTTTAAGAGACTGTATGGAGTGACACCAGAAACGTGCGAGGAAAATGGTGCAAGTAGTGCGGGATGCCAAGCAGGGCAGCCGTGGCAGCTATTCTAAGCTAACAATACCAGACCAAATATTGCTGACATTAGAGTATTGGCGAGAGTATAGAACGCTATTTCACATAGCAAAAGATTGGGGGTATACGCATCAACGGCTCAACGGACAGTCAAGAGAATTGAAAATATGTTAACTAAGAGTAGAAAATTCGGCTTGCCAAGTCAAAGAGAAATGGTCAAAAACAACACAGAAATATAAGTAGTAATGGTAGATGTAGCAGAAACAGAAATAGAACGGCCTAAAAAAAACAGAAGCCCTACTACAGTGGCTTTTCAAAGTGTCATAGGCTGAAAATGCAACTGATAACAAATCGAGCTACATCAGAGGTTATATGTGCAGCAAGCAATAGGAAAGGGAAGGCAACAGGATTTAAAAATATTCAAAAAGAGTAAAATTATTGCTGTGTCGAGGATTCAGATTGTAGCAGATAAAGGATATCAGGGAATAAAAAAGTATCATCATAATAACAGTAAAATCCCTCATAAGAGACCCAGAAATTCCCAGTTAAGCGCTAAGCAGAAGCGAGAAAATAGAAGTTTAGCTAAACTCAATATTAAAGTTGAGCATACCATTAGATGCTTGAAGACATTCAGAATTTTGTCTAGCCTTTATAGAAATCGAAGTCAGCGATTTGGATTGCGAGTAAACTTAATTGCAGGAATTTATAATTATGAGCTAAAAATAGCTAAATCATCTTAATTCCGCAAGAGGTCTACTGTTTTAGGTGGAGTTAGAATGAGAACCCGATTAAGGAAGCAAAACCGGATAACGAGCGAGATTATTTGACACCTGATGAGATAGGGCGGTTGATAGAAGCTGCCAAAAAAAAACAGGGCGATATTAAAGCCTTGAGTGAGCTAATCAGCACGCACGGCAGAAGCCCAACGCGCTTGTGTTGATTTAGGGTTATTAATGAAAATCTCATACTCTGTTTGCCTTAAAATTTAAAGCTTTCTAGCCAAAAGCCAAACTTTGGGCTGCGCCAGGTTTAGAGACAAAAAAACCTGAACTGCCTATCGACCAAGTAATACAAAATAGTCGGAACAGTTTTTTGGATGAAATTGAATGCTTGTTGTTTGATGGATTTAGAACCTTCAGCTTAAGTGGATCTTTGCCCTTGAAGGAATTTGTCTTCTTCTATCCTGAAAGCCACACTTTGGTCTTAACAGATACGGTTTTTCATTTTAATGAAAGCTTTCCCTTGATAACACAATTAGTAGCCAGAGTCCTTGGGGAGTACAAAGAACTTGGACCCTCGTTATTAGAGCAGTTGGCTACACAAGAAAAAGAGAAGGTATAACAGTCGGTTGAAAAGGTACTCTCTTGGGACTTCAGAAGGGTGATTATGGCTCATGGCAGCCTTGTAGAGACTGATGCAAAGAAAAGGTTTAAGGAAGGGTACGAGTGGTCAGTTTGACGAATAGATTCCACAAGTGAAGCCTCATTACCTCGCTTAAAGGCTAGTCGGTTAAGTTCAGCTATCGCCTGGTCGTCTGAGGGAGTTCGAGAGCGAATATTCATCAATTCGGATTGAGTACACAAGGGAATTGCTTTCACTCCTCGCAACTATTCTACGAGTGCAACAGCATCAGAGTTGGCTGCCAAGCGCCCGTCTTCCATATAAACAATGCGATCGGCAATATCCAAAATCCGATTATCATGCGTCACTAGCAAAATTGTGCAGCCTTGTTCCTTTGCTAGTTTCTGCATCATTTCTACCACATCTCGACCTGATTTTTTATCCAGTGCAGCGGTAGGTTCGTCTGCCAGAACAATTTTAGGATGGCTAACTAAGGCACGCGCGATCGCAACTCGTTGCTTTTGTCCTCCAGATAGATTATCGGTGTAGTAATCCACACGATTTCCTAAACCAACTGTCTTGAGAATATCAGTTGCTATCTCATCCATATTTTGGTCTAGAAAGCGCTCGTGTAGCTCTAGAGACATTCGCACATTCTGCTTAGCCGTGAGAAAAGTCAACAGGTTATGTGCTTGGAAGATGTAGCCAATTTGCTGCCGCACCTGCCTCATTGCTTTCTTACTTGCTCCATTCATTTCTTGGCCCAGAATTTCCAAGTTTCCTTCTTGTGCAGAACGCAGGCCTCCCATTAGTGTTAGGAGCGTCGTTTTACCAGACCCCGATGGTCCAGTCATGATTACAATCTCTCCGGGATAGATGTCGAGATTGATATCAAATAGCGCTTGTTTTCGCAGTTCTCCTTCACCGAAGTAGTGATTGAGTTGGTGAACAGAAATTACGGGTTGCATAGATGGTAATAGCTAATTGGTAATAAGTAATTGGTAGTAAAACCAATGACTAATGACTAATTAAAAAATGTCAGCAGGGTCGGCAGACTGCAACTTACGCATCACGATCGCTCCCGATGCAATGCACATCACAAGCGTCAAAGATAGTACGAGTACCAGACGATCTAGCGACATTTTGACGGGAAGTAGCGTCGCTTGGGCAATGAGTCCGTAAAGTCCAAGTGAAATCACAAATCCCGGCATAAAACCCAGGATTGCCAAAATCAAAGCCTCTTGAAGCAAAATTCCAACTAAGAAGCGATCGCCATAGCCCATTGCTTTGAGTGTGGCGTATTCGGGCAGGTGATCGGAAACATCAGAGTAAAGAATCTGATAAACAATTACCGTCCCCACCAAAAAGCCCACGATAGTTCCAAAACCAAAGATCACACCGATGGGACTAACTTGACTCCAATAGTTTCTTTCGCGTTGGATAAATTCTTCTTTTGTCAGAACCAACACATCATCCGGCAATTTGGCTTTTATATTGGCTTGCACTTGCTCGATGTCTGCACCCGGTTTCAACGTGATTAGACCGACATCGATATCATCTGATTGGCGTTCGGGAAACAGACGCAAAAATGTAGAATCGCTCACAATCAGATTGCCATCAGCTGAGAAAGAGGCTCCCATGGTGAAGACCCCAGTGACTTGAATTTGTAAGTCATTCAGTTGGGCTGTAAGCGGTTTAGATTGCTGAAGTTGACTAGCAACATTACCCAGATCGGGTCGCGCCGCCTGGTCATAAAGCACATAATTCAACATCTTGAGTTTATTCAATTCAGGTGCAGCATCTGGCACATCCATTGCTGGGTTACTGGGGTTGAAACCATAGATTTGTACCTGCCAGAATGTCCGATTACTAGGATTACGCCATCTTCCGATGCCTAGATAAAGAGAGTTGATGGAAGCGACTCCATCTGTACCTGCTGCCTGAAATAATCTGGAACGCGAGAAGGGTTTGATAGTCTGCACGTTATCAGACACAGAATTTAGCAAGAACAGGTCGCCCCGTAGCTTGTAGTGCATCCCCGTAGCAGAAACATAGGCAGACTCCATCAATCCAAGCTGGAAAAACATCAGGATATCGGCGAAGCCAATTCCAGCTAAGGCAACAAAGAGGCGGGTTTTTTCTCGCTTCACCTGTAACCAAGCTAGAGGTGTTTTGCGAAGTAGTTTACGCAACATAAGTTGAGTATTTGATCTAAAAGAGTCTAAAGTTGGATAACTGACCTCTTGCCGCAGTCGCCTTAACCCGCCAAGGGTTTAAACCCAAGGGCTTTTAGCGAAAGTCCTCTCAAGAGGACTAAATCTTTGGCATACAAGGATTACAGTCGGTTTAAACCGACTTAAGCTGTGAGCCAAGAAATTAATTTATTGGCGGGTGTGGACGCTTACTGACAAAGGTGCAAAGTTGGAGAACGGACTATAGCTGACAAACTGGTTAAAGCAAGAGCGTCTTTAAGACTGAGCTATTTGATCTAATTGAGCGGTTCCTTCGAGCTTGCGCTGCCGCATGAGTAGAAACAGAGGTAGCGCTAACGAAACACCAACTAATAAATTACTTGCAACGTAGAGCCACAAGTTTTTCATTTTCAGTCGTGAACCTTCAAACCACACAAATGTCCACAGAACAAGAGATGAAGCTACGACATCCATACCAAAAAATGCTGAAATTCGATTTGTAAAAAGCTGCTCAAAGAAACGTTCTAAATCAAGTCCGTTTTCCAGCAGAAATGGGATGAATTGGGAGTAGGGTAAAGCAGTTCCCAGAATGCAAAGAATCAGATATGTGCCTTGAAGCATAGTACTAATCTCCTGATGTAGGTTTATCTGACGAACGCAAGTACAAAGTTTAGATATCGGGCAACCGTTATTTTTTACTTCAAGCTCACTTGCGGTTGAATGGCTACCTGTACCTGCAAGTTGGTTAGGCTTGCCACTTGTTGACTATCTTTTGAATTAAGCCGAATTCTGACCTCAACGACGCGGCGATCGAGGTTCTGTCCGGGCTGATTGCTGAAGACTTTTTGCTGGCTGACTTGCAACCCAACTTGGCGAACGGTTCCCCGCAGTTCTCCAGAAATCCCTTCACCAGTAATGATCGCTGATTGACCACTGCGAATTTTGCCAATGTCACTTTGGTAAATTTCTGCAACCACTTCCATTGGGTCAGTCTTTCCCAAGTCAACAATGCCTTCGTCAGCGATCGCCTCACCAGATTGGGTGTAAACTTCCAAAACTTGCCCTGCGATCGGTGCGCGAATGGTTGCCTCCTTCAACTCAGCCTCAGCTCGTTTAACTGCTGCAACTGCCTGGTTTATCTCGGTTTGCGCCACCCGGACATCTTCAGGGCGAACGGAGGCAATCTGGTTTAGAGTAGCCCTAGCTCGATTGGTTTGGGCACGCAATGTGTCAGCCGTGCGATTCTGACTGGCTTTAGCTTCGTTGAGTTGTGCCTGGGCAGTTTCCAACGTAAGTCGCCGTTGGTCGAGGTTGGAAGCCGAGAGCGCACCCTCCCGATACAAACCTAGATAGCGGTTATAGTCTGCCTGCGCGACATTAACTTCGGATTGGCGACGAGCAATAATGGCGGATTGAGTCGCAATTTCGCCCCGCAACTCTTCTTGAAGACGAGTAATTTCAGCTTGCTGAGCGGCAATTTCCCCAGATTTTGCCCCTGCTTTGACTTGAGCCAGTCTTGCTTGGGCTGTGCTAACTCGCTCCTGCGCCTCAAGTAAAGCCGTTTGTAGCCTTTCGCGACTATCGAGAATCGCAATCTCCTGACCTACCTGGACGCGATCGCCTCGCTTAACCAGCAGTTGAGCAACGCGATCGTTATTGAGCGTTGCTGGGGCAGCGACTCGCACCACTTCTGAGGCGGGTTCTAGTCGTCCCAAAGCTGTAATCGGCTCAATCGTGGGTGCAGGTGCCACAGGTTGGGCAGGCTTTTGTCCAAACTCAGAAATACTGTAGTAGAGGGAACCACCTGTGAGGGCAATCCCCGAAACAATGAGCGCGATCGTCCAGCGATTAAGAGGCTTTAGCCGTTGCAGGATCATAGGGTTCTTCATCCTTCTAGGTAAGTAATCAACATCTTTCCAAGTAGTGTGACCTGCTCAAAGATTGGGATGTCATTGTCTTCCATGCGAGCCAGCATCAAGCCCATAAGTTGAATCATCACAAAGTCTGCAAGGGCTGGGTCTAGAATTCTAAAGAAGTCGGCAAAAGCTTGCTTGTTTCGTTGTCTGATTCGTGCAAGAACAGCGTTATTGCGAACTGCCTCGATGCCCTGCTGCTGACAAAAGTCAACCATCATAAAGATTTCTTTAATCAAACGGTCTTCATACTTGACTGCAAAGTTGGCAAGTGCCTCAAAGCGTTCTGATCGCGATTGCCCGTCTTTTAATTCGCTGGCAAAGATTTGCAAATACTCTTGACTCATTTCTTCAACCAGTTGCTCAAACATATCCTCCTTGCGTGGGAAGTAGTAATAGAGTGTTCCCGTTGATACGCCCAACTCTTTAGCAATCTGTCGAGTTGTGATGGAAGCGTATCCTTTCTGGGCAAACAGGTCAAAGCACTTGTGGAGCAACTCTTTGCGATATTGCTCATGGTCAACAATCTTCGGCATCTAGAATTTATATCGGGCAACCGTTATTTAATGTAACTTAACGGTAGCACAGCGTCAACTGGGCGATCGCTCAACTTGCGTCGTCTTCAGCATCTGTCAGATAACAAATTATTTGTCGCTATCAACACTAATGTGTTGATAGCGTGGCACATTTAGCTTGAGTGCCAGCATACCGTGAATGAGTGGCTTTCCTTCATCTTTATCTGTCTGAGCGCACGCTTCGCGTCTAAATCCTTGGGCAAAAAGATGCTAAATTTTTGTCGCGAATTGCTCAATTGAAGTAAAAAGATGGGAACCGCTCACAATTTAAGCGGTTTGTTCCTCCTTAAGAATCTTGTGTGACCAATTCTACTTAAACTTTCATGGTTACAGATCGGTTGAGTAAACCGTCCTAGAGTAGAAGAAATAGCTGCCACACGG
>NZ_JACJPF010000081.1 GCF_014695915.1 Trichocoleus sp. FACHB-40
TCTCGGATATGTCCATTATCCTCTTCCTTTAATGCTTTTTGTAGTTTCTCTACTTGCTCTTGATTGAGATAATTTTTCGCTGGCATCTTTCACTTGTTAGACTAAATTTACTTTCGGATTATACTTTATTTAAATGCTGAACAGCTTATCAAGTTACTCTCAGCAGTTCTCCTAAAAAATTGGGGGGAAATTTATGGATTCTGCCAATAAGCCATGTAGACCTAAGCAACTTAGCATTTTACAAATTATTGGAATCGTACTGCTATTAGCTGCGATTAAATATAGTTTGGACGAAGTTTCACTGTTTCTGCTTAAGCATTTTATTTCAGAAGAATCTGTTGTTTACACAACATTAGTCAACGAATTTCGGCATTTTCACTAACCTTGAGCAATGGTGGCGCGCCCGATATGCGATCGCCAGTTTTTCTGTTGATGCTCCAAACGAAGCCATACGCGAACGGGCGCAAGGAGAGCGAAGTTACGCGCACACTTTGTTCACACTCTTGAGCTTATTCACCTCATCCCACCAAGTCTTCAGTTTAGGAGTTTGAGCGGTAATTGCCTCAAACTCTGGTGTTTTTGAGAGATAGATGAAGATGGGAATTAGGTAGAAATCGGCAATGCTCAATTCATTACCTAGCAGGTATGGGCTACCAACAGCCAGCGACTCAATCGCCTCTGCTGCTGTTTTTGCAGGCGCGATCGCATTTTTCACCGCGTCCTCATCTGTTTTGCCCCCCTGACTTGGCACAATTAGACGCTGGATGACAATTGTCCTGATTGCAGATGGATAGAAATAGCTATCAATAATTGCCATAATCTGGCGCATCCGAGCCTTAGACAGGGGATTAGACGGGCTGAATTTGCTATTTGCTACGACACTATCGAGATAATCGGTAATGGCAGCCGTCTCATAAAGCACTTCCCCATCCACTTCGAGAGTCGGGACTTTACCAAACGGATTTTTGGCTAGGTACTCGGCTGAGGTGTTTTCACCGTTGAAAATACCGACTTCTTTAAGGTCATAGTCTGCACCTGCTTCCTCAAGCAACAACCGGACAGTACGAACGTAAGTGCTGAGAGGAATGCCGTAAACAGCGATCGCTGGCATTATTTGTAAATCTCCAATCCTTTTGTTCGACAGTGACAATAATACTCGGTGACTAACTGCGATCGCCTCAGCTAGTAGGGGGAGAACTGGCGAACGAGCTGTTTGAGGCATACAAATGGGCGGTCAGAGGAGTGAAAACCCCACGTTAAGCTGTCTATTGGGCAAAAATATTGAAATGCGATCGCTCATTTCTGCTTCAGACTCACAGCTATCTAGATGGAATAACCAGGCGTAATTGCGATCGCATAGCGTCTGCTCTGGCTTAGGCTTCATCAGATTCTTGACTTTCACCGAGAGTTTGTTGTGCAGCGTGTCGGATGTGGAGAATGCGAACTGTAGCCATTTCATTACCCTCAACAATAGTGAAAAGAATGCGGTATGAATTACGACCTCGACCGTAGAGAAGTTGGTGAATTTCCTGGCTGAAATACTTGTTTTCTCTTGCTAAAGGGCAACGCTTAGGCTTTCCGATAAAGACTCGATTGCTCTCAACAACCCTTCATACCACTGTCTTGCTTTTTCAGGTGATGTAATTTGCGATAGTAGCAGGAATGCGCTGTCTGCCTCTGCCTCTGCTACGCTCGAAATCTCAACGCGATAACTCATGAGTCAACTGGCAGGTTGTACTTACGACGTTGTTCCTCAGCAAACTCCTGAAATGAACGGGAATGCCCTGCCTCAAAAGCATCTAAGCCACGCTGAATACCTGCAACAGCTTCTTGTGAGTCTTGCAACTCCCATTCCAATATCTGAGCTAGCAATTGGGCCGCAACAACACTAATATCTTGCCCTTGTTGTGCAGCTTTTTCACGAAGTTGCGCCTCGACTTCTGGACTAAGAGAGATAACTATAGACATATAACTCGTTTTTTCTGCTACCCGCGCCTGTGTTGGTAATTTTAGCAAACCATTGTTAATGAAATTTGTTTTAACTTCGGATTAGTTCGTCAGCTAGCTAGTCTGCGACATAATCAAAGTCAAAGTTGCGATCGCTCATTTATGCTTCTGATTAACTGCCCTCTGACTGGTTTGTGCGAATAAAATATCACCTAGCGATCGCTGTCCTGCCATCCATGCCCTTAGTAACTTTGACCTATAGCTGTTGAGTGAGCAGATTATCTCAAATTTTGGCTTAGCATGGATGGCATTCATTACGAGGAGGGAAAGAACCCATTTCTTCGTAGCTGTTTAACAGCACATCAGCGGCGGTCAGTAACCTTGAACCCAGTACCCAAAGCTTTCACACGTCTGCGGCACAAGGTTAGACTTCATAACACTGCCCTAATATGGGGTTGTTGTTTGATGAAGTCTTTCCATTCATCAAACGATTTTTCCAACAGAATGAGAGCATCGCATAAATAATTCCCATTCTGGTCATGAATAGGAATCTCGTAGCTAATGCTTTCTGGATTATCAATCAATAAATCTACATTAGCATCTTGGTCGTTTACTGCTTTAAGTATGCAAGAATTCATGGACATGATGCATTCCTCTATCTCTGCAAACTTTCCTGAACGGCTTTTGATTAGATTGCCATGCTTTGCACGATTTGCAATATCAGCAAGAATTGGTAGATGGTGACAGGAATTTACGTAACTTTCTACCTCATTTGAATTCTTGTTTATAGCTTTAAGCCTTTCTTTTAAATAATCTTTTAGAGACCAAAGCCAAACCGCTGTTGTCTGAACCTCATCCAGAATTTTCTGAGGTGAGGGAGCATTTGCAAACCTCCACGTGACAGAAGACCCATCATCATAATTTTCATAGAAATATGTTGTATCACTTTTTCGTTGTTGTAAGGATTCTAATAAACTCTCTATTCGCTGAATGAGGGTTTTGATCTCGCTAAGTTGCATGACTAACTACCTGCTCATTTTCCACGTATAAACGCTATGTCGCGCTGAATTTATCAGTGCGCCGAGTGCGGAGCATTGGCGAGCGCCAAGTGTCTACGGAATAGAATCGCCTCATCAAAGTCCATATAAAAGTTGCGGTAAAGAGGAATTCAGGCTCGTAAAGCCAGAGATCGCGCTAATTCGCGTTAAGGGCTTTTGTCCTTCTGCTCCAACGCAGATTTAGGCTCTCTTATAGCAGCAGAAGGCTGGTTTTCCTGTATAATTCTCATCAGAAACCGTAGAGCTTCATTCACTGCATCAGCATTAGGAAACATCTCTGCAACATCAGGTTCCAAACGAACGATTGTCTCGCCAAAACTCTTTCTTTTAGAACCCAACTTTCTGACTTGTAGACTTTTTAAGTCATATTCCGATCGCATCTCATCTTCCATCTCTGGCTCAACCCTCTTCATAGACTTCTCGTTCGGAGCGTGTAACAACTCTTGCACTAATGACACGAATCGAGTCTCCTCTTTCCGTATAAGACACAATTAGTAAGCGTCCTTGATTTGACTCTCCAACAATAAGGTAACGCTCTTCGTCATCAGAGTGGTCTGGATCGTAGAAGTCAACATAGAGTGGATCGTCGAAAACAGTTTTGGCTTCTTCAAAGGAAACTCCGTGCTTTGAGAGATTGCTTGCCGCTTTGTTTTCATCCCAGTCAAACCGCATAGGAATATCTTAGCATCAGGTATTTGAGGAAACTTGATGAACGGTTAAGGCTTGAGCAGCGATCCCACTGAGCAGTCAGCTGTCGATGATATATTGATTTGCATTAGCGATCGCTCTCCCGCTATTAGGCGTAAACTACAACCGGAACTCGCTTAAACGCAGGTATCCCAGACTGTTTATCTATCCGAGCTTTAAAGATGACATTGACTTCGGGATAAAACATCATTGCTGCTCCTTGACGCACCGCACCAAAGATAATTTCAACATTCTCTAACTTGCCTGCATCGCCTTGAACTGTCACTCGTTGATGCTCTTGCCATCCTGCTTGTTTTGCATCCAAGGGATTCATTAAAATGCAATTGCGGTGCGGCATTCCCCGATATTTATCGCCTGGTTTGTAAACTACCGTGTTGTGTTGCGAGTAGCTGCGTCCTGTCATCAATGCTAATACAATGCTTTGAGTAGATTCCGAGACTCCAAACTCTTTTGCTTCCGGCAAATGCAATTTCGGTAATGGCGTGACAAACATATTCGCTTTACCGGACGATGTAGCAAATTTGGGTTCGTTGAAAATGCGTCCGGCGATGGTAAATTCTTCCTTGGTTTCATCAATCGTCGCCATCTGCTCAAAGCCAGGAATTGTTTTGGCAATCAGTTGGCGGACATATTTAGTATCTTGTAGTTTGCGCCAATCAACCGGATCGCTGCCAAGAATGCGATGCGCTAATTGTGTGAGAAATTCAACCTCCGAAATCAAATCCGCATCCTTGAGATGGGTTTTACCAACATCATTGAGCCGCACAAAATTGTTGCCCGATTCCGTAGTAGTTTGGTGTGGATTTTCAAAGCGGTTAAATACCGGAATGATGATGGTATTTTTCTGCGCTAAACCGTGAAAGTGTCCTAAATTCGGTTTGGTGGCGAGGTAGATAATCGTTTCAATATTGCCTAAAGCTCGCTTTGCTTGATTTAAGTCGGGGTTCGCCGCATACAGATTTCCACCCAGGCAAATCAACGTATCTACTTTGCCTGCATCAGCCGCATCAATTAAGTCGCGGGCGCGATATCCAGGGTTGCGGTTGAGCGATCGCCCCAGCAATTTCTCTAGCGCTTCTTGAATCTCTTTTTTGAGTTGGACTGTCACTCCCATCGAGCCAAAACCCTGGACGTTGGAGTGTCCCCGGATCGGCATCGTACCCCCGCCCTCTTTGCCCGCATTGCCTGTCAGCAGCGCCGTGTTAGCGATCGCATAGATGTTATCCACTCCGTTTTCTTGCTGCGTTGCACCCATCGCCCAAGCAAACACCACACCCTTAGAAGAGGCGATTATTTCGGCGGCGATTTCGATCTCTGCTAGAGAAACACCGCAGGTTTGCGCGATCGCTTCCCAAGAAATAGAGCCAGCATAATCGACAACCGCTTCCCAACCCTCAGCATGGGCGCAAAGATAATCTGTTTGAATTAAGTTGCGTTCAATTAGCGCTTTTTGGATGCCGATAAATAGCGCCACATCGCTACCGGGAATTGGTTGCAGATAAAGTGAGGAAATCTCCGATCCGGTAAATAGCGACTTGAGGGGAAATGCTGGGGATGCAAATTTGACCAACCCCACTTCAATAACTGGATTAACGACAATAATTTTGCCACCGCGATCGCGCAACTCAATCAATTCGTTCATCAAGCGCGGATGGTTAGCAGGCGCATTTGACCCGATTAGCACCACGCAATCTGCCTTTTTCAAGCTATCCAGACTGACCATGGAGGTGCCAGAACCAAACATCTGCTTCAGTCCCACTGTCGATGGGACGTGGCACAAATCTGAGCAATCTGCCAAATGATTCGACCCCAGCGATCGCATCATCAGTTGCAGCAGATAAGCCGCTTCATTCGACGATCTCCCGGAACTATAAGAGGCGACTCGTTCCGGCGACTTGCGAAAACCAGCTTCGCCAATCTCGTAAATCTCATCCCAGGAAATCCGCTCGTAATGAGATTTCCCCTCGCGCAGAATGACCGGAAAACTGAGACGACCGAGGCGATCCGCTTCTAAAGAAGTCAAATGTTGGAGTTCGGCGATACTGTGGCGCTCGAAAAAATGGGTCGATACGGCTGGTTGCAACTCGGCGGAAATTGCCTCTACGCTTTTGGCGCAGCGTTGCATCGTTTCCCCCAACTCGTTTGCGAAGCCGCCCTTTTGTCCCCCGGTTCCCCAAGCACAGGACAAGCAAGCACTTTTATGCAACAACGTTTGCCACAGTTTTGGCCCTTCCGGTGATAGGGTATGCTCTGCCCAATATTGCACCACGGGCAAACCGCCACCCATTTCGGGAGCATTGCTGGTTGCTTTAGTTGCGTCTTCTGGTTTAATATCTGCGTCCATACAGCTTCCTCTTGAATGCAGCGCCACTCATCTGTCAGCCTGGAATGCGTTCTATCCCTCTGAATTTATCTTGAGCCAAATACTATCTAGAGGGACTTGAAATCAGCGTAACTCATCAAAACTTGTCTCGCACGATTGTTGTATATAGCAATTCAAGGGTTGGATAGGATACATCTGTAGGGACATGGCAATGCCATGTCCCTAACCTTGGTGGCGAAAACAAAAGAACCGCGATATATTCCACCCAACCGAGAACCGCTATCCATGTGCGATCGCAAACCGTTGACTTGTCAGTTCGCCTCTTATGCCTGTGAGAGCTTTTTTACTGGAAAACTAGCTTCTCAAACAGCCTCTAACCTTTTCAATCGTAGTGGAATCTCAGCCCTTATGCAGATTTTCAGGTGCCATTCCCTAGCCGGCAACTGCTCTGTGGAATAATAGGGACACCAACTGTTCCTATTATTTTTATGACCACTTCTCACAGCCAGGGCTATCTCGTCACGATCATCTGCGAATCGGTATTGCAAGATCGCCTAGTTAAGCTGCTCAGCACAATAGGTGCTTCTGGCTACACCATTATTCCCGCCAAGGGCGCTGGTAGTCACGGTAGACGCATGGGAGATATCGCTGGCTATAACACAAACATTGAAGTCAAAACCGTTGTCACAAAAGAGATATCAGACCAATTGCTAGAAGACCTGAAGGAGTTGTCGAGCAATCATGCCTTGATTGCCTTTCGTCAAAAGGTAGATGGCTTGTTTGATTAAGTAGTTGAATCTAAAATCTGACTGGGGCGATAGATTTCAATTTATCGAGTTCTAGGAGCGATTAACCAGCGTAAGCGATCGCAAATACTCAACACGATATTCTTAAACTAGCGTCGTCTGCGGAATATTCAAGATTGCGATCGCTCATCCTGCCAACGCACCAAGATACACTATTCCGCAGATGGGATGGGCAGGAACAAAAAATAATCGACTTCTTGCCCTTGCAGAAACAGAGTTAAGGCTAGGACTCATCGGTTTCAGGGATTAATAATTCCTGGGGGCGCACAATTGTAATGCCTGATATGCCAGCAAAATCCCTTGGATTGAAAGTTAGAAGATGCGTAACTCCATGTGCAAGCATTACTGCACCGATACGAACATCATGAGTGCGCTTACCCATCACTCTATTAATTGTGACCAAATCTAACCAATTTGGAAAAATCTGCGGAATTTCCTCTAGCAACGGAAAGCGATCGAGAAGTTGATCTACTGTGTTCCTCGTTTGCTCAACAGCCCACCCTAAACCATTCACTTCAATTGGTCGGGTAGCAACAACCCAAAGTTCAACAAGCACTTGCGCTGTTAGAAAACATTCGTCTTCCTGTGTGAGTAAACAGGATATTGCATCTATTGCAAGGCTATGCTGCACATCGGAGGGGTTGCATAAACGTAAAACAACATTAGTATCAAGCAGATATCTCGTCATTCCTCATAAATGCTGTCGCGGCTGAAGGCTTCATCAGGCAGACTTGGACTATTTTTGGGAAGTTGCGATACCCATTCATGTAACTCTCTAGCCCGTTCTGCTGGCGTTGCCCTTTGCCACAATGGAACAGATGATTCGACCCGTCTGGATTGAAACTCAACGAATGCGATGAAATCCGCAATTTTCTTGAGTTGCTCTTCGTTTAACTTGTCTAGGTCTTGCTTAAGCTTGTCTCGGAGCATGATTAAAACGATTGTCCGAAAGCAGATTCTTCTATCTTAATCGATGCGATCGGTCATTTCTGCTTCAGACTAACTACCATCTAAAGTTAATCCCAACTGCTTGACAACTGGAGATAAAAATGGTCTACTGACTGCGCTTCCTTTGTCATTATCTTACAGGTTCTGTTGATTTTCGCCGTTTCCTGTATCTTTTGTGACAATTTGATGAATTAAAGCAAATTGATTTACAACTTTTTGCTCCAACGAACGCTTAGGATTATCAGAATCATATTGAGGATTATCTAAAGCTGAGCCATAGATGTTGCGAATAAGTTCGTAGATGAGGTTAGGATCTACAAGTCTAGCTAAATCATCGTATTGAGTTCGTTCAAAGTTACCTTTACGTGTTCCGTAATGTGCTGAACTCAATTGCGTCGGTAGATAGCATTTAAGAAATTCAACAGCATTCTGAGAATTTCCACTTAATGTTTCTACAAGGTGCTGGTTAACTTCGTCTTCATAACTCCAGCAAGACCATACATAGATGAGTCTATGAGCATCTTCGGGAAATTGAAGGTAGAGAGGAGATGCTTGTGAAAGCTGTTTAATCCTTTGGGCAAAAGCTTCACCTATAACACGACCTTGATCGCTAGAAAGAGGTCGTTCTATTCTCTCGCCTTCTTCTCTTGGTATCAACCATTTAAAGCACTCAAATGCAAAGGAAATAGGACTTGTTTGTAAAACTATTTGCCTCGCAATATTCATCTTGATATCATCACTCTCAATATTATTGACGAGTTGACTAATGAGTATTCCAGCACCTGAGAAAGCGTTAGCTATAAACGTCCTATTTTCTGGAAAGACATCTCCGGCTAGGGAAATTGCCAAAGCAAGATTCTTAGAAGCTAATGAAGACAAATTTTTTATTCTGCTCTGAACTTTTAATACAAAAATGCTAGTTTGCTGTTCTCCTATGAGCCTCCGTATGTTCAATACAGTGTCTTCAATAGAGCTATTTTCTAGCTGAGCTAGGAAAGAAGTAAGCTCTTGATCCGAGATATCATTGTTAGATATTGAATAGGAAAAGAATCTATTAAAGTAGTGAGCGGAGGAGACACGCTGCTCTATATCCGATTCTTTTGTCCAATTGTAAACATAATCGATGTTCCCAAGTATGCCAGTCTGGTTTAGGCGAGGAAACAAGGTTTTTAAGAGGTTCTTAGCGGCTTCCGCCTCATCCACTGTTAAACCTTGAATTCCTCTGTTAATAACCTCAAGGCTATGCTGTGGAAATTCCTTAGGGCTGAAATAACTAAACGATGAGCTTGAAAAAATCTCAGGCTTATTTCTTACAACATCGTATAGTGCTGGGTAGAAAACTCGCATTCCTTCGACTAACATCAAATCTAGTAAGTTAACTTCTCCTTTCAAAATAGGCAATGAAAATGCAAGGGCATTTATATAGCGTTTAGCCATTCTTGGCGTTTTCAGCCCTATTTCCAGACCGTCAACAAAGTTTTTAAAGAAGTAATATCGAAATTCTTCCTCAGAAAATTGAATACCCGTATCGCTTAAAATATCTTCAATTCCTTCCATACAATATTCGAGTAAAGCTACCCGATCTGCTTTAGGTAAATTTAATGGAACCTGAATTATCTTCTCTAGAAAATTTCTTCCTGCTTTAATATCTCCCAAGCCATATTTTTCGCTAAGTGCAGTAGCTACCATTTCCTCATCAAAGGCTAAAATATAAGCTGTGTTATCGAAATCTGCTGATAATTTAACAAGCTTAAATACAGCTTGAATCTCATTTTTATCAATTCTGTCAATATCGTCTATTAAGACGACTACACGCTTTCCTGCATTTTTTAAAAGTGATTCGAGCCTTTTCTTTAAAATTTCTAATTCAACAGATGAAAGAGTTTTACCTAGACTCTGAATGCCTTGACCCGGAGTGAATCGCAATGAACCAAAAAAAGTTAAGTTGAAGCCAGTTAAACCACTTGAATATTTATCGAGCAATTCACCAACTTTTTCTGAAGGAGAGGTTATTGATTTTCCAATTGCTTCTGCTAAAGCTTTGAAAAATCCTTTAATCAGATTAACTTCGTCTGTGAATCGCCAAGGGTTAAATTTAACACAAATGATATTTGGAGATTCTTTAAGACCTTGTTCAATAAAATTGAGAACAGTTGTTTTACCGTCGCCCCAAGGACCATAAATTCCGATCACGATGCTGGATGGATCGCTTCGAGAGGCAATGGTTTGTGCAACTCTTTCGGCAAAAGACCAACGCTTAAACCTATCTTTCTCCGGGTTATTTATAGGAGAATCAGTGAAGTAGCGCTTCTTTAGCTCCACAACACTTTCATTAGCTACAGTAGCGGTTTCATCATTCTGCTGCTGGAGATTTTTTCTATAAAAAAAGTTAAAAAACCGTCTCATACCGCTGTAGGATCTAAAAATTAGGACTGATTCCTGGTATAGCATTTTTCCTTTGCAGAAGGACTGGCTAACTGGTACTAATCCCAGGATCGATAGCACTGGATATTGAGCTGTCGCAGAGCATTCGGTAGACGCAAGGCGCGTCCATTGGGCAATAAATGGACGCGCCTGCGCTGAAGACACAAGAGATAGCGATCGCATTTCTTCTGCGCTCCACTTTACTTATCCAATTAGTGTAACTGTAGGGCAGAAAGCTACTTGAGAGGACAATACTTTATTGGATTCAGTTGTTGCTCAAAGCCATTGTTAATTGCCGATTAGATTTTGCACTATGTCTACGCTCAAGTTCTAGTAAACCTTCCTTAAGACGGACTCCACCTCTAAAACCTGTAAGTGTGCCGTTGCTGCCGATAACACGGTGGCAAGGCACAATAATACACAGAGGATTTTTACCGTTGGCTGCTCCCACAGCACGCGCTGCTGTTGGCAATCCTATTTTTCTCGCTAGTTCTCCATAAGATATCGTTTGACCGTAAGGTATTGATTGCAGCGCTGTCCAAACCTGCTGTTGAAACACCGTACCTATGGGGGCAAGTGGTAGAGTAAATTGATACAATTCGCCATTGAAATATGCCCGAAGTTGCTCAACGGCGTCACCATCTAGCTTCTTTTGGAAATGCCAAGCGGCTTCTGGAGACTTTGCAGCCAGCCCTTCTTGAAAGTCTATCGCCACCAGCCCAACTGAACTTTGCGCGATTAAGATACGTCCCAGAGGGCTATCCATGTAGGTATAGAAAATTGAATCAGAAACCATATAAATTCCTTTTTGCTTAGATTTCCCAGAACGCGATCGCCTGCAATACTAGATAGAATTTTGACATGGATTTACATCTGTGCATACATGGGAATGCTTTGGCGAAGCCCACCGAAGGTATCGCTTATCAGTAACCCATTCCATTCAGGCGATCGCCTCGCCAGTTTGTTTGACATCAACTTCGCAAATTGCTAATATGAGCCTGTAAAAAGGCTATCATGCACGTTATCAGTAAAAAAAGACTCAAAGAGTTCTGGGAAAACCACCCCAATGCTGAGCCAAACCTGCAAACATGGTACAAAATCACAAACAAGGCTGAGTGGCAAAACTTTGCTGAATTACGCCAAGTCTTCCCCTCAGTTGATATAGTTGAAAACTTTACTGTTTTTAATATCAGCGGTAACAACTATCGACTGATTGCTCTTATAGATTATCAGTACAAAGAAGTTTATATCCGCCATGTCTTAACTCATGCAGAATACGACACAGACAACTGGAAAAACGACCCCTGGTACACATAGTTCTAGTAATTATATCGAACTACTCAAGGCTTTTCCTCCGCGCCCCATTGCTTCGGAAGAAGACTTGATTGCTACCCAAAAAGTGATAGATTCTTTAATTGATCAACGTGAGTTGACATCAGATGAACGAGATTATCTACACCTTTTAGGTTTGTTAGTCTCAGAGTACGAGGACATTCATTATCCTATTCCTGATATCAATGGGGTAGACCTTTTAAAGGTTTTGATGGAAGAATCAAATCTACGACAGAAAGATTTAGTTCCAATTTTTAAAACTGAATCTATTGTTTCGGCAGTGCTGAACGGTAAGCGTCAGCTAACGGTAGAACATATTCAAAAGTTGGCTGATTTTTTCCATATTTCGCCAGCCGTTTTTTTTAGTAAAGGTGTCTGAATAAAAAAATCCCCTGGCAGAAATACCAGGGGATAAAAGTGTTAAATCTTAGCTAATCAATCGCGTAACTGGTGGGGTTAGCTGACAGGAAGTAACTCTCGCTGTTCAGATTTGACTACCTGAATCTGATTGTCATCGTCAACGTCAAGGATGGCGGTGTCTCCATCTTTGATTTGACCGGATAGCATAGCTTCAGCTAAGTTGTCTTCTAAGAGTCGCATGATGGCACGGCGGAGACTTCTCGCACCATAAGCAGGACTATAGCCTTCTGCGACTACGCGCTCCTTGAAGCGATCGCTTACTTCCAGATTAATTCCTTGTTCGGTCAAGCGACTGGAAATTTCGCGAATCATAATGTCTGCAATCTGCTTCACCTCTTCCTTACTCAACTGACGGAAGACAATGATCTCGTCGAGACGGTTCAGGAACTCTGGACGGAAGTGTTGCTTGAGGTCTTCATTCACTAAAGCGCGAACCCGATTATAGTTAGACTCGGCTTGGTTGTCAGAGAACTCGAAGCCTAGACCGCCGCCGCCTTTCTCAATGATTCTAGAACCGATGTTCGAGGTCATGATGATCAAAGTGTTCTTGAAGTCTACTGTACGTCCTTGGGAATCAGTCAAGCGACCATCATCCAAGAGTTGCAGCAACATATTGAAGACATCAGGGTGAGCTTTTTCGATTTCGTCGAATAATACCACCGTGTAAGGCTTGCGACGCACAGCTTCGGTTAACTGACCGCCTTCGTCGTATCCCACGTAGCCGGGAGGCGAACCAATCAGCTTAGAGACAGTGTGGCTTTCCATGAATTCTGACATATCAAGTCGAATCATGGCTTCTTCAGAACCGAAGAAGTAAGCTGCTAAAGCTTTCGCTAATTCCGTCTTACCAACTCCGGTAGGCCCTGAGAAAATAAAGCTGGCGATGGGACGATTCGGATCTTTTAGACCAACTCGTGCGCGGCGAATGGCTTTCGAGGCGGCTGTAACTGCTTCCTCTTGACCGATGAGACGCTGGTGCAGAGTGTCTTCCAAGTGCAGCAGCAACTCAGACTCGGATTCAGTGAGTTTGTTGACAGGTACGCCAGTCCATGAAGCAACGATTTGAGCGATATCTTCCTCGTCAACAACAGGGGCGTTTGCAGCGATAACCTCCGACTTTTTGTTGTCTTTGGTTGCTTTCAATTGTGCCTCAAGTTCCAACTCGCGATCGCGCAATACTCCCGCTTTGTCAAAATCTTGCGCCTTGACTGCTTCCTCTTTCGCTGTGGTAACTTGACGCAGTTCGCGCTTGAGTTCCCCATTTGCAGAAGGTTTAGTATTTCGCAGACGGACGCGAGAACCAGCCTCATCAACCAGGTCAATTGCCTTATCTGGTAAGTAACGATCTGATATGTAGCGATCGCTCAGCTGAGCGGCTGCAACTAGAGCTTCATTAGAGATTTTAACCTTGTGGTGCTGCTCGTAGCGATCGCGCAGACCAATTAAAATCTCGATAGTTTCACTCACGCTGGGCGCACCTACCATAATCGGTTGGAAGCGACGCTCCAAAGCTGCATCCCGTTCGATATGCTGGCGGTACTCATCCAGCGTCGTCATCCCCATGCACTGCAACTGACCACGAGCCAAAGCGGGTTTCATGATATTAGCAGCATCCATGCCACCTTCAGCCGAACCAGTACCAATCAAGGTGTGAACTTCGTCAACTACCAAGATGATATTTCCAGAGGCGCGAATTTCCTCAATGATTTTCTTGAGACGTTCTTCAAATTCGCCCCGGAATTTGGTTCCAGCGACAAGCGTCCCCATATCTAGGCTGATGACTTGCTTATCTTCCAGGGTATCGGGAATATCTTTATTAACGATACGCTGCGCTAAACCTTCAGCGATCGCAGTTTTACCAACTCCCGGCTCCCCGATCAATACTGGATTATTCTTGGTGCGGCGACCTAAAATCTGGATAGCACGTTGAATTTCCTTTTCCCGACCAACGACTGGATCGAGTTTACCTTCTGCGGCTAATTTGGTAAGATTAGTGCCAAACTCGTCTAATGTGGCTGTCTGGTTGGAACGCTGGGAAGACGAGCGCTCTTGTCGTGCGCCAGCGGGAACAGCTGCCACTTCTCCCAGCATCTGAATTACGGCGGTGCGGAGGTTCGAGGGATCTACTCCCAGATTTGCCAAAACCTTTGCAGCAACGCCTTCACCCTCTTGAATCAGACCTAGCAACAGGTGTTCTGTGCCAATGTAGTTGTGTCCCAGAGACTTAGATTCTTGCAGAGATTGCTCAAAAACGCGGTTTGCCTTGGGGGTGAAGGGAATTTCAGCTGGTACAAAGCGAGATCCCCGACCAATAATTTTTACAACCTCGTTGCGTGCTTTTGGGAGAGTGACACCAGCGTCAGTCAACACTTTAGCAGCTACTCCCGTACCTTCTGCAATCAAGCCAAGAAGGATTTGCTCGGTTCCCACGAGGCTGTGTCCCAGGCGACGTGTTTCTTCCTGGGCTAACATGACTACTCTAACGGCTTCTGTAGTGAAGAGTTCAAACATGGCGGGTAATCCTCTACCGAGCTGTTTTCTGCTTCAGGGAAATGTGATGTTTCCCCAGGCATAAACTTTTATGTACTTCGTATTCATAATGTATCGTTACGAAGGATGCGATCGCAGTGGTAACAACCGTAAGAACTAAGCAGTAGTTGCCCCCCTGTGAGGATTAAGGAAGACATTCTCGTTCCCAGCCAGCAGCCTGAGAATGCCTATTTAGAGGCTCTGCCTCATCTTAATTGAGGTATTCCGGGAGTCTAGAGCCTCCCGAAATGCTTTCCCAGTCTCCGGCTGGGGAAGAGAAATAACTTCTAGAAGCGTTTCTCATACTCCACCACTCCCCTATGGTCGCCAGACAAATCCGTACCGCCCCGCAGCAGAATCTCATCATTCACCCGGTAGCGGACGTTAAACTGGGGAGCCTGACTATTCGTCAAAACCTTCGAGACAGAACCAGAAAGCTTAGGCGTGATATCAACCCCCAACTCTGCCGCCAAGCCCAGTGTAGAAGTACGCGACTTATCATCAGTAACCTGCGTCGGGAACAAGCGAAACTCACTCAATCCCAAAGCATCCCCCACCACATTCTGGAAAGGTGTCAAAAGCGCCGAACCAGCCAAATTCGCCAGTCCCAGAGTAGCGTCTCCCCCCAGCGTATCCACAAAACTGCCACCCAATAAAGCAATAATTTCAGTGTCGCTGCGGGACGGATTACTTGTTAGTTCCAGGTTACTCGGCTGATTACTCGTAGGATCGAGGTTATCTGCCAATTCACTCGCAGCTCCGGTTACTCTGGCTTGGATGCGAACAGTCCCCAAAGCGCCCAGATTGGTAGCCGGAACATCGGTAATCTCGTTGCTAGTAATACCCGTGTTGCTGATAGTCGCAATTCGGCTGCGCGTCACTTCTGGAACTGATGCCACCAGACGAACATCTAAGTTGGGATCTAGTCCCTGACTAGGGACAAACACAGCCGTATGTTCGTAGCCGGAAGCCAACCTAAACTGGGTGGTAAACAGATTTACCTGACCGCGCTTTAGTCGAATCGTTCCACTCGGCTCAATGTCATCCAGCGTCCCATTGAGTCTCAAGTCACCCTCTGCCAAAAAGGCCAAAAGCGGTGGGCGGGTGATTTCCACACTTTCGCCCAGATTTATCAGCAGATTATTGAATCCTGGGTTTAGAGGTTGGGCGGCTTCAGTTGCAGCGCCCCCGTTGGGTGAAGAAGCCGTCCCGTTTCCGCCTCCGCCTCTTGTTTCTCCTAACAGCACTCGACCATCAGCAAGCAGCACTTGACCGCCAATTTGTGGACTTAACGCCGAGCCGGAAATCTGGACGTTGCCGTTGACACCGCCATTGTATAGTCCCTTCAAATTCAAGGCTAGTTTTTCGAGGCTAACGTTGATTTTTTCCCCATTTGTTCCTTGTGCTGCGTCTGAGAGGGGGATGGAACCGGAGACTACCACTTGACCGCCGCTAAAATTACCCCGCACCTCTTCCACTACGTTGAGGCGGTCAAAGTTAAACCGGACTGTGCCGTTGACATCAGTAAGCGGTTCAGGTAAGGCTTGCGCTTCGATAGTTGCATTCTTGACTGTCGCGCTTCCGGCTGCCACAAGTTGGCGTTGGTTGATTCTGCCTGTGGTAGGGTCAACTGCACCGTCAACTCTGAGTTGTACCTGCCCAGTTCCATCTTTCCAAGAAACGGCAGAACGGCTAAGCAGGTTCAGCAGGGAAAGTCCCTCGTTTCTTACGTTCACATCCAGGCTGATGCAGTTGTTGTCTGGGGTGACGGAAGAGAATGGCACGTTGTAAAAGGGAATGCTGCCGCTAATTTGGGTTGCGGTTGGGGATTGGGAATTAGCGGCACTTGATTGGCGATAGCACTGGAAACCCGAAGGGGGCGGGGTTACTACGGATGCCTGCGGACTTGTTATATTGTCGGTCGAGGTCGTCCCGACAGCTGCTTGGGCAGTATCAATAGTGCTGCTAAAGGTAAGGCGGGCATTGCTGTATTGGAAACTACCCCGTGCGGTTTCGACTTCGGTTTGGTTGAGTCTTGCATCCGCTAGTCTAAGTTCGCCTTTAGCTTGGGGATTGGTGATGGTGCCTGCTATGGCTGCTGTTCCATTCAGTTCGCCCTCGATATCAACTGGCACGTTGACAAAACGCCGCAAGGGTGATATTGGTAGATTCGCGACGCGCAACAGACCACTTTGTTCGTCTCCCCCAATTATGCCGTTGAAGGCCACCAGAGTTTCGTCAGATTCTACTCGCAGGGGCAGGAGGGTGAGAACGCCGTCTTGGAAGCTGCCTTTGGCAAGGATTTGATCCGCCTTGTAGAGACGATTTGGCTCCTCTTCTTTACCCCACTTCCAGTCAGTCCCGACCAAGTTAAAGCGTGCCTCTATCCCTTCTTGGGGGGAAGCTGTGATGATGATTGGTTCGGCGGTGAAGAAGTTGCCTGTGAGGTCTGCTAATTCTGGCATTCCAGAAGAGTCTCTTTCCTCCTGCTGTGCGGCAAGTATGGCTTCTATTTCAGAAAATAGGCGCAGTTGGTTTTGCAGAGTGCCATTTGGTAAACCGACGGACTGGGGTTGGACGGCGGCGGCTCTGGCATAGGTGGGTGGTTGTCCTCCCCTGGCGAGGTCTTGTAAATCAAAGATTTGTAGGAAAGGGAGTACATCTTGGATTTTGCCTTGCTCGACATTGAGGGCAAGTTTAAATTCTGGCCCCCTGGGGGTTTGATTAAAGTTAGCGCCAAGCGAGTATTCACTTTCGCCTTGGGTAAAGTTGGCTCCGGTGAGGGCGCCACTGCCGTTGGCATAACTGAAACTGTCTATGGTTAGTTCTGTGCCTTTAAAGGTGCCGAAGACTGGTTGCGCGATCGCTATATCATTCCCGACTACGCTAAAGTTTTCGAGATTGATGGTAATATCTCCCGATAGTTTGCCTCCGATGGGTTGAGATGCGATCGCAGCTGGCAACCGTGCCAAAACATTCTCCGGAGCCAAATCCTTCAGCAACGCCAGCGGTACATTCTCTACGTCCAGCACAAACAAATCGCCCCGCCTGTCGCCTTGCGCCACCACATCGTCACGCTTCAGCAAAAACGATAAAGGTTGATAGTTTGGCGACAGCACCAAGGAAATTTGGTCATTTTGATTGCCTGTCAACTCAAAACTACTACGCTGTCCCGGCACCAAATTAACTTGCCCGGTGAGAACTGGATCAAAATCCAGCTCATTAGCAACCAAATCCTCCACGCGCACCTGTCCGGTTGCTTGGATAGCCGCAGGATTGGAGGCTACAAGTGAACCAGAAGCATTTAAAGTCCCACTTACACGTCCCCGCACATCCGGTATCGGTGACGAAGCTGGTAAGCCTTCTGCAAGTTCTTCCAGCGCCACATCATTAGCAGCAATTGTCCCCTGCCAGCGACCGTCTTGCAGTTGGATATTAGAAGCGGTGATAGTGCCACCGCCAACGTTGAGGCTTCCAGAAGCTGTCCCCGTAAGGCTTGCGGGAGTGAAAGCCGTCAGACTGCCCGACAAATTGAAGGAAGCATTATTCAGCTGCCCCTGGAATTGCGACGGCAGTTGGGGAAACACCCTCGCCAACTGGACACCATCCGCCTGTCCAGAAGCTTGCCAGCGACCGTTATTTAGTTGCACATTGGCAGCATTAACCGTGCCACCGCCCAAATTCAAGCTTCCAGAAGCTGTGCCGGTGATACTTTCCGCACCCGAAGCCGCCAGACTGCCCGACAAGTTGAAGGAACCGCTATTTAACTTGCCTTGGAATTGAGGAAACAGTCTTGCCAACTGCACATTAGACGCTTCGCCCGACGCTTGCCAGCGACCGTTATTTAACTGCACATTGGCGGCATTAACAGTGCCACTGCCCAAATTCAAAAGTCCAGAAGCGGTACCGCTGATGGTTTCTGGGCTGGCATTTGCCAGACTTCCTGACAGATTAAAGGAACCGTTATTTAGCTGCCCTTGGAATTGGGATGGAAGTTGGGGAAAGACTCTTGCAAGTTGTACGCCTGACGCTTCGCCCGACGCTTGCCAGCGACCGTTATTTAGTTGTACATTGGCGGCGTTGACAGTGCCACCGCCCAAATTCAAACGTCCAGAAGCGGTACCGCTGATGGTTTCTGGGCTGACATTTTCCAGGCTTCCTGACAGATTAAAAGAACCATTTCTTAGGCGGCCTTGAAATTGCGGCGGAATTTGGGGAAATAGTCTTGCTAACTGCACATCAGTTGCTTGTCCAGATGCTTGCCAGCGACCGTTATTTAGTTGCACATTGGTGGCGGTGATACTTCCCGCGCCCAAATTCAAACGTCCAGAAGCTGTGCCGCGTATAGTTTCGGCGCTAACATTTTCTAAATTTCCGGCGAGGTTGAAGGAACCGTTATTTAACTGTCCTTGAAATTGTGGGGGGAGTTGGGGAAATAGTTTTGCTAACTGTACGCCAGAAGCTTGTCCAGAAGCTTGCCAGCGACCGTTATTTAGTTGCACATTGGTGGCGGTGACACTTCCCGCGCCCAAATTCAAACGTCCAGAAGCTGTGCCGCGTATAGTTTCGGCGCTAACATTTTCTAAATTTCCGGCGAGGTTGAAGGAACCGTTATTTAGCTGCCCTTGGAATTGCGGGGGGAGTTGGGGAAATAGTTTTGCTAACTGTACGCCAGAAGCTTGCCCGGAAGCTTGCCAACGACCGTTGTTTACCTTCACGTTTGATGCTGTGACGGTGCCACCAGCAATATTTACTCTACCTTGTGCGGTGCCGTCAATGGTATTGGTTGCGGAGGAACCGAAATTTCCCGATAAATTAAACGTGCCATCTATCTGTGCAGACTGCAATTGCGGCGGTACTTCGGAAAGACGCGCTAGTTGGACATCATTAGCAATACCCGAAGCTTGCCAGCGACCGTTGTTTAGCTGACCTTTGGCTTTGACTATGCCTCCTCCCACGTTAAGTGTGGTGTTGCGGAAGAAGGTGGTGTTTTCGGTAACGATGACTTCTCCGCTTCCTGGGTAGGTGGCTTGTGGTGCTTGAAATTGCACTACTGTTTGCAGGTTGCCGGGGGTGCCAAAAACTTGTGACTTGGCAGTTACGGTGCCAATTTGGATGTTTGTTGGTTTGACTCCGTAAATTTGGGCAACGGCATCCCCTGGAACTTGCTGGGCGAGGACATCAAACACGAGTCCGCCTTTTTCACCCAGCTGGATGCGACCGTTACCAGTCAGCTTACCGCCGACACTTGGCAATGCACGGATGTCTGTAATGGAGAGAGTTGAACCCGCTAGTTGAAACTGACCGCTTAGCCCTTGAAAGTTTACTTTGTCTATTTTTAGGGGTAACTGTTCGGTTGGTTTGGTGGTGACAGCGGTTCCCGACAGGATTGGCTTTTCCAGTGACCCTTTGAATTGTAAGTCGGCGCGTACTTCTCCGCTTACTGGTACTGGGGAGTTTACTTTTAAGGTATCTAGGGCTTTGGTTAAAGTGACTGGTTTTGTTTGGGCTGCGATGTTGTAACCACCGTCAGTTTTGGTATCGATAATTCCATTGGCAACAGCGGGAACCTGACCGTAAAGTGTAGTTACATTCTCCAGTCCAATCTGATACCCGTTAAATCTCAGGATGCCGTTGGCATTGGTGAATGGTCGGGCGACGGTGCCAACTTGTGCTGTTACGTTCTTTAATCCAGCGGTTCCTTTAAATGTTGGTCGCTGTTCATCCCGCAGTTGGATTTCTAGGTTGCCATCAAGAAGCCCGGCTTGTAAATCTAAGGGTAGTTTGACTAAGCGATCTACATCAATTGCGCTTAGGTTCTGCCCTTGAACTAGCAGGTTTGTTTGTCCAGTTGGGGGGCGGTATTCGCCGGAAATTTTGAAGTTGCCGAGTACGGGGGTGGTAGTTGTATTGGGCTGCTGTTGTGGTGCAACTGGTACAACGGGTAGACCACTGGCATTAAAGCGAATTCGCTGGTTTTGGTCAAGAAAATTAGCACCGCCGTTGACTTGAGTAAATGCGATCGCTTCTGCCCCCTTCTTTCCCGTGGGAACCAGCTGCCCGACGTCAGGGAGTGTGTTTTGAGGTGTACGCTGTTGGGTTGCAGATTGGGCATTTGTCCCCTGCTTTCCCTGGCGTTTTTTTAGTCTTGGCAACAGCAATACGTCCGCGTTTTGCACCCGAATGCTTTGCAACTCGGTTGTAATCGGCCCACTGGCGTCTTTTGACTCCAGTTGCGTTGATACCCAACGCCCTTTTTCGTCTTGTTCAATATAGACATCTGGCTTGACGAGGGTGATGTCTAGCTTTAAGGTGCGGTTAAAGAGCAACGCTAATGGGTCAAATACTACTTTTACCCCCTCTACCGAGGCGCGATCCGGGTCTGTAGGTGTCGCTGGTATTGAGGAGGAACCGAACCGCAGACTGTTGGGGGAAAAGCCTTCGACTTGCCCTAGTTGTACGGGTCGGTTCAGCGTCTGACTGAGATTTTCTTGTACTATCGGTGCTAGTCGCTGATGGACAAAAACCCACGCCCACCAGATGCCGCCGGCAATTCCAACAAGCAAAAAAAGGCCAAGGGCAATACCAGTACGGCTTAACAGTAGCAGCGATACACGTCGATTGGACGTAGTAGCTGGTTCATTACCCGGATTTGGGGAGTTAGTCATAGAAGTCTTGCTTAGTTGGCAAGGATCGTATCTTTAGGGCTGATTAACAGACTTATCGAGATGAATTTTATCGGCTTGCCGTGTGTGAGAGTCAAGTTTTACTCTTTTTTACACTAGGCACTAACAACTTTGAGTGCTGATATTAATCAGTCTACTGATGTGCCTGCACTTTGGTAGGTGACATTAAAATCTTACACTCAGTGCATAATCAAACAGACTTGCTCACTGCAAATATGTTTCAGCATCAGCCATGACAATTTTGGATTTTGGATTTTGAAGCGATTTTTGGGGAGATTGATGAGGGAGTTGAACCATTACTGGTTCTTCCCCTAACCTCCCGTTCTTTCCAAAACATCGCGTGATTTTGCATTGAACGCAATGTAGTCACAATCTTCTAATTTAGGTAGTTTCAGTTTATTGGTAGCCTGGGCGACGATCGCCACAAGCGTTAATTCTGTAAATTTTTATGATGTAGTGCAGGCTACCAAAACGCGAAGCCAGATGCAAGCGATCGCGCCCATCTTACCTAGAAAATTCTTTTAATACATAGTGTTCCACAGTGTCTTTCTCATCTTCATATGTTTTTGAGTAATTTTCTTTAATATAAGCGCTGATTTTTTCGTCACTTTTGAATCTCTCTGTCCACCTGGCAAACACAATCTGCTCTGGACGATATTTTTGTAATATCGTCAGTAAATCGTCGTTGGTCAAATTTCCTGAATTAAATCGTTTTTCTGATATTACCGCAATTTCTGGCGGCACAGGCAACCCTGCATAAAATGCGTATATTGGACGATCTGTGAATAGCCATTGAGTAGAATTTTTATATCTTACCACCAAATTCATAACTTCAATATTTTTTGGTGGTTTGCCTTTAGGCTTAGCGGGAATTGCAATCATTGACAAAATTAGAATTGCTGTTGCAATTCCTGGTAAAACTAGCTTTTTGATTTTCAGTGAATTGAAATTAGAGTTCCAGCCAGCGGGAAAAAAATCAATAATTAAAGCAACTCCATAGGCAGCCAGCCAGGCAATCGGAATTGCCAACAAAGTGTAGTGATGATCCCAAACTGGTTTATGGTTTAAAAGAAGTAAAATAGCTGTCCCCAGCCACGCTAAAGGCAAAAATCCTTCTCTTTGTTTATTTATAAAAATTCCCCAAACACCTATCAAAGCTAGAAATAGATAATCCAAGTCTTGAATCATTAAGAAGCGCAAATAATCAATATTATTAAAAATTTTAAATCCAGCTTTTGTTTTTTCTCCTAAATGAGCTTGAAATAGCTGCTCATAATTTAATGAGTTACACAAGATGCCAATAGTAACGTAAACTCCTAAAAGAGTACCTAGCCAAAGCAAAGGCGAATACCAGACGTTATATTTGGACAAGACAGGCTTAACTAGCAGACCTTCTTCGCTTATAGGAGATAGAGAGAAATTGAATACCCCTCTCTTGGTCGGTAGGGGGTTGGAAGAAACCTTACCCTCTGGATTATTATTTGCATTACAATCTATAATTTGAAAATCGCACAAATAGAGCAGCATCAGAGGAATAAGAAAGACAGTAAAAAGTTTCGTTTGTAAAGATAAAGCAAACAAGCCTCCTGATAAAATAATAAATATTTTACGAGAGTGGCGTTTATATAGGGTCAGGAAATAAATAGACAACATAGCCAAGGACAAAGTGGGAATGCCAATCATCACGGCAATACTGAGCCTAACAAATAGCCAGGAAGTTAATAATAACAGCGTCGCTACGAGAGCTGGTATCAGCCCCAAAGAGTAGCGGATAATTTGATAAAATGACCAAACTAATAATGCCGAAAAAAGCAAAATTAGCAAGCGTGCCGCAAAAACTGAATATCCAAATAAACTGAACCAATGTGATAAAGTAACCGTTAAAAGAGGCGGTTGATCGCTCCAAATTTGCGTATAAAGAGAAAAGCCTTTCGAGTATAAAAGCGCTTTAATTAAGTTTAGTCCCTCATCATAGTCAAATTCAAAGGTTTCTCTCACTGGTCTGATGGCGAGAACAAAGCCAATATAAAGAGACATTATGAAGACGTTAATAAAAACTGTTTTAAGCTTGGGCATACTTAAGGAAAAGACACACTTGATTGATACTATACTCGCTCAGGGGTTGTTTGGCATCTTGAGTGTTTAAATCTACGGTTGTAAACTTCATTTGTTGAAGAATTTGAGCCGCAGACAAATTCCAAAAACGGGACATACAGCACGAGTGAGAAGAGCAATCCTCCAGCAATAACCCACCAGAACCCAAAGTTGCGATTCGAGGGTTTTCAGACTAATGCGGGATGGAGAACGACGTTCTTAGCTTGTCAGGAATAAAAAAACACCTTATCATTACATGAATCAAGTTAAGAATTTAAGCGGTATAGGTGAGATGAAAAAGCTTATAAAGGCTTTTCCTTTAATTTATCTAATTTTTGTTACCCTCTGGTTAAGACTAATCAATCTAGGATATTCAGATTATCAAGGCGACGAGATTAGGGCATTGTACCGACCCGAAGCAGGGCAAGGAATATCTGAATTTTTGTTCAGCCAAAGGAAGGGCCCAATTCAATTTTTTGTTACCTATATTATTAAAATATTTAACCATAACTATGATAATGAGTTTTTTGTTAGACTACCTTTTGCTGTAGCAGGAATACTCGCTGTATATTTTTTTTATAAGCTCGTCAAACTCCATTTTGGAGAAAAAATTGCTTTATACTCGGCCTTTTTTATGGCAACTAACGGTTTGTTTGTTGCTTTTGCCAGGATAGCTCAATACCAATCTTTGGTAATTTTATTTTCAATTTTAGCTTTATATTTTTTATCTCTGTATATGGAAAATGAGAAGTGGAGAGTTTCGGGTTTATATTTGGGAATAACTTTTTGGGGATTTTCTATCCTTGCACATTTCGATGGGATTTTTATAGCGCCCTTCGTTTGTTACGTTCTCTATAGCTGGTATACAGATAAAAGTATATTGTCAAAAGAAGTTAAATTTAAACATTTGAGCTTTACTTTACTTATATTGGTAGGAATAATAGGTAGTTTTTATGTACCTTTTTTCCTATCTGTCTCCGAATCCACTAAAGAATATTGGGCGAATAGAATAAGCACGAGACCAGAAGATTCAATAAGTACATTCAAGATTTACAATCCAATCTTTGTCATATACCTATATGCCATATTAGGCGCTTTGTCTCTGTCTAAGATAAAAAATACATTTTCAGTTATAGTTTGGTTTTTGTTCCCTTTTGTTGTTATGGAAGTATTAGTTAGCCAGCCGGGAACACATATTTATACATATATATTACCTTTTTGTATTTTAATCGCCTATGGATTGGACAGATTAGAATTTTTAGTTAACAGAAAATCTAAAGTAAATTTTAAATTTTTGTCGATAAAAGCGGTAATGTGTTTGTTACTTTTTTTACTTGCTCATGTAATGTTTGTGGATCATAGTAAAGAGTATGCTTGGGAAGATAAAAACTTCTTGATGATAGAACTTCCGAAAAAGCATAAACAAAGTGCATTTGCCTTTCCCTATTATAGGCATTGGGAAGAAATTGGGACGTATATTAAAACACTAAGTGAGCGGGGATATTACTTAACGAATGAGAAGAAAAGTATTGCTAGATATTATGTACCTACAGAATTTCAAAATGTAGAATTAGAAGCGGAAGCTAATAAATTGTTGGGATATACCTATCTAATACACATCAAAAATCCCCAAACTAGGAATGAAAATATACTAGGAAAAAAACCGAGTTATTGGGAGCAATATGAACTAGTGAAAACTTTCTCAAATAATGGAAGGATAGTAGCAAAAATTTATCGCTTATCAGGAAACGAGCTGGAAAAGATGAGACAGCAGGGTGGTGATGAAACTTAGTTTAGCAAAACAGAGAAGTTCGTAGAAACCAAACAATTCATCCAGTTTACTGCTTCGCTGGGTTGAGTACCGAGCGGCGAACCTACATATTAGGGGTAGGTGGCGGGTGTGAGGATTATTTGTAGGAATGCAACATCGTATAACAATATGACTGCTGACGTGTAGCATATTGGGCTTTCATAGTGCAAAATTAGGCAAGAACCAGAAATTTACCTGGTGGTCGGGTCAAAAAAGCATACTGATAGGGCAGGGGTCTAGATGGAAGCGGGTCAATATTCTCAACCGTCATCGTCTAACGGGAATGGCAAGCAACGTAAAGACACCGATTTATCGCGTTTGTCGCTAAACGAGGAAACTCAGTTTCCACAAGGCGATCGCGACGAATTGAATGTGCGTCAACTGTTGATGGTGGTGCGTCGCCGCGCCTTGGTGATTTTGGGGGTGGCGATCGCAGTGACATCTGGTGTCGGGGCGTGGACATACAGCCAGACACCCAAGTATGAAGGCAGCTTCCAGCTACTGGTAGAACCAGTTACAGCTGAAAATAAGCTAAGTAAATTAACTCAAGTGCCTGGTGTCGCTCAAGATCTACAAGAGTCTAGTTTAGATTACGAAACCCAAATTAAAGTTTTACTTAGTTCGGAACGAATGGCGGGGATTGTCGAATTTCTGAAAAAACGCTATCCCGACATCAGCTATGAGTCAATGGTTGTGGAAAACCGACTCAATATTATCCAGCTGGAAAAAACGAAAATTTTAGAAGTCCGTTACCGCGATACCGATCCGGACAAAATTAAGTATGTCTTATTTGAACTAGCGAAAGTTTATCTCAGGTACTCGCTGCAAGAGAGACAAAGCAACCTCAACCAGGGAATTAAGTTTGTAGAAGGTCAATTGCCTGCTTTGCGGGAAAGAGTGGACAAACTCCAGGGACAACTGCAAACATTTCGCCAACGTTACAATATCCTCGATCCGGAAGAACAAGCAAAACAACTGGCTCAGCAAGTAACTGAGATAGAGGAACAGAAATTAGATACTCGTGTAAAACAAAATGAAGCAAGTTCGCTGTATGCAGCGCTACAAAAACAGTTAGGCATACCACCGCAACAAGCGATCGCAACTGCTGCACTCTCAGAAGCACCGCGCTACCAAGACTTACTCAAAAAGTTACAGGAAGTAGAAACCAAACTCGCCACTGAATCAGCGCGGTTTTTGCCAGAAAGCCCCAATATTCAGGCACTACAAAACCAACGGCAAAATTTGCTGCCTTTATTGCAAAAAGAGGCGGCGGCGGTGCTGGGAACTACCGCTGTTACTAATGAACCTTCCCTTGCTTCTCCAAATTCAATTCGCCTAGAACTAACTCAGCAATATGTTGATGCGGCTAACCAAATGCAGGTTTTGCAGGTGCGCTATCAAGCGATCGCGCGAGCCGAAAATATCTTAAATCAACAAGTAAGATTATTGCCTGTAATTGCCCGTCAATACACGGATTTACAGCGAGAACTCAACGTAGCCACCGAGAGTTTAAACCGCTTTCTCGGTGTCAAAGAAACTCTCCAGATTGAAGCAGCGCAAAAATCTCTACCTTGGCAGCTGATCTCCAAACCCCAGAAGCCGGAAGAACCAATCTTTCCCAAGCCGAAGCGGAATATAATTATGGGAGCGATCGCTGGTTTAATGTTAGGACTAGCAGCCGCCATCCTCGCAGAACGACTAGACAACGTATTCCACTCCCCTGAAGAACTCAAAGAAAGCACCCGCTTGCCACTTCTCGGACTTATTCCACATCAAAAAGAACTTAAGCTATTCAAGCCAATAGTCGAGTTAGTCAACTTAACGCAAGGTGAAAGTAGTCACACCAAAGCGCAGAACCAAGCCAGGGAAACCACCGCAAGAGAGCGAGCCAACAACCGCAAAGCTAGCTGGTACAACGCTTCACCCTTCTTAGAAGCCTTCCGCTCCCTGCATACTAATGTTCGCTTTCTCGGTTCTGATACCCCCATTCACTCCCTAGTAGTTAGCTCAGCCTCCCCCGCAGACGGGAAATCTACCGTTTCCGTCCACCTAGCGCAAGCCGCCGCCGCAATGGGTCAGCGAGTCCTGCTAGTGGATGCAGATTTGCGCCGTCCCCAAGTTCATCACGTTCTGGGTTTAGAAAATAACCAGGGACTCAGCAATGTCATAGCGACTGGTTTAACCCCCAGAGAAGCCATTCAGCGATTACCTTCTTGGGATAACCTGTACGTACTCACAGCAGGACAAATCCCGCCAGATCCCACCAGGCTGCTTTCCTCTAAGCGAATGCAGTATTTAATGGAGCAGTTAAACGCCGTTTTTGACCTGGTTATCTATGACACGCCGCCTATTCTGGGTTTGGCAGATGGCAGACTTTTGGCTGTACATACCAATGGCGTGATCATGGTTGCCAGACTGGGTAAAACAGACCGTTCCGTGCTACTGCAAGCCATAGATGCGTTGAAAATTTCCAGCGCCCCTGTGTTGGGTATGGTAGCTAACGGTGTCAGGAGAGGAACCAGCGGTTCTTACTATTACTACACCCGCTACTACACTTCTGAAAATTCGGACGTAGAAAATGCCAAAAAACTCTTGCAGAAACGATTTAACGTCCGCAGTAATTAGTCATTAGTTATTAGGGTGGGAAATGCCCACCCTAATAATTGGTGTGGCGCTCAAGTTTGTTTGCTAGTTGCCCAGCATTGTAGGTGCGTGACTCGGTAGTGGTATAGAAGTAGTGATAAATCCGCGGTAGTGGTAAATATGTAGTGAAAAAATTACTACATAGATAGCGACGCATTATAATGATGGATAAAATACCATATAGCCCCAATGTGATTTTCTAAGTTTTTAGAAAAAGATA
>NZ_JACJPF010000082.1 GCF_014695915.1 Trichocoleus sp. FACHB-40
GCCACTCATCACAAGTTATTGGGCTTAGTGAAAGCGGTTCGCCCGCGTCATCGAGAGATTGATGCTCTTACTGGTATCATCTGGGCATCCGCTCCTTAAGTTGACACCAGTGGGCATTGCCGTGTCCCTACAGATGTATCGCACCCAACCCTTGAAACGCTATATAAGCTTCTTAAAAGCGCGAACTGACAAGTCAGCGCTTCGCGATCGCATCTTCAACAGATCAATTTTTTCGCCCCTCCATAGTTGCTGCGATAACCTGGAGATCAGGTGTCATGTACTTAATCAATATGCGTCAGATACAATGCCCAAAGTGTCTGGGAAGCTTAGAACAAATCGTTTATGCAGCAGTTGAAGTAGACCGCTGCATTACCTGCAAAGGAATTTGGTTTGACTCCCTTGAGGTAGAGAAACTAAAAGCCATTAAAGGTTCTGAAAGTTTAGACATTGGCGATCCTCAAACAGGTAGCGAGTTAAACTCATGTACCGGAGAGGTTAATTGCCCTATATGTAATGAGAAAATGCTCCGCATGGTTGATATCGATCGGCACCGTATATGGTATGAAAAATGTCGAATATGCAACGGTGTTTGGTTAGATGCCGGAGAATTTAAAAATTTCAAGGATAACTTCAAGTCACAAGGACTTGTGGGAAAGTTTAACAAAGTTTTGAGAGGAAATAGAGGCTAAACAATTTTGAATTACTCGGTCAGGTAAAATAATTTTTACCTATCGTGGCACTTAAGTTTATCAATATTGATAAACTTAGCATTGTAGTAGCGATCGCACAGGTAGACCCTTGCTAGACGAACAAGCTAAAAAAACAATTCTGCGTAAGATTCCCCACGGAATCTACATCTGCGGTGTTAAAGATGGCGAAGAAGTTAACGGCTTCACAGCCAGCTGGGTGATGCAGGCATCGTTTAATCCTCCGCTTGTCGTGAATTGCGTCAAGCAGGATTCTAAATCCCACGCCATGATTAAAGCTAGTGGTGTATTTGCTCTCAGTTTTCTGGAGGCGGGACAACAAGAAATCGCTCAGAAATTCTTCAAACCACAGCGTCGCGTCGGTAATAAGTTTGAAGATGTGGAATTCTATCTGGGAGAAGAAACTGGTTGTCCCATCATCACTGACTCTCTCGGCTATGTAGAATGTAAGGTTGTCGGTGCGGTCGAACAGGGCGATCACACTGTCTATGTCGGAGAAGTAATTGCTGCTAGTGTCCACCGGGAAGGTGATGCGCTTTTACTCGAAAGTACGCCTTGGCAATACGGCGGATAAAGAAGAGAAAAAAGGCTAATTGCTAATGGGGATTAGGGACTGGGGACTGGGAACTGGGAACAATACTGCCTCAATACCTAGTAACCAATAACACCATTAGCAACTAGCAATTAGCAATTAGCAAAATTATGCCTTTAATTAAAGTTCAAAGTTCTGTTGATTCGCCGGATAAAGCTACAGTTGATGGGTTACTAAAAAGTCTATCGGCAAATTTGGCAAAGCATTTAGGTAAACCAGAATCCTATGTAATGACAGCTTTTGAGCCAAATATAGCCATGACTTTTGGTGGCACTGTTGAGCCTGCGTGTTACATCGAAATTAAAAGTGTTGGTAACATGAGTTCATCGCAAACTAAGGCAATGAGTGAGGACTTTTGCCAGCAGATTAATGAGAAGCTACAGGTGTCGAAAAACAGAATATATATTGAGTTTGCTGATGCCAAAGGTTCGATGTGGGGATGGAATAGCTCAACTTTTGGTTAAGCGATCGCTTAGATTTTAGTGAGGTGCGATCGCAACTTTCACTTAAACAAATATTGATTCCTCCCACCGCTTTGGTTTTATGTCGCCAGAGCGATGTCGTACTGACTACAACTCTTAAGAAAGCGATCGCATTCCTCTCGGCACCTTCCACCCGCAATAAAGCGTCATACTTAAAGAAGAACTTTGCAATAATTCTTTGCATTAAATTTAAGTTGGTCGGGTCAGAAGGGGGAGGGATCGCGGTGCTTAACGAAGCTTCAAAAGACACACAAGACGATAAATCGGAAGACACTTGGGAGGGTGAACTAGAAGAATCAGTAGTAAAGAGGCGGAAACCTAGAGGCGGGGGAAACATTCTTGCGGGATGGCGCGGCGTGGCGATTGGCTTAGGGCTGGGTGTAGCCCTAACAGCAGGAGTTGGGGCTATACGTTCTCGCCCACCATCTACACCCAAGGCTTCCACAACTCAGCAGCTAGCACCGCCTAGCCAAACTGTCACCATCGCCCCAGCCAAAACGACCAACATTGCCCGCAGGCTGGAAACTACTGGCACAGTTGCAGCCCGCGAACTCATACCAGTTTTACCCCAGGCCACAGGGTTACAAGTTCAGAGAGTCCTGCTAGAAGAAGGGCAACTGGTGGAAGCCGGACAAGTGATGGCAGTTTTGGATAATTCCGTGCTGCAAGCGCAACTTGACCAAGCGAAAGCGGATGTAGAATCTAATCGAGCCGTGGTGCAGCAAAGACAAGCTGGCTTAGGGCAAGCCCGCGCTACCCTTGCAGAAGCCCAAACCAATCTCCAGCGCTATCAGCAACTTGCCCAAGCAGGCGCGATCGCTCGTCAAGAACTAGAAACTCGTGCCACAGCAGCCGCAACTGCAACAGAGGCTGTTCGTCTACAACAAGCGAATATTAGCAGCGCCCAAGCTGATGTTAGAAGTTCGGAGGCGAGGGTGCAACAATTGCAAACTCAACTAGGGCAAACAATTGTTCGCGCCCCCGCCAGCGGGATTATCGCCGAGAAAATTGCCCGAATTGGGGATGTAGCCAATCCATCGCAAAAGCTGTTTTCGATTATTCGCAATGGACAGCTAGAACTTCAGGCAAAGGTTCCGGCAATTCAGCTACCGCAAGTAGAAATTAGTGCGCCAGTGCTTGTCACTTCCGATACCGATAACCGCGTCCGCTTGCAGGGACAAGTTAGAGAAATTGCGCCTCTGGTTAACGAACAAAGCCGCCAAGCAACGGTAAGAATAGACTTGCCGCCAACTTCGCTGCTACGACCCGGAATGTTTGCCCGTGCAGCCATTACTACCACAACTACGGCTGGGGTAACGGTTCCTGCCAAAGCGGTGTTACCGCAACCGGATGGGAGTGCAGTTGTATTCCTGCTAACGGGTGAAGACACCGTTCAAGCGCAAAAGGTAGAAGTAGGGGAAGTTGAGAGTGGTGGCAGTGTGGAAATTCAAAGCGGTCTCAAACCGGGCGATCGCGTAGTTGTCGCAGGTGCTGGATATCTCAAAGATGGCGATAGAGTCCGCATCGCTAATAGCAATTAGCAATTAGCAGCAATTAGCAATTAGCAATTAAAGTTCTATGAACATTTCCGCTTGGTCAATTCGTCGCCCCGTTCCGACGCTGGTCTTATTTTTAGTTTTGACAGTTATAGGCTGGTTTTCTTTTACCAGACTTGGCATTGATATCAACCCAAATGTTGATGTACCAGCAGTTTCCATCACTGTTACTCAGCCTGGCGCAGGGCCAACAGAACTGGAAACCCAAGTCACCAAACAGGTTGAAGATGCGGTGGCGGGGTTAGGAAATATTGACGAAATTCAATCAACAGTAAACGACGGCATATCAACAACCGTCGTTAATTTTGTGTTGGGGACAGATAGTGATCGCGCCACCAATGATGTCCGGAATGCGATCGCCCAAATTCGCCAAAGTCTCCCTCAAGACATCAACGACCCGATCGTTACACGGCTAGAATTTGCTGGCGGGCCGATTATGAACTACGCCGTAGTTTCCAATCGTCGGTCAGTCGAAGAATTAAGTAACCTGGTTGACCAAACAATTAGCCGCTCTCTGCTATCTGTAAAGGGAGTTTCGCAAATTCGACGGGTGGGCGGCGTTGACCGAGAAATCAGGGTAGACCTAGATCCGTCTCGTCTGCAAGCCCTTGGCATTACCGCCACCCAGGTAAACGACCAGATTGGCGCTTTTAATGTCAACTTACCCGGTGGACGAGCAGAGTTAGGCGGTAGCGAACAAAGCATCCGCACACTTGGCAGCGCCAGCGATGTCAACGTTTTGAAAAGCTATGAAATTGTCCTTCCCAACGGCGGTTCAGTACCTTTGTCCACTCTTGGTGAAGTAAGCGATCGCTTTGAAGAACCAAGACAAGCAGCGCTGCTGAATAACCAAGCAGTTGTAGCTTTTTCCGTCTTGCGTAGCACTGGCAGTACCTTAGTCACTGTGGAAGAAGGGGTACGCAAACAAGTAGAAGAACTGCGAAAAACTCTACCACCTGACGTCAAGCTAGAACTAATCTTTACTCGCGCTGACTTCATCCGCGAATCTTACGAAGGCACCATCGATGACTTGATCCAAGCGTCGGTGCTGGCAGTGCTGACGATTATGATCTTTTTGCGGAACTGGCGGGCAACGTTGATTACTGCGGTAGCGTTGCCGTTGTCCATGCTTCCCACCTTCGCCGTACAGTATTTGCTGGGCTATACCCTCAACAACATGACTTTGTTGGCGTTGGCGCTGGCCGTGGGAAACTTGGTGGATGATGCCGTTGTAGAAATTGAGAACATGGAACGCCACATGGATATGGGCAAAAAACCCCTCCAGGCGGCGTTGGATTCGTCGGCAGAAGTGGGTTTGGCAGTGCTGGCCAGCGCGGCGACAATTATCGCGGTGTTTCTGCCAGTAGCGTTTATGGGCGGCATTCCGGGGCAGTTTTTTCAACCGTTTGGGGTGACGGTTGCTGTCTCGACAATCTTTTCAACGCTGGTGGCGCGTACTGTCACCCCGATGATGGGCGCTTATTTACTCAAACCAAAGAAAACCTCACCCTCAAACCGGAATGGGAATGGGGCTAAGAAGAAAGGTAAAAATCGGTTTGGGCCATATCGTTCTTTGCTGCAATGGTCTTTACGTCACAGGTTGACGACTATCATAATTGCGATCGCATTCTTTGTGGGCAGTCTGGCGCTAGTACCGTTTATTCCCAAAGGATTATTCGATAACGGCGATATCGGTTTCTCTGAAGTTTCCGTACAACTACCTCCCGGTTCCACCTTGGAGGACACAAAAGCAGTTGTGCAACAGACAACCAATCTCATCCGCCAAAGTCCAGCAGTTAAAAGCGTGTTAGCGACAACAGAAGTTAATACAGCCAATCTGTTCATCAATCTCAAACCCAAGGAAGACCGCGACCTTTCCCAGCAGCAGTTTGAGAACCGAATGCGCGAAGTTTTCCCCCAAATTCCAGGGGCGCGAATCAGTTTTCAAAGTCAGGGTGCAGCAGGAGGCACGAAGGATTTATCAATTGTCCTCAAAAGCGAAAATCCCGAAGCTTTAAACTCCGCAGCTGATGCTTTGGAAAAGCAGATGAGAAGAATAGCTGGTTTAGTAGAAGTAACTTCTACTGCTTCTTTGGTAAAACCAGAAATTCTGATAATTCCCAATCCAGCAAGGGCAGCAGATTTGGGAGTGACAGTGCAAGCGATCGCGCGAACCGCTTCTCTTGCCACCATCGGCGACAATGAAGCAAATCTAGCTAAGTTTAACCTCCCAGATCGGCAAATTCCCATCCGGGTGCAAATCAACCCGGAAAGGCGGGCCGACATCGACACCTTAAAGAATTTGCAAGTACCAGGGCAAAACGGTACTCTCGTCCCCCTAGTCTCAGTTGCTGATATCCGCTTGGGCAGCGGCCCTGCCCAAATCGATCGCTTTAATCGCGCCCGTCAGGTGTCGGTACAAGCAAACTTGCAAGGCATTTCTCTAGGCGATGCTGTCCAAGAGGTGCAGAAATTATCTGCCCTGCAAACCCTTCCCCCCGGAGTGGCGCAAGAATCTGCTGGGGATGCAGAAATTATGCAGGAGATTTTTGGTCGCTTTGGTTCTGCAATCGGGCTGGCAATCATGTGTATCTATGCCATCCTGGTGCTGCTGTACAATAACTTCCTCCATCCCCTAACAATTATGGTGGCGTTGCCTTTGTCTCTGGGTGGCGCACTGCTGGGCTTAATGATTGCCCAAAAAGCGTTAGGGCTATACGCGCTGATTGGGATTGTCCTATTGATGGGGATTGTGACGAAAAACTCTATCTTGCTAGTTGACTATACGTTAATCAACCTGGAAGAAGGTAAGTCACAGTATCAGGCGCTAATAGCCGCTGGGGTGGATCGTTTGCGACCAATTTTAATGACTTCTCTGGCTACTATTGCCGGAACGATTCCCCTAGCTTTGGGACTTGGCGCGGGGGCTGAAGTCCGCAGCCCGATGGGAATTGCGCTGATGGGTGGCTTCACAACTTCTACACTGCTGACGTTGTTGGTGGTGCCAGTTCTATTTACCTATGTTGACAATTTACAGCGCCGGATTATGCAACTGTTGAAGCACGGGTTTGGCAAAAAAGGGCGACAGAAAATTAGGGCAGAGGAACGTAGAACGAAGTCTGAGGCAAAGCGATCGCTTCCCCCCACTCCCAACCCAGAACAAGATAAATTTCCAGTCGGTAAAAAGTAGTTAGAGTGCGTTTCACAACTAAAACCCCGTAAGTATCAACATACGGGGTTTTATTTTATAGAAGCGATCGCGCTTGTGAGGTGGAATGCGATCGCTACTTGTTAAGCTAATTATAAAATAACTTGTTTGATGCTATCTGCAAGCGATCGCTTAAACATTTCTGACTTCCAACTCCACCATTTGCTTCTATGATCTCAACTCCAAAATCGCGCCATCTAACTTCAGCCATCCCAAAATGGCAACCCGCGACATGGGAAGATTATTTAGCTTATGCTGACGATCCGAACCCAGAAATAGTAGGTTTATTTTTTAATCAGGGATATCTTTTCGTTCAAATGGGTAATGAAGGAATTAACCACGCCGCAGTTAATGAACTTTTCACGATGCTATTTTTTATCTGGTTTGTGGCTAAACCAGGGCAAAATTTTCATTCTCTAGGTGGTTGCTTAATAGAAAAGCCTAATACACAAGCCGCATCGCCAGATTTAGTTCTTTATCTTGGTGAAAATTACCCAATTTGGCGAGAGGGTGAGCGACGTTACCTTAATTTGAATCAGTGGCGAGTTCCCGATTTAGTAGGTGAAGTGGGTGACACAACTATAGCAACTGATTTGGATGAAAAAAAGCAGCTTTATGCAGCTTTGCAAATTCCTGAATATTGGGTTATTGATGTTAAAAGCGAAAGAGTGCTGGCATTTCGTTTGCAGGATGATGGCAAGTATCAGCAGTACGAATATTCTGTAGCACTTGAAGGCTTGCCGATTTCTTTATTAGAGCAGACTTTATCACAGCTCAAACAGGGAACTAATGGCAGCGCGGCTATTTGGTTTGCTCAACAGATTGCTAATTTGTAAAGATTGGAGCGATCGCGCTTATGAGGTGTGATGCACAACTGCAACAGTTGGGTATTGATCCGGATGTACTATCGCCAGTCGAAGTGTTAAAGGTAGTCATAACAAAGCTGGAAAACTGGATATGGACTGGATTACCCTACTGCGATCGCAACAAACTGACTTCATTCAAAGGCTGAAATCTGGTCATTTCCTGCATTGTGAAACTGTAGGTCAGCACAGTGAATTAACCGTTATCTCAGGTCAAAAGTTAAAACAGTTGGTTGACTTCTGCTGGGAGATGGCTGAGAAGTACAAGCAAAGCAACCCAGTCCGTAACGTCTTTAACAACAACTTAAAAGGGAAACTGGGTGAGGAAGTTGTCAAAATTCGTCTAGCTGACTTTGTTACTGAAGTTGACTATGAAAAACGGCTTGGCGGTGATGGCAAAGTCGATTTTAGACTAACTTCTGACCCATCTGTGGGAATCCAGGTTAAAACTCGTTACGGTAGCATTGATAGAGTTAAATGGGAAATTAGCGCAGAAGAAATTAAGAAGAATGCTGTTTTAGTCTGCATTCTTAGTCAAGAAGAATTTGATGATAGACAAGCTGGATATAATCTCATATTGGCTGGATTTCTGCCAAGCAATATGATTGATGCGAATAATGGTAAAACCTCATTATGCATAGCAGATTTACTATACAGCGGAGGGCTATACAGCTATCTAGAATCTGTTAAAGGCAATCAGGAAGAAAAAATACAACAACTACAGCCCACCTATCAGGATTGCCAGCCAGTTAAAAACGTCTCAATTAATACTTTTTCTGTGGATTTATCAAAATTACCATTAAAGACATATAACCAAGTTTAAAAATTAGATCCTCATCTTTTGCCTCACCCTTTTGAGAATCTTGCTGATTTGGCGCTTAGTATAGAGTTATTAAAAACGGCAATAGATATCCAACAAAAAATTGCTATTTGTGGGGATTACGACGCTCATGGGATGGCAAGCACAGCTATTTTATTACGAACGTTACGCTGGTTAAACGTACCAGTAGATTATGCTATTCCTAGCCGCATAAGTGAAGGCTATGGAATTAATCAGCGGATAGTTGAAGAATTCTACCGGGAAGGTGTGAAGCTGATTTTAACTGTAAATAATGGCACTTCTGCTTTTGAACCTCTTGCTAGAGCGCGACAGCTAGGAATGAAGGTGATTATCATCGATTACCATGAAATCCCAGCAAAACTTGCCCCTGCTGATGCCATCCTCAACTCCAAGCTAATTTCTGAATCCTCACCTTATCGAGTTTTGGCTGGTGTCGGAGTTGTCACTGTATTGGCTATATCTCTTGTTCAACAACTGGGTAAGACTCAGGGATTAGTAAAGTCACTGCTGGAACTGTTTACACTAGGAATACTTACTGATATTGACAATCCACCACCTTTGATAGGCATAAACTTACTATGGATGGAGCGAGGTTTGCAGCAACTGCCTGAATCTAAGCTAGTCGGTATCCAAGCATTGATTCAGATGAGAGGACTAAGTAACAAAAGAGAAGCCCTGAGCGTAGAAGATGTTCGCTTTCACTTAGTTAAATCAATTGAAGCAGTAGGAAGCATTTCTGACCCTCAAATTGTGATTGAGTTGCTAACAACAGATAATAATGAGCTAGCACTGGAACGAGCAATGCAGTGTGAACAAGTCAACCAGAGATGTGAGGTACTCTGTAAGGAAATTGAACACGAAGCCGTAGCTTGGGTTAGAGAAAGTCAGATTAATTTACAGCCAGAGCTTGTATTAGTAATTGTTAAACCTAACTGGCATCACGGTGTATTTAAGATTGTGGCACCAAGGTTAGTCGAACGCTACGGTGTTCCTACATTCATTGGAACCTATGAAGATGAAAACTGGATTCGCGGTTATGGATTAGGAATTTCAGGATTTCATGTATTTAAAGCGTTACAATCTTGTCAAGATTTACTCGGTAAGTTTGGCGGGCACAAAATCGCTGGTGGCTTTTCTATGCCCGCTGAGAATCTAAAAGCGTTTCAAAAAAGTCTTAACCAATTTGCCTATAATTGCTTGTAGCCAGAATAGTTGAAGATTTAGTGAAAGGCGATCGCATCCTTCTTCCCAAAAACGCGATCGCTACTGTAGTTGCGGTGAACCAAAGTAATCGGGCAGTTCTTCTAACGTCCATTTCAGCAGCCGACAAAGTGCTTTTAAATCGCGAGGAGTAAGCTTTGCTTCATAAAGCCCTGTCTCCCAATTACTAACTGTCTGCACAGTCTTACCCAGAGCTAATGCAACGTCTCTCTGGGTTAAGCCTAATTCTTCTCTCCGCCGCTTCAGGGGAGACTCCCGATCGTATTCTTGCTGTTGTTGGTCTTTGGTCATGTACTATAAAAATTCTTATATAAATATGCTTGACAAATAAATTCTAAGAGTGCTTATATAAGATAGATAGGGAAGCGAACGAAGTGACTGAAAAGCCACCATTTGGCACAGTCGTCTTCAGAGCTTCACAAGATGCCTGCCCTAACTTTAGTTTCTTACATAACTGTCACGCGATCGCATGATCGCTATCTTTGCCTGGGTTTGTTAGCGACAGCCTTGTAAATATCCATTCAAAACCCATAACTAAGTAACTCACAGCTATGACTGGGAGAGTTTTATGACGTATTACTCCAAACTTCATCCTTGGTGCATCATCCGTTTGCTTCCTGATATGCGATGTCCCAAAGGGACGACCCCTTTCAGGGGTTCGCTTATCGTCGCTCGTTTTCGCGGTCGCAATGACGCAGAAGCGCATCTGCGAATTCTCAAAGCGAATACTCCAAACGTTCCCTACTCCATCATTTTCGACACCACCCCAGAAACCAGCGACTCAACAGTTAAACCTGGAATGAATTGATTATGACAGCCTTATTTCGCCGCATTCAACCGCCAAAGACATTTCGCCTCACTGTTGCACTTGTGGCGAAATACCTGAAAATCCCAGAATCATTAATCCTGCGATTCGAGCGTTGGAAAAATGTACTTTTTGTGCACCGCACAGATCGCGGCGGACAATTTGTGAGTTATCGTCAATTGCAACTCTGGTGGGATGCGATCGCGCTTTTATTTGAAACTTGCCACACCCCAACCGCACTGCAACAACTCGGACTTCAGATTAAAGAAGATAGCCAGAAATTCTCCGACTACTACAAAGAGATGATGGAAGACCTCCGCCAACTGTGGGTAAAACGCCGAGACTATCTGGGGAGCTTACCAGGAAAGAAAAGCGCCGCATAACATGACTAAAATAGTACCTTTGGGGAAACATCAGGCTTTGAAGCCTGCAAAGAAAAACTTTGCTTATCTAGCCTTCCCGCAACAGGAGCGCGATCGCTTACTCCTCCACAATCTCCACCAAGTCTTCAATCATGACATCAAACGTCCGCGCCAACTTTTGCAGAGAAATAAAGTCAATTGTTGCGATTTCTGAACGACGGGCATAGCTTTTCACTGTATTGTAGATTACTCCGGAACGTTCGGAAACCTCCTTCAGAGTCCAGCCTTTCTCCGCCGCCATTTCTCGAATTTTCAATCTAACTAAACCCATACTTGACGCAAGGTGCAGATGCACCTTATGATAATTAAAGATTAAAAGCGATCCCCCCCGGTCTGGCAAACTACAGTGCGATCGCTGCAATGCTCCCAATTAGGGAAAGCACCTACTATGTTATCAACACATCAGCAGACTTCGCTAGAAATTACAGAATCAAAAATTATTCACAAATCGGGAATTGTGCATCCCTTGGCTCGATTTGTAACAGAAGAGACAGCTGCGCTGCTGTTCCATCTCCAGCCAGAACAGATTTATAAAATTACCTGCTGGCGGCACGTCGTTCACGTACATGGCAAAGGCGTGAGTCGGTTTGTCAGCTATGCAGACTTTCCGCCGATTTCCGGAGTCGAGGCACCAAGGGAGGGAGATATGGTGCGGTGGCGCCAGCGGTGGCGAAGAAAGTGGAAAATCAAGCAAGCACCGCACTTTTGGACGGAATTTTACGCGCATCAGTTCAAGAAAGCAGCATCAATGGGGAAATTGTTGGAGTGGGGGAAGTTGGTAGCTATAGTTAAATCTGCCTTGTCGCATGTAGCACTGCAACAACTGCGACAAGTTTATAACCAAGAAAAATTTGGCTGAGAGAAAATTTCAGCCAGTAGCCTTGTCTAGCATATAAAGAATGCGATCGCATTCCCAAAAAATTCCTGACTCCAACCAATAATCCCTGTCAAAAGAAGGAGAGTGTGAAGGAGTCGAAGAGAATGGGAGATCCTTATCTGTTGGCAGCAAGCTTATTAACCGGGGGGCAAATGTTAACCCCACCGCCACCAGCATTACCATTAAAGGGGACAGACACCCTGTTAGCATTAAATTTAGCCCAGTCAAATGCCTTTGAGCCTCTTGTCACTCAGAAAATAATCCCCACAGTTGAAATAACCTCCCCTGAATTCAGTCAGCAGCGGTTTAGTCCCCAAACTGACACGCCACCGATAACCCCCATATTGGCAGCAGCAGCTACAGAGATATTACCTAGTATCGAAGCTTTACTGAAACCTAAGCCAGCTAACCTCTTACCCAGTTCTGGAACTCAACTTTTTTACCAAAGATTAGCAGCTCTCAAAGCAGGCAAAATCTATACTCGCATACCTGCTGATAGCTTCCAGTCAACTTGGGTAAAGGCAAGGACAAAACCCACCTATGAGCAGTGGAAAAGCCTATTGGCAAAGGAAGCCAAGGCAGTTGCTGAAGGTCAGGGTTCAAATCGTCTAGCAGTATTAGTTGGCGATTCTATCAGTTTATGGTTTCCCACAGAGCGATTACCTGCTGGGAGTTTGTGGCTGAATCAGGGAATATCTGGCGATACTTCCCCTGGCATTTTAAAAAGATTGTCTGTCTTTTCCCAAACTCGACCAGATGCAATTTATGTCTTGGCAGGTATAAATGATTTACGCCAGGGTGCAACTGATGAGGCAATTTTGAATAATCTCCGCCAGATTGTCCGTCGCTTACGGCAGAATCACAAGAGTAGTTCAGTCATCCTCCAATCTATTCTTCCTACTCGGCTGGATGCTATACCAAATAGCCGGATTCGTAACCTTAACCAACAACTTGCTGACCTTGCTCAAAGAGAGGGTGCAGGCTATCTAGATACCCATTCTCGCTTTAGCGATATTGACGGGAACTTGCGCCTAGACTTGACAACAGATGGACTGCATTTAAACCGTCGCGGATATGAGGTGTGGCAATTGGCGCTACAGCAGGCAGATTCCTGGGTGGCTGTGAATCGCTCGACTCGTGCGTATAGTTCTCTCAGACGGTAGAGCGGTGCATCATTATCAATGAAGATAGAGCCTCTTAAACTCGTTCCCAGGCCCCATCAGGGAACGAGTTTAATTTCTGAAAAAAAATCAGAGCTTTATTGCTCTGATTTCAACTCTGAATTCAATTGAGTTTGCGAAAAATCTTAAAAATAATGGCGTGGCTACCGCTTCGGAGCCAATCAACAGATGAGCTGGCTAGATGACTTGACGAGAAACCAGCTTCTCAATATCAGCTTGGGTTTGCTGCAACAGCTGTTCTCGGCTATCAGCAGCTCTGGTGAGAGTGGGAACTAAGTTACGGGCTTGCAAAGCCATGTGAAGTTGTAGATGAGCAACGTACTCACTAAAGTCTTCACGAAATGAAGGGGTTGAGGATTGATTTAACTGCACGTTGACTGTGTTCTCCATCTTGATCTGTCAGCCGTTTGTCACCTTAAAGAAATTATCACGCTGTTCCTACTCTCTTCTTACTTTGCAATGAAGTTTAACCGTTTGCCAGGAAAATCATGAAGAAAAGTTAAAGATTTGCCTTAACTGTTTAAACTTCGTTGCTTTATAGCGTTTCTCATACCAATTTAAATGGAGTTCAGGGCAGATAGGGCATCCAGAATGAAGGAATACTCCGTGATGGAAGCAATGACTTGCGGTGTTAATTGAGCCAGGAGTTGATCGACTTTGGCTTGGAGTTGAGCCAATGTCTTGAATGATGCCCACTTCAAATCTGCCTTGAGGTGTTCCCACAGCCGCTCAATGGGATTTAACTATCGAGAGTAAGGCGGTTGAAACAACAAAATGACATTCTCAGGTACAACCAAATGTTTGCTGGTGTGAAAGCGCCCATTATCGACTTAGAACGTTGAGACTATCGGGGTATGCCTGGGAAAACTCATCCAAGAACCCTTGATAGCAATCGGTACCCACATCTCTAGAATTGCAAAAAGAAGGATTCACCCGTTGCTGGTTCGACTGCCCCGTAGAGCCAAAACGTTTGGAACAGCCACTGCCATGACCCGATGGGTTTGACGCCACAGGCAGTAATCAATCGTCCAAGCAGGGTATGAAGTCCAAAGCGACTTTCATCTTCAGTAAAATAGCGAATTTCTCGCTGCTGTTGCCTGAGTTGCTGATCGTAGTGCTTCAGCAGTTCGAGATTGTCTGCCAGGTTTTTTTAAATGCCTCTGGCTGCTGTGGGTTCTGCTTGCTGTTTCGAGGACGAGCCACTTTTAGCTTGGCTTTGAGCCGATAGCGTGTCATCTGATACTCCGCATGATACTCCGCTTCTACCCCCAAGGTCTGTGCTAACCACTGCTGCACCTGGCCATAACTGCCAAACCCTTGTTCTGGCTCCTCTAATCGCTTCAACAGCGCATCTTCTGCCCATTGTGGAATTTGACGCACTCCCCCAGATAATTTGTTGATTTCCAACATCGATTCCATTCCACCGTTACGATACATCGATAGCCACGTTTGCAGGGTGTTCCGATGTTTCCCGATGGCTTTGGCTATAGCACTGATACTCGGCGGCTTCTCTTGTTTGAGCCAATATAGTACCTGCAATCGTTCTTTGGTCGTTGGCGTATCCGCCTGACGCAACCGTTCCACTAGTTCATCCACACTTTCCTTCACTTCAATTGAGGTTACACTCACCATCGCTACACAGAGTTAAACGACTCTTGTGAGTCTAGACTAGACCTCTTGCAAAAAAGTTTTGTGGTATTGTGGAGGGTTAACTAAATAAAGACAGAAATCTACGCTTTCTGAAGTTCGTAGTTATAAATCCCAGCAATTAAGTGACAGCGC
>NZ_JACJPF010000083.1 GCF_014695915.1 Trichocoleus sp. FACHB-40
GTCTCGATTAGTCCGAAAAACCTTATCGTTTTCCAAGTCCTTAGAGAATCACATTGGTGCCATTTGGTATTTTGTGCATGATTACAATGCATCATTACTTGTTTAGCACCACCCCCCTCCTATTACCTTTTTTTGCTGCCGTAGCCTAAGAGGACGTGCCTACAATGATTAAGGATTGTAAAAAAGCTGGGAGCGATCGCTTTCTCTATGTGCCGTATACTAGGCTACCTTGGCGCACCGATTATCTTGGACTACCTTTTGTCCAAACCAGAACACTCGCTGATTGTTCAAAGCTACCAACCCCGCGAGATGACCTCTGGCGTCGTCAGTGCTGACGGCTATGGGATTGGCTGGTTTCACCCACAACGCGAGACAGAACCTTTTGTTTACAAAAATTTGCTGCCCATTTGGGATGATATCAATCTCACCAATCTCGGTAGATATATTGAGTCAGGTTGTGTAATGGGTAACGTTCGCAGTGCTACTACTGGGCAATCAGTGGATTTGAGTAACTGCCAACCGTTTCGAGGGGAGAATCTGTTATTTACTCATAACGGTTTCATCAAAGACTTTCGTAAGACGCTATACAGACCGATTAGGGATCAGTTGAGCGATCGCATCTACCAATCTATCGATGGTACAACCGATTCTGAACATATGTTCGCTCTACTGCTCAATAACTTGGCATCTACCCCTGGTATGAGTTTGGAACAAGCAGTTTACAAAACCTTGACTACCATCGCTGAATTAGCCAAAGCTCATCAAACATCAGTTTCTGCCAACATTATTGTCAGTGACGGACATCGCATGGTCGCCACTCGCTATGCTACTACTTCCCCCGCTCCCTCCCTCTACTGGCTGCGCGACGATCCTATCTTCCCAAAAGCAGTAGTTATTGCCTCTGAACCGTTGTTTACTAGCAACTGGATTCGTTTCCCAGAAAATACCATTTTGAGCGTGGGAGAAGACCTTGAAGTTCAAATCGATCAATTCTTGTAGAGAGGCAATTTATCAGGGATTGCAGCGCTGTCGTACCGGAACTTTAGCGCTGTTTGAAGGTATAAACCACGACACCTTTTGTCGTCAAGTTCATCCCGACTTCAGCCCCATCGGTTGGCATCTCGGTCACATTGGCTACACCGAGTCTCTTTGGCTACTTAATCGTTGTGCTAGGAAACCGCCTGCGTTCACCGAATATCAACGTTTATTTGCTGCTGATGGCTTACCCAAAGTAGAACGGGTTTATTTACCAACACTTTCCGAAATTTGCAGCTACCTGGACACCGTAAGAGAACAGGTATTAGATTACCTGGAAGTAGCGCCATTAGAGGAGCAAGAACGCCTCTGGCGCTGGTTAATTCAGCATGAAAGCCAGCATAGCGAAACGGTGAGCTTTGTGCTGCAATTGCAACGCTGGCAGATGCCCCAAGTGGGATCTCTTGTGGCATCTGGCTTGCCTAATCAAGGGCGGGCATCCTACCCACCCTCCAAGCAATCTGAAATGATTGAAATCCCGGCGGGTGAGTTTGCGATGGGTAACGAATCTATCAATGCCCTGGATAATGAAAGACCAGTTCACAAAGTATATTTAGACACCTACTGGATTGACCGCTACCCAGTCACCTGCGGGCAATATCGCGAGTTCATTCAAGCGGGAGGCTATCGGGAAACCTGTTGGTGGAGTAATGCTGGCTGGAAATGGCTGTCTGAGAATCCTGTCAATCAGCCGCTATATTGGGCAGAAGACTCAGCTTGGGATAATCACCCTGTTTGCGGTGTCAGCTGGTACGAAGCTGAAGCTTATGCCAGATTTGTTGGTAAGCGTTTGCCAACAGAGGCAGAGTGGGAAAAAGCAGCCAGTTGGGATGAAACAGTCCGTTGTCGTCGCACTTATCCTTGGGGGGAAGAACTAGATGCCCACCGATGCAATCACGATAATGCTGCGGGGCAAACGACACCCGTAGATGCTTATCCATCTGGGCAAAGTGCTTATGGTTTGCAAGATGCTTTGGGTAATGTTTGGGAGTGGACATCGACTTGGTTTGATGGCTACGACGGGTTTGTAAGTTACCCTTACGCTGGTTATTCTCAGGCTTATTTTGATGGACATCGGGTGTTGAGAGGTGGCAGTTGGGCGACTCGTCCTTGGGCTTTGCGTTGTAGCTTCCGCAACTGGTATCATCCCGACGTGCGTCAGATTTTGTCTGGGTTTCGCTGTGCTAAAAGTTAATTCATCCTCATTCCTAACCCTTCTCTTCTAGCGGGAGGAGGGGTTGGGGGTGAGGGCGGATACTAACGTGGGTTAAGCGTTAAGCTGTTCGTCAAAGATAAGAATCAACACTAAACAAGCATCAAATTGAAACATCTAACTAAGGCGTGTTTTTATTGGAGCTAGCTTTGTGTTTCACTAGCTGACGGTTGTAGTGAATTGTTTTAAAGAGCGATCGCTCCCACACAAACGGAGGTTTAATGTCAATTTCTAAAACTGCAAGCAGTAAAATTTCTTCCCAGTACACTATTGAAAAACGCTTGCAGATAGAGCATCTACTTAGCCCCACGCCATCAGAGTTAAATAAACTCGATCCGGGTGACGATGTTGTTCAGGGGTTGACTCAAACTCCCAAAACTCTGCCGCCACGCTATTTCTACGATGACAAAGGCTCACAACTGTTTGAGCAAATCTGCGAGTTGCCGGAATATTATCTAACACGCACAGAAACGGCAATTTTGCAAGAGTATGCCGGGGAAATTGCCCAGATGACGGGTGAATGTGAACTGGTGGAACTGGGAAGCGGTAGTTCTACGAAAACCCGCATTCTGCTAAATGCTTACCAGGACATGGGTGAGAGGCTGCGCTATGTGCCGATTGATGTCAGTGCGGGGATTTTGGAAAGCAGTGCTAGAGAGCTTTTGGTAGACTATCCATCTCTTCAGGTTCATGCTAAGTGCAGCACTTATGAACTGGCATTGGCACGACTGTCCCCAACTGGGCTGTCTAGTCGGATGATATGTTTTATTGGCTCTACGTTGGGAAATTTAACTCCCGAAGAATGCGATCGCTTCTTTTCCCAAATTACAAATGCCCTCCAGTCGGGTGAGTATTTGTTACTAGGAATAGACTTAGCCAAGCCTAAACATTTGTTAGATGCAGCCTATAACGATAGCTGTGGCGTGACGGCGGCGTTTAATTTGAATATGCTGGAGCATTTGAATCGGCGCTTTGAGGGCAATTTTGACATCTCACAGTTTGAACACTGGGCGTTTTATAACGAAACTCAGCAGCAAATTGAGATGCACTTGAGGAGTAAGCGATCGCAAACTATCCAGCTTCGCGCCCTCAACTTAACGATTGAGTTTAGCAGCGGCGAGACAATTCTTACCGAAATTTCCCGCAAATTCGATCTCAAAACTATGCAGCAGTATCTCCAAACCCAAGGTTTAAAACCGCTGCAAGTTTGGACAGATCAACAGCAGTGGTTTGGGTTATTGCTTTGCCAGATGCAACCTTCTGTTTTGTAGGGTGTTAACCTCTCCCCAACCCCTCTCCTGAAAGGAGAGAGGCTTTCAGTTCTAACCCCTGCCCTTGAAGGTAAGGGGTTAGAGGGTTAGCTTTGCCTTAAAAACTTAACCATATTAAGCCTTTGTTGGGTTTCTAGCTAGAACTAGCGGAAGCCAGCGATCGCTTGTTCTAACTGAGTTGCTGTCAGAGACTTGATCAGAGTCAGGTTAAATGGAATTTGGCTGATAGCATTGACATAAGGCTGACTTAGGTAGGGGCGGTATTCTGGCTGATTACTCAGGTGAGTTTTAAAAAAAGCCGTCGAGAGCGCCCTGAGTTGGGGACGAGCTAAGGCAGGATCTGAACCAATCAATTCTGGTGGGACAGGCAACACCCCTTTTTTTCCGCCAAGATAAGAGAAGTGAGTGGCGTTTTGGGCCATAACCAAATATTTCTGGGGCGTTGTTAGCCAGGTAAAGGGGAAAATCTGCTCCGGTACTGGTGGCGTAAACAAATCCTCAACACCTGCAACCAGCATGACGGGAACTTGAATTTTACTTAATCCCTCCTGTCCAAAGATAGTGCTACTCAAGGGATTTACTGCCAGTACCGCTTTCACCCGTTCATCTTGCAAATTATAGTTTTGGGGCGGTAAATCGGTACTTCGACACTGTAGCAGCAGTGACAAATTAAAAGATGTATTGTTCAGTTCAGATTGATTGCACACCTGACGCAGCTTTTCAAAGTTGAGTGCAGCACCCCCAAGAGCTAGAACCGTATAACCGCCAAGCGATTGACCAATTACTCCCACCTGTTGCACACTCAGCCTTCCTTTCCAAGCAGGGTCAGACTCAGATTTTTGCTGGAGTTCATCCAGTAAATACTTGACATCCAAAGGGCGATTGATAAATGTGGTGGGTTGCGGGGGTGTATCGAAACCAGTCAAGAATTGCTGAAACTTTTCGGCACTCGTATCAGGATGCTCCACCAGTGCCACTGCAAAGCCCCAAGATGCCAAATGTTCAGCTAGATAAGCAAAGGTATTGCGGTCTGAGGCAACACCGTGAGAGATGACAATTACAGGGGCAGTTGTCTGGAGTCCTTGAGGCAAGTAAATATCGGCAGGAACGGGAAGTTCCCGGTTTGGGTTGTTAAAGGTGATGGTTTCTTTTCGCCACCTAAATTGTCCTGAAACCCGTAAATCTGGCTCTGGTAAAGATGTTAAAGTCGTTGCTACTTCATCTGCCGCCTGCTGTTGAATGCTGTTGACGATTAAATCCCGCCTTCCGAATAAATAAGACACCTGTCTAATTGCTTGGAGACTTAGTTGCCGGTCTAGGCGGATGGTACGCAGGGGGAACTGATGCAGTATATTTACGAGGGTTAACCCTTCTGGGTCAGCAGCAGCCTGAATGAAGGCGGATCGTAGGGCATAAAAACCATTTTGGTTAAAATCAGCTTTCAACCCACATTCCGCAGGTTTCAGACGAGTAAGTAATATTTCTGGCAAGCGGCTCCCAAGAAACGGAGAATTTGCTGGCGTTCCTCAGTTAGATTGGCAATTTGTTTGATGTTGTCCATCGTCACCAGATGAACCGATTGAAAACACTGGAAAATCCAACGCAAGGTTGGCATTTGAGTGGGTTTGTTTAATTGGTTCTTGAGACTCTGTTTAGACTGGCTTAAGGCATGACGTAACAGGCGTTGCCCTAAACTGTAGACCAGTAAACATAGCCCCATCACCATTGCCAAAGCCGCAACTCGATGGGGAGATTTGAGAAATACACTGGAGGTAAAAAACAAAGGGTCTTTGAGGAAACGAAAGCCGCGTTCGGTGGACTGCTGAGCTTTGTACTGACCCAGCAAATCATCGTCACTGAGAATTTGGGGGTCTAAGACATTGGTGGCGAGAATAAACCGTCCGGCGCGTTGCGTTTCGATGGCAATTGCCCCTGCATCTTGCTCAAGGATGGCTTGCACAAAATATTGTCGCTGGGTTGGTGGAGTGGTATCCTTACGCGGTCTGCCCCGCTTGGCTTTGGGAACTCGCTCGATAACATTCACCTGGGTGAAGCAATGGTAACGCCAAGCCTTTTCCAGTTGGTTTGCCGCACCACGGGCATCCGCTTCACAGGCAAAGGCTTGTCGGCTTAACTGGTTGAGTTGGGATTGAACCCTTTGATAGTGCTTGGCGACTTGCTCACCGAGATGTTGTAGGTCAGAGGCTTTGCGGGCTTCACTTTCCACGACTAACCAGCGTTGCTCCACTCCAGCATACTGACTCTGGGTCCGTGCCATCCGATAGCCCGACATCCGGCTTGCCACGAACGCTTCGGCCGGAGTCCCCTGTAAACGTTCCTTGGCCTGGCTCAAGGTTGCCGGAACTCGCGATAACCAGCGCAACCCGGATAAGGCGTACAGATTCTCCTGGCAATACAACGCACTGTCTGCCACAAACAGGGACTCAAAGTTCAACTGGGACTTGAACTGTCTGAGCAGTTGAGCAAACACCGCTTTGTCTGCCTCATTGCCATCGGCAACCCGCAAATACAACGGGATATCCCCATCCCCGCTACACATTAAGTCCACCACAAATTGCTTCAAGTCCGGTCGGTGATCCCTGGAATATCCGTGGGTGATAGCAATCGTGCGCATCTGAGCCGTCTGTGACGCTGATTGGCAGGCATACTTCCCATCGACATGAAACGAACTCGAATCCAAATGTAGAGTCGTTGTTGCTACCCCAAATCGCTTTGCTGCCGAAAGTGCGATTTCTACAAAGACTTCTGTCAATCCTGCTTCAAACAACTCATCTAGCACTCGTCCGATGCGGTCGTCGTTAAGATGTTCTGGTTGTATCCCCTCCCCAATCAAATGCTCTGTCGCCTTGCCGACAAAAAATTGCTCGAACAAATACAATGGCGCACTGACAAAACCTAACCCATTTAAAATCATCGCTTTAACAGCTTGCCCAGGGCTGACAATCTGTAACGGATGCTGTCCTAGACGTTGGTTGACTTGCTCGACCAACCCCATCTGGTCAATTATTCCCGCTACAATCCCACTGTGGTCAATATCTTGTACGCTAATCTTTGATGCTCTCATACATCAAAAATATAATGGTTCTATTCCAAAACCTGCGGAATGTGGGTTTCAAGACTTGCCCCAAACGCCTCAATATTTGTTCTCCAATCGGCGTGTAGGTAAATTGAGAGATAGTAATAGGGCCTACATCAAGGCGTCTTTGCAGTAACTCCCGCAGTACAGCAAGTTGTTGTGGTTTGACACGATTGGCATAAAAGGCAAATTCTGGGGTGATTTTGCCTTCTTTGGCAAAGATTTCCAGGTCTTTAATGGAAATATAGAACTCGCCAAAGGGAGGGTAAAAGAAGGCAATTCTCTCGGCACCGAAAGCAGGAATTGCACTCAAAGCTGTGGAGAGTATTCCCAAGCATAGGGAAAAGAAAAAACGCGACACAGGGGTCGTCCCTTTGGGCGATCGCATCTTTTGAAGCCAACTTCTGTTTTTCTTATGCCCAGCAGGGGAGTTCTGTTGCTTAAATGAGTGCAACGGTTGAGAGGTTGCACGATCTTGACGAGGGGAAGATGCCATCTGGAGATCCAATAAAGTTGATTAGGGGATGCTAGATATCTTCATTGTCTTTACTCCAAGTGCTTCACCCATATCCCCAACTTTAGTGGAGTTTTAAGAGTCCCAAGTTCAGCTAACGCTAAAAATCCACACCCTGCGTAGGAACGAAACCCAACAAATGCTTCTGGGTGTTGGGTTTCGCATCCAAGCGGCCAACCTACAACTTAAGAGTCTCCAGTTTCCTTCATCAGCCCAAATAACAGTGGCAGTTTGGCTTCTCGATCAAGGACTCGGCTAAGGCATTCAGGGCGATCGCTGCTAGTAGTCCCCCACCTAAAGTACCAACGCTGGTTATGAAAGGAACGCCGGAACGCATTAAGCGGCGTTTGGCAGATGGGGCGTGACTAAACCCAATTGGCATCCCGATAATTAAGGCAGGTTGCAGCTTACCGTTTTCAATTGCTTCGCAAGCTGCCATTAATACTGATGGGGCATAACCTACTACTAGAACACAGTTAAATTTTAGCTGCTGCAATCGTTCCCGCCATTGGCGATGTTGCCAAAATTCGTGTTCTGCTTCGGTAACACTGGTAATGTGGGGGTCATCAATTAAGGTGACAACCTCACAGCCCAGATGCGCTAATCTGGTTTGGTCGAGGCTGGCAAAAACTGGTTTTACATCAGCGACGATTTGGCAACCAGCGTTTAGGGCATCACGGGCAGCTGCGATCGCGCTTCCGCGCACGCTTCGCTCCGCATTCTCACTCAGTCGCACAATATCCACTAAACTGACATCGCCACAGGCTAACACCAGTTTCTTAAGTAAATCTACTTCAATTTCTGAGCGATCGCTCAAATCCGGTAACAGGTGTTCTAACGATTCTTGAAATTCTTCTGGATGGGTGTGTGTCGCAGCATCCAAGCCGTCCCAAAGTTTTTCTAGTTGTGCGAATCCGGTGATCGTTTCTACTTCCAGTTGTCGCAGTTGGTCGATTGCTTCTAATTGGATATTAAGACATTCGCGATCGCGTCCTAACAATCCTTCCAACGCCGATGCTGTTTGCCGCAACCTTCCCAGATATTGCATCACAGACCGATATTGCTGTTGCAGTTGAGTCATCAGCGAGTCATTTGTCGCCGTCATGCTGTCGGTTGCCAACAACTTTTGGATGTGGGACAGCTGAAATCCTTGTTGCTTCAACGCCACGATCCGCCGCAAGTGTTGTACATCGTGATCGGTGTAGAGTCGGTAATTCCCATGCGATCGCTTAGCAGGTGGTAACAACCCCAAAGTGTGATAATGCCTCACCATTCTGGGAGTAAGACCACCGCCTACCGCCTTGATGAGATTTTTAATCGTCAGGGGGTTATTTGTCATACCTTTAGTCTAAGTAAGGTGGGCAATCAATACCAAGGATAAGAGCAAAAAGGAAAAATAAAAGCATTATTTTGTTCTTTTTGTTTATTTTGTCTCAATATCCGGGTAATGCCGTCGCCTGCCGTATTTATTATCGCCATGCTAGTCCCTTTCTTTGGGGCGCTTTTTTCTTTTACCTTCTCAATGCCCACCTATAGAAGTTGACATTTACATTAATGTCAACGTTTACCGTGGTCTAGAAAGGCGATTTCTAGCACCCCAATGACTTCCTATTCCCTTACCACTCCAAACTTCAACCAACTCCTCAAAGAACATCCAGATGCTATAGCGGCTACTTTGTGCGGTCTACTCGTCTTCCTGGGTTGGCTTTGCCTGCAATTTAGCTGGGTTGGACTTAGTTTATTTCTGCTGCCAGCAGCCTATGTAATTGGCGGCTACGAAAGCGCCAAGGAGGGACTAACGACTCTTTTTGCAGAAAAAGAACTCGATGTCGATTTATTAATGATCGTGGCGGCGCTAGGGGCTGCGGGGCTGGGATTTTGGCGGCAGGAGTATCACCTGCTTGTTGATGGTGCGGTGCTGATTTTGATTTTTGCCATCAGCGGCGCACTCGAAGGCTATGCTATGCAGAGAACTAACCGGGCGATCCGCAGTTTAATGAGTTTGACACCGGATACTGCCAGAGTGATGTTAAACGGTCAGGAACATGAGGTTTCCATTGATAAATTAAAAGTGGGCGATCGCCTCTTAGTCAAACCCGGAGAATTGATTCCCACTGACAGCATCATCATCGAAGGCGAAAGTAACCTCAACGAAGCATCAATTACAGGTGAGTCATTACCAGTAGAGAAAACTGTCGGCGATGAAGTGTTCGCTGGGACAATTAACGGGACTGGCGCTATTACCCTGAAAGTGCATCAACCCCCAGAAAGTAGTTTAATTCAGCGGGTGATTCGTTTGGTACAGCAAGCCCAAACTGAAGCACCTCCGTCGCAGCTATTTATTGAACGCTTTGAGCGTGGATATGCGAAAGTAATTGTGTTGGTGGGGATACTTTTAGCAATTTTGCCGCGAGTATTATTGAATTGGGATTGGGAAACTACAATTTATCGGGCGTTGATTTTTCTGGTGGTAGCTTCTCCCTGTGCATTGATGGCGGCGATTATGCCAACATTGCTATCAGGAGTGGCAAATGGGGCGCGACAAGGTATTTTATTTAAAAGTGGCACCCAGTTGGAGATAATGGGAAAAGTCAGAGCGATCGCTTTTGACAAAACTGGCACTCTCACCACAGGTAAACCGCAAGTTGTCGAAATTATCCCAGCTTCCGGACAATCAGAAAGTAGCGTATTGCAGATAGCAGGTGCAATAGAAGCATTTTCAGAACATCCTATCGGAAATGCGATCGCCCAAACCGCCCAAGATCATCATCTGAGTGTTCCAACTGCTACTAACGTGCGATCGCAAACAGGTTTTGGGATTATCGGTGAAGTAGACACAAAGCAGGTAAAACTCGGTAAAGCTGCTTTTGTGAAATCGGAAAACTCTGACTTTGCCGAAGATTTGATTAAAGAATGCGATCGCTTAGAATCGGAAGGCAAAACCGTTGTTTGGGTAGCTGCTGACAATCAAATTCTGGGAATCATTGCTATTGCTGACACCCTACGTCCCGCTGCTGCTGCAACAGTAAAATGCTTAAAACAGCTAGGCATAGAACAGATTATCATGCTGACTGGTGATAACGAACGCACCGCCAAAAGCGTTGCCCAACAGTTAGGAATAGACCAAGTTTATGCCGAACTTCTCCCCGAAGATAAAGTATCAGTAATTCACGGTCTGCAACAGCAATATCAAACCGTGGCGATGGTGGGAGATGGGATTAACGATGCACCCGCACTTGCTACAGCATCAGTGGGAATTGCAATGGGAGCAGCTGGCAGCGATGTAGCTTTAGAAACAGCTGATATTGTTTTAATGGCAGACCGTTTAGAAAAATTGTCTCAGGCAATTAATTTAGGTCGTCGTGCGGATAAAATTGTTAAACAAAACATCGTTTTTGCACTCAGTGCCATTGTATTGCTGTTAATCGCCAACTTTACTGCTAATATCACTCTACCTCTAGGCGTGATTGGCCATGAAGGATCTACTGTACTCGTGACGCTAAGTGGTCTAAGATTACTAAGAAATTAGGCTATCGTGCGATAAATCTGTAGGGACATGGCATTGCCATGTCCCTACCAACGTAGCCCGAATGTCAAAACCGCGATAGATTCCACCCAACTGAGAAACGCTATAGCAGTTCAAAACAAGTTCTGAAATCTTTCTTCCTATGTATCGCAGATGAGACATCTGCGACATATTTAGCAATATTTCAAAATAAATTAATTTTAATGACTCAGATAATCTATGACAAAAAGACGCATTATTATATTTTTTTCTTTACTCCTTGCGACATTAATCATCTTAACCATACGAGCAAATATTAACACTCCTCTTGTAGCACATAAAAATAATAAATTGCTCGTTTCTGCCGCCGCTAGTTTAAGAGAATCACTCCAAGAAATTCAGCTTCTTTACCCACAAAATAAACAAAATATCAACCTTAATTACAACTTTGGCGCTTCCGGTGCCTTGCAACAACAAATTGAAAATGGTGCGCCAGCGGATGTATTTATTTCTGCTGGTAAAAAGCAAATTGATGCCTTACAAGAAAAGGAACTTATTCTCCCCGATACTCGCCGCAACCTGCTAACTAATCGCCTAGTCTTGATTGTGCCAAGAAATTCTTCAGAAGTTAGCAATTTCCGCCAACTGACAAACGCTAAAGTGAAAAGGATTGCTGTCGGAGAACCACGCAGCGTACCAGCAGGACAATACGCTGAACAAGTCTTCATAAATTTAGGTATTTTGCAGCAAATTAAACCAAAATTTGTGCTAGGAAACAACGTTCGTCAAGTTTTAGCAGCGGTAGAAAGTGGCAACGTCGATGCAGGTCTTGTTTATGCTACAGACGCGAGAACATCACAGCAGGTAAAACAGGTAGCAACAGCAGCAGAAAACTTACATTCCCCGATTGTTTATCCAGTAGCAGTGCTTAAAAATAGCAAAAATATACCTGCGGCTAAAGAGTATATCCAATTTTTATTTAGTAATCAAGCTAGAACGCTATTTCAAAAATATGGATTTGGGATATAGCAATCCTCGGCAGAATTGTGAAAAACTAACCGCTGAGGCAAGAGGAGAAGGAAAGGGAGAATTTTCTAAATAAGGCATGATTGCCATATCCCAAAATTTTCAATTTTAATCTCGTTTTATGGAGCCTGGGAACGGGAGAAGGAGTGTAAATTAAGTATAATAGCTTGGCTTACTTTTGCATTAAAAAAAATGCCAATGCAACTTGATATATCTCCTTTATGGATTTCTCTTAAAATTGCTTCAATCGCCACCGTTATTACTTTCTTACTTGGCATTCTAGCTGCTTACTGGATGCTAGAATATCGAGGAAAATGGAAGTCGCTAATTGAGGCGATTTTTATTTTACCCTTGATTTTGCCGCCAACAGTCGTAGGCTTTTTATTACTGCTGTTGTTCGGAAAAAATGGTTTTGTGGGAATGCTACTACCTCTAAATTTTAGCATTGTATTCACTTGGTACGCCGCTGTAATAACTGCTACAGTAGTTGCTTTCCCATTAATGTACAAAACAGCATTGGGAGCATTTGCACAAATTGACGCTAATTTATTAGCAGTAGCTAGAACTCTTGGCGCTTCTGAATGGTCAATTTTTTTGAGAATTAGTTTACCTTTAGCTAGTAAAGGAATTATCGCGGGAACAACGCTGGCTTTTGCCCGTGCTTTGGGAGAATTTGGCGCTACTTTGATGTTAGCTGGCAATGTTCCGGGACAAACGCAAACGATTCCAATGGCGATTTATTTTGCGGTGGAAGCGGGGGCGATGAATGAAGCTTGGTTTTGGGCGCTGGCGATTATGGGTATTTCTTTATTAGCAATCGCATCTGTCAATTTCTGGCAAGATGACCGAAAAAGGCAAAAACAAGACTTATCCCAATCCCCCATTTCTAATTTCCAATTCCCAATTCCCAATTCTGGACTTTTTGTAGATATTCAAAAGCAACTTTCTGACTTTACCTTAAAAGTTTCCTTCAGCAGCAATGAACAGCCTTTGGGATTGCTGGGCGCTTCTGGCGCTGGTAAAAGTATGATATTGCGTTGTATTGCTGGAATCGAAACACCCACCCAAGGACGGATTGTTTTAAATGGGCGAGTGCTGTTTGACTCAGAACGAGGAATCAATATTCCAAGTCGCGATCGCTGTATCGGTTATTTAGTGCAAAATTACGCCTTATTCCCTCACCTAACTGTTGCTGAAAATATTGTTTTCGGCTTACCAAAAAAGATATCGGTTGCCAAAATTAAACAGCAGGTGGAAGCCCAACTTGCAGCGGTGCAGTTGCAAGGATATTCTCACCGATATCCCCGTGAACTTTCTGGCGGTCAACAGCAGCGAGTTGCTTTAGCAAGGGCTTTGGCAAGTCAACCTGAAGCGCTGCTATTGGACGAACCTTTTTCCGCACTCGATACCCACTTGCGAAGCCAGATAGAACAGCAATTAATTGCCAGTTTGGGGAATTATCAGGGTGTTACTTTATTTGTGACGCACAATTTGGAAGAAGCTTATCGGGTTTGTCAAGATTTGCTGGTGCTGGAAAGAGGGAACGCGATCGCTTACAGTTCAAAGCAGAATATTTTTGAGCGTCCCAAGGTTGTAAGCGTTGCCAAATTAACAGGTTGCAAAAACTTTTCTCGCGCCCGAATTAGTGCATCCCAAGAAGTAGAAGCAATAGATTGGGGTTGCACTCTCCGAGTTATCGAGCCTGTCTCAGGTTTGCTCTCCTACGTCGGAATTCGCGCCCATCAAGTAACCTTTACTAAAGACCCGAATCAAGAGAATACTTTCCACTGTTGGTTGGTGAGAACCAGTGAAAGTCCACACCGAATGACTCTATATCTCAAGCTCAACTCTTCCCCCACTACTCCCCACGATTACCATCTGCAAGCCGAAGTTTTTAAAGAAAAATGGGCGGTTCTCAAAGACCAATCTTTCCCCTGGTACGTCCGGTTAGATCCAATGCGGCTAATGTTGTTGGAGGAGTAAACTTACTGTGGAATTACTTATAGAAATATATAGGATTATTTACGAAAGTTTGTAATATATAATTAAAATATCTTTTTATTTAAAATAAAACCAAAAAGTTGCTTTTGTTCAAAGGAACTGTAAGGAATGGGAGCCACGGTTATTCGCGGGCGTGGCGTTTGAGGAACCTGAACTAACAAATCGCATCTTCTAAATTTTTAACTCTAACTGAACCGTATTGTTGTTTAGCCAATTTTGGCAGAACGAGATTTGTACTCAAACATATTGTTTTCCAGAAACTCTCCCCGCCGCCGCTACCCCGGAAGCGGCGGCAGAAAGATGATAAAACACATTCCGGTCGTACGGCTAAAGATTTCAAAACATCAAGAGGATATTTTCAAGAGTTACAGATTACGAATAAGTTGTTACATTGTAAGACAAAACTTACTCACTTCTTACGGATGCGTTCGGCGATCAAAAACCAGAAATGTTGAATCTAGATACAAAACTTTACATAGTCGAATAGACTCTTCCTATCTAAGAGCTTTGAGTTAACATTTAGTTAACTTAGTCATCCAGTGTACATAGCTGATTTCTTGACAC
>NZ_JACJPF010000084.1 GCF_014695915.1 Trichocoleus sp. FACHB-40
TCCTTTTGTTCAGGGGTCATAGCCGCTCCTCCTACGAATGCAGTTCACACTTCTGTTGACGCTCTACCTATTATCCTCTCTTGATAGTAGTTTTACAAAACCGGGATGCTCCCGTGGTGCATCTCGAAATTTCGCAGCATCATGTACTATAGTGGGAACTTTTGCCACTTGTTCAAACAAATATTTACCTACTAAGCTGGCATACAAACTACTACCACAAGCAATAATTTGAATTTGGTTTATATCAAGGTAAAAATTAGAGGAAAACCCTAAATTTATGATGTGTTCACCTAATGCTGGTATTGACTGATTAGTAAAAGCATCTAAGCAAGCTTGCACCACGGCTGACTGCTCGTGGATTTCCTTAAGTGTGTAATGTTCAATTTTATTTTCTTTCATCAATATCTCCGTTAAATTAATTTCAACTACTCTTAAAGCCGAAAAACATAATTATCATCTTTTGTCAATTGTCCGTTGAGGTTAAAAGTTGAGTATAAATTATTGTTGTTAGGTTGAAAAGTTAGAACCTGACAAGGTTTTAACTTTTCAATCCGGCAACGTTTTAATGACCAACGACTAAGACAGCCCAAACAATCGTATAGTGTAAAGTACAGCGAATTATTAAATAAATATGAAAGCGATCGCTCTCCTTGGCTCTACCGGATCAATTGGAACTCAGACGCTAGATATCGTGGCTCAGTACCCTGACCAGTTTCGGATTGTAGGGTTAGCAGCTGGACGCAACGTAGAAATGCTTGCTGCACAAATACGACAGTTTCGCCCAAGCATAGCAGCCATCTGCGAAGAAGAGAAATTGTCAGAATTGAAAGAGGCGATAAAAGACCTCGACCCCCAACCCGTCCTACTTGCGGGCCAAGCCGGGGTGATTGAAGTTGCCCGTTACAGCGATGCCCAAATCGTAGTCACTGGTATTGTCGGCTGTGCAGGTCTATTGCCAACCATCGCCGCAATTGAAGCTGGAAAAGACATTGCTCTGGCGAATAAAGAAACTCTAATTGCTGGGGGGCCAGTTGTGCTGCCTTTGGTGGAGAAATATGGCGTTAAGTTGCTGCCAGCTGACTCAGAACATTCTGCCATCTTTCAGTGCCTTCAAGGGGTAAAGATGGGCGGCTTGCGGCGAATTTTGCTCACGGCTTCAGGAGGTGCTTTCCGCGATTTGCCTGTAGAAAAATTAGCAACAGTTAAAGTTGCAGATGCTCTGAAGCATCCTAATTGGTCAATGGGTAAAAAAATTACTATAGACTCCGCCACGTTGATGAATAAAGGGCTGGAAGTAATTGAGGCTCATTTCCTATTTGGCATGGATTACGACCATATCGATATTGTCATCCATCCCCAAAGTATTATTCACTCATTAATTGAGTTGCAAGATACTTCAGTTTTAGCTCAGTTGGGTTGGCCTGATATGCGGTTGCCGCTGCTTTATGCGTTGTCATGGCCGGAACGAATTCATACAGATTGGCAACAGTTAGATTTAGTAAAAGCTGGAAATTTAACCTTCAAAGAACCAGATCATCAAAAGTATCCCTGTATGCAACTTGCCTATACAGCGGGAAGAGCTGGTGGTTCAATGCCTGCTGTTTTGAATGCGGCAAATGAACAGGCGGTGGCGCTATTTTTGGAAGAAAAAATTGAATTTTTGGATATTCCACGTTGTATTGAATATGTATGCGATCGCCATCAATCCGACAATCGATCCAATCCTTCTCTTGATGACATTGTAGCAGCCGACGAATGGGCAAGGCAGGAAGTTTTAGCGGCCAGAGATAAGATTGGACGCGATCGCCTTCTCTTCCTTAGCTAAGATAAATTCATCATTGATATAGCCAAAACTACAGCGATCGCTAGAATAAATAGACTATAGCTGTGGACGCGATCGCATGGACAACAATCAACCCGATGAATACGATAGTCCTTGGAAAGAAGTTATCGAAACCTATTTTCAAGACTTCATGGCATTCTTTTTTCCACAAGCTCATGCTGAAATTAACTGGTCGAGAAATTATGAATCTCTTGACAACGAACTACAGCAAATTGTGCGGGATGCTGAGATTGGGATGCGGCGAGTCGATAAACTGATAAAAGTATGGCTGCAAAACGGCGAGGAAGCTTGGGTATTAGTTCATATCGAAGTCCAAAGCAAATCTCAGTCAAGTTTTGCCAAGCGTATGTACACCTACAACTACCGCATTTTTGACAGGTATGAGAGACAAGTAGCAAGTCTCGCAGTATTGGCAGATGACGAACAGAATTGGCGGCCCAATAGTTATAGTTACACCATCTTTGGTTGTCGAGCAAGTTTAGAGTTTCCGATAGTGAAACTCTTAGATTATGACGCACGGTGGAGCGAACTAGAGCAGAGTAGCAACCCATTTTCTGTAGTAGTCATGGCGCATTTGAAAGCGAAAGCAACGCGCCGCGATAAATTTAGTCGGTTACAGTGGAAATTGAGGCTGGTCAGAGGGTTGTATAAACGCGGCTATGAACGCCAAGATATACTAGAGTTATTTCGCTTCATTGACTGGGTAATGCAATTACCAGAGGACTTAGAGGATAGGTTTGACGAAGAAATAAGCCGTTATCAGGAGGAGCAGCAAATGCCATATATTACCAGTATTGAGCGGAGAGCAATGGCAAGGGGGGAACTACAAGGGCGACTGGAAACTGCTCGAGAGGCTGTTATCGAAGTTTTAGAAACTCGTTTTAAAGTGGTTCCTCAATCTATGGTTGAGGTGATTAATGAGCTTAATGATTTGTCTGTGCTGAAGAGTCTGCTTCGGCAAGGGATAACTATTGCTTCTCTGACAGAATTTCAGGAATTTATCAAAAGTTTATCAAATGAGCGATCCGATTAATAGAAGAATTTGAAGATAATCTTGACGGAGAAATAAAAGGTTATCAGGAGGAGCAGCAAATGCCATATATTACCAGTATTGAGCGGAGAGCAATGGCAAGGGGGGGAACTACAAGGGCGATTGGAAACTGCGCGAGAGTTTATTATAGAACTTTTGGAGACTCGTTTTGAAGTGGTTCCTCAATCTATCGTAGAGGTGATTAATGAGATTGATGATTTGTCACTGATCAAGAGTCTCCTCCGGCAAGCTGCAACTATTGCTTCTCTGTCAGAATTTCAGGAATTTATCAAAAGTTTATCAAATGAGCGATCCGATTAATAGAAGAATTTGAAGATAATCTTGACGGAGAAATAAAAGGTTATCCGGAGGAGCAGCAAATGCCATATATTACCAGTATTGAGCGGAGAGCAATGGCAAGGGGGGAACTACAAGGGCGATTGGAAAGTGCGCGAGAGAATGTTATCGAAGTTTTAAAAACTCGTTTTGAAGTGGTTCCTCAATCTATGGTTGAGGTGATTAATGAGCTTAATGATTTGTCTGTGTTAAAGACGCTCCATAGACAAGCCATAACTATTGCGTCGCTGTCAGATTTTCAGGGATTTATTAGTAGTATTAGGTCTGAACCTGAACAATCATAACTTCACGCTTTAAGTTGTTAGATAGCGATTTACTAAGAGCAATAAGCAAGAGAGATTTCTAAAAAAAAATATAGAGTGCCACGCTTCAAGAGCAGCCGTAATGCGATCGCATTCATCATCAACAGGCAATATAGGAAGTTTTGGCATGAAGTAAAGTTATTAGAAAAGGTAAAACCTGCGGAAAAATTACCTAACATCTTGTATATATAAGTTGATACTTTTATTTCTGTCAGCAAAAATTATGAATCACATTCATAGAGCGATCGCTATCTTGGGAATCATTACTTCCATCGGTGGACTGTCTCCTTCGGTCTATGCTCAACCACCGCAAACGCTCACGCAAGAAAGAAGCGCTGAGGACTTCAACAAAGAAGGATTAGAAAAGTACCACAACGGAGACTACCAGGGAGCAATACAAGATTACGATCGGGCAATTCGTCTCGATCCCAACTTTGCGGGAGCTTATGTAAATCGAGGCAATGCTCGCGATGACATGGGAGATATACAAGGAGCGATCGCAGATTATAACCAAGCGATTCGTGTCAATCCCAAGGATGATACAGCCTACTACAACCGAGGAATCTCTCGCATCAGAGCGAGAAACTATCAAGAAGCGATCACAGACTTCGACCAAGCAATTCGTCTTAATCCTGAGTTTGCCGAGGCTTATGGCAACCGGGGAAATATTCGCGCCGCCCTTGGAGATAAACAGGGAGCGATCGCTGATTATAACCAGGTACTACAAATTAATCCCAATGATGCCCTAGCATACTATAACCGGGCGACTGCCAAAGCTCAATTAGGAAACCCACAGGACGTGATCGCAGATTTTCAGAAAGCCGCCGACCTCGGCAAACAACAAGATAATCAAAGGTTATATCAAGATGCACTCGATAAAATTAAAGATTTGCAACAATCAGTAGCCGAACGCCAAACAGTTTGATCTCGATTTGGTGCGATCTTCTCCAAAAATTTTCTCTTCAGCAATAAATACTTTTGATTCGCTATGCCAGTAGACTTAATCATTTTCATCGCCGCAATTATAGTTTCCTGGCTAATCTTCACCCTACTGGTTAAAGTTGTGAAGGCAAGTATTAGCACTGCCATTCTTGTTGCGGCAATTGTTCTTATTTTGCAACTATTCTTTGGCATTGGCCCTCAAGACCTTTGGCAACAAGTGACCCAACTTCCTCAAACTCTTTGGCAGTTAGTTACAGGCAAGTAATAATAGCTAATTGGAATTAGCTATTAGCCATCAAGCGATAATCATTTTGGCAACATTTTCCATCACCTTGCTTAACGGATGATCTGGAAAACGCAAGCAGAACAAATCGCTACTTGCCATTTGGATCATCTCTTCCGAAAGCGGCAAAATACCTGCTACCGGTGCGTTATATGTCTTCTCGACTTGTTGCTTCAAAGCATCAAAATCCAAAATAGGTAGGGCCTTATTCACCATAAGCAACATCTTAGGAACCTGCAACTTTCGCGCAACTTCCACTGTCACGGCAGTACCCTGAAAATCTTGGCGATCTGGACGCAAAATCAAAACCAAAATATCAGAGATAGTGATAGAAAGCAGAGTTTCTTCATTAAGCCCTGGATGGGTATCAATGAATAAGTAGTCTAAATCTAGAGCGTCGATTACTTCTTGAAACCCATCATTTAGCAGACCAAAATCGAATCCCTCGCGCAGCACTCTGGTAATATCTCCAGCTTTAATGCTGGAAGGAATCAGGTAAATGCTGCTGTTTTTATTACCCGTTTTTTTCAAAACCGAGGTGACATCATAAGCAGCTTCTTCAATTAAACAGCGCCCCCACAAATAGTCATTGAGAGAGTGTTTTATCTTATCCTCATCGAAACCGAAAAGCACATGAATTCCGGGGGATTGGATATCCGTATCAACAATGCCAACGCGATGCCCAAAGCGAGCAACTATCGCAGCCAGGTTAGCAGTCGAGTTCGATTTTCCGGTGCCACCCCGAAATGAGTGGATGGACACGATTTTTGACATGATTTACCTCAATTAACTCATAACTCAAGACGCGATTTATCATCGCGTCTCTACAAACTCCTAAATCATCACTCTTCCCCTGGTGCCTTCTCTTCTAAACTTTGCCAGATATCTGTAGACAACTTGCTACGCCGTTTAGAGGCAAGGCGAGGTCGGTAGAAGCGATCGCTTCCCTGTTCCACTTCTTGCACAAATCCTTGTGCTATCAGGGTGTCTAGCTGTGTGCGGGCAATATCTTCACCCGCGCCAGTATGAGCCACCACTTCCGCTAAGGATACGCTTTTGTGACGCATGATCCAATTGACGAGTTTCTGCTCTTGGTCGGGTAAACTCATCACATCGACCATACTCAGACCAATATCTGTCTCTTGTTCCCCAGATGTCGTTTCCTTAGTCATAGTGTTCCTCCCTTGACTTTAAGCCAATTGATGTTGAAAGCGATCGCTCCTATCCCCATCACTTAGATTCATCCTCTGTCTTCTGTCGCTTGTTCGCCCTTTGCTGCAACTGCTGGAAATAGTCTTCTTCAGATGAGTTAACTTCTTGGCTTACCTGTGAATCCTCTTCGACCTCAGCTACGCCTTCAGTTTGTCCGTTAGCGTCCAAATTCTTCAGTCGCACTCGTTGCTGCAACTGCTGGAAGTAGTCTTCTTCAGCGGTTTGGGCGTCTTGGCTTACCTGTGAATCCTCTTCGATCTCAGTTACGCCTTCAGTTTGTGCGTTAGCGTCCAAATTCTTCAGTTGCACTCGTTGCTGCAACTGCTGGAAGTAGTCTTCTTCAGGGGTTTGGGCGTCTTGGCTTATCTGTGTATCTTCTTCGATCTCGGTTGCCGCTTCACGTCCGTCTGCATCCCCATTTTTCAGATTCGCCTTTTGCTGCAACTGCTCAAAGTAGTCAATTTCTTCAGTTATTACAGGTACAGAGGCGGAAACTGCGGCTTCTGATATCTGTGTATTTGATTCAATTTCGACATCGCTGCGCCGATTTTTCCGATTTTTCGCCTTTTGCTGCAACTGCTGCAAGTAGTCGTCGGTTTCTTCAGTTATTACAGGTACAGAGGCGGAAACTGTCACTTCTGATGTCTGTGTATTTGATTCAATTTCGACATCCCTGTGCCGATTTTCCGCCTTTTGCTGCAACTGCTGCAAGTAGTCGTTGGTTTCATCAATTATTACAACTTGGGGTGAAACTGTCGCTTCTGATGAGTGTGGATTTGATTCAATCTCGACATCGCTGTGCCGAGGACGCAAATTTTTTCCCTGTTGCTGCAACTGCTGCAAGTAGCCGTCGTTTTTTTCAGTTGTTTCAATGGCTTGGGATGCAGGCGTAGCTTTTGCCTTAGATGAGGTACCGCCTCGACTTCTGAGATTTTTTCCCTTTTGCTGCAACTCCTGAAAATAGTCAGTTTCTGTAATTTCAGCTACCTGGCGCTCTTTCTTTTCTTCATCAATCTCAATATCGATTTTCAAGAAACCCTTGACACTTTTATAGATTGCCTTGGCGTAGCCTCTTTCTACGATCAAAACACCGCCAGCTGTCGCCACCAGTGCCAATGCTGGCGGTATTAGCGGTATCCACCCAGCTTGGAGAAATAAAACGTAGCAAGTTCCATACAAAACGACTATTGCTACGCCTCCAGCAATACCAAGCAGCCAAGGACGGCGAATGCGCCATGCTAGAATCCCTCCCGCCAGCGACCAACCCCAAATCCAGAAAAGTTCGCCCCACTCATTCCAGTACCAAAATAGGGGTCGTTTATCCAGCACTGCGCTGAGGATTTGACTGACAACTTGAGCGTGAATGGTCACTCCGGGCATTTTCTGGGTGCCTTCCTGACTAGCACTGTAAGGCGTGTTAAAGTCGTCATTTACGCTGGTTGCTGTGTAGCCAACCAGCACAACTTTATCTTTTACTAAAGCCGGATCGACTTTACCCTTGAGTACATCTGTGAGCGTTACTTTGTTGGCTGGCTCATTTGCAGAGCGATAATTAATTAGCATCTGCAAACCCTCCATATCGGCGTTCCGATATCCGCCAGCATTTTTGTCGGGGCTTTTGAATACGGTTGAGGCGATTTTCAGGTTTCCATCGGGTGTAGGTTCCGCTTCAATTCCCTCAGCTTGCAGGTAAATTAGTGCTAGGGACATATCCAAAGATGTCAGTTGCTCTTCGGGATCGCTGCATAGGTGGGCATTCTCTAGGGGAACTTTCGGGGCTGGGGGACTTGCAACTAAGAGACTGCGGCGCACCCATCCATCAGGCTCTTTGACGAAATCAGCAAATCCAACTTGCTCTGGTGGGATGCTTGGTGGCGGCGGAAATCCTGCTTGTTTACCGTCACTCAGTTGGCAGATAGTTATAATGCGATCGCTTCCCTTCAACACCTTCAATAAGTCTGCATTTCCCTCTTTGACGGGAACATCCCGAATAATATCTATACCGATGGCTCGCGGTTCATACTCGTCTAGTTTCTGCAAAACTCTAGCAATTGTCTCATCAGACAAAGGCCATCCCTTCTCCGCTTGGATGTCTCCCTCGGTGATTTCCACCAGCAACACGCGCTTATCTGGCCCTTCATCAGGACGCAGACGAATTAGCTGATCAAAAGCACCAAGCTCCTGTCCCTGGAGCATTCCCAGCGCTCTTGCTCCTACTACCAAGCCTGTAATTACAATGCTGGTGAGAACTACCTGTCCGCCAAAGTTTAATGCTGTTGTGCCGACGTTGGTGTTTGATAACAGGGAGCGAATTTTTGAGTTGAGCCGAGAAATCATATAATTGCCACCTCCTCTCTAGGGGCTAGAGTGTCAATTGTCGCTCAATCTGTCGCCTTTACAGCTAAACTCAAAATTAAGATTTTTTCTGTCCCAATGTATTTGGCAAAGCTGATTGATGAGCTTCTGCGTCGCTCTTAAATTTTATTTCTCCAACCTTACAAAACTTAATGAAGTTTTGGACAAATAAATGGATAAGTCAATTAAATTTTCAATGAAGCAGAAGAAAAAAGGCTGACATGAGAGATAATTTATAGCAGTTATAGCATTGAAATATTCCCAATAGGCTAAAAGTAAAAAAATCAACTTAAAAACCAGACAAGAGCGATCGCATCTTTAAATTTTCTATCTTATTTCCCAGGAAAGTAGAGAAACATTGTTGAAGATAAAAGAGTCTCTGTTTACAAATTACAATGTCCTGGTTAAGCTTGTCGCTACAGACTGCAAAGCGTATGCTTTGAAGAGGTGCTGCTTGCTGGGTTAAAGTGCTACAACTTGAAAAAAATATATGTTGAACAAGTCTTCTGTACATTTCACGACACTTTCCTTAGCCTTGTCTGTGGGACTAACGCTGTACGCCAGCATTCCAGCCACAGCAGAATCGCCACAAACACCGATACGGCAAACAACCCCCAACCGTGTGCGCTCAGGTCGCCTGAGATTTAGATTGCCAAAAGTCGGCGCACCCCGTACTAGAGAACCGGGAGCATCCCGTGGTAGCTCAAACTGTAGCAATCAAGGAAAGTCTGTAATGGCATTATTGCCAGATACTAATGTGGGATTGACTGTAGCAGAGCGTCCGACCTTATTTGTTGCTATTCCTTCTAGTAGCGCCGAACAAGCCGAGTTTACGCTGCATGACGAGGAAAAGCAGCAGGAGGCACTATACAAAACAAAAATTCCCATTCCTAGCACTGCTGGTATTGTTAGCATCAGCCTTCCCTCAGACGCTGATTCTCCACAGCTGGAAGTTGGTAAAAAATATCGTTGGTCGTTTTCAGTTATTTGTGACGCTGAGGATAGGGCAGCAGATATTTTTGTAGAAGGGTGGGTGCAACGAATGGAACCAAGTGCCACCTTAGTTAAGGATTTAGAGAAAGCAACAGAACGCGATCGCCCAGTTTTGTACGCTGAGGCTGGACTTTGGCTCGACACAATCGCATCTCTAGCTAATTTACGTAACGCTTCTCCTAACGATTCCAGCTTAGTAACAGATTGGGAAGACTTATTAAAAGCCGTTAATCTTGGCACAGTTGCCAAGGAACCTTTAATTAAGTTAGAAACCAGCACAAGTTCCACGCCCTAGTCATTGAAACGTTGTCAATTTTGTAGGGGCATGGCAATCAAAAAGCCCCTACAGCAAACCAAAATCAACGTTACAGAATTTTCTTTTAATAAATCAAACCACCCTGCTAGAGAGCAAGCCAACGGGGAAGTTAAAGCCCCAAACGATGGTGGGGTGGGCTTCTTTTATTTTGGGCTTACCGGACATGACATCATTCCTGATGCTGAATCTTACTAATTTCCGTCACCCAACTCCGGCGGTCATTATGTTCCAAGTTGAGGATGTCTTCTAAAGACCAGTGGAAGTGAAAAGCAATTAAGGCTACCTCCTCGCGCAGCGCATCAGAGGGGTAGCCTAAGATTCCCCCGCTAGAGAAAGCTCCACCTGAAATTGACTATTGCACGTAGGACACTGAACCGGAATGTAAACATCACCTTGTTGGTTGATGCGATTGTAAAACTCCCGCAGGTACGCCAAATCAAGAGAAAAAAGATTCTCCAACAATTCAGGAGTTACCTTTGATAGTTCGCCTAAACGAGTAATAGTTCGCGAGAGCATCACCAAAACTGCATAAGCGGGATTATCCTGCACCCCCCGGTCTTTTTGGACAAACATTTCATCTTTTGCAGTTGCTAGACGCATCACGCCTTGGCGATGAACGCCCCCGCTTGCATCCACCAATCCTCTAGGAAGGATAAATTCAAATTCAGTATAGAGTATGCGATCGCTGTCCATCTCGTCGGGTTACTCAAAATCAGGAGTCAGTGCAGGATTCGGTAACGGGTTTGTCACCACTTTCGACTCAGCATTTTCCTGCTCTAGTTCATTAATCTGACGATAAAACTTCTGGAGATAATTCAAATCACAAGCGAAAAAACCTTCAACAACTGAAGGCGTAACCTCCTCTAAGGCTCCCAATCGAACGATCACGCGAGCCAAAATAATTACTGTAGCGTAAGCAGGATTTGATTTAACGCGAGGGTCGCGCAAGGGGACAATTTCATCCATTGCTCTCGACAAACGCATTACACCTTTGCGGTGAATGTTGCCATCGCTATCGAGATACCCCTTTGGTAAAGTAAATTCAAACTCAGTTTGAATCATTCGTTACTACATTAATCCGTTTTAACTCTTCAACAGTCACTTCTATCTCTTCAATCTCCATATCGCCCCCAACAGCATTAACATCTGCAATTTTATAGCTAGTAGGCCATGCTCGTTTAAACTCAAATCTAAACTGCTCTTGGGCTGCCTGATTATAGATTACTAAAGATCCATCGCGCTGTTGTTTACCCCAATTTCCATCCTGCACAGCCTGAATCCAGTTCCACAACGTCATCGAACAAGTCAGACCCCGGCGCAAGGTAATATTGCTGTAACTAACATTACCAGGAATTTTTGTCCGGACAACTCGACCCTGAGATTCTCCATCTTTGCCCCACTTCTGAGGTGTCACCTCGGAGATTTCTATCACCTGTTGCGTAGACTTAAAGCCGCTACAATCCATAAAGTAGCCGTCTATCGCATCATTGCTTCCATCGAGTTTCAGTTCCAGGTAAAATCGGCAAGTTGTGAGAATTTCAGGAAAGTCTGTCACAGTTGATACCGCCTTACAACCAATTCACTTTCTATTATATAAATCACTGACTGGTGAAATGGAGCGCGATCGCATCTCACCTCACCAGAGCAGTTTTGCATTGAGTATATTCCTTCTACGCCGATACAGTAAACTTCATCCGCTCGTAGTTAAGCTTAAGCGTCCAAGTTTCCAGTTCGCTACTCCCTGCGTCCCGCTTAGGAACATCAAAACTATTGGGAAGCACCCCTACAAAACTGTACGTTAACCCCACCTTCCCCTCTGAACCTGAGTAATAGACATTAATTGTCATTTCTTTCCGTAAAGTTCGCGCTTTTGCAGCTTCCCCAAGGTTAGCTTTCGAGGCGCAATCCTTGTACCACTCCCACAGCTTATCGTCATTTCCTCCCTGATGCGCCCCTGGCACCAAAACAAGCGTTATCTCGCCATACTTTGGTTGACTCGGAACACTGAGAACCAGCGATTTTCCCTTTGGGCCAGAACCGATGGCATTATCAGCACCCTTTGGGGACATATCTACTGATATCCCACTTACTTCTTTGATAATGATGTCTTTGATATCACCAATTGCTACATCGTAGTTATCACTAGATAGTAACTCAACGGCATCAGCCATAAATAACCTTCCAATCAATTACAAAGTACAAAGAAATGATTGCGATCGCTTCTTAAAGCGAACAAAATTAAGAGTATTGTCTCAAACACCTAGACTTAGATAGATCAAGCTGGATCGAATTGGTCAACCTGTAGCGTAAAGGTTTCTTCAAGCAACCCGCCGTCTGCACTGAGTTTCCCGATTTGATATTTACAAATCCAAACTCCGCTCATCTTCCACGAATCTACCATTTCTCCGGCTGAGTTATAGGATTTAATTACGCCTTCTGCCATCCTGGCACTCGTAGGAAAGCCGCCACCATCCTCTGCTTTTGGCATACACTGTAACAGCCACTTTCGCATCAGCGAGCTAGTGCTTTTTGCATCTCCACTAGCTAGGGTTACTAAAGTGATTTGAACCGCTGCTTCCCTTTTCTTAGTAAGAGTCTGTCGTACAGATCCCTTGGCACCAGACATTATGGCATCACCATGTTGAACGTCAGTCTTATAAGCTGGCAGGTCAACACTTTTAAACTGTAGGCCGTCACCTACTCCCTTGATTTCTAATTCAAAATTCTCAACTGTAATAATAGCCATTGTGCAAGACCTCCTTACAAATTTTTTCAATATTTAGTTTAGATATCAGCCCTAGCGCTGATATCTAAACTAACGACTCTAACCTACTGGTTAGGAGACCACTGACTGATGCGGAAGATCACAAATTCCGCTGGTCGGACTGGACAGACACCAATTTCGACATACAGACGACCCAGCATTATTGTCTCGTGGGTGTTGATACTGGCATCGCACTTGACATAGAAAGATTCACCAGGCGAACCACCGAACAACGCCCCTGCACGCCACAGCCGTTCCAGGAAATTGCTAACTGTCCGGGTAACTCGCGCCCACAAATCTTGATCGTTAGGCTCGAAAACAACCCACTGGGTACCGATTTCAATCGAGCGCTCGATGTAGCTAATCAGACGGCGGACGCTGATATAGCGCCACTGCACATTAGCGGGTTCTACCAGAGTGCGTGCGCCCCAAACTTGGAAACCTCGGTTGTAGTTGGCGAAGTTGCGGATACAGTTGATCCCCACAGGGTTCAACAGTTCCTGTTCGCGGAAGTTAGTTTCGTAGGCTAAACCCAGGACACCGCGAGGAACTTCGTTGGCGGGTGCTTTGAAAACGCCACGAGTCTCATCGGTGCGGCACCAAATCCCCATCATGTGACCGCAGGGGGGAACCAAAATCGGTCGTCCGGCATTGCGTGGGTTCGCCACTTTAATCCAGGGATAGTACAACGCGCCGAACATAGAACGACGATTAAAGTTATTTAACCACTGAGCTACGTGCTGAGGCTTTTGTTGCTCAGGGGGTACAGGCTCGCCGCCTCCCTTGCAAGGTGGCGGGTCGAGAACTACCATGCGGTAGTTGGGGCTGGGTGCGTTGTTTTCGCACATACTAACCATCATTTCCATGATGCCGTGAACCTGATCCAAATCCAGCAGACCGCGTTGGTACGCCAGCATTAAATCTGGACAAGCAATCATGGAAACTTCGTCAATTTCAAAAATCCCTTGTACACCCGTGCGGTCATCACGCGCCCCATTCACATCCCGTGGAAACCGCTCGCGGCTAGAAATGACGGGTGGAGGGCTGACTTCATAGGTGCCGTTGACAGGCCGCCGAGACAGGGGTTGTCCGCTGGTGGACATATCGGTTACGGACAAAAATTGAGATGCCTGCTGGTCGCCGATACCTTCATTGATTGCAGTGACGACATAGGTACCGACTTGCGCCTCGACATCCGGGTTCATTGTCAGGTGGGTATACTCTTCGAGTTTCTCGCCACCGCGACTAATAATGACTTTAAAATATTCCCCCGTGTTGAGTGGGGGTTCTGCCTCTGGGTCTTCAGGGGCTTTCGGTTCATCGGGGAGGATGGAAACATTGACTCGTCCACCGGATAAGGCAAGAGCTGAGCTGTCATCCTCTTCGCCTTCGGATGGCTTAATAGCAAACATCAAAGAGGGACGATTTCCAGAGGTTCTAAGCTTGGTGGCTGTTTCCTCCGGTGCGGGTGGTTCTGAACCGGGGAGTTTGGTACCAATGCTAGTCACCCAACAGCGTCCACCCCCGTTCATAAACCAGCCATTGACGGCAAAGGGGAGGTAGGCGTTGAAATCTGTGTAACCATCGGAGCCTTGTTTGCCAAAATACTCTAGGAATTGGCTCCAATTGGTGATCATCATGGGTTTGAACAGTTCGGCATCACCGCGTACATCCTCGGTAAAGCCAACAAACCCAGCAACACTCATGCTTACGCCTTCAATCGGGCGACTACCACGGTCTACTTCTTCGACGTAGACACCAGGAGCAAAATAATCCATCGGCATGGCGTAGTCTTCCTTTTTTGGGTGGTGGATAATGGGCGCGAGGAGTTATGAGTTATGAGTTTTGAATTCAAAACTCATAATTTTTTCTCGCTTCTTTACTACTTCTTTAGGTGTGTTCGGCCCTTGTAAGGTGAAGGGAACCGTCACTGTCACATATAAGGCTGGACGTAATGGAACACCCAGCGCACTCCATAAAGCTGCTGCTTCAATAAAGCCAATGGCAGAAACGATCATTGACAAGTTGCCATGACCGCGTAGTGCTGGAACCAGCAACTCTTCTGCTATCGGGCGATGAGGCAATAGCATTGTTAATGCTTCTGAGAGTAGACGTTGTTCTCCCAAGGCGGTACAGTCCCAGGCACTCACCAGGAACGAGATATCAAACCATAAGGGGGAACGCTTAAGAGCGCCTGTATGCGTTGTTTCCGGGTTAAGCCTGCGGCCTACCTGACCGTTTTCCCCGATGTTGTAGCAGTACAGGTTCAGCGCTGGCCTTATATCCTGCCGCATACCAGGGTGGTTGAAATCTATTTGCTCTGTATTGAGCAGAGAAGTCCCGCCAGCCAGGATTTCTGCCAAAGTCTGGGCAGTAGCAGGGATCATAAGACTAGATAGATGCTTAGGCTGTATAGGTCTAGATTAGGTAGACACCTCTAGAGTGTTTATTAGACTTTGGTCGAAACTTTAAAAATTGTGTGTAAATAGGCGTATTTACGGAACTCTGGGACTAAGCTATATGGGTCATTTACTTCTCAGGGATGATGACAAGTTCCGCAGGCTGAATGCCCTATTAGGTGCTGCACCCTATTCCACACTGCTGATTTATCGTGTACATCGGGGAGTTACAGATGAAGGTTGGTATACAAAAGTTGGTTCGCGAGGTACGTCCACCTACCTCCACAATCGGTTCACTGGGTACACCGTCGTCTGCCGATGTTAGAAGTATTTGCAAGCTGCATATTGAACAGTTAGCGGTGCAAGTGCCGATTGTGGCAGCTTGGATTGTCTACGAGGATTCCGATACGGGGATGCGCCAATTTGTTGCTCATTATACACAGGAGCAGGGTAGTATTTACGCAGGCTTTCCCCATCCGCTTTCTGTGGTGTGGTGGGAAGATTGGTTGCCAGATGCGATCGCGCGTGTATTTACCCCGCGTCGGGATACGGTACCATGTCCCTACAATGCTTATGTTTGCGCTCTTAGTCAGCATAGCTCTAGACCTGAGTATTTAATGCTATGGAGCGAATATTCTCTATCTGTTCATCAGCAGGAGTGTATAGAGCAACAAGCTCAACTACTTAGTCACTACTTGACTATGTTTCGAGAGTGTTCTCGTCAAAAAGCTGAGATTCAGTTACTTGAGCAAGTGTTACGCCGTGCAGAACATCAACTGCGAAATCCTTTAGCACTGATTAGTCTTTATTCGGAAAATTTATGCCGGGGGTTGCAATCTGGAGGCTTGCAAGAACAGGCTACGATTATTCGGGAAACTGTGGATGATTTGAGTGCTAATTTAACAGATTTGGTTTACTGTGGACAGCAGGCAAAATTGCGCGTAGCGCCTTATGACCTGCGGGAAATTTTATCTGACAGCATTCAGGGTTTGCGACCGTGGTTAGAGGAAAAACAAGTAGATATCTGCTATCCGGATAAACCTGTGATTGTGGCGGTGGATCGGTGGCAGATGAAGCAGGTTTTTGACAACTTGTTAAGTAATGCAATTCATTTTAGTCCGGAAGGAGGGGTAGTTACTTGCAACTGGCAAGTTTTTGCAATGGAAGTGATAGTTGAAGTTAGCGATCGCGGGAGCGGACTTTCCCAAGAAGACCTGAAACAAGTATTCACACCGTTCTACTCTAAGCGTCCGGGTGGTACGGGTTTGGGGCTAGCGATCGCTAAAAAAATCATCCTCGACCATAAAGGGAGCATTTGGGTAGAAAATCTCTCAGTCGGCGGCGCACAATTTTCGTTTATTTTACCTCGAAATAATTAAAAACAAATTTTGTCAGTTCTTTGTTGCCCGTAAAGGGTTGAAAGTTGGATTAAAAAGTTCCAACTCTTATCTTATCGATAACTAATGAGCCATGAATAACCAGCCAATTTCTATTTTGTTAGTGGATGATGAACCACGCTTTCGTCAAGGGTTAAGAACTTTACTAGGATTCTTAGGTACTAACGACTCTTTAAAATTCGATGTTGTTGGCGAAGCTGCTAGTGTAGAGCAAGCATTAAAATTAACTGTAGAACAAAAACCAGCGATGATTTTGCTGGATATGGAATTGCCACCAGGAGATGGAATTACTGCCTTGCTGAGTCTCAGAGAAATGTCCTATAAAGGGAAAGTGCTGGTTCTCTCAGGACATCGGGAAGACGAATGGGTATTTCGAGCAATGCAAGCAGGTGCTTGCGGCTATGTGTTTAAAGATCGCGTAGCTACCCAACTGTGTGAAGCAATTACCACAGTAATGAAAGAAGAAGTGTATTTATCGCCAGAAGTTGCAACCTGCTTTTTCCGTTTGTTTAACTTTTATGCAGGGCGATCGTTGAGCGCAGGTAAAGCTATCCACCTAACTGAACGAGAGCAAGAAGTTTTACACTGGTTAGTTGAAGGATATTCAAATGAAGAAATTGCCCGACATCTTTACATCACAGTTGCTACAGTCAAAGCTCACCTGACAGCTATATTTGAAAAATTAAGTGTCACGAGTCGCACACAAGCAATTGTGAAAGCCTTAAAACTTGGATTAGTTAGTGCTTAAGGCAAGAGATTAACCATCCGTTTAGAAACTAAAATCTTAGTCTTGGCTGAACTTTGAAAAAAATAAACCAAGCTATCCTAAAAGCTTACCGCTGACTGCTAAAAGCTATTTTATGAGCAATTACTTAGCGATCGCTACTGTCACCGCTGCCTTGCAAAGAACTTTGCAGGCTGTAGTACAAGTAGACGTAGATGGCGCAAGAGTGACAATGGTACGACCTAGTAACTTGGGGAGTGGCACGCCAGAAACGGGAGTGAATCTGTATCTTTATCAAGTGACGCTTAATTCCGTGTGGCGGAACAACGCTGATGTGCGGAATCGCAACCGTAAAGGAGAAATGGCAAAGCGATCGCACAATGCCTTAGATTTGCATTACATGATCAGTTTCTATGGCAATGAAGTTGAGTTAGAACCGCAACGACTTTTAGGCAGCGTAGTCCGTACCCTCAAGGATCAATCGACTTTGACACAGGAGATGATTTGGGACACAATCGCCGATTCTAACTTTACCTACTTGGCTGACTCTAACCTCTCTGAACAGGTAGAAGAAATTGACTTTGTGCCGATGGATCTATCTTTAGAAGATTTATCCAAAGTTTGGTCGGTATTCTTTCAAACTCCCTACACCTTGTCAGTCGCCTATCGCGCTACTGTAGTGATAATCGAAGGGGAAGAGTCAGCCCAAAAAGCGCTACCAGTACGCGACTACAACTTTAGCGGTGTGATGCCGTTCCCAAATCAGCCAGTGATAGATCGGGTTGTGTCCCAAGCTGGAAGGTTTCAGCCGATCTCGGCAGACAGCACATTGGTGATTTGGGGTAAGCATTTGAAGAGTAGTATTACTCAAGTGCGCTTGGGTGAGGTGGAGGTGACACCCTCAGAGGTTCAGGATAACCAGATTGTCTTGTCCCTCTCCTCGTTCCCTGCTTCTTCCCTACAGGCAGGTGTACAAAGTTTGCAGGTGATTCACCGTATCTCAACCGGGACAGAAGCAGTATCGATGGGAGTTGAGTCAGCAGCAACTTCTAGAGGCAACTCGACACCAACATTAAGCTTACAGCGAAGTCTCCAACGCGGTGTGGAGTCAAATGTTGCACCTTTTGTGCTGCGTCCAACCGTAAAAGAGGTTAGCGTCTCAAATATACAAGAAAGTAGAGATGAGTTGCACTCAGCTGATGTGATAGTGCAAGTCAATGTCACCATTGGCAACAAGCAGCGGGTGGTTATGGCACTCAATGAACGGTCAATTAATCCTGTGGCTTATCTTTTCGATGCCTTGCCACGTCGAAATGATACTAACCTGGTGACTGTTCCGGTGCGAGATGTGAAGCCTGGGGAGTATCTGGTGCGTTTGCACGTAGATGGGGCAGAAAGTCTGCTGAGTGTAGATATGGACAAGGACAGCCCAACATTTCAGCAGTATATTAGTCCGAAGGTAATAATTTCATGAATGTCACGGCTACTAGCAACTTGCAGCAAGCTAACCAGCACTACTTGATGGCAGCACTGGCTCCGGTGCGTCAAGCGTTACAACGTCAAGCGCGGCTGGCGCAAGGGAAGCCGGATAAGGAACAGGATGAAGAATATTTTTCGCCTGGAAATGGGCTTTCGCCTCATGGAGCATTGGAGAAGCTTTGCACAACTTTTGGGCTGTCGAATTTTGAGCGGGATGTGCTGCTGTTGTGCGTTGGGATGGAACTTGATGCTAGTTGGGCTAGCTTGTGCGCGATCGCTCAAGGTGTCCAAGAGCGGGTGTATCCTACTTTTAGTTTGGCTCTGACAATTTTACCAAACCCGGAATGGAGTGCTTTAACGCCTAACGCTCCTTTACGTCGGTGGCGACTGATTGACGTTGGATCGGGGAATGCACTCACCACTGCACCCCTGCGAATTGACGAGCAGATACTGCACTATATCGCTGGCGTACAGCATCTAGATGAGCGACTGATGGGTATTGTGGAGCCTGTCGCCGCTGTTAATATTTTAGTGCCGTCGCACCATCAACTAGCTCAAAGGCTGGCTCAGACGTGGGTTGAGGCATCACAGGAAGCGGTTTTACCGATTATCTGTTTGTGTGGAGATGACGTTGCCAGTATGCAAGCGATCGCTTTGAAAGCCTGCGAACTTTTAGAAATGAATCTGAACGCCATCTTTGCCAGCACTGTTCCCACTGGCATCAACGAACTTAATAACCTAATGCGACTGTGGGAACGGGAAGCTGTTTTGAGTAATAGTGTGCTGTTACTGGAATGGGACGACACCGATGCAGGGGAGGGACTGCGAGAAAACGCGATCGCAACTATGGTAGAGCGCATCCGTTCTCCATTGGTAATTATCAGTCGCGATCGCCGCAAACAACGCCAGCGTCCCCTAATCGCCATTGAAGTTCCCAAAGCAAGCCCCAGCGAACAGCGGGCAATTTGGCAAACTGCCTTGGGCGATGCAGCCATTAGCTTAAACGGACACGTCGAAACCTTAGTTTCCCATTTCACCCTCAGCGCCACTACAATTTACGCTGCTTGTGCAGAAGCAAAAGGAAAGCTTGCAACTCAGGCAGAAGCAGAAGATTCCCCAATCCACAATCAATTATGGGATACCTGCCGCATTCAAGCGCGATCGCGTCTCAATGACCTGGCTCAACCGATTATCCCAGGAGCCAGTTGGGATGAGCTGGTATTGCCAGAGACACAACGCCAAGTTCTGCGCGATATTGCCGCCCACGTCCGCCAACGCGCCAGGGTTTACGAAAGTTGGGGATTTGCCGGGAAAGGCGGACGCGGCTTAGGCATCAGCGCTTTATTTGCTGGTGCTAGCGGTACAGGTAAAACAATGGCAGCAGAGGTAATAGCTGGAGAATTGCGGCTAGACCTTTACCGTATTGACTTGAGTTCCGTCATCAGCAAATACATCGGCGAGACAGAGAAGAACTTGCGGCGCGTATTTGACGCTGCTGAAGCTGGTGGGGCAATTCTGCTATTCGATGAAGCTGATGCTTTATTCGGCAAGCGTTCTGAGGTGAAAGACAGCCACGACCGTCATGCCAATATTGAAGTTAGCTACCTGTTACAGCGCATGGAATCATACCGAGGTTTGGCAATTCTCACCACCAATCTGAAAGGTTCGCTGGATCAAGCTTTTCTGCGCCGGATTCGTTTTATCGTCCAATTTTCCTTCCCTGATGCTAATCAGAGAGCGGAAATATGGCAACGCATCTTTCCCAACAAGACACCAACGCAGGGGCTAGAGGCACGTAAGTTGGCACAGTTAAATGTCGCTGGCGGGAACATCCGCAATATTGCTTTGAATGCAGCTTTTATCGCAGCTGATGCCGGGGAGCCTGTGGGTATGAAACACGTTTTGCAAGCTGCCAAGAGCGAATATGTGAAGCTAGAAAGACCTCTGACGGATACGGAAGTGAAAGGCTGGGTGTGAGGAGAGGATGCGATCGCATACTTCTTAAAGATGACAGATATTTCAAATTTCATCTTTTAGAAAGATGTAGAACGTTAAATTTTATTAGGGTGTTTACTACTACCTCAAAACAATATGTAACACTAGAAAAATTATTGATCTCGCTAAATATGAGAGATTCAGCTAAAAACCCCATATTCCTTCTTTAAAGGCATAAGCTAGTGAAAGAAAGAAGCGATCGCTTAAATAAAAATATAATCTTTAAAGAAAGCGATCGCTAATAACTGTATACGTCCTTTGAAAATTTATAAACCAGGAATTTCTGATAATTCACCCTCCAATTCTTCTACAACAAAGCCAGTAACCGCATTCCATTCTTCCACGGTGAAGCTATAGCCAGATTCTTCAGCCATCTTGACAAATGCTTCCAAATTAGGTGCAGAGTTAAGCTTCTCCTTTAAAGCCGGGTCAGCTTGAACAGCTTTGAAAAGTTTTGTAACTTCTTCTTTTGCCATAAATCCATATTTCCATCGCGCTAAATCAATGTTACTTTAACAAATTGGGGAGATATTTTGAGCAACAGCTTCGGCAAAATCGGAGATTCACAGGCGGGACTCCTGTTCTGGGGATTAGAGAGGAGAAAAACTATTACTAATAACAAATTTAAAATCCTTTCACCCAAAATTTAAAATCCCATAGTCCACCTATTTATTATTCGGAGAGTTTTCGGTGGCGCTGACAAACATTCCCAAAATCTTACTAAGAGAGTATCTGAGCAGAAATGCACCTCCAATCAGGCTTACCCAATACAATTGGTTAAGCCGATACCAATGGCTGGCACCAATAGTTGATGAAATCAAAACCGAACTAGATCCGCCAACCCCAGAAGAACAAACCGCCCTTGTTGACGCACCGCCGCAATTTACAGCGCAAGTCCACTCATTTGAATCCCACTACTCAACTGAATCTCACTACAGATACTATCGTTGCAAGTATAGCGATCCCTTAGCCTGTAACTTGCCTCAACAGACCCTCCAGCAAGAGCCAACAGCTAAGTATTGTTTAGAGTGCGGTTTTCCAGCTACCTTACCGGAAAAAAGTGAAATTCGGGGACGGCGCGGCAAATATCGAGTAGATACTTTAGTCGGAAAGCGCGGTATGGGTCGTCTGTACCAGGGAACCCAACTTTCCGATCAGCAGCCCATTGTCATTAAAGAATACCTGCTCCCTAACCGTTCCTTCAACCAGGAAGAAACTCGCCAGCGCAAGCAAACCTTTGAGCTAGTAGCAGGTTTGAGTCTAGCAGATGGAAGAGTTCAGGATTTGCGCCTGCGTCAGCCTTGGGATGCCATTGCTGACGGACTTGAGGAACGCTGCTACCTCATTACCAACGGCAATTTAGATACATACCCAACCCTCAGCGCTTACCTCGCCGCCAGTGGTGCGATGACCAGTTGGCAAGTGCGCCTAGTTCTCAACCAAGTGTTGCAAACCCTGGAATCTCTCCACGGTCAAAAGTTCAGCCTGCCTTCTGGCCAAGTCCAGCAGGGAATGGCTCATGGCAATATCAGCCTTGATAGTTTGCTATACGTAGCAGACAAAGAGAAATTTTTTATACATCTATGCGATTTGGCTCTCTGGGAACGCTTGTTTGACCCGCCAAACACCGAAATCATCATTCCCACGCCTGCCCAAGATTTAGTAGCATTGGGATATGTAGGGTTTTACCTCTTGGTAGGGCGATCGCTTGACCCTTCCCATCAGCTTATTGACCCCAGAGATGAGCGACAATGGCCTCCCGTAGAGCCTCACCTGAAGAAGTTTATCCTTCGTCTTATCGGGCTAGATGTGAGTTTTGAAAGTGCCGAAGAAGCGCGACTCGCTCTATTGAAATTGCCCCCAGATCAACATATTGATATTTTAGTTGTAGAAACAGCCTCGCCAGAAGACGACCATACCAAGTTACGTCGCCCTCCCTACTGGCTGTTTGGTATCCTAGGATTGAGTTTATTAGGAATACTGGTTTGGGCGCTAATCCCCAAATCCCAAGCGGGGAATCTTGCCGATAACGACTTTCTAACTTGCTGCATCAAGGACATCTCTGCTATTCCTGGGGGGAAATTTAATTACACAGCGGAAGAAGCGGGAACCTGGAGCTATATACTGCGACACGCAAACATAATATCCCAGGATAAAAATTTAGAAGAAAAGCTCCTAGAACGTCAGCCAAAATTACAGCTAAATTATCAACCAGAGCCTTCAGGAGAAGCAGCAATAGCACAAGTAATGTCCGGAAAAGCAAACTTTGCCATCTCCGGTCTGGTTAATGAATTGGCACCAGAGCTGAAATCGAAAGAAGTTGCCTATGATGGTTTGGTAGTGTTTGTTGCCTTCAGCTATGCCAAAAGGGATAAGAGCCTTCCCCAGGCTTTAAAGGGGCAGATTACTTTTGAGCAATTGCGTAAACTCTACACAGGCGAAATTACAAACTGGAAACAGCTAGGCGGCCCCGATATACCAGTAAAACTTTATATTCCCAAAGAAACTGAGGCAGTACGAATCTTTGAGCAAAGAGTCCTCAAAAATGACCAAGAAATTGCTTTATTTAGAAAATTAATTCAAAAAGGCGAGCAGCCACCACCTTTGTTTAAAGATCCGTACACGCAAGAAATTAAACAGATGTCCACTTTTGAGACTCTGCGACAGGTGATTCGAGATTTCGAGGATGATGAAGTTGGGGGAATTGCTTTTGGTACGCTCAGCAAAGTTTTCGGCCAATGTTCAGCTTATCCTCTGGCTTTAATAGATGGAGATAAGACGGCTGTACAGGCTTTAATTCAAGACAACGGTAATCCCGTAAATCCCACAACAGACTTGTGCGATGATAAAGGAAGTTATCGCCCTAACGTCGAAGTTTTCAGAAATAGAAGCTATCCCTTGGGATATCCCATTGCTGTAGTTTATTCTGGAGATAACAGTCGTCCCCCGGTCGGTCAAAAGTTTGCTGAGCTATTGAGAACCCGCGAAGCACAACGTCTGCTGAGTAAAGCAGGGCTGGTGCCTTTGCAACCGCTACCACCAAACTAAAAATTAAAAATTCTTAATTTAGCTCAAATTCGACTTTCCGCTACTGATCGGCACTAAGGTAGAGGCATAAAATAGCAGTAAGGTCTGGGTTTTGGTTATGGTAAATTATCGTTCTCCAGAGGCGCAGAAGGATGCTGTAGCTAATCAGAGCATACAACACTCCCGAAGTGCGCTTTCAAAGACAGCAGCTAAAGTTCTGCAAGATCCTCTACTGCTGCGACAGCTTAGCGACCAAGTATACAAACTGATGATTGAAGATTTGCGCCGTCAACGAGAACGCAGTAGAAACTAAGGAGGATAATTTTGATGGCACTTCCATTGCCACAATCACAGCCATCTGTGTCAAATCAGAATAACGGACAGAATAAAAATGGCACAAGCACTCGCGAACTGAACTACGTTACAGCAAATCGCTTTTATGTAGAAATTCAGAGTAACATTACTGCGTGTTTCACAGAGTGCCAAGGCTTGGGTGTCACTATAAAAGCTCAAAAACGCTTAGAAGGTGGTGTCAACGACCAACAGAGAATTATTCTGGGTCAGGCAGAATTTTCTGATGTGACGCTCAAACGTGGCATCACCAATGATTTAACCTTCTGGAATTGGATTAGTAAAATATTGAGCGATGTTGGACGCAATAAAGGTAATAATTTGCCGAAAAAAGAACGCCGCAACGTCAATATTCTAGTTTTTAACCAGGCAGGAGAAACGATGCAGTGTTGGACGCTAATCGGTGCCGTTCCGGTTTCTTGGAAAGCACCAGCATTAAACGCCGATTCTGGCACAGTGGCTATTGAAGAGTTGACTCTAGCATACGAAAGTTTGCAAGTTGATAACTCCCGTGCTGGCGGCTCCTCGATTTCTGGCGGACGCGATAAATTGGGATACTTCGCCTAGTAATTAGCACAAATATATGGCGGAAATTCAAGACACCCACCCCCATAACAATCTTCCCAATGGAGAAACAACATCCCAGGAACCCCTTGGTTTCAAAAATCCCTTGCTTCCAGCTAATCCATTAGGACAAAATTTCATTAGCCGGAAATTTCTCTATCCGCTGGGAGCAAGGGCAATTACAGCATTTGATCCTTCGGTATTTTTTTCCCGCGAAATGCCGGATGAAGTGCCGCCGGACAATCCATTCGACAATTCACCCTTTTTCGCCGAATCCCAAGCCTCACAGTTGAGTAAATCGGTTGCAGCCTCTGATGGCATTACGTCAGCAGCAGCACCACCAGTCGTCGCGCAGCTAAAAGAATCCACGCTAATACAACCTCGATTGGAAACCGAAAAACCAGCTTCGAGGGCAGAAGTAATTAAGCCTGTAACTACACCGCAAGTAACTTATAAGATTAATCAAGGTAAGGAAGACAATTCCGCCCTTTTGTCTTCTACTACCCCGCTTTCGGAAACGCCGCCAGCTACGATTACCGAAATAACTCAAATACAACCACGATTAGAAAGTAGAATATCAACTGACAGCCCTGAAGTAAGTCAGTCAATAACTGCACCACAATTAGCTTCTATAGCTGAAGAGAAACAAGAATTAGATCCAGCGATAGTGCCGCAAATTACGACTACCGAAGCAACTCAAATACAACCGCGATTAGAAAGTAAAATATCAACTGACAACTCTGAAGTAAGTCAGTCAATAACTGCACCACAATTAGCTTCTATAGTTGAAGAGAAACAAGAATTAGATCCAGCGATAGTGCCGCAAATTACGACTACCGAAGCAACTCAAATACAACCGCGATTAGAAAGTAAAATACCAAATACAACCGGAGCAATTGAGTCGGGGATTACACGACAAGAAACCTTAGCGACACCAAAAGCAGCAGAAGAAATTACAGATTCTCAGTCAGAATTTGCAGCTTTAGCTTCTGCCCCGAAGTCAGAGGAAACACCACAAGTTACCGCTACACACGTAGCTCAAATACAACCGCGATTAGAAAGTAAAATATCAACTCAGAACCCTGAAGTAATTCAGTCAATCACTGCACCACAAGTAAATTCTGCAATAACTCAAGAGAAAGAAGCATTCGCACCAGCCATAAGTCCGGAAGTTACGCTTACAGATGCAACAATTGTACAAGCGTTTAAAGAAAGTAAAACAGAACCTGACAACCCTGAAGCAATTGAGACAGGGACTGCACTACAAGTAATAGAAAAAACAACTCAAGAGGAAGAAAAGTTCGCAACTCTACCTTCTTCTACCACGCTTTCAAAAACGCCGCAAGTTACGATTACAGACTTAACTCAAATACAACCGCGATTAGAAAAACAAACACAATTTATTAAAATTAAAACGGAAGGACTTGAGTCATTAACAGTAACTTCTCCACAAGTAGCTGAGGAAGTAACTCAAGAAAGAGTAAAATTCGCACCAAGGATAACGCCGGAAGATACAATTACAGCCGCAAGGCAAATACAACCGCGATTAGAAAGTCAAATATCAACTGACAACACAGAAAAAATTGAGTCAGTAGCTGCACCACAAGTAGCTGATGAAGTAACTCAAGAGAAGGAAGATTTCGCACCAGCGATAACGCCGCAAGTTACGATTACAGACGCAACCCAAGTACAAACGTTTAAAGAAACAGAAAGACCAACTATAAAAACTGAAGGAATTGAGTCAGTAGCTGCACCACAAGTAGCTGGTGAAGTAACTCAAGAGAAGGAAGATTTCGCACCACGGATAACGCCACAAGTTACGATTACAGACGCAACCCAAGTACAAACGTTTAAAGAAACAGAAAGACCAACTATAAAAACTGAAGGAATTGAGTCAGTAGCTGCACCACAAGTAGCTGGTGAAGTAACTCAAGAGAAGGAAGATTTCGCACCACGGATAACGCCACAAGTTACGTCCGCAGACGCAATAGAACGTCCAATATCGGCTGAGAATACAGAAGAAATTGAGTCAGGAACAGTAACTTCACCACAAGTAGATGAGGAAGTAACTCAAGAGAAAGAAGAATTTGCACCAGCAACAACGCCGGAAGTTACGATTACAAACGCAACGGTACAACCGAGATTAGAAAGTAAAATATCAGTTGAGAATACAGAAGGAATTGAGTCAGGAACTGCACCACAGGTAAATTATCTAACAACTCAACAGAAGGAAGATTTCGCACCAGCAACAACGCCGGAAATTACGATTGCAGACGCAACGGTACAACCGCGATTAGAAAGTAAAAGATTAGTTGAGAATACAGAAGAAATTGAGTCAATAGCTGCACCAGAAGTAGCTGATGAAGTAACTCAGCAAAAAGTAGAATTTGCACCAGCAACAACGCCGGAAGTTACGATTACAGACGCAGCTCAAGTACAAGCGTTTAAAGAAACACCAACTACAAAAACTGGAGTAATTGAGTCAGAAATTGCCCTTCAAGTAGCTTCGGAAGCAACTCAAGAGAAAGAAGCATTCGCCCCCGTAACAACGCCGGAAGTTACGATTGGAGACACAACGGTACAACCACGATTAGAAAGTAAAATACTAACTACAAAAACTGAAGGAATTGGGCCGGGAACTTCACCACAAGTAGTTTCTAAAGTAAATGAGGCTCAGTCAGAATTTGGAGCTTTAGCTTCTGTCACAATGTCAGAGGAAACGCCGCAAGTTACGACAACAAAGTCAATTCAAGTACAAGCGCAATTAGAAACTCAAACACCAGCTACAACCGAAGGAATTGAGCAGAAAACTACACCAGACGCAGCACCCTTACCACCACAGCCAGCCGTAGAACAAATGATTGAGGTAGCAGTGTTACCAAACGTTAGGGAACCGATACCGTTTTCTGTAAGCCGGAAGGTAGAGTCACTAGAAATGCCCGTGATCGCTTCTGAAAAAACGCTTACCCAATCAGACATCACAGCCCCTTCTCTGGCATCTTCCGTCACGACACCAGAGGTTCCGCTTGTACAACTTCTATCGGAACAGGAACCCTGGAAGGCAACAGAAGAAGCGGTTCCAGAAATTAATGCACCTTCTTCTATTTCACCGATATCGACTCAACTGCATGAATATTTGGATCTTCGGGTAGAGGAAGCGATCGCTCCCATATCCTCTGACACTTCTAACAAACAGGTGTCAAAAATTACAACGAATACAGAAATGGGCGTTGTACAACCTCTGTTAGATAACCAGTTATCTGCACAATCCCAGGTGCCGACAGCTAGGGAAGATTTGGCTGACAAGGTGGAAGAAGCTGCACCCATATCTTCTGCCACCGATAACAAACAAGTGTCAGAAAGTACGCCCAATACACAAGCCAATATTATCCAACCTTTAGGGGAAACAGAGCCTCGCCAGCAGATTGAGGAAATCCCTCAATTGCCTACAGTTTTGACAAATCTATCCATCCTCAGCCCATTAACTCAATCCAATTTGCTCGTTTCCAAATTTCCAGAACAGACAACTCTTAACGTTGAAGAATCCTTGCTCTCGCCTTCAAAGTTACCTAGCCGTATCCAGAAAATGCCAGAGGAAGGGGATAAGGGACAAGAATTTGGGGACTCGGAAGTAAAGCCGACAATTCAAAGAAGCCTTTCTCCCTCCTTAGAAGAAGAAAAATTGCGATCGCAACAGGCGGGAGATTTACCAGAATCCAACCAATCCTCAATCCCCTTAGCAAAAGATTCTGCGATCGCTAAAACTATGCCAACATCATGGTCTAGCATCGCCGACTTAATAGGCGAGACTACACCAGACTCAGGCAACTCAATGATTGTACAACCCCTCTTAGAGGAGAGGGGTTGGCAAGAGCCGATTATTTCCTCGTCAGATTCCAGAAACTCGTACTCAACAGCTGATTCCCCACATACCGATAGGACGAACGGTGTTATCCAAGCATATTCCAATACCTCCGGGCGCACATCAGCATCCGGGATGGAAGCTCTTAGACAGTTGATGGAATCATCTGGTGGTAGCAAAGTAGAGGCGCATCAGTCAGACGAAGATTTCTCAGAAGACGAAGGAGTTGATAACCTGGAGATTTTGGCCCGTGAAATTTACAGTTTTATAAAGCAACGGTTGGAGATAGAACGAGAGCGTAGAGGTAACAACTACTCCGGTCGCCTGCCTTGGTAAAGTTATACCATTTTGGATATTGCAAAAATCGGATTAACTTTGCCTTTAATAATAATTGAATTAGGAAAGCCATAGGCAGTTTCAAAAATTTGAATGTCGCACCGCTAAAAAAATGCCAGTAGCATTACTTAGGAGAATATTATGTCCACTACTCGCCTAGTCAAAGCCAAACTTATTCCCAAGATTCCAGCGCAGGGTGTGGATACCATCGAATTTATGTTCAATCCCACCAAACTATCCTTCAATCGAAGCGTTCAAATTAATGCCTCTCAAGGAGCGCGGACTGGGAAGGGACTACCCAAAGTCAGCTTTCAAAGTATTGATCCTTACAAGCTCACCATCTCAGATATCCTGTTTGATACCTACGAAGAAGGCACAAGCGTTCTCTGGTACATCAACAAATTGAAAAAAGCTGTTGAGTTTCCCGATGGTCAAGAGGTTCCACCAGTCTATCTGTTTACTTGGGGCGCTCAGGAATACTTGCGTTGCTTTGTGCAACAACTGTCCTACGAACTGACCATGTTTCTGCCTGATGGTACGCCTGTGCGTGCTTCGGCTAACTTGACACTCCACGAGGTTGATACACTTATACCCCCAGGAAATCCGGAGGCTTCTTCTAGTGTGAACCGCACCGGGGATACTCGGGAAAACCGCAGCAATAATTAGTAGTCTTTAAGGTGAAAACTCTAGCTATTCTTTAGATGGCGGCCCGATTTAAGTAGATAGTGAATTCGTTGAATTTTAGCCCTTGATGCCGACACTAAGCACGCTGCGGCTAAAGTCTTTGCTTCCCCATTGGGATAGATTATGAGGCGGTCGCCTCATAGTAGGCAAGGTGGGGAGGAGGTCAAGAGGGAGAAACCAGCCACGTCCACAACTGGGAAGATGTGAAATCAGCAACAGTGAATAATGCCCCAGATGCGTCGAGAATCTTGGGGTCGTGGGTGGAGGCAATACCAATTGTAGTAATTCCTGCACCTACAGATGAACGAATGCCAGAGGGAGAGTCTTCAAATGCGATCGCTTGTTCGGCACTCATGCCAAAATGATTCAGAGCTAGTTGATAAGGAGCAGGGTCAGGCTTGCCTGCTGTTGCTTCTTCAGCTAAAACAACTTTAGCGAAAACATCTGTCAAGCCCAAAACTTTGAGCATGAATTCGGCATTCTTACGCGGAGCATTTGTAACAATAGCTCGTTGCAACTTCAATTCCTCCGTCCATACCAGCATATCCAAAAGTCCATCCAGCGGCTTTAGTTCTGGTGCCAATTCCCGGAAATAAGCTTCTTTATCTTCAGCTAGTTGTTCGCCTTCTGCTATCGACAGCTGCGGCAAGATATCTTGAATAATAACTGGGTTAAGTCGTCCGCTAATTCGGGTTTTGTAGAAAGTTTCGTCAATTTCTAAACCGTAATTTCTCAATATTTCCTGCCAAGCCTTGTAATGGATTGGGTCAGTGTTTACGAGAGTCCCGTCCAAGTCAAATAAAATCGCTTCAAGCATAGTTTTCCCAGCAAGACGGCACAATAGAAGAATATCCCGATTTAAGAAGCAGCACAAATACAGCGATCGCAAAGCGGGATGTGTTGTGTCTGGCGTGTATCTACACCTTTACCAATGTCATCAAACTTTTTGTTATACGGTGCTAACGGCTATACCGGAACCCTCATCGCCAAATTAGCGGTGCAGCGAGGGTTACGCCCTATCCTGGCTGGACGCAATGTGGATAAATTGGAGCCGCTAGCGACATCCCTTGGTTTAGAACACCGCGCCTTTAGTTTAGACAATTCGGTTGCCGTGGATGCGGCTTTAGGGGATGTAGCAGCCGTACTGCACTGTGCTGGCCCCTTCTCCAAAACCTCACAGCCAATGGTTGAAGGGTGCTTGCGGACGAAAACTCACTACTTGGATATTACCGGGGAAGTCGCAGTTTTTGAGGCAGCCGCTGCCAAAGATGCTGAAGCCAAGGCCGCAGGAGTGATGCTGCTTCCTGGCGTAGGCTTTGATGTCGTCCCCTCTGATTGTCTAGCATCTTACCTCAAAGCACAGATGCCCTCAGCAACACATCTCGCCCTTGGTTTCACGGCAGGTAATATGTCGCGAGGAACTGCAACGACGATGGTGGAGGCACAGGATAAAGGCGGTTTGGTGCGGCGTGGTGGGGTTCTTACTCCGGTTCCTGCTGCCTGGAAAACTCGGATGATTGATTTTGGACAAGGCGCAGTTTTAACCACGACAATTCCTTGGGGAGACGTATCGACAGCCTTTTACAGCACAGGGATTCCCAACATTGAGGTTTATACGGCTGTCTCAGAATCCGCTTATCGGGCTATGGTGGCAAGTCGATATCTGGGCTGGTTGCTGGGGTTGCCTATAGTACAGAATTTACAGAAACGTCTAATTCAATCTCAAGCGCCAGGGCCAACAGATGCACAGAGAAAGGAAGGTGTAACTACGCTGTGGGGAGAGGTGTCAGATTCTGGCTCGAGCAAGCGATCGCGGCTACAATGCCCGGAAGGTTATACTCTCACTTCAATGACGGCTTTGGCAATTGTAACCAAGGTGCTTGCCGGACAGGTGAGTGTCGGTTTTCAAACACCCTCCAAAGTTTATGGTGCCGATTTGATTCTAGAAATTGAGGGAGTGGTGAGAGAAGATATCAACTAGGCTAATGGCTAATTTTCCATTCCTCTCTAGACCTCTTATACTTCTCTCTGACGAGGGCTGCCAATTTTATGCACTGAATCCCCTCTGTTTGTTGCTGCTATTTAACCTTTTATGTTTTTATTTCTCTCGAAACTGCTACCGCTATTTTTCTACCCTTTGGGGTTTGCCTGCGTGCTGATGGTTGTGGCACTTGTATTGTGGTGGAAGCGATCGCGCTGGACTCCTATACCGATTTCTTTGGCTCTGATTGCTCTACTGGTAGGGAGTAATGGCTGGGTGAGTAACGCTTTGATGCGAAGCCTGGAATGGCAAAATCTCCCAGCCGCAGAACTCCCATCGGCAGAAGCCATCGTCATCTTGGGAGGCGCTACTAAGCCAGCTTCGCCACCCCGTTCCGGTGTCGATTTGAGCGAAGAAGGCGATCGCGTCCTTTATGGTGCCGAGTTATATCGCAAAGGCAAAGCGCCTCTGGTAATTGCCAGTGGCGGACGTATTGACTGGCGACGATCTGGAGCGTCGGAGTCAGGGGATATGGCGGTAATATTGGAAACATTGGGTGTCCCAAAAGATGCTATTCTCCAAGACCCCACTTCGCTCAACACCTACGAAAATGCAGTGAATGTGCGGCAAATCCTGCGATCACGAGGGATTGGCCGGGTATTATTAGTTACTTCCGCATTTCATATGCCGCGATCGCTGCTGATTTTCAAACGTCAGGGCATAGAAGCGATCGCTGCACCTACTGACTTTTTGGTAACACAAGCCCAATTACGCGAACCCAACAGCAGCATCCAATCCACGGTGCTGAATGTTCTACCAGACGCAGAAAGGTTACAACGGTCAACTAGAGCTTTAAAAGAATACATTGGAATAGTAATCTATCGCCTGAGAGGCTGGCTTTAATAAATTTTGGATTTTAGATTTTAGATTGAATTCAAAATCCAAAATAAATAGCCCCTAATCATCATGTCACAAAAGATACTACGAATTATCATTGGGACTCAACCAGCTGCTGAAGTCTTTGCCACATACCGGGCGACTCACGATTTTTACCGAGAAGTGCAATACCGGGAAGAGTTAAAATCTTACTCCGAATGGTATTACATGACGGCAGAAAGCAACCGCAAAGAGTTGCAGAAAATGCGGGGTGACATCAACATATTCGGCTGGTTTAATCGCCGTAAGAGGTAAATGGCTAATGGCTAATAGCACTCAACAATTAGCCATTAGCCATTAGCCTACTCGATGATTTCTATTTCATCTTCGCGGAAATGACCTCTAAATTTTTTCTCAAACTGGATTACAACGGGAAGGTTAGCGCTTATGGGTTTGCCGTGTAATTCATTTGCAAACCCGATAACTTCACCTTCCCGATCCTTGACATCAAAAGGTTTACCCCTGTTTTCAGGATGGTGATAAACAATTACAGATTTGATGACGCGAACGCGATCGCCAACTTTCATTCTTACAATCTCCGGCTGGGTATCTGAGCCAAACTGGTGCAGTCTGTAAGCGGGGATTCCCGCTTCCACAACATTGAACTGGGAGCATTGCCTATCCAGCGGCTTCTCTCTACCCAGCGTCCAGCAAAGTGCTATTTTGAACAATTTTATATTTTTGCACAGGAAGGTACTTAGGGGATTAGGGATTGGGGATTAGGGATTGGGGATTGGGGATTGGGGATTGGGAACCCTGGAAGATTCTTCAGCCAGTACCCAGTACCCAGCCCCCAGCCCCCAGTCCCTAGCTACCTGGTGGTGGCGGAACTGACGGGATTGGGGAGGGAGCATCCTGTGGTGATGGTGGTGGTAGCGGTGATGGGGAGGCAGCATCTGGCGAGGGTAGAGGCTGGGCTGAGGGTGGAAAAATGCGATCGCGCATCTGATTGAACCCCCGTTCATCATATTTCCGCCAAGCGTACAACCCAGCAATACTGCCTCCAATCAACAGCAGCAATAACCCCAACCATAAAGCTAAAGTTTTATGGCGGCGCTGTCGTGGCTTTGCCGGAACCGGAACTTCTTGAGAAGGCACAGCCTCAGCGTAAACTGCTCCTTCGACAATCTCAGGTTGCAGGTTGACTGTTGGCATTAGAGCTTTACTGCCTATCTCCCCAAGGTTGAGTAACACCGGATACTCTGGCGAAACGCGGCAGTAAGTAATTACCACAGACGTATTATCGTGACCATTCTTTTGATTAGCCAACTCAATCCATGACTGAACCGCCGCCTCTAGGGGAATCTTGCTTTGCATAATAGGCTCCACAAAATCCGCCCAAGATTGCTCAACCCAGTTGTTATCGCTTAGGCCATCAGAACACAGCAGCAGCAAGCCGTCTTCTTCCACAATGAACCGTTGCACGTTGGGACGCAAAAACTCAGCATCCCGCGTACCCAACGCCTGTGTAAGTGCGCCAGAATCGGGGCGCTCCAATGCCTCGCGGTAGAAACTGCGCCCCAAACGCACCTCCCTGGAAGCAACATCATCGTCTACAGTCAGCTGCTGACAGGAATGGGGAGTAATCCAGTAGGCGCGGCTATCCCCAACATTGGCGATGTAGAGTTCGTGGGCATTGTCTAATAGGGTTTGCGGGTTGGGACTAACCTTTTGTGGCAACTGAAGCGCCATAACTAGCGTCGTTCCCATGCGCCGCCGGGACTCTCGCCCTTGTTCGTCATTTCGCGAGGAAATCAGGTTATTCACCACTCTGATACTTGCTGCCAGCTGCTCCTTCAGGAGTTCAGGCTGCACGATTTCCGTCTGTTCTGCCACCTCCGCCAGAAGCGCCCGCACTTGCAACTTCAGGGATTGTACTGCTAGAAGGCTGGCAACTTCTCCCCCTTCGTGACCGCCAATTCCATCGCAAACGATGCTCAAGTGGGGAAGCAGTGGGTCATTCAGAGAAGTGTAGTCTGCTTTTGAATCCTGTACTGTGGGATAGCAAGTATCTTCGTTGTGGTCGCGCTGAGGGCCAGTATCTGTTGCTCCAGCAACCCGCAAGCGCAAGGGCAAAAGGGCGGCTTGTTCCAGTAATAGCTGATTCAGCTTTTGGGCGATCGCCTTCTCGGAAGTATTCCCGGCTTGCATCTGTTCGCATATCTCTAAAACCTGCGTCGCCACCGATACGTGTATCAATCTACACCATTTAGCCCATAACGAACCCAGGTGATAGAGACTTGGAACAAAAGTTGCGCTTTCTTCCAGTGGCAGTTCCACAAACGCTTGGGTAACAACATCGGACTTGTCTGATGCACCATTACCGTTATGTGTTGGGGAAAATCCTATACTCGTGTCTTCGACTGGATCGGCGTAAAGTTCCAATAGGCGCACCCGCCACCCGTCTACCCGGAGATTGTCTTCCACTAAAAGGCTATAAAGTACACCATTATCTGCTAAAGGTTTCCAAAGTTCCAACATTTGCCAAAGCCAATAAATCTGACGCACTGCTGGTGCTTGTGGCAAAGCTTCCACCAAAGAAGGGACAAGCTGGCCAGTCGCATCTATTGGCGCATCCAGTAAGAGAATTTCGACTGCTGCTGTCGAAGTTTCTAGCACAGCGTATCCATAAGCCTCCGGAACGTGGAGGCGCTGGGGATACAAACGCAGGTAAGGGTAAACGCTGTTTGGCAGATGTTCGGCGTGAGGCGGCTGTTCGGGAAGGGTATCCCGCCAAATTTGAGGTGCAACAACCTGATATCTGCCTTGTACTAACTCGCCAGCTGGGATCGTTGCTGCGGCTGGGTTAGCTGCCCAAAGATAGCGATGTCCTGAGAGAATGTCCTTCGGTTCGCGTTGAAACTGGGAACTGTTCATAAATTAAAGTTTTTATACAAAAATCTTAAATCATACTGTCAATAAGAAAAATTGAGTTTTTTCCTCGGAAACATAGATGAAGTGTTGTAGTAAATAATAAAGTCACGATGTCTTCCAATCCTAACTGGCTAGAGTGGAATAGTGGATTGTACCTCAATAACTACACTCACGCCTGCTATCAAGAAGGGATTGAGTTTTATGACGATCTGGTTACTGGTAAGGCAAATAAATACCTCTCCACTTATGGGGTTGCTGGGAAGCTTCTTTGGATTGAACCTGACTATGTTTTGGTTAATAGTAGGGGCAATGCTTTGCTTGGTAGAACTGTTTGTACCAACGGCTTTTACCGCCTTTATGATGGGCATGAGTGCTTTTGTGGTGGCGCTGGTTACTATGGTGCTACCACTGAAGGGGGCTTTCCAGGTGGCGCTTTGGCTGGTGCTTTCCACTGCTTTCGTCTACCTCAGCCATCGTTTGATGCCGAAGCGTCGGGTATCGTCTATTGAAAATGCGACCGAAGCTCAAACCGTTTCAGAGATTTTGCCAGGAGAGACGGGTAGGGTTCTATACGAAGGTAGTTCTTGGCGAGCAAGGTGTGGGGATGAGAAACTAGCGATCGCTCCCAATCAAAAAGTTTACATTGTGGGACGCGAAGGCACAACTCTGATTGTGCTGCCAGCAAATCTGTTGAAGTCATAGTCCTAATATTCTAATCGCTTGACGAGTTACAGCGAACGAGGTTTAAAATGGAATCATTTTTTAGTTTATTGATAGCTTTAGTCCTGGGTGGTTCTGCCCTCTCTGGTGTCAAAATTGTGACCCAAGGAAACGAAGCTTTAGTGGAAACTTTGGGTAAATATAACGGCAAGAAACTCAAGCCCGGCCTAAATTTCGTTATTCCAGTTTATGAAAGGGTAGCTTATCAAGCAACCATTCGGGAAAGAGTTTTAGACATTCCTCCCCAGCAATGTATTACCCGCGACAACGTTTCTATCACTGCTGATGCTGTAGTTTACTGGCGAATTTTGGATTTAGAGAAAGCTTACTATAAAGTGGAAAATCTCCAGTCAGCAATGGTGAATTTAGTATTAACTCAAATTCGCTCAGAAATGGGTAAATTAGAACTAGATGAAACCTTTACAGCCCGTACTCAAATTAATGAAATTTTGCTAAAAGAATTGGACGAATCTACCGATCCTTGGGGAGTCAAAGTCACGCGGGTAGAACTGCGAGATATTGTTCCTTCTAAGGCGGTACAGGAATCGATGGAATTACAAATGTCGGCAGAACGTCGCAAACGGGCGGCAATTTTGACATCTGAAGGCGAACGAGAATCAGCAGTTAACTCTGCTAGAGGTAGGGCTGAGGCACAAGTTTTAGATGCCGAAGCTCGTCAAAAATCTGCCATTCTGGAGGCGGAGGGTCAACAAAAAACAATCATTCTCAAAGCTCAAGCCGAACGCCAACAGCAAGTTCTTAAAGCTCAGGCTACAGCTGAGGCGATGCAAGTGATTTCAAAAATCCTCAAAACTGATGCCAATGCCCAAGAAGCTCTGCAATTCTTAGTAGCCCAAAATTATATCGAAATGGGGGTGACGATTGGCAAGAGTGACAGCAGCAAGGTTATGTTTATGGATCCCCGCAGCATTCCTGGTACTTTGGAGGGACTTCGCTCGATTGTAGGAGAATCTAATCAGCCGCAATTTTTAGATTTAGACGAAGACGCTTAATTAGTTAATGGCTAATGGCGATGAACAATTAGCCATTAGCTATTCTTCAGTTAGCTGTTTTCACTAGCAACAGGAGCGATAGAGCAGCGATCGCATAGTCCAAAAAACTCCAGCGTGTGGTAAAAAATCTTAAAGGAGTGCGACTGTTGCAACTGCGTCTCCAGATTATGAACTGGGCATTCGTTGATGGGAATTGAGTCTCCACACTGCAAACAAGTCAGGTGATGCTTGTCTTGCTGGACACTGCTGTAGAGCGATTCGCCACTAGCCAACGTCCGCACCTGCACTACGCCTTCTAGTTTCAAAGCTTCCAAAGAGCGATAAACTGTTGCTAAACCCATACTCTGATCGCGATTGCGAAGTTCTACATAGATATCCTGAGCTGAGACAGCTCGGTTCATTGTCTTGAGCAGGTTCAGAATCCGATCCTGACTGCGGGTGCGTTGGGCTTTCATGGTCTCATCTGGTTTAGATATTCTTAATCTTTTCAGGTTTTAACGGATAACAGTCTCTATTTCCACGTTAGATCATCGAAGATCACCCATCTTGCACCCGTCCAGCTTTAAAATAGTACATCTGTGACATTGGAAGTGAAAAATTGGGGAATCGTCTGTGAATCTGAAATATCAGGCTAAAATTTACGTGACGCTCCGACCTTCAGTTCTCGATCCAGCTGGCACGGCGGTACAGTCGAGTTTGCAGCATTTGGGATATGAAAATGTCGAGCAGGTGCGAATCGGGAAGTACATTGAGCTGATGGTAACGGCATCTGAGGAGGATGAGGCGCGTCAGCAATTGGATCGGATGTGCGATCAGTTGTTGGCGAATCCGGTAATTGAAAATTATCGGTTTGAATTAATTGAGGTGGAAGCGCAGACAGGCGTGATTTAGGTTTTTCACCCCACCCCAACCCCTCCCCGTCAACGGGGAGGGGTTAAGAGGAAGGAGGGTTTTTGGGAGAAGGAAAAAAAATGAAATTTGGGGTTGTGGTTTTTCCGGGTTCAAATTGCGATCGCGATGTCGCCTATGTGACTCGTGATTTGCTTTCTCAGCCGACGCGAATGGTTTGGCATGAAGAAACTGATATTTCCGATTTAGATGTGGTGGTGATTCCGGGTGGTTTCAGCTACGGGGATTATCTGCGTTGCGGCGCGATCGCTCGTTTCTCCCCAGTAATGAAAGCAACAATCGAACACGCCTCACAGGGTAAGTTTGTTTTGGGTATTTGCAACGGTTTTCAGGTGCTAACTGAGGCGGGATTGTTACCTGGGGCTTTGGTACGAAATCGGGATTTGCATTTTATTTGCGATCGCTCTCCTGTCAAAGTCGAGCGCACTAATCTCTCTTGGACGCAAGAATACAAATCTGGGCAAGTTATCACATTACCAATTGCCCACGGCGAAGGTCAATATTACGCCGATGCCGATACTCTGGCAAAGTTGGAAGATAACAATCAAGTCGTCTTCCGCTATGAAGGAGACAATCCCAACGGTTCTGTAAATAATATTGCAGGGATTTGCAATATTAAGGGAAATGTACTGGGAATGATGCCGCACCCAGAACGCGCCTCAGACGCTATGCTGGGCGGCACTGATGGCATAAAACTGTTTCAAGGATTGTTAGCAGCAGTTGGTGCAGTGGCGTAGTTGCGGCTTGAGCGAGTGGTGTGGTGATTGTAGGCGATCGCTGCTAGGCTGGCGACAAGACAAGTGCTTCCCAGCCACAGCAGGATGTAGGTAGGAGCCATCACCACGCCTATCTGGAACCAAGTCCAGACGTGGAACACCATCACTAAAGCAAAGAAAATTGCCGCGATCGCACTCCGCCATACTTGAACTTGCGGACGACGGCGTGCAGCGGCAACCACTGTCAGCGTGGTAGCAACCAAGTTGGCTGGAACCAGAAACGCACAAATGGCGATACAGTGGGTGCGCGAGAATTCGGATAAGGTATTTAAGTCGAGCATTAGTTCATTGTATCGAATTGCAAAATTTTACAAGACTTTTCTTTTTAGAGAATCACACTCTCTGCTGTTGATAACATTTATTCACATAGACAGGTGATCGCTTTCTTAAAAAAGAGTATTAGCACGTCTAAATAAAACTACATAATTTGTTTTAAATCTAATACAAACCCAGGTAAAACATCTTCCCCTGATAAAGTTGCCGGATTTTCTAGAATTTCCACATCCTGACCTTGACGATAGATTTCCACTCGCTGGTTTTTTCGGTCTATCAACCAACCCAATCTAGCGCCATTTTCCATGTATTCTTGCATTTTCTCTTGCAATTCTTTTAGAGAATCACTCTTCGATCGCAACTCAATCACAAAATCGGGACAGATGGGAGCAAATCCCTGTTGTTCTTCGGCGGTTAAAGCGTCCCAGCGATCGCGACGAATCCAAGACGCATCGGGGGAACGATTTGCGCCATTAGGTAGTTTGAAGCCACTTGAAGAGTCAAAGCCTTTGCCTAGATTAGTCCGTTTGTTCCAGATTCCTAACTCTACGGCAATATCAAAGTTATGGTTGCCAGTTTCGCTACCTGTAGGTGGCATAATAATTAATTCTCCCGCGGCTGTGCGCTCAAATCTATAATCGCGGTTGTTCTGACACAGCTTCCAAAACTGCTCATCAGTCAAATCGATTTTTAATTCGAGAGTTGAAGGCAATGCGATCGCAGCCGTTTGCATAAACTTATCCGAACATCTTCCTCTGGTATACACTTTCTAGTCTAGTTGTGAGCTATAACCTGACGCATCATCTGGTTTTGATAGCACTTAATAGTTTTCTTTATTTCCATCTACAGACTGACAAAAAGGTTCCATCTTTAGGAAGGTAGGAATAAAATTTATAAATTCTATTATTAATAAATGTAAATATCAGAACCAAATAAACGTTATCTGCGGATTGTAAGAGTAACAAAGGAATAGACCCATTATTATGAATTCGCTTACTAACTCTGAGGCGAAAATTACGCCAACAGCTCAATTAAAATCCACAAATTACGATCGAGCCGAGCAGCAATTTATAAATCTGCTCGAAATGGAAGATTTAGACAAGAAAATACAAGCACAACCAGCGATCTCTACTGAATTTGAAACGGCAATGGCAGCGGCGCTGAAAAGTGCATACGAAGACGCACTGGGAGATGATGCCGCACACCGCTTTTTACAGCGTATACTTTATCGCATTAATCGCCTCAAACTGTTTTGGTACGACGATCTGCGACACTACACTAATGAGCGGTCTATCTACTTGCAATTAGTGCGCGACCAAATTGAGGAAGCTTGGCAAAACTGGGAAATAGCCCAAATTGACGTAGCTGCACTGCAAAAACTTGATCCCAAGCAAGCGCTAATTGATCGTGTAGCTGCCGATCTCGATCCATCTTTGTCAGATGATAGTCGCTATCTGCGGGAACAGATGAGTGAGGCAGGTTATCGTCACCTGCTGGCAATTGGTTCCTTTGATGGCTTAGTTGAAGGCAGCCGTTTGTCTCGTATCCTGGGTGGTGCGGCAAATGAGGTGCAGTGTACGCTCACCAAAGTGCTGCTAGAAGAGTACGGTAACGGTCGTTATACTCGCAAGCATTCTACATTTTTTGCCCAGATGCTTAACGAGTTTGGGATGAACACCGAGCCAGAGGCATACTTTGATTTAGTACCTTGGGAAGTGCTGGCTTGCGATAATCATAACTTCCTCGTGACGGAGCGCAAAATCTACTTCTTGCGCTACTGCGGTGGACTGACCTATTTTGAAGTGGCTGGCCCTTCATGGTACAGAAACTATTTAGCCGCAGCGCAACGGTTGCAACTATCAGCCGCGGCGATGGGTTATTGGGAACTGCACATTAAGGAAGACGAACGCCACGGACAGTGGATGTTAGATGATGTAGCGTTGCCTCTAGCGGAGCAATACCCAGGTGAAGCGTGGCAGCTGGTGCTAGGGTATGACCAAGAAAAGCTGATGGGCGATCGCGCAGGTTCCGCCGTCGTGCGATCTGTCCGCGAAGCCGAAAGGTAATTGGATTTCTAATTTTCTCTCCTTGTGTAGGGGGTACTTTCAAAGTATCCCCAATGAAATAACCCCAGCAAATTAAGCTTGCCGCGCTACTACGATTTTTCAAGGGTTTTAGGAGTTTTGTCAGTCAATCAGGCTGCCTACAGTAATTACTGTATTCAAAAGCACAGCTTAGCTTAATATTAGGTCAATTCTTTAAGTAGAACTATGTCTATCTTCCGGTAGGAGTTGTAGCAAAAAATAGCAGTTAATCTGCTTTACATACGATAAGTTTTGAGAAAAATAGCAAATACCTCTGGCAATTCCAACCCTAACCAAAACAAGAATTTTCCTGAATCGGTGCTGCGCGATCGCAAAACCTATGACTGTTTTCAATTCAACCGCCAATTAAGTTGCCGAGACCTTGTTGGCAACATCCAAAACCACAGCTGTCTAGAAAATTAAGAGAAAACATTACTATGAAGCCTTCTCATTTGTCCAGAATCTTGTTTGCTGGTACTTTTGCCCTCACTGTAGCCACTTTACCCTTAGCTTTGCCTACTTCTGCCCAGACTGGCGGTGGTGCGGGTGGTTCGGGTTCCGGGACTGGTGGTGCAAGTAGCACTACTGGAACTACTGGAACAACAGGGACTGGTGGTGCAAGTAGCACTACTGGAACTACTGGAACAACAGGGACTGGTGGTGCAGGTAGCACTACTGGAACAACAGGGACTACTGGAACAACAGGGACTGGTGGTGCAGGTAGCACTACTGGAATAACAGGTGCAGATAGCACGACTGGAACGACAGGGACAACTGGGACTGGTGGTGCAGGTAGCACTACTGGAACTACTGGAACAACAGGAACGACAGGAACGACTGGTGCAGGTAGCACTACAGGAACAACAGGTGCAGATAGCACTACTGGAACAACAGGAACGACAGGAACAACAGGTGCAGATAGCACTACTGGAACAACAGGAACGACAGGAACAACAGGAACGACAGGAACGACAGGTGCAGGTGGTTCAACTTCTGGGACAACCACGGCTCCTTACGGTGCTACGACAACTCCTGGTGGTACGACTGGGACAACCACGGCTCCTGATGCCACGACTGGGACAACCACGACTCCTGATGCCACGACGACAACTCCCAGTGATACGACTGGGACAACCCCTTACTCTGGAGTTCGTTCTGAAACACGCGATAGCAATTCCTGGGGCTGGCTAGGTTTGCTCGGTTTAATCGGTTTAGCCAACTTGTTCCGCAAGTCCCCAGAACCTGTGCGTCAACGCTAATCCAAACTGCTGCGAGTGCGGATGGCAGTAAAGTTATGGTGGCGAATTCTGGCTGTTGATATTAAAACGCTTAAGTTCAACAGCCTTGACAACGTCTAAGATAGACAATTCCCAGAACACACCTCTTAAAAGTGTGTTCTGGGGAATTGCTGTGATCGCAAGTTTGTTTTAGTATTCAAAGCAATAAAGCTTATTTTTCAGTAAAATATCTTAAATTTAAGAGTAATGAATATATATCGAGATCCCCGACTTCTTTGAGAAGTCGGGGATCTCGCATTCACGAATCGTTTAGGGCTGCTATAGCCTAATATTTTTTAGATGGGTGTAAGAAAAAAACCTGGGAGTTTCTGGGTGGAAGCCAAAGGCAGTGTTAAGGATTTTTAGAATAGCGAGAAGCTGCGTAATCGTGACATACGCGATCGCGTAAACCTCTACTACAACCCGGAACGCTTCCCACACTAGGAGCGAGCCTAGCAAAGTGTATTTGCGCCATTTTGCGTAAGCTCTCTTCCCAGTTGTTACTGAAGGAGCTTCTATGCTGTAGACTTTACGCTTACCGCATAGCCGACCTTATCGCATTAGTTTGTACCTTATGGCTCATGAGTCTAGCGGAGACTTAGGAGTTAATGCCTTATTTTCCAAACCCTTGTAGAAGCTCCCAGGAGCGTTAACCACAGGTTCTGATCTGTTGTCCTTAATAAAAAAGATAACTGCTATTGTTTTCACCACCGTCTACCTGAAGAATTGCTTCAACGTTAAGAGTGCGTGTAATCATTTATACACAAAAGCCTCTAACTGAAATCCAGCCACAAGTTAAAACTGCGCTACAAAATATTGGGTTTATGAAGTTTCATTTCAACGCCAAACCTAGTGGCTTGAAGGGGTAGAAGTATTTATTAATGGTTGTTACAACTGGAGTCTAGACAAATACCAAGCCGCTATATGAATGTTTAAAATCAAAATATGATGACAAAGCGTTATAACAACCAACAAATCCAATCGTTCGCCCAATCAGTTCTGAACGATGGCTATTGCGTGTTGCCCAATTACTTCTCTCCAGCAACACTCAATTCCTGGCGTGAGGCTTTCGCGCCAATGCTCTCGGATCACATCGCCCGCGAAGGTAAGCTGCGTAATCGCGGCACATCCCGCTACTATGTCACCCTTCCCTTCACAGCTCCCTTTGCTGACCCCAGTATCTACGAAGATGACGATATTTTGGCAATTGTTGAGCTATTGGTAGGCAAAGATGCAGTCATGTGTCAGCTGGCGACGGACACGCCCTTACTGGGATCTGAATATCAAGATGTGCATAGAGATGCGCCGCCACTTTTCCCGGAAACTGGTGAAGAAACACCACCTTTCCAGCTTGCAGTCAACTTTCCACTCGTAGATATAACCCTGGAAAACGGCCCAATGGAGATTGTGCGCGGTACGCACATGATCTCAAAGGAGGAAGGACTGCGCCGCATAGAGTCGGGTGAAATAAAGTTGGAACCCATCACGATGCGGCTGGGTGATGTGATGATCCGCGATGTGCGGGGTCTACACCGGGGTACTCCTAACTATACGGAAACACCACGCCCGATGGTGGTAATTGGCTATAGTCGTCGCTGGCTATATCGTCCGGAGGTGTGTATTCATGTCCCGCGTGCTACTTACGATACCCTCTCGGAACGCGCCCGCCATTTGTTACGTTTTAATCCGATTGTCGAATCCGTCGATGAAAAACCTAAAACTGAGGTTTATCAGTCTTACGCTTACTAAAAATATCTAATTGGATTAAAACCGACACCTAAATTACCCTGTTTGCCCAGCTGCATTTTGTTGAATATTTGCAGATGAGACAGGGTAATTGGTTTTAGGAGAATTTTTCTGATGTTTGGGATGGCGATCGCATTCCATCCCAAAGTTTCTTTTTTAGCCTTAGCGGGACTTAAACAATTTCTAAGCGGCTAAGGGGGAGCAAGCCTTATCCCAGCAGTATTGCCTCCAAGCCCCTAAAGCGCTTCACCAAAGGCTTTTGTATAGATATTTACAGATAAAATTAAATCTGGATCGTGCCTTTAGGCGGACGAATAGATAAAACAACAGCGCTAATCTGTAGTAAATTGCTTTCAGATAATGCTTGAGCAGCGCTAAGAGGGCATTAAGAATACTTAATAGATATAGAACTAAAAACTAGGCAAATTGTTTTACAAAAGCTTTGTAGCCGCAACTGTAGTGCTATGGTGAATTGTTTAGCGTAGATACAAAAAGCCGATGATCCTATCTACAGAGGTTGGTTCTGGCTCGTCCACCTAATCTTTAAATCTACGGTTTTCTGTCACCATTACTGAAGAAAAGAGCGGAGGGATAGCAACCAGTGCTTATATGTTTGTTATAAAAATCCGCACCTAGACCTAGATAAACATATTGATAAACAAAGATGGAGCCAGAAATGATATGAATTTCGATGAATTTTTTCAGGAGATAAAGGTTGCACACTGGCGCGCAGCTACTTTGAACGAGTACGCTCGTAAATCGATTTTACAGCAACAAGACCTAGTATTAGAATCTTTCGAGGAGCTGTATGCTGCTTTGGAAAAACTTCAAGTAGCTCAGGAGCAGTTAAGTTTATTAAATCAGAAGCTTGCTGCGGCTCACCAGGTAGCCCAAGCGGAACGCCAGCGCTACCAAGACTTATTGGAATTTATCCCAGATCCCTGCCTGGTGACTGATATGGCAGGTGTCATTCAGGAGGCAAACGGCGCTGCGGCGACGATGCTCAACGTCCCGCAGCGGTTCTTGGTGGGTAAGCCGCTGGTTCTGTTTGTAGTTGAACAAGAGCGTCGAGCGTTTCGTTGGGAACTAAATCGGCTCTCCCAAGTGGATCGGCTTGAGGAGTGGAAAGTGCATTTGCGATCGCGCGATAGGGAGCAGTCTATGGATGTATCCCTGACGGTAGCTACTATCCGCAACTGGGGAGGCAAAGCGATCGCTCTACGCTGGCTTCTGCGGGACATCACTCTCGTTGAGGAAGAAGGAGACGAACTGCGGTTACTCAAAGAAGCTGTGCAACAGATCGAAGAGTGCATCGTTATCACATCAGCCGAACTTGATGAACCGGGCCCAAGAATTCTCTTTGTTAACCCAACTTTTACTAAAATGACGGGCTATACTGCCGAAGAGATTATTGGCAAAACACCACGTATCCTGCAAGGCTCTAAAACAGATCGCTCAGTCTTAGAGAAATTGCGTCGGAACTTGTCGCAGGGACAACCATTTCAGGGTGAGACAATAAACTACAGCAAGGATGGTAAGGAATATAAGGTGCAGTTGAATTGCGCCCCGATCCACAACGAACGAGGAGAAATTAAGCATTTTCTCTCCCGCCAACGCTACATTCCTCTAGAGCATTCCAATGATGCAAATTGTTTGGAAACCCCACCCTCACCGTAAACGGTGAGGGTGGGGTTTCCAAACAAAAGTGATTTTTTTTCAAGTATGCCGATAACGCGATCGCGCTCGAAATTGCTTTGCGAACATTCACTTGTGGATAAATGGTAATTGCTGACATACTCCTGCACTGATTGCAAGCAATGTAGAAGCTGGGTTGAGTAGAGGAACCTCACCCAAGACGCATAAGTTTTTGTTGGGTTTCTCAAACCACATAAAACTTTTCTATAATTAGACTATTAAATTGTTAATTATCATGTCTTTATTAATTAAAATTGCGAAAACAAAAATGAATTTTGATTTTATTCATTTCAACATTTTTTGCTGTTGCACATATGAAAGTTTATAAAGACAGCCAATCTTTTACACACGAAGAAGTTAAAAAAATAAACTTAAAACTATTTTTAAGTAAACTCTATTAGTTACAGAGGAGCGGATTTTAAAGGTGCATCTCTCATCACTGATAATCCGCACTATCGATTCTTCGGTCTTTGGGATGAGTACAACTTCGTTACCAATGGGTTACGCTGTCTCATTGCTGGGCATACTTTTGTGACTGCTGAGGATGTAGTAAGCCTACCTAGACCCCAGATTTTGTCGATATTAGCCTGAATTTGTTAATTGACTAATAAATATGGAAACTAAACAAAACCAACACAGACTACTAATTATTGCTGGTATTCTTCTTGGCATGGGCTTCGCAGGATTTTTTGATGGCATTATGCTGCATCAAATCCTTCAATGGCACCATATGCTGACAAGCATTCAGCCTACTACGAACATCGGCAATTTTGAAGTAAATACCTTCTGGGATGGTCTTTTCAATGCCAGCACATACGCCATGACTATAGCTGGACTTTTGTTGCTGTGGCGTGCGGGTTTACGTGGCGATTTTGTGGGGAAATCAAAGACTTTTGGGGGAGCTTTGCTTGTTGGTGCAGGTGCTTTCAACGTAATTGAAGGGATAATTGACCACCACATTCTCCGCATTCATCATGTAAAATCTGGGCCTAATGAACTTGCCTGGGATATCGGATTTCTCATCCTAGGTGCGCTTCTTGTTGTAGTCGGCGGGATTCTATGGCGAGATGGAGGACGGGAAATCGCACCTACTGAAATCAAAAGCTAAAATTGTAGATTTTGTGTTTTGAATTTTGTATTCAAATGGTATTGAATTTAGGCAACAATTGGAGCCAATTTACAACTTTAAAAAAATAACCATAGGCTCTCAAATTAAAATTTAAAGACAGCGAACAAATAAAAGGTAATATAACGTGTCTTAAGATAGATATTATAGATAAGTGGTAGTGCTGGATATATTGGCTCTCATGCTTTCCTAGCAATACAATAAGCAGGGTAGGAAGGGATCGCACCCACTTGTCGGATGTATCCTAATGCTGGCAAATATATCCCTACCCTAGTGAGGTACATTGCTTGTGGTTTCCCATCTTCCTTGCGGAAGAGCAACTATTGCTACTTCAGAAATGTTTTTGTATTGTATTTAACAGACTAAATTAACAGTAAGCTGTATCTCCGGTGGGAAGATAGAACAACCCCGGTAAAGGTAAGTTTAAGGTACGGCTGTGGAGTCAACGTTTCTGTGGAAAAAAGCGTGACTAGAACCACAAAAATATCAAAGTAATTCTGCATTTATAGGTGGAGGAAGATATGGAAGTAAGCGATCGCATACATGGTATTGGAGTATTTTCTAACCGTGAAGAAGCCCAACAGGGAATTAATGAATTAAAAGCTTCAGACTTCCCAATGGACAAAGTTTCTGTCATTGCTAGAGATGCAGACCACAACGATCAGCTTAGCGGTGCCGAGATGAGCGATCGCGTTGGTAGTCAAGACGTAGGATCTGCAACAGGAGTAGTGGCTGATGCTGTCACAGGCGCTACTTGGGGTACTGTATTAATTGGGTTGACAAGTCTAGCAATTCCCGGTGTAGGCCCAGTCTTAGCAGCCGGTTCCCTTGGCGTGGCGCTACTTACTGGCGTGGCGGGGACTGGATTGGGAGCATTAGCTAGTAATAATTTGGTTAAGGCGATGACCGATTTAGGCATTCCCGAAGAACAAGCTAGAGGTTATAGCGATCGCCTCCATCTAGGCAAGTATTTGCTTATAGTAGATGGCTCAGATGAGGAGATTCATCGCGCTGAAGCAATCTTAAGCAATAAGGGTATTAAAGATTGGGGCATTTTTAATCCCGCACACGTTTAATACTCAGGACAGCACAAACAAAGGATGATTTTTGTAGGGCGGGCCGGAAGGTTCGCCCTCTTTATTACGGGAAGCTGGGATTTTCCTCTTCACCAATCCCCAATTCCTGACCGATACAAGTGATATTTAAACCCTACTTTCTCTATCTTAATACATATTGACTTTATCCCGCTTCATTATTTTGGTATAAAGTCAGCCTTAACCTGGGATAGAGGGTGTTAAAAAATATTACGTGTTACTTTATATGTAGGCACAAATATGCTCTCAGAAGGAATACCTTTCTGAAATATCTGCGATAAAACAGCAACTGCTCTTATCTAGATGTTTTATCAGGGTTTAAATTTCACCATTAAATATCCAAAGCGAGCCTACTAATACCAATTGGCTAGATTTGCGCTACACTTGCGCTTCTTTGAAGTCTCCTTTTTTAAGGAGAGTAGGGAAAATATGGTGTATAGCATCACAAAGAAAAATTGGTAAAAGTCAAGTAACGCTTACGCATCTATCCGGTCTACCCTTTCGGGGATGGTTTGTGCTGAGAAGCTTTAAAAATAATTCTTTTGAATTGCTATGACTAGCGGTATTTTGCCCACTAAAGGTTCTGAAACCATACAGAACATTCAATCTTTAGAACTTTCTCTTTTGATGACTAAGCTCAAAAATAATATTTGGGCGTTTGGGATTCCATCTTGGCTATTTGGAATCACCGATAGAAGCTTTGCTTCATTGGCTGATGGATATATCTCTCCTATAGAAATTTTCCAATTATTGACCGCCTTTTTCTTCTTTGGAAGTTGGCTATGTTTGAAACCAGAGCAAACATTTAATAGCGGTGGTGTTAGCACGGTCGAAAGATACCGGAAAGATTCAAATCCTTATCTGGATGAAGTATATATATCTACAGTTCAATCCAGAATGGTTGAATTGCAAGATCAACATATGATCAGCCAGGAATATATTTTACCTGTTCCCTATCTCTGTCAAATCTATCATTTGTTGAACCTAAAACATCTGGAGACGATTCACAATTTCAGCCTGAATAACTTAAAAGTCATTAATGTTAGCCAGACTCAGCCAACAGAACTGGGTGGAATGGTTAAGTTTCAAACAATTTTAGATTCTCCAGCCAATGCTCTGAGGATTTGGAGGCAGCCGATAGTTGAAGCGGGATTAATATTGCATACTCCCTATACTGTAGAGCTGATAATTCCGGTCTACAACAACAAACATATAACTGTAATGTTTAGTGCTATTCCTCTGAATGAGAACGAGCATAAGTTGTTTATAGACATCTACAGTAATCTGGAATGGCCCAAACCGTTGTTGCAAATCATCTTGCATTTTGCCGCTTGTTTGACGCTATTTGAAGATTTACCCTACTTGCGTAAACTAGCAGAAAGAAATATATACCGTTTAGTTAACTTAAGTCGGCTTTCAGATCGAGAAACAATGTGGCTTATGAGAAGATTCGTTGAGCTATATGGTGCGAGGAACGTAGAACCTCAACCACTTAGAGCAATTGAAGCAATGGAGGAGTAGGGGATTGGAAGGGAGATTTCTCAATTTCCAATCTAAAATCATCCAAAATCGAGATACCTTTAGCAAGAACAAGTGGAAGCGATCGCGCAAAAATTTCATTCAACACTACAACCAGATTGTCCAGTTGTGTTGCAACCATTGTTAACACTCAGCCCAAAACAAGGGATGAAGATGTTGGTGACTCAGGGGTAAGCGATCGCCTATTTCGATTTCAAAACCTCACCTAAGAGCAAACTTCCTTTGCAGGGAAGATAAACGTTCCAGACGCGATATATCGCGTCTCTACAGGGGAGGGGTTAAACCGTAGTGCATTTAAACGACAATTGCAATAAATCAGCGCTAAACGCTGACACTGCCTTAAAAAAATGCCAGCGTTTAGAACTTCTATTGAGTAGAACTAGAGACCAGCAACTCCGCGATAAGCACTTATAACCACAGTGAGAATGGTGATCAGTCCTATTGAAGTGCTGAGGATAAATAGAACAGAGGGTTTCTTAGGAAGAGGTGTTTCGCTGTCGTGCTGCACAGCGTCAGTTTGGTTGGTATTTTTTGGTTCTTCAGTTGTCATAATGCTCCGAATTTAGATTCCAATGATTTTGATTGATTAGAACAATTACCAAAGATTGCTGATGAGATCGCCCCAAAGATGAACGATGCCTTGTCCACTTAATGCCTCTATAATGAAATCTGCATAAGCTCGTTCCCAACAATTGTCTTTTAACTAGACTATTAGAAATAAATCTTATGATCTTCTTTCTAAGGCGGTACAAATTATCCTATTTCACTAATTTGTTCGTAATAAATAATCCCCCCTAACTCCCGACTCCTTTGTCTACCGCGCATCATCCTGTGAAGAGTAAAAGGGGGTGGGGGGATAACGTATTGAGCCTTAAAATGGTGAATTAGTATTGATTAAATATCTGAAGCATTTTTTCACTAAGTGTCCGCCAAAAAACCAATCCCCCCGAATTTTAATTTTTAAGACTACAGCACATCATATTGTTAAAGACAGGAGGGGGTAGGGGGGATAAACTATTTAGCCTTAAAATAGTGAATGAATATTGTCTAAACATCTGAGAAATTTTTTGGTATCAATTTCTCTGTATAAAGAATGATGTATTTTGGGAAACCCTTGGTAAGGGTTCAGTAGACAGGTAATAGCGAGAGGGATGAGGAAATTTAGAGTGATCGCTTCCACCACCGAAGCTGAAATTGAGAAAAGGGCGTAAGCGTTGCGAAAGCTCTTCCCTCGACTTGAACTGGAATAGACCCAGACGCGATCGCACTGATGAATTACTACGGTGCGTTAGCAAAGCATGCCGTCAGGCTTATTGCATTTCTACAGAGTATCGGGGTCAACTCCCACCTGCCGCAGTCGCTCTGCCAAACGCTCTGCCCGTTGACGCTCTTGCTGTGCTATTTGACGCTCCTGCCTAATTATTTCCTCTGGTGGAATAAGTCGATTGCCATTCTGGTCATACCAATAGAGCCATTCCCTCATGTATCCTTCATGAGTACCAACCTCGCAGCCAATCCCTAGCTCGATTTCGGGCATCCACACAGGGTTTCCCATCTGGCGCACGTAGACACCATTCTCTAGACGATACACTTCAAACGAGTCGTGCTGGTCGCGCCTGTAATAGTCGGGGTTGTAGATGACATAGTACAGCACACCGAGTTGAGCATACTTGGTCATCTTTTCGTCGTACTCGCCGCCTGGAGTTTTAGAGACAACTTCTAATACCCACTGCGGGACAATATTGTTTTCTTGCCAAAGTACGTAGCTTAGTCGGAGTTTACCACTCGGCTTAAATCGCTCTACTCCTAAACTCAGAAAGCTATCCGGTACAATTGCCGCTAATTGGGGTTGATAGTAAACTCCCATGTTGACCCCGAAAAACCAGTCCCTGCGGTCTGCCCACAGCAGAGCTAAGATTGCTCGTAGCAGGGTGGGGATGAGAATTTGCAGTTCGTTATCTACAGGGGTATCGTCAGAGTCTGGTAGTTCTTCAGCACTGGCAAGATACTGCAACGGGTTGTACTGTACCATAACAAGTCCCTCTAGTAACTTACTGCTTGTATCTTAACTAAGCGAGGTAGTGGAATTATTCTAATTAGCAGCGATCGCGCACTACATCTTAAAGCTTTGGCGAACAAGTTTGGTAGGAGATCGCCCCTCTTCATCTCAAACTTCTCAGTAATCGTAATGGGCGAGCGCTTCTCAAATCTCCAAAGCAGAAAATCACTGCTTTGATTTTAGGGTGATTGAGGGCGATTACTTCTCTATTGAATCACTACGATGCAGCCGCCTCTATTTCGACTGAAACAAAGCAAACATCATTATTGTTGAAAGTAAAGCAGTATAAGAGGTAAAAGGTAAAAGGAGCTATACTAGCCTAAGTTCCTTCGCAACCAAGCATGAAACGATGTCCAAGGTAACGAACCAGCATTATGTTCCTCAGTGTTATTTAAAAAATTTTACTACTCGCAGCAAAATTTTTGTATTTGATAAAATTTTAAAAAAATCTTTGTCATTTGAAGGAACAAATGTGAAAAATGTTGCCAGTGCAAGGTATTTTAACGATTTCCCTGAAGAGATGCTTCCCGCAGAGATTAGAGGCAAGGGAGAATCACAGTTAATTGAAAATCATTTCTCAGCTATTGAAGTTGATCTTTGCAAAACATTAGGGAAGATTATAACTGGATACAATAATCAAAACCCAGAAAATATTAACCCCACATTTTTTTTGAATAAAGAAACTAAGGAAAAGCTTTCCTATTTTTTGATGCTCCAAATTATAAGAACAAGAAATTTCAGAAATATTCTGAAAAGAATGTTTGAAGATGTAGACACCCTGCTGAATAAGCTTCAAAAAGTTCGCCCTGATTACAAGCCCCTGGCAGATGAGTATGTTGAACCTCTTCCAGGTGAGCCTGACAATTCTATAGGTATTGAAGAATTTCTTGCAAATGAGCCACCAACACATTCACAAAAGCAACATCTAATTTATATGTTTAACAAACTTAATGGAGGTAATAACGAAGAGATTACTAAAGCTTTGGCAGATCATATATGGATAATTGGTGTTAATACTACTGCTATTCCTCTATGTACATCTGATAATCCAGTTGTTATAAATGAACATCAAAACTTCGGTAGCGGTCTGACATCTATTGGTGTTCAAATTACTTACCCAATTAGTCCCCAGCTCATACTGATTTTATTTGAATCAAGTTTTTGGAAAGAATTGAAAAGCCATGATAAAAAATGTTTAAAACTGTCAGAAAAATCAGTAAGAACTTACAACAAACTACAGCTAACTCAATGTACCAGGCAAGTCTACTCATCCACTAATGACTTTAGCTGGTGCTGAAGGTTAGTGAGAAAAAGGGGTATATAGATGTTAGTTTAAAATCTCAAAAATAGAGTTAACTAAATCCGTTGTTGTCACCACTTATTCGATAGCACTTTAGCAGTAGTTGTTGGTAATGACCACTCTAAAACTGTTAATTAGTTAGTTCTAGTAGTGCGATCGCGCTCATAAATTGCTGCTGCGCGATCGCTCTCAATTCTCGAATTCGCAGACACGCTCTAAATATCAAGAATCACCATTGCCGTCCAGCCGTCATCTGTTTTTCCAGTTAAAACTGGTGTAAAGTAACCGCTTTGACATCTACTGGCTGTTGATGGCGATCGCGATCGCCATCAACAACAATCGCGCGTTTCTCACTACGAGGTGACGTAGCTAGAGCCTTTAATTTGCTTGCCTGCTTGTCGCAACTGGCGTGTCAGTTGCAGGTTCAGTAATACCAGTATTAGTCCCAGACACGTAATTAGCAGAAAAGCGTTCTCCTGGTTTAGTAAGAAAGCGAAGGGAAAGACAATAGACAGCGACAGCATCGCCAATGGAGCGAAATTGCCAATTCCCAGTAATACAAAAATAGTTGGGGGCAATAAAATTGTTGCCCCCAACGTACCTGCTGCCCAGAACGCCCGTTGCTGAGTTCGCATGAATAACAGCAGTTGGGCTAGGCTTGCGTAAATTACCATTAAGCCAGCCTCCAGAGTAAGACCGAACAACGCCCCAGTTCTGCTCTCATTTACTTTCATAGCAGCACCTATACCAGTAGCTGATTGTGCAGGGGACAGTAAAATAAACAAAGCCAAGGGGATGATCACAATCACTACATTCACAGCGATCGCTACTACTGCCGGACTTTTTTCACCCCAAATTAAATCCTTTACCAACGAGCTATCAGCGAATCTCTTGCTATTAGAACCCCTCTTGGGTTGAGCGCGTAGCCAATCCTGTAGAGTTTGGCGATGAGGCGTCACAGCAGCAATTAAACAGAGGTATAGCAACAGATTCAACAAGGATAGCGACAAGAGGTTTTCTGACAGCGGCGTAGCGTAAACGCTACGATTTTCTATGGAGTTGTAATTGGCACATCCTAGAGTCAAAACTGTAAAGCAAGCAGTTAACAAATAACTTTGCTGCTTGCTTAACATAGTGGCATTGGGTTCACGAAAGCAACGCTGCCAAGCCTGCCAAATAAACCAAGTCAAAATGCTGTAATTCAACAGCACAAAACCGACGGCAGTTAAAACACTGTCGCCCAATGGTAAGCTAAACCACTTAAACCCTTCTAACCCTGTGGCAAACGATTCATTAAAAGAACTGGCAGACAAATGTGGGATTAGACAAAAAGGGTTAAGCAGCTTCAGCCAAGTCGTTGAATTATAGTAACTGGTCGTACTTATTCCCTTAGTTAGCATTAGTAAAGCCAGAACCGTACCACTGCCTAACCAACCTTGAAAACCGCCTAGCCAAGAACTGACAATGCCATATAGCAACGCAGCACTGTAAAAGAAAATACAGCTACCAACGAGAACCCCATAGAAACTCAAAATTTGTCCCAAAGCAATTTTGGCGGCAAGTCCAGCCCACAAATGGAAAGGAACTGCAACGACGGCTACCAGATAAATCAAAATTGGAACCCCCAGCAGTTTTCCCGTCAAAATACCCGCAGTAGAGTGAGGGCTGAGGCGAGTAAAATTCAGGGTGCCGCGACGTTGTTCAGTAGCCAAATCACTAATTAGCAAATAGGTTCCTGCTAGTAACAGGATTAAGATGCCAATAATGCTCAGGGATATAAATCGGTCTAGTGACCATAATTGCGAGTTGATAATCAAATTGCCCAATCCATCCGGCAGACATAGCGGTTCCTTACTATTAGGGAGGGGCTTGCCCGTGCAATATTTATTGTAGATATCCGCAATTCGGTTAACAGAATTCGGCAGCTGGGTTTGAAAATACATGAATATTCCAATTTGACCCAGCACAGAGATAACACTTGCCAACAGAATGTTGCGAGGTTTAAGACGCCCTTTGAGTTCCCGCAACAGTTGGGGATTCCAGTTACCCAGCGGTTCTATCAAATTGTGCATTATGGGAAAAATCTCCTCTTGAAAGGATGTTTATAAATACCCACTGCGATTGGAAGGATAAAGGTATCCTGTAAGTTATGGATATACAGACGAAAGACGAAATCTGCCTTCGCAGGTTTCCAAACTTGGGTTTTTGGTGAGTCGGCGTTAGCGTAGCGTGCCGTAGGCTAGAGAGACTTAACTTGTGTAATATTTTTCCCTGTCAGAGTATTTAAATCGAATGTCACTGACTTAAAGGATAATTAGTCATTCTTTGAAAAACTACAGAGTAGGGGCAATTCATGCGCCCCTACAAACAACCTATGTTCCACTCGATAGAGAACTGCTATCTTCGCTGCAATCTTAAAATATCCGCATCGGCATTTACAATTTGCAAAGCCTTTTTGCAGACACGCGCTAAATATCAAGGATTACCATTGCTGTCCAACCGTCATCGGTTTTTTCTAATTGGAACTGGTGTAAAGTAACCGCCTTGACATCTACTCGCTGCTGATGGCGATCGCTATCTAGCTTTTCTCCCTTCGTAATCGCACTTAGCTGATGCACTCTATCTTTCTCGGATATCTCAACCTGTTGCGCTCTCAGCAGTAGCAACTCGCTGTCTTTGTAGTAGATGAATTCTTGCAGGAAATTAAACAGCAACATATCCAATTCATCGTTTTCTAAGCTGAAGGTGCGCGTCTCGGTTAGCGCGATCGCATCCAGATTATCAATCATCACGTTCATGGTTGCATCACCCGCCGCGATGAAAAGCTCCTCTAAATCCTTTCCCCAGGCGTGAAAAGCAATATCAGCAGTGGCAACATCTTCAAGAAACTCGTAAGGCATAGGACTATTGCTCACACGACTTTAACTGACTAATAATTTCTTCCTTGCGATCGCTTACCTGTTTGCCGATAAAAACTAGCTCCGTTCCCTCTTGTTCAAATGGCTCCAGATCCCAACGTCCAGCCACGAAATTAAATAGATAGTTTCCTTCAGGAAATCGTACAAAACCTTTCGCCCGGTAAACATCTGTCCCAAGTGAGTCGGCAAATTCTCCAAAACATTGCCGATCGAAAGTGGCAGGACTTGTCGTGCTAAATGATTCAAATTCAAGTTGGTGAACGTGATGAGGTTGCGGTTGAACTCGCTCTCGACCAATCCCAAATAGCAAATCTGGGTCTACTTGGCATCGCTTAGTATGCAAAATTGAGGCGACTTCGTTGAAGGAGCGCAATTTATCTTCTATCGCCTTTAACTCGCTTTCAGAAACCAAATCAACTTTGTTCAGAAGGAGGGTGTCTGCTGCTTCAATTTGTATCCTACTGGTATGTCCTACCGACGGATATTTCACCATTGCATCTGCATCGATAACCGTGACAACCCCATCCAGTCGCACCTTGGTTAAGCTTTCTTGAATATCGAAAACCAGCGCATCTGGTTCTGCAACTCCAGTTGTCTCCACCACAATATTATCGGGGTCAACGCTATCAATGATTTCATTAACAGCAGCTTCAAACTCTCCTAGCAGCGAACAGCAGACGCAACCACCACCCAGATCCGCCATTTGGACATTTTTGCCTTGAATGATTTTAGTATCGATACCAATTTCGCCAAATTCATTCATCAAAATGGCAATCTTTTTAGGAAAGGAGTCGAGAATGTGACGAAGCAGAGTTGTTTTTCCGCTTCCGAGTGGCCCCGTAATGACTGTAAGTGGCGTGCGTACCTGCATAAACTATCCCTTTGATGGAACTGCACTGCGATGATTGAAGAAATTCCAGCGAGAATACATTTACTTCCGGCTAAAGGCTCCCCCTACGTCGCAGACTAGCCGGAATACAAGAGTGCTGTTGTGTCTCTGTGCATCAGGCGATCGCGCAAATGTTAAATTTACTTCATCCTTTGATATTTCCAATCGGTGTCAACCGCACCACCTTTTTACTAATCCCCGCTAACTCCGCCGCTTCAATCACATCATCAATGTCTTTGTAAGCCGCACCCGCTTCTTCTGCTAGTCCAGACATTGAGGTACTGCGGACATAAATACCCTTCTTCTGCATATCTTTCAAGAGTGTTTCTCCCTTCCAAGCTTTTCGCGCCTTGGTACGACTCATTGTGCGTCCGCTTCCGTGTGCAGTGCTGAAGAAAGTTTGGTCGCCAGTGGGTACGCCGACTAATAAATAAGATCCGGTTTCCATACTGCCGCCAATAATAACTGGCTGACCAATGTTCTTGTAGCGTTCCGGAATATCTGCCATTCCCGGTGCGAAAGCGCGAGTTGCACCTTTACGATGGACGAGGAGCGATCGCTTTTTCCCATCCACAACATGACTCTCTAGCTTGGCGGTATTATGGGCGACATCATAAACCATGTGCATCCCCAAGTCTTCCGCCGAACGTTCAAAGATTTCCGAAAATACTTCGCGAATGCGATGCAGAATCACCTGACGATTGGCATAAGACATATTGATGCCACATTTCATCGCAGCGAAATAGGCTTGTCCTTCCGGAGAATCAAAGGGCGCACAAGCTAATTCTCGATCAAGTATTTTAATTCCATACTTGCTATCCATTACCTTTAAAAATCTTTGCAGATAGTCAGTTGCCACCTGATGACCAAACCCACGACTACCACAGTGGAACATCACCACCACCTGATCCGGCATGGTAATTCCCATCGTCTTGGCTAACTCTGGATCGAAAATATCTTGCTTTCGAGCAACTTGAATTTCTAAATAATGATTGCCAGATCCTAGAGTTCCAATTTGATTGAAACCCCGGTCAATTGCCTTATCACTAATCTTTGCAGAATCAGCACCTTTAATGCAGCCGTTTTCTTCAATGAGTTCTAAATCTTCTTCCCAACCATAGCCATTATTAACGCACCACTGAGCGCCTTGTTCGACCACTTTGCGAAAGTCATTCCGCGATAATTTTACAAAGCCACTGCTTCCCACTCCAGCCGGAACCCTTTCGTAGAGCTTATCTACCAGCTTCTTGATATAAGGTTTGACTTCATGGTAGGTCAGGTTTGTAACCATCAAGCGCATTCCACAATTGATATCAAAACCGATACCGCCAGGGGAAATCACGCCCCCCTTTTCCACATCCATCGCCGCCACGCCACCAATGGGAAAACCATAGCCAAAGTGTCCGTCGGGCATACACAAAGCATATTTTGTTATCCCTGGCAGCGTCGCGACATTCGTAACTTGGTCGTAAACCGCTTCATCTAATTCGGAAATTATCTTCTCTGTCCCATAAATCCGGGCGGGAACGCGCATCCCATCCTTGTAGGAAACCGGAATTTCCCATACTGTGTCAGAAATTTGTTCTAAAAATTCCTTAATAGGCATCTCGGTTTTACTCCTAAAAGGTGATGTGAAAAATAGAAGCGACCGTCTCAAACCGTATCGTTTCCAGGCTCTACCTGAGCAAGAGCTTTTGGAAGTTCTGGCTGCCCATTATTTAGAGCGGGGAAAGAGATGAGTGGTAGGAGCGATCGCATATTCCCCACCAATAGAAACAGTAAAAGTCCTTGCACCACTAGCAGGTTAGTGACTAAAAAGAACGTCGCTTCCTCAATCGGCAACCCAAACGGCTTAAATCCAGTGCTATAAATCTCCGAAATGCTCCAAATGCCCTGTCCGATGGCAATGCGGTCGGCTATCCACAGGTAAACTGTCGGGATCAAAGTGCCAATCAACCAAGCGTCTTTTCTCGCCCAGAGTTGCTTTGCTCCAACTGCCCACTGTAGCGCCAGTATGGGGCCTGCCCAAGCTAAAATTAGCCCCATGTACACAGTCTTATCCGACTGCAACATGAAAGCTCCCGCAATGCTGAGAACTATCCAAAAAACAAAGCCAGATGCTCGCAGCCAAGGAGAAACCTCCTGCTGTGCTGGCTCAGTTGTGAGAGGAAACACCCAATAGAACCAAAGACCCGTCAGGAGTGGCTGAAGTATGAAGAACAAATATTCTTCAACAGGTACGTAGCCAATCGTACCCATTACGCGACCCGCGCCGTAGTTCCACACATCGCGCCAAACCAGGTAGTTGTCCCACGGGGTGGTGTAGATTGTTGCAACCAGTGCAATTAGCGGTAGCCCCAACCAAGCCCTAACTCCTCCCATACCAGCTAGTGGCTGCCGTTGAAGCCATGCCAGTAGGAGGATCGGTGGCAGGATAAAGACAAGGTGAAACGCCAAATAGGTCATTGTTGCTGGTTATGTTCTAGACGTTAATGATGCCGAAGTAAAAGCCAGCAAAAAGCAAAAGAAGCAGCAGCGTAATTAGGGTAATGCTGATACGAAATGGCTTTGGGGGCAAGTCTTCAGAGGTGATTACACTATCCCGTTGTACCTGAGTAATTGGATCAGAGTTCTTGTTTTCCGGTTTTACCAGATCCCGTGCTGTATTTGTATTGCCGTGTGTCGGTTCCATTGGCGGTTCTATTTGCGTCCTACATAACTCTTCTGCTATCTATCTTCGAGAAACTGCTCTTGGGCTACCTCGTTCTTAAGAACTACCTTAGCGTGGAGGGTATTTATGCCAGAGGAGTTAGCCTTGCGTGAAGTTAAGTTGTTATTATAAATACAGAAATTTTCAGGCAAGAGATTTAAAAGCATTTTTATATGGAAGAGTTAGGAGTTGTTACAGAGGCAATTTATCGTATTTGATGCTTTTGGTAATTGGGTTTCGGTACTTAACCTACGCTAATTTTCCGTAGTCTAGTTTTATCGTTTTATCTGCTAGATGAAAATAGCGATCGTCGTGGCTAATTACCAGTATACTTTTACCTTTATTTTTAAGTTCTGGTAAAAGTTGTTTGTAGAAGATTTCCCTAAAGAAAGGGTCTTGATCTGATGCCCATTCATCGAATAGGTAAATCGGACGGTCTTCCAAGTAAGCGGTGAGGAGAGCAAGACGCTTACGCTGTCCTTGGGAAAGGTCTGTGGTGGAAAGTACGCCATTTTTTATCTGGACTTTATGCTCTAACTGAAGTTGTCTTAAATACTCTTGGGCTTGGCTATCGAGGTTATTAATATTAATCCCTAAAATGCGCTCAAATAAATAAAAATCTGAAAAGACTGTGGCGAATAGCTGACGATAAGATTCTCTATTATTATCAGTAATTTGTTCTCCATTCAGATGAATTTCCCCGGATTCGGGAATGTATAAACCAGCAATAATTTTAGCAAGGGTGGACTTACCACTACCATTACCGCCAACAATAAAAACCAGTTCGCCTGGATGAAAAGTTAGGCTAATTGGGCCAAGGGTAAAATTACTTTCTTCCTGTTCTCTACGATAAGTATGACTGATTTGGATGAGTTCTACACTTTTGAAAAATGGCTGTGGGTCAGGTTGAAATTTGGGGATATTTTCGGAACGGCTGGCTAAAGATAAGCCTAAAGTATCAATTTTTTGTAAAGCAACACTGGCTTGGCTGAGTCCGGGCAGTATTTGTAAGATGCTCTGAATCGGCCGCATTATAAAGGTAAGGGTGAGGACATATCCGGATAGAACGGATGTGTTGATTGTTGTAAGTTGGGGAAGACCAAATACTAATAAGCCAAGAAGGATGAAAAAGAGAAGGTCGCCAAAACTAGAAGCGATCGCTAAAATCCTTAAACTGGTGACTCTGTAATCTCGTGACAATGCAGCAGTGACTTGGAGTTCTTCGGTGAGGAAGGCTTCGCGGCGACGAACGTTTAGTTTGAGTTCTTTAATTCCATCTGTGATGGCGCGAAAGTGCTTGAATAGCCGATCCTGTTCGTCACGAGCAAGTTTTAGAAGACGATCGGCTTTAGATAATAGAAATTGAACGCTACCAATGGCGACAACTAAAAATACTACCGTTATTAGCAATACTACCCAGGAAAGCGAGCCTAAATAAACTAAACAACCGAAAATTATGGCAATGTCAATGCAAAGGAAAGGAATGTTGAACACTGCAATAGAGATTGCTTGTATATCTTCTGTTAATGTTGCTAAAATCCGGTTCGCTCCTAGTTCTTCTAGGTGACGCAAGGGGCATGATAAAATTAAACCGCTCAAGTGCAGCCGTAGTTTATAAACCGCTTCTTGCGATAAACTGACCAGCAAAAATCCGGAGATTAAGCTAGTTACAAGGGTGACGATTGCTAATCCCACAAAACCCCAGAGTAGTTGATTTGTGGATGTGTTGTTGCTGCTGAGGGCGTTGTTGATCGAGGCGATGAGGAAAGCACTACAAGCTCCACTGATGGAACCTGTAAAGGCTGCGATCGCTACTGTAACCCAAGACGCACGCAGAAGAAACCCGATTAGATTCATTTTTGTCTGACTTGTTGGGTGCGATACATCTCTAGGGACATGGCAATGCCATGTCCCTACGTGACTAAAATTTTGGATTCCATCCTCATACACAGCATACACACAACCAATCTGCAAAAAAAAACCAGCCACTCGCGTGGGCTGGTCAAGCTTGCTGTGTTGGGAGGAGGAAAACCTGATGCCAAGACGGAAAAGCGGCCCTTGCGATCGTTCCAAAAGCGAAGCTGCGTCTAGCATAATGACTTTCCTATGTAAATAAATGTAACATACTTACTAGGAAAATCGCAATTTTTCGTTACAAATTAGTACCAATTAATTGTTTTTTGTCAATCGTTGTCGTCTGTTTTACTTGATCGCAGACAACCGACGACTCTCCCCAAGTGTAGATTTATAGAAATTTAGATGCACAAAAACCTGAGATATTTACTAGCCGCGCCAAATAATGTAAATTCCCCAAGCCGCAGATGCACAAGCCAAAATCGTTGACCAGATAGGATGGTAGGAGCGAGTGGTTATACCGCTTTGCGATCGCAGAGTTTCCAAATCGATCCAGGGAGTCGCCCCCCGACGAAACCAGCCGATGGCAGTGACAGGAAGGTTTACCAGGTCGCCGGGACGAGATGAGGGTAAAAGATTGCCAATTGGGCCTAGCTGGGAGCAATGGTGTAATTTGATTAAACCCGTGTCGGTTTGCAAGATTAAATCCTGTCCCAGCCAATTGCTCATACCTCGCCGCCCTAAGAGTTTTCCTTGCATACGTACTGGGTTACTATCCACAGGGAGAGTGGCGGTACTGGCGTAGAGTTTTGGCAGGTTGGGATCTTGCAAGTTGCCTGGTTTGATATCCGGGAAAAAGGCATTAATCCGCAAAATGGTGCCAAGGCCAAAACCTATCGGTAAGCAACCAATAAGAATAGTCCAGTAATCGTCCAGCATCCAGACGAGTTGTCGGATTCCGAAGAAACTACCAATCCAACCCAGCAGCCAAAATAAACATCCCAAGGCTAAACCGAACAAGATGCCAAAAAAGGGCGCACCTTGTAAGAGGAGTTTGGAGTTTGGAGTTCTTAGCTTCGTTTTTGGAGTTTTGAGTGAGGGTATTTGAGTGAAGTTTAGTTCTGTTTCTAGCTTCCAGTGACGGGCGTAGAGGGATATTAAGTACAAGCGATCGCCTATTAAAGGATGAGAATTATTAATCGTCATCCACTGACGAGACGGGTTGAGACAATCCCATTGCAGAACTGATTCAAAGCTAGTAAGAGGCGTGACACTACCTAAAGCGATCGCCTGTCGGTGTCCCACTGGCATCAGTAAGTCGAAGCTTTCTAAAAGCCAGCTAGTTGATTGATTTTGTTGGACATCAGCGGCAATGCCAATGGCAATTTTAAGTAAAGCACGGGTAAGTCCATTGGGGTTGCCAGTGATATCTGTCGCTACGCGATCGCTATAATTAAATCGCGATCGGGACAACCACAAAGCTAAAGCGCGAGTTAGCCAAAATAAGCCGTAACTCAAAGCCGAAATAACCGCCGCAGGTATTTTTAGTACAAGGCTTTGAGTTCTGTCCCCCCAACGCGCTACTTGCCAATAAACTATGTAAGCAAGTTGTGCGACTAAGACGACGAGGGAAATTACTCCCAAATTCGCTCCCAACGGCAAACACGCTAAGGCAATCCACCAACAATTAAACGCCCAATCGGGGTTTCCTAACAAGTAGAAAAAGCCGCCGATTAGAAACATCCCAAATGCGATCGCAATTCCTACCAACCTATTTTGGACAATATGCCCCAATTCGCCTGCATAAATGGCGGCAATTTCCTCCTCTGCCAGTTGATCTAATAACCCTTGACTAACTACGATGCGGGCAGTTTGGGGTAAATTTCCATAAGTCAGTGCAACTGGAGCGCTACTAGGTAATATCTTTAAAGTTGGCAACTTTAAGCGCTTTTGTCCGCAATAGCGCGGTAGCATTTTAGCTGCCTCTGGGCTGAATTTAGACAGCGTAGAAAGAGACAGGGGTTGGATGCCATAAAAGTTCTTGAGTATAAGATCCAGTATCCAAGGCGACAGACACCCAAGCACCAGTAAAACTATTACTACAACCCCGGTTGGTTGTTCGTAAAAAGCTTGGATAGGTTGCAAAAAGGGAATATTGAGCAAGAAGTTGTTCGTCGCCGTCATCACGAACTGAAGTAAAAGCGAAATCGCCCAAAATAAAGCGATCGCAGCTCCAGCCTGAAGCAACCACAAACGCTCTTGTTGTACTGCTTTCATAGCCTTCCATCCTTGGGCGCGTCCAGCTTGCTTCCATTGTAAAGACGCAGGCGATCGCGTCTGTTCAACAGGCAATTCATCCGCATCTTTACTGGTGTTATCAGTTAAAGGTGTCTCAGAAATTGCCGCCGCTAAGAGTGGTTTATTCTCGTTCCCATCTGGCCGGGAAGGAGATCGGGGAGACTCTGCTTGTGTATTCCTCTTTACTGCCTTTTGTACAGGCGCACTTACGTCTTTTTTATCAGGTTGGGATGTGTCCGTTGGTGTCGCTGTTGCAGTTGTTTGTAAAGGGACATCAGCAATATTAGAACCCCTCCCCGTGCGGGTTTGTGGGGATGGGGTTTCGTTGAGAGGGACAAACCCCGTGACATCGGACACTGGTGGTGGTTCTAGCGCTGGCGTTGTTTCGTTGAGAGGGGCAAAGCCAGTGACATCTGCCGTTTCCGGTGAAGGTTCAGACGCTGATGGTGGTTCTAGCGCTGGCGTTATTTCGTTGAGAGGGGCAAACCCAGTCACATCTACCGTTTCCGGTGAAGGTTCAGATTTTGGGGGCGGTTCAGGATAACGTTGATCCAACTTAGCTTTGATAGGCTCCGCCCAGCTTTTAACTTTGGGATATTTGCTTTGACTGAGGGTGACACAAAGCGATCGCGCTTTCTCAATTTTGCCAGTGCGTTCGTAAGCAACCACCAGCCCCATCTGAGCGCGGACGACTGACTTTGAACTGAGATCAACTTCGCAGACACCTTCAAGGTGAGCGATCGCATCTTGGTAATTTCCCTGTTTCAGGGCTGTTAGGCCATCGTCCAGAGATGGGTCAGGTAGAGAAGCCATAAAAATTCTTTCACTCGGCGTCCTTCCAAGATACCCATACTTCCGCTCTCAATTATCAAAATTTGGGATTTTGCCTCGCCCAAAATCTTTCCTATATCCGTAGCATCTTGGCTACATTTGTATCATTTATTTTCTCCCTCTGGACTTGCAGGGAGACAGGGTGGTTTCATACAACCCTTAGAAAATTGCGACATTTTGTAGGGGCATTGCCATGCCCCTACCGCACAAATTATCCTTACCTTACAACTCCACTGGTTGTTGTCCCGCAACTACAGGCGCTGCGACATTCAACTTCAGCTCTGGGTGATCTGCTTGCACCTGCTGACAATTCCATTCATTTCGGAATAACAGCACCGGACGACCCCAACTGTCCTTCACCGTGACAGTGTTGAACAATCGCCCAACTTTTTGCAACGCTTCCCAACCACCATCAACCCAACGCGCCACACTATAAGGTAACAATTCCAACAAAGTCTCAACGCCGTACTCATTCTGCATCCGGAACTGCACCACTTCAAATTGCAGTTGTCCCACTGCTGCCAGAATTGGGTCGCGTTTGGCATCATCGGCCGAGTACATGATTTGTACAGCGCCCTCTTCCCGCAATTCGGAAACGCCTTTGTGGAATTGTTTGAACTTAGAAGGGTTGGGATTTTTCAGATAAGCGAAGATTTCCGGCGAGAAGCAGGGAATCCCTTCATATTCCAGCTTTTGACCCGTATAAATTGTGTCACCAATCGCAAATACGCCGGGATTGTTCAAACCAATCACATCGCCGGGATAGGCTTCTTCAATTGATTCTCTGTCTTGGGCAAATAGTTTTTGGGGACGAGACAGACGAACAGCTTTGCCAGTACGGGCATGATTTACCGTCATATCTTTTTCAAACTTACCAGTACAGACGCGCACAAAGGCAATGCGATCGCGATGCTTCGGGTCCATATTCGCCTGGAGTTTGAAGACAAAGCCAGAAAATTCTGGATAAGTCGGGGGAATTTCGCCGTTGGTGGAGTTGCGCGAACCCGGTTTCAAAGCATAATCCAGAAAGGCGTTTAAAAACGGCTCCACACCAAAGTTGGTCATGGCGCTACCAAAGAATACGGGTGTCATTTTGCCAGCGTGAACCAAATCTAAGTCAAGTTCTGACCCCACGCCTTCTATGAGTTCTAAATCGTCTTTGAGTTGGTAGTAAAGCTCTGGCTCTAAAAGTTCTTCAATCCGAGGATCGCCTAATTCTACAACGGTATCAATGGCTTCGCGCTTGCCGTGTTCGCTGCGCTCGAACAGGTGAATTTTTTTCTCTCGTCGGTCGTAGACACCTTTGAAGCGATCGCCCATCCCAATCGGCCAGTTTACCGCATATGTCTCCAACCCCAACTCCCGCTCGATTTCATCCAGCAGATCCAACGGTTCGCGTCCTGGTCTATCAAGTTTGTTTACAAAAGTAAAAGTCGGGAGATTTCGCATCCGACATACTTCAAACAGTTTCCGTGTCTGCGGTTCCAAACCCTTCGCCGCATCAATCAGCATCACCGCATTATCTGCTGCTGCCAAAGTGCGATAAGTATCTTCACTGAAGTCTTGGTGTCCGGGAGTGTCCAGCAAGTTAATCTGACAATTTTCATACTCAAACTGCAACACCGTCGAGGTAATCGAAATTCCCCGCTGTTGCTCCATTTCCATCCAGTCAGATGTTGCCTTTTTTTGCGCCCGTCGCGCCTTGACTGCTCCCGCCTCGTGAATTGCGCCTCCGTACAGCAAAAGCTTTTCAGTCAGCGTCGTTTTACCCGCGTCGGGGTGAGAAATAATCGCAAAGTTGCGCCGCCGCTCAACTGCTTGTTGTAATTCGGCTTTGATCGTCGTTTCTTGGAGATGTGAATCAGTTACCATTCTGATAATTTGTTCGTGGCTTTGCAAAAATAATAATTATCAAAGCTAATAATTATAAAGCTTAAAGTTTCCCTTTATATATTTACTATATCATGTAGGTGCCATTAACCACCTAAACTGCCTGTATTTTTAACGTTCTCAGGGATATTGCGATCGCTACTTTCCGTGTATTTTCGGATTAACAGCCCCGCTTTAATGAGCAAAATTAAAATGAATCCTATTACTGCACTTTAGGATCTTTAGCCGTCAGCAGTTATAACTAGGGCTACGGTCGATATTGGGCAATTCTTCTGAAGAGACCCTATCCACCCTCTACAAAAAAATGAATTACCCATGCAGCCCCAAACATTGGCTCGATACGGGTTCTTATTATCTGGGTAAAAGCGCCAAAAATAAGAAATTTTTATGTTAGAAATTTTACAAAATATTTTTACTTCAAATCAATTTATTCCTCACGGACACTGCTACCTCTGGAAACCAGGGCTAGTGGGACTAAATATCCTGTTAGATTCTTTGATTGCCCTAGCTTATTATTCAATTCCCTTGTTACTGGTAAAAATTGTCCGCAAGCGAGGCGATTTGCCCTTCGACTGGATTTTCATCTTATTTGGCACCTTTATTGTTGCTTGTGGTACAGGGCATCTTTTGGACATATGGACGCTGTGGCACCCGATATATTGGATTTCGGGGTTGATGAAAGCACTAACGGCTCTAGTGTCCGTTGCTACCGGAATTGTGCTGATGTCGTTGGTTCCGAAAATTTTAGCCTTGCCCAGTCCCGCCCAGCTAGAAGAAGCCAATCGCAAACTGGAAACGGAAATTGAGAAGCGCTATCTTGTCGAGGAAAAGCTCCAACTGGCAATGAACAACATCCCCCAGTTCATGTTCTGGAAGGATAGAAACTCAGTTTACCAGGGTTGTAATCGTAACTTTGCCCTCGCAGCTGGCTTAGACAATCCAGAAGATATTGTTGGGCTTACAGACTACGAATTGGCTTGGAAGCGCGAGGAATCTGACTTTTTCCGCCAGTGCGATGCGCGTGTAATGACAACAGATACACCTGAGTATCACATCATCGAAACCCAACTTCAAGCTGATGGTACACAGACTTGGGTAGATACAAACAAAGTCCCGCTACATAACGATGAAGGTAATGTAATCGGAATTCTTGGTACATACGAAGATATTACTGCTCGCAAACTAGCAGAAGAAGAGTTGCAAGCTACAGTCGCTGAGCTGAGAGCATTGTTTGCAGCAATGTCTGATGTAATTATAGTTATGGACGCTAAAGGTAGCTATCTAAAAATTGCTCCCACAAATCCCTCACTATCGTACAAACCTCCGGCAGAATTACTAGGCAAAACCTTACACGAAGTTTTTCCGAAAGCAGAAGCTGATGCCTTTTTGTGCAATATCCGCCGCGCCTTAGAACAACGGCAGACGGTGAATACAGAATACAGCATGATAATTGGAAACAATGAATATTGGTTTGCTAATAGCATTTCGCCAATTCAGGAAGACTCGGTTATCATTGTGGCGCGAGATATTACCGAGCGCAAGATACTAGAAAAAGAATTAGCAATGCGCGAGCAATTGTTAAATTCATTTATCACAGCGGCACCTGTAGGACTGTGTATTTTAGATGACTAACTGCGGTATTTGCAAGTCAACGAAGCGTTGGCAGAAACAATCTGTGGCTTGAATGTGGAAAAATTTATCGGAAGACCTATTGGTGAAATTCCCCATGTTGTATCAGTAATTGAACCGATTTATCGCCGGATACTGACAACCGGGGAATCGGTTCTCAACGTTGAAGGGTGTAGTGAAAAAGCGGATCAACCAGGGGTAATGTGTCATTGGGTGGCTTCTCAATTTGCCATACCCGGAGAGGATGGTAAACCGATGGCTATTGGTGCCATCGTAGCTGATATTAGCGATCGCAAACGAGCAGAAAACGCCCTGCGACAATCAGAAACAGAGTTGAGAGAAAAAAACCAACAGTTGGAACATACTCTCCAAGAACTCCAACGCACAAAAGAACAACTGATTCAAAGCGAAAAAATGTCCAGTTTGGGACAGTTGGTGGCGGGTGTGGCTCACGAAATTAACAACCCAATCAGCTTTATCTACGGCAATCTTACTCACGTCAGCGAGTATGCCCAAGAATTGGTTTCTTTGGTACGCCTTTACCAGCAACATTATCCTCAACCATCTGCTGAAATTCAGACTTTGAGTGAGGAACTCGATTTGGATTTTCTCGCACAAGATTTTCCCAAAATTCTGTCATCAATGAAGAATGGAGCAACCCGCATCCGCGAGATTGTCTTATCTTTGCGGAACTTCTCGCGGCTAGATGAGGCGGAGGTAAAGGCTATCAATATCCACGAAGGTATTGACAACACGCTACTAATTGTGAAGAACCGCCTGCATTCTCAGGCACTAGCTTGGGAAAAAGGAGCAAGACACGCCGAAATTAAAATAATTAAAGAGTATGGGAAGCTGCCGCCAGTCAAGTGTTATGCAGGGCAGCTGAATCAGGTATTTTTGAATATCCTCACTAATGCCATTGATGCTCTGGATATGAAGGCTGGGGACTGGGGATCTGGGGACTGGGGACAAAGCACAAGGGGCTGGGAATTTGGGACTAAGTAAGAGTCCTTCCAATTCCCAATCCCCAATCCCCAATCCCCAATCCCCAATCCCAGAGATTCGGATTAGCACCGAAGTTCAGGGAAACGATTGGGTAGTGGTTCGGATTGCTGATAGTGGTTGTGGCATGACCCAAGAGGTGCGGCGTAGGCTGTTTGACCCATTTTTTACCACTAAACCCGTTGGTAAGGGAACTGGTTTGGGGTTGTCAATCAGCTATCAAATTGTGAAAAAGCATGGCGGTATCTTGCAGTGCGTTTCCGCACCAACTCAAGGGGCCGAATTCGTCATCCGGATTCCGATTCAGCAAAAAGTGGGAATTGGTAATTGCTAATCAGTAATTAGCGAAAAAATAAGCAAAATTTATTTGTGCTTATTTACTTTCGCAGGAGAGCCTTTTTCAGGTACGGGAAGCCGCTTTAAGAGTGCGGCTCACCCCCGGCGATCGCGTGTTACATTCAAGGCAACAGAAAAGAATTATCTGCATTAGGGGGAAGGATGTACGACACAGACAAGCGGAAGTTGCTATCGGCACTGGCTCATGGCTCAATTTTTTTTAGCACCGCAGTTGTGTCTATCGGGCTACCGATTGCGATTTGGTTCGTATCCGAAGACCCAGTTGTGAAAGAAAATGCGAAGGAAGCCATCAACTTCCACTTCAATGTATGGTTGTATGGGGGGATTATTGGAGCGTTAGTTTTTCTAACCCTTGGTTTACTGGGCTTTATCCTAGTGCCTTTAGGGTTTCTTCTCCACTGGGGACTAACAATTTTTGCAATTACCCATAGTTTGAGCAATACTGACCAAGCTTACCGCTATCCCTTTATTTTTCGCTTACTGTAGTCTTTAGGCTGTTGCGATCGCTAAATCTTTCGTGGCTATAGTTAAGTAGACACATAAAACACAAATATAAAACCCGTTTTCTCTTGAAAACGGGTTTTATGTCTTAGATACTGGGTCGCTTGGTGCATCCTGATTGCAAATGCTTGTGATGTGCGATCGCTTGCAAAATTCACTGCCCCAAAACGGTAAAATCCTAGTCTGAACCTAAATCTTACTCCTCCTTACCCTAGAAATGGCAGAAACTTTATTCTTCAACGCCCTCCGCGAAGCCATAGACGAAGAAATGGCACGCGATTCAGCTGTATTCGTTCTCGGTGAAGACGTTGGTCACTACGGCGGCTCCTACAAAGTTACCAAAGACTTATACAAAAAATATGGCGACCTGCGCGTACTAGACACCCCTATTGCTGAAAACAGCTTCACAGGGATGGCAGTTGGTGCCGCTATGACCGGACTAAGACCGATTATTGAAGGCATGAACATGGGCTTTTTGCTCCTCGCCTTCAACCAAATCTCTAACAACGCCGGAATGCTACGCTATACCTCCGGCGGTAACTTCAAAATCCCGATGGTGATTCGCGGCCCCGGTGGTGTCGGTCGTCAGCTGGGTGCAGAACACTCCCAGCGATTAGAAGCTTATTTTCAGGCAGTACCCGGTCTAAAGATTGTCGCTTGTTCCACACCTTACAACGCCAAAGGGCTGCTAAAAGCTGCTATCCGCGACGATAACCCAGTTTTATTCTTTGAACACGTCCTCCTGTACAACTTGAAAGAAGATTTGCCAGAGGAAGACTATGTGTTGCCTTTGGATAAGGCAGAAGTGGTGCGACAAGGTAAAGATGTGACAATTCTTACCTATTCGCGGATGCGTCACCACGTCATGCAAGCTGTGAAAAACTTGGAAAAGGAAGGTTTCGATCCAGAGGTGATTGACCTGATTTCCCTCAAGCCTTTAGACTTTGATACCATTGGTGCTTCCGTGCGGAAAACCCACCGGGTAATCATCGTTGAGGAATGTATGAAAACAGGTGGAATTGCTGCGGAATTGACAGCATCAATTAGCGATCGCTTATTCGATGAGCTAGATGCACCAGTGCTGCGACTTTCTTCCCAGGATATCCCGACACCTTACAACGGCAATCTGGAACGGCTGACAATTGTGCAACCAGAGCAAATTGTAGAAGCTGTGCAGAAGATGATGGCCTTACAAGTTTAATTTGTCTAGGACAGGTGTCTCGCCTGTCCTACTATAACCATCAAAACTGCTGGATTCGCCCAAAAGGGATTATCATAGCATTTGTTTGAGCAAGTCGTGGTATGCAGAGACAGCGTTCCTTATTAGCCCTAATCCTGGTTTTGGTGATTGCTTCCATCACCGTGCTTACCAGAATACCTATTCGGCTGGGATTAGACCTCCAGGGTGGGTCACAATTGACAATTCAAGTGAAACCCACAAAAGAGGTCAAGGAAATCAAGCGCGAAGATTTAGACGCGGTTTTGAAGATAGTAGAAGGCAGAATTAACGGTCTTGGGGTGTCGGAACCCGTGGTGCAAACTGTCGGACAAGACCAAATTTTGGTACAGTTGCCGGGGGTGAGCGACCCGCAACAGGCGGAACGGGTACTAGGTGGTACAGCGGTGCTGGATTTTCGCCGCCAGAACCTGGTAGTAGGAACGCAATTGGGTGTCAGAGAAACCGAGTTGCAGGAATTACTGCTAAAACAACAGCAGTTGCAGGCGAAAGGAGATGCGACAGCGATCGCCCAAAATAAAGAAGCGATCGCACAAAAGCAACAACAAATCGCTGAACTCGAACGAGAAGCATTTGAACCCACCGGGCTGTCAGGCAAAAACCTGAAAAATGCCCTTCCTCAACCCACACCAAATGGTGACATTTGGGCTGTAGGTATCAGGTTTGATCCTGACGGAGCCGAAAAATTTGCACAATTAACCAAAGATGTAGCCAAAAATGGCGGCAGGCTGGGCATCTTTCTGGATAATAAGCTGATTAGCGCTCCCGGTGTTGATCCAAAATATGCCCAAACTGGAATTACAGGCGGAAATGCCGAAATTTCCGGCGATTTTACTCTAGAAACCGCTAACGAACTAGCCCTTCAGTTGCGAGGCGGTTCCCTACCCTTCCCAGTAGAAATAATCGAAAACCGCACAGTAGGAGCAACGCTGGGACGAGATAGTATCCAAAGCAGTATCTACGCTGGTGTCGGGGGCCTGACTTTGGTACTGATTTTTATCGGTGTCTATTATCGGCTACTAGGCGTAATTGCTGATATCGCTTTGATTATCTACTCGCTGTTGACATTAGCTACCTTTGTTTTATTAGGTGTCACTTTAACCCTACCGGGAATTGCTGGGTTTATTCTCAGTATCGGGATGGCAGTTGATGCCAACGTCCTGATTTTTGAGCGGACGCGGGAAGAATTAAGAGCCGGAAAGAGTTTATATCGCTCTGTGGAGTCTGGTTTTTACCGGGCGTTTTCCAGCATTTTAGACAGTAACGTGACCACCTTGATTGCGTGTGGAGCCTTGTTTTGGCTGGGTTCAGGTTTGGTGAAGGGTTTTGCCTTCACTCTGGCTATTGGAGTTTTGGTGAGTATGTTTACAGCGATTACCTGTAGTCGTACCCTACTAATGACAGCGATAGGATTTCCACAATTACGCAAACCGGAACTGTATGCTCCAAAGTTGCAGGCATTTGGAAAATCTCAGGCAGGGGCAGGACAATGAAAATAAGTGTAATCAAAAGGCGATCGCTCTGGTGGACAATTTCCGCCGTCTTCATGCTCGCGGGCATCATTGCGATGGCAATCAACTGGACGCAAATAGGTGCGCCCTTACGTCCCAGTCTGGATTTTGTCGGCGGCACGCGGTTACAATTTGAACTCGACTGTTCTAAGCCGGACAACTGTAACCAACCCATCGACATTCCCGCAGTTCGGGAAGTTTTAGCTGCTCAAGGTTTGGCAGACAGCAGCATCCAAGTTTTAACCAAAAACGTTGGCGGTGAAACCCAGTATGGTTTATCAATTCGCAGCAAAGCACTGGATGTTGAACAACGCACCAAGCTGCAAAATGCCTTAAGCGAACTCCGAGCCTTCGACCCCCAAAAAACTCAGATAGACACTGTTGGCCCTACCCTCGGACGACAACTTTTTGCCTCTGGACTCCTGGCACTCATCCTATCCTTCGCTGGCATCACTATATACCTAACGTTTCGGTTCCAGCTAGACTATGCCTTCTTCGCCTTTGCAGCCCTGTTTCACGATGTTTTGATTACCGTGGGTAGTTTCGCCATTTTTGGTTTGGTTCTAGGCACTGAAGTTGATAGCTTATTTGTTGTGGCGCTGTTAACCATCATCGGTTTCTCCGTCAACGATACCGTAGTGATTTATGACCGAATTCGGGAAGTTGTCAAACTCAATCCAGAGCTGCATATTAATCAGATTGTTGATGATGCAGTTAATCAAACCCTAACGCGGTCAATCAACACCACCTTAACTACCCTGCTGACCTTGTTTGCTCTCTTCTTGTTTGGCGGCGATACCCTGAAAAACTTTGCCTTAGCCTTGATTATTGGATTCGTTGCTGGTGCTTATTCCAGTATCTTCGTTGCCAGTACCCTATTGGCATGGTGGCGAGAGCGCACAGGTCAATCCAAGGGCATTCCTGCCACTGAACCAAGAACTTCCGATGAAATCTGAATTGGGTGAGGCAAAAGAATGAATCAGCCAAGCGGCGATCAATCAGACCACAAGCCAGATGAGCAACCAATTCATTCCTCATCCTTTATCCTTCATCCCTCGGATGACCCTAGCTTTGGGCAACAAGTGCAAAGGTTACACCAGCTTACTGTCTACGGCAGATGGTTAGTTGCCGGGTTACTCTGGATTACTGTTGGCCCCTTAAGCTTGTGGGGCTTGCGTTACCCAATTTCTCTGATATGGGAACACTTTACTTGGGCGGCATTGCGATATGGTCTTTTTTATAATCCCCTGCCGACACTGGGACTCGCCTTCTGTGTTGGCATGACCGTATCCGTTTTAGTCTGGCAAAGTCGTAACATTTTGTTGGGAATGCCTCATCGGGAACAACAACGCTTAGAGCAACAGGTCTGTCAAATTCGCCAACAGGGGAAAACACACCCACTTTGGAAGTGGGTTTGTGAATAAAATTCTCTCGTTCCCAGCCTCTGACTGGGAATGAGGACTTTTGATTTCTTTTCACGCGCACCGAGACAGAATTGGTTGAGAACGGTATTGGTGAATCGGAATTTTAATCAAAAATTCTGCACCCTTCCCAGGTTCGGAAACGCAGGTTAATTGACCGCCGTGCTTTTCTACAACAATTTGGTAGCTAATAGATAAGCCGAGTCCTGTACCTGCGCCCACTGATTTTGTGGTGAAGAAAGGGTCAAATAGCTTTCGACGTACTTCCTCGGTCATCCCGCAACCGTTGTCAATAATCCGGATGAGGACATGATCTGAATCTACAACCTCGGTGCAAATCCGAATCTCTGGGGCTGGGGACTGGGGGCTGGGGATTGGGGATTGGGAAGTAGAAAATTCCTTATGTCCTCCATGTTCTTGTTTCCCTTGGGCAGTTCTTAGTCTCCAGTCCCCAGTCTCGATTCCCGATTCCCGATTCCCCAGTTCCAAAGCATCAATGGCATTACTAAGGATATTCATCAATACCTGATTGAGCTGACCAGCATAACAGTCTACGGGTGGCAGGTCGCCATACTCTTTAATGATGGCGATCGCTTTCTGCCCTGGAGTAGCCTTTAAGCGGTCTTGCATCAATTTCAAAGTGCTGTCAATGCCTTCGTGAATATTGACAGACTTCTTCTCCGCTTGGTCGTGGCGCGAGAAGGAGCGCAATGATAAGACAATTTGACGGATACGATCCGCCCCCAACTTCATTGACGACAGGAGTTTGGGCATATCTGCCATCACAAAATCTAGGTCGAATTCTTCGAGGAAATCTTCGATTTCCGCAGCTGGTTTGGGATAATGCTTTCCATACAGCTGCAACAACTCCATCAAGCTTTCAATGTAGTGACTGGCGTATTCCAGGTTTCCGTGGATGAAGCTGACGGGGTTGTTTATTTCGTGGGCGACACCTGCCACCAACTGCCCTAAACTGGACATTTTTGCACTGTGAATCAGCTGGGCCTGAGTTTGTTTTAATTCGCTCAAGGCTTGTTTTAGCTTGGCCGCTTTTTCTCTCAATTGTGCTTCTGATTGCCCTCTAGCTTCCTCAGCGGCTTTGCGCTCGACAACTTCTTTTAAAAGAAGCTCGTTGGCTGCTTTTAGCTCAGTGGTGCGTTCTTCGACTCGTCTTTCTAAATCGTCGTTAGCTTTTTCCAGTGCAACTTGTGCAAGTTTGCGCTCAGTGATATCGCGCGTCACGGTGGCAAAGCCGCGCAGCCATCCGTCTTCGCCTCGCAAGGCTGTCACTACGACATTTGCCCAAAACTGCGAACCGTCTTTGCGTAAGCGCAATGTTTCGCATTCAACCCGGCCTTCCATTGCCGCTTTCTTCAGGACTTCCTCTGGCTTGCCTTTTTGGATATCTTCGCTGGGGAAAAAGCTGGAGAAATGCTGACCGATGATTTCACTAGCTTGATAGCCGTTAATGCCTTCTGCACCTTTGTTCCAGCTGATAATCTTGCCGCTGGTATCCAGCATATAAATGGCATAGTCTTTGACATTCTTGACTAACAAGCAGAAACGCTCCTCACTTTCCCGCAGCGCCTCGTCTGATTGTTTGCGCTCAGTAATATCACGGGCGGTGGCGTAAATCAGTTGTTCTTCATGGCAGACGGCGGCGTTCCACAAAAGCCACTTGTAGGAGCCATCCTTGCAGCGAAAGCGATTCTCAAAGGAAATGGTTTCTGTGCTACTGGAAATTTCCTGCAACTGAGCGATGGTAGCTTGACGGTCTTTGGGATGGATAAATTCGATCCACTGTTTAGCCGAAAGCTGATCGGTTGTGAATCCCAGTGTTTTTTCGCACATTGGGTTAAGTTGCTTGAAGTAGCCGTCGAAACCGGCTACGAAAAACATATCCAGAGAGAGCGTAAAAAAACGATTTTTCTTGAATTCTAATCCTCTGCTATCGCTGATTCGGGGTTTTGCCGCCTGCATTGTCATTTTTCACCTACCTATTTTCCTTAAATGCACTCCTCCATGCTTCCCCTGATTTCTACTGAGACTTAGGTCTTTACTAAATTGACATCTTTATGTGGAGTTTACACATAATATAGTTTTTTATGGATGCCTTGACAATTATTAATGAAAATTATATAAAGTATTCGGATTTTGCTGTAAAATCCCTGCTGCCCGGTTAGAGAGGATTGGGATTTTCATCTCAAAGGAAAATCGCGATCGCATATCTAACACCAGAGAACAAGCTTTGACAAGGGGTTTCATTCGCCACGATTGGCGCAGTCTGCGCGGGGTGCGTTTAGTCCAGGGCGAACAATCTCGTCCGCGCAAGTCGGGAGGCTAGGACGCGATCGCGCTCAATCTCTGGGTGTGCGTTTCTCAATCTCAGCGATGGGTAATAATAGAGTGTCTTCAATATGCGAGCGCGTTTTGTCACTTACATCACCGCTACTATTCAGGCAATCCACCAGTAACCGATTAGCATCATAGTATTGCCTTAGCTTTTGCTTCTGTTGAGGGCTGAACTGCCAACTATCGCTGATATTTTTACGTGGAATGCTTGACATCACATCTGAGAGTTGCTGAAGCCAAGCTTCACCCTTTGCTTGAAACCATGTCTCAAGTTTTTCTATACCTTCACGTACCTTAGGTAAATGGTGTTTTTTGAGTTTTTTCAGTGAAACTAATTTAAGGTTAGGTTCGCTTGTAATTAGCTCAGGCTTATCTATACTAATTAATTGACGAACCATCCATATAAAGTCAACTTCGTCTGGTAGTTGATTTTTGATATCTTGCAGAGAACGACGCAGCTCAGGTTTAATGTCTAGTTTAGGATCGAGGCTACGGTCAATACCGGACAAAATCTCTAATGCAAAGTCAATATTGTCAAGCTCGGTAGTCTTCAATTCACTGAACGGGGAGGTAGGGTCAAGAGGAAGGAGAAAGGTAAGGATGTATCCAAGCGCACTTGCAAGGTCAAAAGTGATATCATAATCAATAGCTAATATAATGTCCATGCTATAAGCAGCTGTGGCTGCCTCCGAAATTTTCTTGTCAATTTCAACGCTCAAATACCAGGAAATTTTAAGGGCAAGGGCAAGGTATAAGGCTCGAATAAGTGCTGGTTTATAGGGAAGTTTGGAGAAAAGAGCTTGCTGTTTTTGGTATACCCATGTTAGGAAATTCTGCAGTTTTTTATCATCAGCTACCATGACATCAATCTGTTGCTTAATTAATGTCATGATCTTGTCAATCGATTCTTCACTCGATTTTAATCTCGCTATCGCTTCCGCCTGTATCACTGGATGGAGCCAGTATCCTGCTGGTTGAAACGCTACCAACTTCCCTTGAGATTGCAGGTTTTCAAAACCTAGCATCCATCCTTGGTTTTTTGGAAAATGTAAAAATAACTCATTTTCCGAAGATTTAGGGATATCCTCTCGTTTTTCTTTTTTAGATTCGACTAAACAGCTAAGTTGCAAGGATTCAATGGCCTGTCTTTGTTCTTCTTTGGACAGATCCCAAAGTAAACAAGAAAGTCCAATGTAGGGAATTTGAGGAATGTTTTGATAGGGATATAATCCTAAGCGACAAAGTAATTTATAGGCTTTAATATCGAACTCTAGCAGACGATCGAACTGACTAGCAATTAAATCTTTTATCTCTCCCTTTAACAAAAATTCTTGATTATCTTGCCAATAAGCTTCTAAATCACCGTCATAATCTGATTGGATCAGATTATGGAGAACTTTCATAGCTAGGGCGTTTCCCCCGTAGGCTTTGTGGATGGAACTCAAAGCTGAAGAATGAGTATTAATCTCAAATCCGCTGAAAAACTCTTGCCATGCTTCCTCGTCTAGCCCTGGCAATGGGTAAGGCTTAATTAAGGTTAATTTAGCCTCATTCAAACGAGTGCGGCTCGTAATCAATGTGATAGACTTTACCGTTGGATGAATTAAGACTCTACTAAGTAGTTCTACATAATCACGATGGGGTTTATCCAACTTGCCGTTTTCATCTAAAGCAGTTTCAATATTATCAATTAGTACTCCAATTTTTTGATTCTGGAGCTTGCATCTAAGTTGCTCTAGTAGCATATCAAAATTATCCTCTAGCTTCTCTACCTTGAAGTATTCTCTTAGTTGAAACTTAATCCAGCGTTCTACAGAAGTTATACACTGGGCATCCATTCCTACCTGGAGTTCCAGATACTCTAGTCTTTGAGTCTCGAAGTATTGGTGAGCCAGGGTTGTTTTGCCTACGCCGCCTTTGCCATAAATGCCAATAGTTTTTGCATTCTGACTACCGACAAGGGTGTTGAGGTGCGCGATCGCTTCCTCACGCCCCACAAAATCAGCATTCTTTTTCCCTTCATCTGGCTGTGGGGGTTGTGGGACTTCTGCTGAGTGTTGTGATCGCCATCTCTCCAGCGCTGTCCGAAAATTCGTTTTTCTAACCTTTTCCCCTAATACTTCTGACAATAGCTTCCATAACTCAGAACCTTCATTTTTTATGTGTTGAGAAGTATAGTCGTGGGTTTCAGCAATATCATCATAATTTTGACCTTGCCAAGATCCTCGAAGGATAAGCACTTCGATATCTGCCAATTTTCTTCCTTTTTTGGAAAAAATGGCTTTATTTGCAACTTCTAATGCTACTTCCAATGCTTCTTCGGCGTTCATCAAGCAGTGAGTATAAAATTGATTCTTTGGCATAACCTTACTTTTTTGGACTAAATCGGACTATCAATCTCCTTAATTTATAGTACCGACAAATTTTTAGATTGGAATCAGAATGATTGCATGAGTTGACTAATGCAACTATCGAGGATTTCAAGCAAACTATGAATATTCAAGTCACACCCGCCATAGAAGTTTTAAATGTTGACTGCATGGAATTAAAATTTCAAGGTCATTCCTTGCGGTATGCGGGAACGGCAGAGGATTTAAAGTTGGTTGCTGAAGACTTGTGTTTAGCACTTCGTCTCAGTAAGACTGCTTGGATTAAAGTGCCACTAGAGTTCAGGGATTTAGTGCGTGTCTATGTAGGCAGACATCTACAGGGACTTTTAATACCAGAAGAAGTCCAGACAGTCAACCAGAATGGAATTGATTATCTGATGAATAATTCTGCCAATAAACGAACTGCACTTCAGTTTATGAAGTGGTTTTACGAAGAGGCGCTTCCCTCTATTCGCAAGAAAGCTTAATACTAATCTTGAAGCCCGCGCAGGCGGGCTTTGTTTGTATAGCCGCGAATTCTATTCGTTCGGTATTTTTACGCGCACCGAGACAGAGTAGATTCACAATTGGACTGCTGAATGGGAATCTCAATTAAAAACTCTGTACCAATCCCTGGTTCGGAAACACAGGTCAATTTACCGCAGTGCTTTTCTACTACAATCTGATAACTAATTGATAACCCTAAACCACTACCTTTGCCTACAGGTTTCGTTGTAAAGAAGGGGTCAAATAGACGTTGCTGCACTTCTGATGTCATCCCAACGCCGTTGTCTGTAATGCGAATTAATACTTGATTGTTGTCTCCTACTTCAGTGCGAATCTGAATCTGTGGGATTGGGGATTGGGGATTGGGGATTAGGGATTGGGGATTAGGGATTGGGGATTGGGAATTGGAAGGACTCTTACCCAGTTCCTTGTCCCCAGTCCCTTGTCCCTTGTCCCTTGTCCCCAATCCCACAGATTCAGTCCTCATTTCCACAGCTTCAATGGCATTGCAGAGAATATTCATAAATGCTTGATTGAGTTCTCCAGCATTACAAGCTACTAAGGGAAGGTCGCCATACTCTTTATGCACAACAATGTCGGGACGTTGCCCTTGCCCTTTGAGTCGGTTTTGCAAAAATAGTAGTGTGCTGTCAATGCCTTCGTGAATATCGACTGCCTTACCTTCGGCTTCGTCGAGTCGGGAGAAGTTTCGCAAGCTAAGAACAATATCACAAATGCGTTCTGATCCCAGTTGCATTGATGATAGGAGTTTCGGCAAGTCTAACATCAGAAAATCAAGGTCAATTGCCTCCATTTCTTCCTGAATTTCTGGCACAGGTTCGGGATAATGCTTGGCATAGAGATGCACTAGGTGCAGCAAGTCGTAGGCGTAATCGCTGGCATGAGCTAAATTACCGTGTATGTAGTTGACGGAGTTATTAACTTCGTGGGCGACACCTGCAACAATTTGCCCCAGACTAGACATTTTTTCTGTCTGAATTAGTTGGGTTTGGGTGCGCTGGAGTTCGTGCAGAGTTTGTTCTAGTTTGGTTGCTTGTTGTCTAGATTGCGCTTCTGATAGCCGCAGGGCTTCTGTTGCTAACTGATGAATTTGCGAGTGGGCGTATAGTAACTGATGCACGTCTAAGAGTTTGTAGGCTCCTGATAGTTGCACTACAATCGGTTCGCATATTGATTCAGGCGATCGCTCTAATGACTGCTGCACTGTTTCTACAATTGAGGCGTTGCGATCGCATACTAATGTTTTGCTTTGGGCAAAGCTGTATAGCGCCAGTACAGGACGTTTGGAAAATAACTCTAAACTGTAGGGACGGCTCATGCACTCAAAAAACTGCCGCCGCGAAATCATCCCTACGAAATTACCCCCGTCGGCAATAATGATGCCTGGAAGCAACGGGTTAGCTTCAAAAAGCTTACTTACTTCCTCCGCGGTACATTCCAAATCGATGCAAGCGTCGTGGAGAGTTAACTCCTCTAGTGTGGAATCCAAATTTAGAGGCGATGCTTGGAGGGACGCTTCTAGTGGGCGTTGTTCAAACTCCTGAGTTGCTTGGCAGGCTACTAGGGTTTCTGATGCTTTATTAGTCCATGACAACGGCGTTGCTTGCTTTTGGCAGCCACGCGCTTCTTCTGAGTAGATGCGCCAGTTAGAAGTGTTTTCTGGAAAAGTTTTAGGCATCAGTACCATAAGCACCTCTCTAAATTTACTGAATCGCTATGGTAGTATTCAGCTTTTTCAAAAACTGCGTGTTGACACTGATCAATACAGTCTTGCGATCTGACGTTCCGGATTTTGTGATTAAGATCAACAAAGTAAATTTACTTAAACTTGCTTAAACTTTACGAAGCGTTCATGAACTAAGCCTCTATCTCTGGGATAATTAGGCAACTAGCCAGGGTAGCCAGATTGCCAAAGTTAAGAGTGTTACAAATAGCACTGGCAATGTCAGGATGAAGGCAACGGGAATATACTCACCCCAGCTGATGAAGAGTCCTTTACGATCTAGAATGTGCAGCCATAGCAGAGTAGACAGGCTGCCGATGGGCGTTATCTTTGCCCCCAAGTCGCAGCCTATGATATTTGCATATATCATTGCCTCGCGGAGCTCCGGGGAAGAACTACTGATATCTTTAATTGCCAAAGCATTAATTAACACACTGGGCAAATTGTTCATTACGCAGGACAGCAGGGTGGCTAAAAAGCCTGTACCTATTGTGGTAAGGGTGATTCCCCACTGAGATAGATTTTCTAAACTCAAGCTGAGGAAAGTTGTTAAGCCAGCATTCCGCAACCCGAAGACGACTAGATACATTCCCAAGCTGAAGAGAACTACTTGCCAAGGGGCAACTCGCAAAACTTGGCGGAGGTTAATGACTGGGCGGACTGAGGGTTGGAACCATCGCCCCGCTAAAGCTAGCATGACAAATGCGCCCAACCCAGCGACTAAGGAAACTGGTATGTTTAAGGGTTCGGTTAGGAAGTATCCGTCTAGTAGCAAGCCTAAAATGGGGAAACTCCAACGAAATATTAGGCGATCGCGTATGGCAGTAGACGGGTTTGGCAGAGTGGCACTATAACTACTAGGGATGTTTCGCTGGAAGTAGAACCAGAGGACGCTTAAACTGCTGACAACTGCGACAACATTCACTGGCACCATCACCAAGGCGTAGCGCAAAAAGGAAATCTGGAAATAGTCGGCGGAGATGATATTAACCAGGTTGCTCACGGATAGGGGCAGACTGGTGGCGTCGGCAATGAAGCCGCAAGCCATGACAAAGGCAAGGATAGCTTGACTACCAAAGCCCAGTGCTAGCAGCATTTCCATCACAGTTGGTGTCCAAATTAAGGCGGTGCCATCGTTGCTAAATACTGCTGTAACAGCTGCTCCCAATAAGACAATCAGGGCAAAAAGTAAATTGCCTCTACCCCTGCCCCACCGGGCAATATGAAGTGCCAGCCAAAGGAAAAATCCAGCTTCATCGAGAATTAAGGAAATGACGATCAGGGCCACCAAGGTGAAGGTGGCGTTCCAGACAATTTGCCAGACTTGGGGGACGTTCTGCAAGGTGACAACACCTGTGGCAAGTGCCAGCAATGCTCCTCCCCCGGCGCTAAAGCCGATTCCCAAACCTCGCGGCTGCCAGATGACGAGGGTAAGGGTGAGGATAAAGATAGCGATCGCCCAAACAGAAGATGCTGTCAAGCTCATGGCTATTTGTGCATATACTTACTTCGCTTTTGGCATAATACTAAATCTGCCTAAAGGTGTAATTAATACAAAAAAAAGCCTCTCTAAGAGAGGCTGAAATAAATTTAGTTCATCTCATTCCCAGACGGGAGCCTGGGAAGTATAGAAGGTCTCTACTTTTAACGGGTTCCGGCGACAGCTAAAGCGCCAGCGATCGCGCTAACAATACCGGAAACTGCCGCAGTTCCAAACAGCCACCAAGCAGCAGAGGCAGCAGCTTTGCGGGTTTCTTCCGCTTGTCGCTGCGCTTGATACTTCACTTCGTCTAAGCGGCGTTGGGCTTGCTGTTGGAGGCGATCCACTCGTTGCAGTACGCTGTTGCGTGCGCCTTCAATTTGATCGACAAGTCGGTTCGCATCTGCCTCGGAGATATCCTCACGGGAAGACATAATCGCAACCAGAGTGTTGCGATCGAAATGGGAGAGGCGATCTTTAAGCGAATCAAACCCAGCTTGCGGATCGTCAAACAACTGGCGAACATCTTTCTTGATGCTGTCATAGTTGAGTTCCGGGCGATCCAACGAGTTGAGGTAGTTGCGAATCTGGGCAAAAATGCCGTCAACCGTGTCTTGAATTCGCCGCTGAATGCTGCGAATTTGCTCAACAAATTGATCGCGTACCGAGAGGACTTGATCCACAATTCGGGTAGCTTCTTCCTCAGAGATATCTTGCCGTTGCGACACTAGGGAGATCATCGTATCGCGGTCGATGTGCGACAAGCGATCTGTTATACTCTCAACTCCAGTGCGCGGATCGTGCAGCAACAACTGCAAATCGCGCTTAATTGCTTCTGGGTTGAGTTCGTCTTTGCCAGTATTCCGCAGGTAGTCTTCCAGGGTGCTTTGGAAATCTTGAATTTGTGTCTGAGTCCGGGTGGCGAACCGACGGGGCGCTTTGACGATGTTTTTGATCGTACCCTGCACCTGATCGATTACCTGGTTTACTTGCTCCTCACTCAGGTCTTGCCGCTGACTCAGTAGCTTCACCAGGGTATCGCGGTCTACTTGAGAGAGGCGTTGCCGCAGTGCGGTCGCGCCTTGTTTGGGGTCAGAAAGCAATCTGGTCAAATCCCGCTGGATGCCTTCGGGATTCAGTTCATCCTTACCTGTGTTTCGCAGGTAATCTGTTAGAGCAGTGCTGGTTTTGTCTACCTGCTGTTTGGCTTTATCCATGACCATTTGTGGTGCGTGGACAACGTTGCTCCAAGAATTTTGCACCTGATCGATAATTTGATTTACCTGATCTTCGCTCAAGTCTTGCCGCTGACTCAGTAGCTGGACTAAGGTATCGCGGTCAAAGCGAGAACCCCTTGCCTGGAGCGCCGATAGTCCGGCTTGCGGGTCGGAAAGGAGAGTTTTTAGATCCCGCTGGATGCCTTCGGGATTGAGTTCGTCTTTACCTGTGTTCCGCAGATAAGACTCTAAATTCACCCACAGCGCCTCGGTCTCGGATTTTACCCGGTCTTGCAGGGCTTGGGATTCAATTAGGACGCGATCGCGTGATTGTTCCAGATTGGCACTGATTTGATCGGCTTGTTCCTCGGTGATGTCTGTACGTCCCCGGAGCAATTGCATCAAGGCATAGCGATCGTACAAAGCAAGGCGACGCTCAAGTGTCTCGTGGTCGGCATCTGAATCTTCCAGCACCCGTTTGAAATTGTCATTGATGCCTGGTGCCGTCAGTTCAGTTGTGGGAGCCGTTTGGATATATTCTTCCACTCTGCGGCGCATATCCTGCGTCTTTTCTTCTTCCTCAGCTGCCCGCACTGTCACCAAAACTTCTTGGCGGATACCTTCTAATTGATCGGCAATGTCGTTGATTTTGTCTTGGGTAAATACGCCCCGCTGTTGCAGCAGGTTGGCAAAATACCCTCTGTCTAGTTGCTCTAATTCGCGGCGAATTGTTCCCGGATCGGCTTGGGGATCGTAGATGACTTCTTTGAATTCCCGGTTGAGTCCTGGCCGGGTGATCTGCCAGGAGTAGGTGTTGAGCAGGTAGTTTTCTACATCGGCTCGAATGGTGCTGTAGGGGAGTTCTGGTTTAACTCCTGCTTGTGTCGCTAGTTTGTCAGTTTGCTCGGTTACTTTGTTTTTAGCTTTGGAGAGTGAACTTAAGATGGTTTGCACATCTAAATCTGAGAGATCCGTGCGCCCCATTGCCAATCCCATGAGGCTAGTTAAACCCTGCTGAACGGTTAGCTGAATTGGGCCAGGAGCTGCTTCGTCAGCTGATTTTTGATCGGATTTCTTAGAGTCGCGCATCTCTGCAATCAGCTGGTCGAGTTTGGCGTTGATATCATCAGACTTCACTTGACCGGGTTGTGCAGACTTCAGATAGTTGAGCAGTTCGCCCATCCGATCTGGTTGTTGCTCTCGCGATCCCACGGCTTGCCGCCACACGCCTTCGAGTTGGTCTACGATGCGGTTAAGGTCGCGTTTTGAGAGGTCTGTGCGATCGCTCACCAAATTTACAAATGTTTGGCGGTCGATGTTGCGGAGATTATCAGTGTTAGCGATCGCTTTTAGTTGCGGGTCACTCAGCAATCTTTCAAATTCACCCCGAATCTTTTGCATATCGAGTTCTGGCGGACGCAAACCGCCTAAATAATCCTCCAGCGTCTCGCGGATGCTGGAAGGATCTATCCCCGATCCCAGTTCTCGCCGCACTGCTGCTGCTGCCGCCTCTGCTGTTGATACAACTTGATTGTTGACCGCTTGTGCGCCTATGGCTGCGGTTGCTGTGCCGACAATTGCTTGGAAGCCGCTGGTTGCAGTATTAACGACTGAACCAACTAACGATCCCACTGTCGTTGAACTTACCCAAAATAGCAGGCAGAAGTAGGTCGCCCAAATTACCAAACCGATAATGGCACCTAAACCGCTACTGCTAACCAGGGTGAGTTTCACAGCCAGGAAACACGCGATCGCTAACGCAATGGTGACAGTCACCAGCGTCCAAATTCCGACTGCTGTCCCTATTTTGCGAATTGTCCCGCCCAAGCTGCCAGATTCATTATCATCATTAGAACTTGAATCTGATTGATGACCTAAGTAAGAAATCCCGGCGGCGACAGAGAGATTTGTTAACAGTAATTGCAATGCAAACGCTAGCACCACCCCAGCAACCAGCGCCACAAAAAACTCTGGCCCTGAAAATACAAGTGCCGCTCGTTCTGGCGTGTTCACTGCTGGATCGACTGGCGTAAGTTGCCCTACCCAAAATAGCGCTTTGTCCAGTTCCATTATTCCTGACGTAGTTTCAAACATGGTTTTTCCTTCCCAGAACCTTAAAGCCAGCGCAAATTATAAATTAAGTAAGTAGTCATTATGAACTGCCTCGACTATCAGCCATGAAAATCTGCGTTTTTGGCACCCTTAACCTACTTTTTTTCTGCCACTTTTTCACTCATTCTTGAGTCTTGGTCAAGTTATGCTGGTCAATTTAAGAGTCTAATGACCACGACATAACCCGCTTTTTTCAAAAAAACGGGTTTTTTGTGTTTTTGGCTTCTTTGTACTCACCTACTTAAGCAGGAACTCTGTATTTGTGGCATTTGTGGCAAAAATCGCCTATGTACGTCAGAATCGCCGACTACGGCAGGTTACAGCATCCTCCTGAGGTCTGAAATATATGCCTTTGGTAGGATGAGGGGCCTAGGTTACAGGAGGATAGCTGCTCTTTTGAGCAGCTAGAGGGAGAGGATGCGATCGCGACTGACAGTTCAATTTAAGTAGTAAAACAATAATATCTAACGAAAGCCTAGCTTTCTCTATTTAATTTGTTTACTTAAAACACCCAGAAGTAATTTATAGCTAATTCAAGTTTTTACAACTGGGAAATTATTATCGATAAGCTAAATTTTATAGGTATTAACACCTGATTCAATTTATACCTATTTTTATTAGTAATGCTACACATTAGCCCCCTTTTTTGCTTGGTTAGAGGAATTGGTTGGTAGTCCATCAAATCTCTACACAAACGATATTCCCAGCCGCCGTTAGCAACAAAAGCGTCCTATCTTAGCCAAGAAAACAATTTTGTCGCCCTGACTCTTTCTTGCCCTCTTTCGATAGGCTTACCTTTCCCAAAATACCTCAAAATCGTCCTATCTTAGCCGAGAAGAACAATTTTGTCGCCCTGACTCTTTCTTGCCCTCTTTCGATAGGCTTACCTTTCCCAAAATACCTCAAAATCCTCCCTTAGAAAGGTGTGCAGGTTGCTACTACAGGCAGAGAGCCTATCCAGTGAGGATGCTTAGTATAAAAGTACAAAGATTTATTAAGGACTGTAAACAATGGAAACTCGCCCTACTGATTTACCTACAACTTCCAAAGCATTTAATGGTATTGACCGTAACGCCTTTATCTTTGGCTGGAATCCCCAAGCCGAACTGTGGAACGGACGCTTAGCAATGATCGGTTTTCTTGCTTACCTACTGTGGGATTTAGCTGGTTATAGCGTGCTTCGCGACGTGCTGAACCTGGTTGGATACTAAATTTCTCAAGTTTGCATTTTGATCCACCTTTAGGAGCAAAAACAATGGAAAAAAACACCCTTGATTTACCTCCTGTTGCTAAAGCTTACAACAACGTTGACCGTAACGCTTTTATTTTTGGTTGGAATCCCCAAGCAGAACTATGGAACGGACGCTTAGCTGCCATTGGTTTTATTGCCTACCTAGTGTGGGATATTGCTGGCGTTAGCTTCCTTCGTGATGTACTGCCAATCATTAAATAACAATTAAATCCTTCACTACACACTTTATTCAGGAGTCAAAAATAATGCAATCTCGCCCTACAACTACAACTCCACCTGTTGCTACCGAATTCAATGGTAAAGATCGTAATGCTTTCCTCTTTGGCTGGAATCCCCAAGCCGAACTGTGGAATGGACGCTTAGCTATGATCGGTTTTCTTGCCTACTTACTTTGGGATCTGGCTGGCTACAGCGTACTCCGCGACGTGCTGCACCTGGTTTCATACACGCACTAAAAAGGTAAAAATAAAAAGGCAAAAATAAAGAATCATTTTTGCCTTTTTATTTTTACTGGCTAATATACTAAATTTGCATCGTCTACAGTAAAAATCGCACTATCACATACAAAGCAGCGGCAATAAGTTGTACTGTCATTACTGGGATGCCGTAACGCAGAAAAGTTTTAAACGAAATTCGCCGCCCGTGTAACTCAGAGATTCCCGCCGCTACGATGTTGGAAGATGCTCCAACTAAAGTGCCATTTCCTCCTAAAGTTGCACCAAACATCATGGCATAAAATAAGGGTAGAACTTCCGGTGGAAACTGCCCTTGAAAGCCCGGTTCTAGCACTTCTGATCCTACGAAGCCGACGTTAACCACATACTGTTTGAGTAACGGCACCATTGCTACCACTAGCGGGATATTAGGGACAACGCTCGATAATATACCTACTAAAAATAGCAAAAGTAGGGAACCTAAGAAAATATTGCGTCCTAATATTGTTGCTAATACTCCTGATAATCCGTTAATAACTCCGGTTTTTTCTAAACCCCCAATTAGTACAAAAGTACACATAAAAAATAGCAAGGTACTCCAGTCAACATCCCGCAATATGTTGTTGACTGTATCAATCTTGCTATGGTGAGAAAGGAGCATTGCTAAAGCTGCTCCTAATAAAGCAACTGTGGCAGGTGACAGAGGAATTGGTAGCGTTTCTCCTACCACAAAAAATATCAGCACGAAAGCTACGATTAAGGCACCTACTGCCAAAACTCGCGGATGATTAATTTTAGGGTGTGGCAGATGCTCCAAATCGTCCAACTTTTTGCGCCAAGTTTTGGGGAATAAGAAAGGTAACATGATGCAAACTGTCAAAACAGAAATTAATCCACCTAAACTGAGGCGAGTTAAGTAATCTGTAAAGCTGATATTGACTGCATCACCCACAATAAATGTGGCTGGATCTCCAACTAGCGTTAATAGCCCAGCACTGTTGGCAACAAATACCATTAGAATTAGTAAGGGAACAAAATCTACCCCTACTTCTTCTGCCATTGGGGGAATTAAAGGTGCCAACAACATTACTGTTGTAGCATTGGGTAAAACTGCACAAATTGGGGTAGTAATGCCTACAATACCTAGTAATAGGCGTTTCCCTTCCCCTTTAGCTAGCAGCACCATTTGAGTTGCTAAGTAGTCAAATATCTTGGTTGGCTCAAATGCGCGCACCAGTACCATGACTCCAAAGAATAAGCCCAGCGTTCCATGACTTTTACTGATGTAGTCAATAGCTTCTGTCAAAGTCATGACGTTGGTCAACACCAGTAGCAATGCTCCCAGAAAGGCAGCAATTGTTAGGTGCAGCCATTCGGTCATGATTAATACAATGACACTTATAAATGTTACGGTAGCAATAATGCCTTGCCAGTTTTCCACACAATACCTCAAGGGCTAGATTTTATTACTGCTTGCATCTTACTGGAAAAATTAGTTAGTAAATAATAATTGTAGTGTCGCACATTCAAAGAATGATTAAGGAGGGTAGGCAATCAAGATCCGTGTAAATGGATTTTGATTGCCCACCCTCCTCAATTGCATTGATCCCAAGTTGCATTCATTGATAGCAGGTTGGGTTTCCCTATTGCCTAACCTAAGAGAGCTAACAGTAATGTGTTTGAGGACAACTCGGTATAAGTAGTATCCAGCTTTCACAACAACTATGGCTACTGGTCTTGGTTAAAATCCTCCTGCAAATTTAGCATAGTAGGAATACCCAATACCGGACAAGGGAAATCATCACCTAGTTGTTGGACAAGCGGATGATTGACAGAATTACAGCCTAGCAGCAATGCCGCCGCCGCTTCAGATTCAACAGCTTTCTTTAGTTCGGCCGCAAGGCAACCAAATCGGAGATGAGCCTTGAAAGAACTGCTCCATTCTTCAGCAAGACTTCTTGCTTGTGATAAGACTCGGTTTGCTTGCTGGAATTGATCCTGATAGAACATTGCTCTGAAATAGGAAGGATCTACCGATGTCACCCGTGGGCTTGCTGCTACTGGCTGATGTGTTGGTTGAGTAAAGACAGGTGTGGCAGACTTGAATGCGGATGCTTTGGAAAACTTTAATGGACTGTATTCAATTGATGGGTTACTTGCAGGCTTAAAGTTGAAGAAATTTGGATGATTATTGCTCGAATTGTCATCTACAACATAGACAACTTGAACTGTGACTTGCTTCTTGGTGACTAAACGAGTTTGATGAGCAATCCACAGAGCTACATCCAGAGCGGTTTGACTGCTGGGGGATCTATTGTAGCCAACGATTAAGTTGACTGATTTTTTATCAGTGTTAACAGAAGATGATGAAGCTGGCCCAGGCAGCAACATCATTTGTTCCATTAAATCATTTCTACCAATTGCGCTTTCAAGGCGTACCAACATTGGCTTAATATTCACAGCTTTTACCTCATGCAAATGAAACAAATGATGGATAAGAGGTGGGTGGAATTTACTCGTCTTGGGTGAAGTAGCGATCTAGGAAATTTAGAGCATGGTTGCGTAGCTCGTAGTATTCCTTAGATTCGCGGATTTGTTGGCGATCGCGTGGATGAGGAAAAGGCACTTCCAAAATTTCCCCAATCTTGGCGTGAGGGCCATTCGTCATCAGCACAATCCGATCTGACATATACAACGCTTCATCCACATCATGGGTAATCATCATTACCGCTTGCCGTTGTTTCTCCCAAATATCGAGTACCTGTCGCTGCAATTTACCTCTCGTCAGCGCATCTAATGCCCCAAAAGGTTCATCCATTAACAGCATTTTAGGGCGAATTGCTAAGGCTCGTGCAATGCCTACCCGCTGTTTCATCCCGCCGGAAATTTCATCGGGATATTTGTCGGCGGCGGTATTCAAATTTACCATTGCTAGGTGTTCATTAACAATGCTGATTTTTTCAGCACGGGTTGCTTTTTTCAGCACTTCATCCACAGCCAAACGGATGTTTTCTTTGACTGTTAACCACGGTAACAGAGAGTAATGTTGAAATACCATCATTCTCTCAGCTCCGGGTTTACGAATCTCTTTGCCCTCCAGCCGCACTGAGCCGGAAGTGGCTTTTTCTAAACCAGCTACCATCTTGAGTAGCGTTGATTTGCCGCAGCCAGAGTGACCAATCACAGAAATATATTCGTCTTCCTTTATGCTGAGATTTACACCGTCCAAAACTACAAACTCACCTCCATCGGCAGTTGGGTAGGACTTGACGATATTTTCAATCTCCAGAAACCCAGTACCTGGTAAGGTTTCATTGGTACCTGTTGAGTAAGAAGTAAATTGAGTCATGAAAGCCTCCTGAATCTTAGTTGATTGGTAATTTGTAATTGCGTTTTAATTGTCTACCTAATTACCTAATGGCTATTAATTAAGACATAAAGAAACGAGTAGGACGGTTCGCCCGAATTTCAAAACTGTTGAGATAGCCCACTGGATTGCTGGGATCAAAGCCTTTGTTGTCGATGAATACATCAGGTGATTCTACTTTGTAATCATCTTTGGGACACTCAATTCCCATTTCTGCGGCAATATTGCGATAGAGGTCGGTTCGCCAGCCTTTGCTTGCCAGTTCTTCGGCATTTTTAGGAAATTCCTTAATTTGTCCCCAACGAGCTGCTTGCGTCATCAACCAAATGCTTCTAGAGCGCCAGAGAAACGTTGAATGTTCTCCTGGCTGTTTGGGAATGCCATTAGGAATATCGAAGAAAATTGTGTTGTCAGTGGCTTTTATAGTGCGGTCTTTGCCATCAAAGCCGCCGTAGTTGTATTCACCAATAATCGCAGGGCGAGTGAACTTATCCACTGGGCCTTTTTTAGGTTTTGCACCCGTAAACGAGCGCTCGGTAAGTAGTGTGGCAACTTCTTGATGGTTTTGAGGGTTGCTGCAATACTGGCAGGCTTCAATCATTGCCTTGACTAGCGAATTATAGGTTTTGGGATTCTTGTTGATGAAATCTTCCATCACTCCCAAAAGTCGGTCTGGGTGTCCGAGCCAAACTTCTTTACCTTGAGCGAAGGTAAAGCCGATTCCCTGTTCGCCAGTAGTTGCTTTTTCGTAAATGGCTCGTGTATTCCAAGGTTCTGCAACCATGTAGGCTTGCATTGCACCAATCCGCACGTTACTAACCATCTGCGGCGGGGGAACGATGATGACGCGAAATTCCTTGAGGGGATCGACTCCGGCGGCGGCAGATAAATAGCGGACGAAGTATTCGTAAATGGATGAACTGAGTACAACAGCCCAAACTCTCTGTTCTGGTGGTTGGCTGTCAAAGAAGGCTCTAAATTGTTTGCCAAATTCTTCTAAAGCGCGATCGCCATACTGTTGTTGGTACTCATGCCAGGGACGCAACCCAAAATTCCACATAGCTTTGTTCATCGTCATGGCGTTACCGTGACGGTGAATTACCATAGCGGCACACATGGGAGCGTGGCGTGCGCCTTCGGCTCCGATTCTGGCATTAGTTACGGCTCCGGAGACAACAGGCGCGGCATCGGTGCGGCCGAATATTAATCCGTCGCGGGAGGTTGCCCAGCTAGCTTCGCGGACGAGTTTGACGTTAAGGCCGTATTTGCGGAAAAATCCTTTTTTCCATGCGATCGCAAAGGGCGCACAATCATTAACCGGAACGTAGCCAACGGTAATGTCAGATTTTTCTAAATCGCCAGGTTTTACTACCTGTTCGATTGCCCTAGCTTCTTCGGTGAGTCCTTTGGCAGAGCGATCGCCGCTAATTGTACATGAAGATAATGCCATCCCTGCTGCTGTGGCACCCATCCCCTCAAGAAATTTTCGTCGCGTCCAATCTGGGGTGTAACTCATAGTTTTGGTTTTTTAATGCTTTAACTCAACCAAACGCCACTGGGTTTAACAGTTACCTATTAGTCACCACAGGAATTGAGTATTTAACAACAATTCCTGTAGAAAGCAAACCTTAGCCTTAGCGAAGATAATTTGCAGTAATGCAAGTTAAGTCCGCAGAATGCGAGACTAGGTAAATATTAAGTATTCTGAAACAGCAAGTTTCGGCGAGTCTTGTTTGTGTAGCTGCGAGTTTCTATTTGCCGGGTGTTTCTAAGAAGCTCTAGGACGGCGGTGAGTCACTAAAGCCTGAAGTTGACCAACTGCGTAGTCTAAAAGTAACCCAGTTAAGCCAATTACCAGCACTGCCAGAAACACGGAACTGAGGTTTAAGCGACTCCATTCATCCCAAACAAAGAAGCCGATTCCAATTCCGCCAGTGAGCATTTCTACAGCAACAATCACCAGCCAAGCAATACCTAAGCTAATCCGCAAACCAGTAAAAATGTATGGCAAACTTGCAGGCCAAATAATCTTAGTTATCCGTCGCCAGCGTGGCATTTCCAGCACTCGCGCTACATCTAGATAATCTTTGGAAACACTAGAAACGCCCAGTGCGGTGTTGATAATCGTAGGCCACAAAGAGGTGATGAAGATAACAAAAATTGCTGAGGGATCTGCCAAGTTGAAGATGGCTAAGGCGATAGGTAGCCAAGCTAGCGGCGATACGGGTTTCAAAATTTGAATTATGGGATTGAGTGCCATCATCGCTGGTTTAGACATCCCGATCAGAAAACCAATGGGAATTGCAACCAGCGCACCCAGTCCAAAACCAATTAATACCCGTCGCAAACTGGCTAGTAATAACCATCCAATTCCTAAATCTCCGGGGCCGCGTTCATAGAACGGGTTGAGAATAAAGTCCAAATTGGCAACTAAAGCCTCCGCTGGGGTGGGCATCAAATCGCTTCGCCACAAGGCTACCATCCACCACAGTAATATCAACCCCAAAAAACCAAGGGCAGGCAGTATAACTACATCCCGGACTATCACAGGTTTCGCTCGTTTCCAGGCTACCTGCCCAGCAACAGCGATCGCAGACAGATTCAGCTGCAATATCATTATGAAGCTCCTCAGAGTCACTCTTTTTGGTACACGAAACCAGAGCAGTACCAGCCGGGGACACTGACAAGTTCAGAACATTCCGAAAAATGCTGACTTTACCAGTCTCCTCTCAATGCCTACGAAGTTAGCTGACGGGCTAGGGCTGAGAGATGCCCTTCTAGACGTTGGATGAAGAATCAAAGAGTAAGGATGAATAATCTTTTTTATTCCACCTTGCGCCTTTCACCTATCACCTTGTTCCAGATATGCCCCAAAATTTGGTTCCTCCGCTCCAGCTTCCACGCCGACTTATAGGCTGCGAAACACTGGATTAGGCTGACTTACTCAAACCTTTGTCGAGTCTAACACTCCTCTGATGATTCGTCTATCTTACTCACGGCATATAATTTTTTATATTTATTCCCTCCGTATTTGTACTTAAAAGTTGACTGTCATTTATTCTCAAGTTTTGTAATTTTGAATACATCTATACATTGATGCTTAACCTATCACCTTTCTTTAGGCAGATAGTGTGGCGAAGTCCAAATACATTATGTTAAAAATAGTAGAGATAACTAAACATTATAGGAGTTATAAGGTGGCAACTATGCTTGAAACACTTTCCCCTCTGGCTTCTGAATCCTGTGAGCAAATTCTTTGCTTCTATACCAACTCTACTAGCCAAATTCAAATTGCACGCCTTACTAATATTGAAAAGTTTAATTTTGAAAAAATAGTTTTTCCGGGAGAGCGTTTATTTTTTGATGCCATGCCAGATGCTCAACTTGAAATTGAGAAAGGCATGAAAGGAAGTACAAAATTAGTTGATAAAATCAGATGCGACTTCCTGCGCGTTTATGAAAAGAGCAGTGGTTTGGAGTGAAAACAGTCAGTTAACTAACTCTAAAATTGATTATGAATTAGAGGCATAAAGCTAGGTTTTCAATGGCTAGGTAGGCACTCAAAAAGATTGGGCTTATTCAACTCTTGTACTCCTTAAGGTAAGGTAAATTTAGGAAGTGCTACGCTTAAAGACTCAAGAGCGCCTAAGCCATAATGGATTTTAGTCAACTACTCATCGATAAATCTCAAACAATTACAGATAAATGGATTGAAGCTGTTCGCAGTGATAGACAGATTCAAAGTGCCGACGATCTATCCCGCACGGCTATACAGAATCATCTTCCCGATGTTCTCAGGGCGATGGCAACCGTGCTGGCAAAATATGAGGAAAGTGATATTAATACTTTAGTAGAGGCGAGTTTGGAGCATGGCGTTCTCCGAGCAGGACAAGGCTTTGAACCAATAGAAATTGCGCGGGAGTATCGTCTACTGCGGCAGGTGACATTTTCTACTTTAGAGGAGGATCTGAAGCAGGCCTCTTCGATAGACGTAATGCGAGCGGTTCGTTTAATTGATGCTGTAGTGGATGAAGCGATCGCGCAATGTTTTAAAAGTTACATGGAGCAGCGCTTAGGAGAATTACAGCAGCTGCAAAGTCAGTTACAACTTAACAATCAGGAACTGACTCGCTTAGTGAGAGCTAATCAGGAAAGCCTCTCTCATCTAGCCCACGAACTGAAAACCCCTTTGACCTCAATTATTGGCTACTCAGAGCTGTTTTTGCGCCAACAAAGAAATAAAGATCAGGTGAACGACAACCTTCGCAATTTGGAACACATTGATAAAGTGTTATGGGGCGGGCGACAGTTACTTCGTCTGATCAACGATACTTTAGAAATTTCCCGCTATGAAGCCGGGAAGATGAAATTGCAGCCATCATCCACGAATGTGCGCTCTTTAATTAACAGCGTTATCGAGATGGTACAGCCTTTGGCAAACTCAAAACAGCTACAGCTGATCGTAGAGTGCGATTTGGCTACCGCCGATAGCTCCACTACTCTCCGAGAAGGGCTACGGCCAACACCCGCTCCCGATCAGGTTTTCACAGATCCCTTGCGATTGCAGCAGATTATCACAAATCTACTCTCGAATGCGATTCGTTACACCGAGGCGGGAAGTATCAAATTAACCTGTCAAACAGTATCGCCAGAGGAATGGGCGATAGCGATCGCGGACACCGGAATTGGCATAGAACCAGAAGACCAAATCCGCATCTTTGAACCCTACTTTCAAGCTGGTTCCAGCCAGCAATCTTACCACCCTCACAGTACAGGACTGGGACTGGCAATAGTCTCTCGCTTAGTCAAACTATTGCAAGGCAAAATGGAACTTGTTTCCGAAATCGGTATTGGCTCCACCTTCACCGTTATTTTTCCCTTAGAAGTCCAAATCTAAAATCAATTCTGATTCCCAGCCTGAGCCTGCAAAACTGCTCTAGGGAGGCGAAACCAAAAACACGAACCACCTTTAGGACGAGTTGAATAACCAATGCTACCACCCCAGCGTTCAACCGTAATGCGGCAAAAATATAGCCCTAATCCAGCCTTGCCAGATTTCTCTCGTCCTTGGGAAAATTTTTGAAATAGATTTTTAGAAATATCCTCCGGCACCCCAGGCCCTTCATCGTCCACAGTAAACAGAATAAATTCGCCGTCCTGGTTTACGTCAACCGTCACAGTAGAACCCAACGGACTGTGACGAAAAGCATTTTCCACCAAATTAAAAAGCACCCTCTCCAAACGCGAGTTTTCACCGACTACCTTCCAATCTTGAGCCAGATCAATATTTGGCTCCAATTGCAATATTCTTTGGTTTAGTGAAAAAGTCGGCAACAAAGCCTCTACAACCTCCCTTGCACACCTCACCGCATCTGGAGCTTGGGCAGAATCGACAGTAAAATCCTCAAGGGATTTTACCTCAGCAGAAAATGCCTTCAATATCTCCTGAATTAGCATCTCTTGCTTGATAGATTGCCTTTTCCCAATTTCCAGGCGATCTCTTCCTTTAGCTGTCAAATTTTCCATAGCCAGCAGTGCAAAACAGCAATTTATTCCCGTTAATTGCCCCGCCACATCGTGCAAAATGCAGTGAAGTAAAATTTCTTTTTTCTGAGTTTCTTTGAGCAAATAGTGATAAGTTAAACTATTTTGCCTAGCCTTTTGTATAAGAGACTGTTTTTCTTCATAAGCAACACTTAGTAACTCAATTAATAGTATTTTCTTATTTTCCAAACGGACTGCTGAAGCCTCAAGATGGCATTCCTGCCCGGACATATCAATTTCACTCCACAATCCCGACTTCAGACGTTGGGCGATATTATCATGCCAAAAATCCTCAGCGTCGATGAGAAAGTTTTCCAGAAAAGGAAACTTTGTCTGTAGATTTATTTTATTCTCTTCCGAAGTGACATTGGGGTAAAATTGGATGAACCATTTTGGTACATTGCCAACAACTTTAAAATAACATCCATTCAGATGTTCTAGAACTACAGTATCCAGAAGTGCAAAAAGTTCATCCGTTATAGATTTATTCATGATTTTACTAAGCAAGAATATATTTTTATTGGTTCAACTATTCCTGTCAACGACAGGGTGGTTTCTGAAAATTTTTGTTGTAACCTATCAATCTTTTGAAAAGTATTTTCATTGATAAGAATCTCCCTCGGACGCGCTTGACTTTCCAGCCTTGCGGCCAAGTTCCCTCCCCAATTAGACAACCAACCATTCTTTTCCACAAAAAGATAAGCAAGAGAACAATTTCGTATTGTCAGCTTATAAAAGTAATCAAGTATCGGATACGGAAGGTCAAGCATTTATCTCTCCATGATTTGTTGTCCAAGAGTCAGAAAAGCTTCTTCTACACCTAAACCTGTTTTTGCGCTTCCTTTAATTACTGTCCAGTTCCTTTCTGCTAGTTCATCCATTGAGGTATTGTCAATATCCCATTCGTCTTTTAAATCCCATTTGTTGAGGACAAGAATAAAAGGAACTGGCCCGATAGTATCTTCTACCCTTTTTTGGAGGTTAAAGGCTTTATCAAGGGTAGTGCGACGGGTTCCATCTACTACTACAAGATAACCGGATGAGCCGCGCAAATAAGACATTCGCACCTTTTGAAATTCGTCTTCTCCATAGAGATCCCAGAGAATGAAATTTATTTCCTGTTGTCCGACTTTTACTAATTTTTTATCAATCTTCACGCCTACGGTAGTTTGGTAAATGTCTGAGTAAATGCTGTGGACAAAACGGGCGACAAGGCTGGTTTTTCCTGTAGCGAAGGCACCCACCATGCAAACTTTTTTCTGGATCATGGTTAGTTAATCCCTCGGTTGGGGACATCGGTTATAATTACTTTGAAAGAAACGCGGCGGTTCAATGCTTGATTCGGATCTGTAGAACTGTTGGGTAAAGGTTGACTTGAACTAACGCCTATATTTTTCAGATTAATGTTTTCGATCCCTCGTGAGATCAAAATAGATGCGATCGCATTTGCGCGCCCAGAGCTGATTATTATGTTTCTCTGTTCCGAACCGCCCGCGTTCGAGTGTCCTAAAATTTCAATGCTGACAGCCTTATCCAAAACTCCTGCGGTATTTGTAATACTTTTAATTGCTTGAATCAAGTTCTGTATTTTCTGCTCCTCCCCAGGTATAAGTTGTGTAGTTCCTTCTCCAAAAAGTATCACTTGTTTTTCAATCTCTGCCTTTGCAGAGAGCAGTTTTGCTGATTCTGTATCAACCAGATTCTCTTCCTGGTATTTAGTAATTCCGGGAATAAACTGCACCATTTTTCGGGTTTCTCCAATCCATTGACGAGAAGCGAAGCCTTTAGCATAAAGAATGCCATTTTCGTCAACTTTCAGAGAGACAGTTTCAGGAGGTTTGAGCAATCGTTTGGCTCTGGCGACTACAAATTGTGAATCAAGGGATAGGTAAGGCTTCCACTTGCTGATAACTGCCTTGGGGTTGACATTTGCTTGTTTCATCAAGGCTGTTGGATCTGCTGCCAACGGATCGCGAAGCCCGGAAATATAATATTTACCCCAATGCTTCTCGGAACTACTCACAGTGATTCCCGGCTGGTCATTCAGTTTTTCTAGATAAGTTTCCCAACGTCTGTTTTCTCGGAAGGAAATAAAGCCCCAGCTTCCCAAAGCTAACAGGATAACTCCCCAAAATATCAATAAAAAAGGAGAAGTTTTTTCTTTTTTTAGTTGATAATGAGTCTGAAGACAGTCTTCAAGATAAGGTTGGCTGGCTTGAAAAGGAGAAGTTTCCCCGTCGAAAGCATAAAGTTCCTTTCTTTGCTGGCGGTGAATTTTTTCTATCGCTTCTTGGAAAACAAACTTTAATTCTTTGGGAGCGTTTCCCCGGATAATACCAGCTAATATCGCCTGCGGCCCCTGTTCAATCCAAATGGTCAGTTCTCCAAATTGCAACGTATCCAGCGACTCCCCTGTTTGCACGCTGAAGGAGTCTTGGACAAAATCTCGGATAGCTGTCAACATCGCTGAAATTAAGTCTGCATCCTGAGCCTCTACCGAATTAGCTACTACGTGTTGCAGCAATAATCCAGTTTTTTTGTGGATGAGAAAGACTTGTTCAACTCGATAGAGAAGCGTGCGGAGAAGCACAACTTCGGCGAAGGATTTGCCTGTTTGTAAAGCTTCCAATCTCCATTTAAAGCCTTGTGGGGATAGGCTGTGTTCAATGCTTTGATTAAGCGATTGGATGGTTGCTTCAAGCGTTGTCGCAATAGCCTTGCGGCTAGCTGGCCCGATTACAGGGAAAATGGCATCTGCAAGAACAGTGAGGTCTTTTCTAACAGAGGTTTGAATGGCTTCTTCTATGGTGGGAACTATTGCTTCGGATAGCTGCTTATCTTGCATTGAGCGCAGGATAATTGCTTCCGGAAGCATTTTGCTTAAATCCTCTGGTTGAATGTTGGGGTTGTTTAATCGGTCATACAGTTTGTCAAGTTCGCTTTTATCAAGACCAAGGAGCAGACTGCGGAGTTGAGCAAGCTCCTCATGCGATGCAGAATTATTATTGTTTGGAGTCTCGCTGGAGTCATTTTGGGTGTAAGAGTCAGTCATTATTCAAATCCCCCGTTTCACTATTGAGATTAATTGGCTACGTCAGGTGAGGGGGTGGGAGCCATTCAGCTATTTACTGAGATTTTAAGCCTAAAATAACCCAAGATTGAAGTGTTGTATGTGCAATCTGGCAATTTGGGGCATTTTTTATCCAGATGCTCCTGCAAGGGGTTAACACTTTTTTCGGTTTCCGCCATCTGGTTGCGGAAAATAAGGCCTCTAACTTTATCGAAGTTGCCAATCTTAGCGCTACTTATACCGGAAATCTAAAAAATCTTTTTTCGGTAGCTGGTTTGACTTCACAAGATTGCAATGAGTTTAAATTGTGGAAGTTTATAAGCAGCTATTGACAAAAACTCCAATATTGCCAGTGTAAAGGTAAATGGTATTAATACGATTTTGTGGTTGAAATTTATTAACTCTTAGGAATTACTAAGTTTACAAAAAGTTATATAAAGCATTAATGGCGATCGCCATTAATGCTTGTCTGAGAACTAGATGTAAAAGGCTACAGATGCCCTTATTTGGGTCGGTTGTTCCGCCTCCGTTTGCCTCCCACCAAGTGGGCAAAGCCTTGGGTGACACCCATGATTAAGGCGAGGATGTTAACCATTGGGTGTCTGGATTTTGAGCGATCCGTTCGTTCTATTGTGCCAGTAGAGGAGCTGGATATGCGATCGCTTCCCTGTTCTTGCTCACCTGCTGCCTTTTTTATGTCCTGAGTCCGGGGTATCCCCTGCTGGGCCCTTGCTTCTTCGGTAAGGGGTACGGCATTTTTAGCAGGGAGAATTCGGGAGCCATACTTGTTGGCGTAGACTTGGGTAAATTCGGCACCGAAAAATAGAATCTGGGCGGAATAATTCACCCACAGCAGCAGCACTACAAAGGAGCCAGCTGCGCCGTAAGTTGACCCGACGCTGCCATTGCCTAGATACAGCCCTAGTAAATACTTACCAATGGTAAACAGCAACGAGGTGATCGCGGCACCGATCCAAACGTCACCCCAGGCGATTTTCGCATCTGGCAAAATTCTAAAAATAAACGCGAACAGCACCGTTACGACACCGAAGGAAAGGAGAAAGTTTAAAACTTGCAGGAATGGCAAACCGGGCATCAAATGACCGAAATAATTGCCTACTGCTGACAACCCAGCACTCAAGATCAGCGAAACCAAGAGCAAAAAGCCAATTCCCAGTACCATCGAGAAGGACAAAAATCGGTCTTTGATAAAGCCTATGATGCCGCGTCCAGGCTTGGGCGCAACTTCCCAGATGGTGTTGAGTGAATCTTGCAGTTGACCAAAAACGCCGGAAGCACCGAACATGAGGAGACCAACGCTAATCAGGGTAGCAATTGTGCCTTGCTCTGCCTTGCGAGAATTTGCGATCATTTCTTCGACAGCTTCGGCACCCTGGCTACCGAGTAAACCTCGAAGTTGCTCTTCTATTCCACCTTGGGCAGCTTCTTGCCCAAATACCAAAGCCGCGATCGCGATCGCTATAATTACCAGTGGCGCAAGTGAGAAAACGGTGTAGTATGCTAAAGCTGCCGCCAGCCTCGACGCTTTATCTTCTTGCCATTCAGTAAACGTTTCTTTAAGCAGTCCTACTATATCTTTTGGCTTCATAACTTTTAACTTCTAGCCTGCGTTACCACTCTTCTTTGAGTTTGCAATGCTTTACCTAGAAGTCAAAAGACCCGAAAGTTAGACTTTCTCCAAAATTCCAGCTTAGATCAGCCCTCGTTTTTTCAGTTTGAAGAGTGCATCTTCAGCAGCAGCTTTCTCAGCATCTTTTTTGCTGCGACCTTTACCTTCCCCATAGGCTTTATCGCCCACAAACACTGTGGCGATAAACTCTGGGGCGTGGGGTGTTCCGCCTGCTTGTTGTGTGACATACTTAGGTGGCGTTGAGCCAAGCTCAGGGTTTGCTTGTACCCATTGCTGAAACCGATTTTTCGAGTCCACATTGGAGAGAGACGCTACAATATCCTCCGGAACGGAATCAAACAGCGGTTCTACAAAACCACGGACTTTCTCAACATCAAAATTGTTATCCAGATAATAAGCCCCGACAACGGCTTCAAAGGTGCTGCTGAGTAAATTTGGATTATAGTAACCTTTCTCACGAATGGCACCTTCACCTAACCGCATTCTGAAGTGTAAATCAATCTCGGTAGCGAACTTTGCTAGCTGCTTTTCATCTACCAGCGCGGAACGCCTACGAGTCATTTGGTCTTCTCTCATTTGTGGGTGACGACGATAGAGATATTCGCCACTTAAAAAAGTTAGTAAAGCGTCACCCAAAAATTCTAGACGTTCGTTGTTTTCGCACTCTCCAGGGTTTTCATTAGCATAAGAACGGTGAGTTAGCGCATGGAGTAAGAGTTTTTCATCTCGAAATGTTGGCAATTTCATTTTAATTTCTCCGGTTTTTGGGTAAATTAATTGCATGGAAAAATCAGTACCAGTAATTGATGGCTATTAACTAGGTAAACACGAAAAAACCGCCCGCTAGCGGTTGTCTGTATAAACCCGGTTTGGAGGGAAACCGGGTTTTTGATAAGGTGGCGATCGCTTGATTATCTAGCTTTCAGCAATCGGCTTAACTATACTAACAACATTTCCTCATTTTGCAATTTGATTTTCCCCTCTTTTTCAACAGCAGCAACAAATTTCTTGAAGCGTGTAAATTTCGTACCGTCAGGTTTACAAATAGTGGAACCCCCTTTATAGTCGGGAAAACGCTGACTGTGACTCATCAGGCTGGCAATGATGGAATATGTTGTACGCTTACCTTTGCTGAGCGCAGTTTTGATAGCTTCAATAAGGCAGTCAACAGCATCATCGTAGTTGATATAAGGCAAAACTCTATCTTCCTTACTTAAAGGTTTAACACTAACTAAGTTAGGTAACTCGTCTAAAAAGTAAAATTTATCAGCAACACTTTTTAGGACTAGCTTCACATTGCCTCTTCGAGCGACAACTATCGCCTTTTTACCCAATTTTTTCTGATTCAAAACCAACTTTTTGAAATCCCCATCTCCTGATACAAGAATAGCCACATCGGGAGGTTGGTTGCCGTGAATATCTTCAAGATAGTCAGCCATCAATTGATTATCAGCACTGTTTTTTAAAGGACAAGGAACATCAACACCAACAAAACCAAATTTTTCTAGATTTTCTTTAGCATAAGCCATGTTTATGCACTTTGAATTGTAGTAAACCTTTACACTTATCAAACGTCCTTGAAAATTGGCAAAACTTACCAGTAACTTTGCATTTTTTTCTGTGAAGGGGACGTTTTGAGAATCCCAATAAATCGAAACTAACGGTTCTTGATTGTTTGTTTTTGTTTGGGAAGGTACAATAATGCTTGTCATTTTGATACGTCCAACTACTAAGTTAATGGACATCAAAAAATCGTGCATTTAGCTTTAGCAAAAAGCTGCACAAGGGATTTAAAAAAGATAATAACAATCCCCGACTAAATTAATAGCCTAAATCAACTTTTTTGCCAGGGAAGTTTTGAGTTTGTAGTCTCAGCTACAGAATTTTTTAGTTTCCTACTAAGCGTGCAGTCAACCAGTTGACCGGACATTTAGCGATATTTTTAGCCATCCTTCCCAATGCTTGTCGGTGAGTTGACCTAACATCAGGCTGAATGTTCAGCCAATTGATTGACTAGACGCTCAGTAGGAAACTAAAAAATTCTGTAGCTGAGACAGCATTCAAAACTTCGCGCTTTTTAATGCGAGATTTTTGTACTGTCTGCGTAAAATTTAACATTGGCAAAATTGGTTGTCAAGGGTAATTGGGTTGATTTTAAGCGGAGGGCTTAGTTGAAGGCGGCAAACTTTGCGCTATGCTGAAAAATTGGACTTGCATCGCTTTAAAACTATGCCTGCATCTGTAGCTATCCCCGCCTTCCCCCTCGCTGCTGTTGTGGGGCAAGAAGCAATAAAAATGGCGCTGCTGTTGGCAGCGATTGATCCCGGACTGGGAGGGGTAGCGATCGCTGGTCGTCGCGGGACGGCTAAATCGGTTATGGCACGCGCCTTACACTCGCTCTTACCTCCAATTGAAGTTGTCAAAGGTTCCATTAGTAACTGCGATCCGAATCAGCCCAGCGAGTGGGATGACACACTTTTGGCAGAAATTGCCAGTAAGAACCCCTCCCTAACTGTGGACGGAGAGGTAACAACTGAGATAATTCCAGCCCCGTTTGTGCAAATTCCTCTAGGAATCACAGAAGACAGACTTTTAGGTTCGGTGGATGTGGAAAAGTCGGTGAAACAGGGGGAAACAGTGTTTCAGCCTGGGTTGCTGGCGGCAGCAAACCGGGGCGTTTTGTATGTTGATGAGATTAATCTGCTAGATGACCAAATTAGCAATCAACTACTCTCAGTAATATCTGAGGGTCGTAACTTGATTGAGCGAGAGGGGATTAGTTTTCAGCATCCTTGTAAGTCTTTATTTATTGCCACCTACAACCCGGAAGAAGGGCCCCTGCGAGAACATTTGCTCGATAGAATTGCGATCGCGCTTTCGGCGGATAGTGTACTAGGCTTAGATGAACGAGTGGAGGCGGTAGAACAAGCTCTCGAATACGCCAAATCTCCTCAAGAATTCTTGCAAATGTATCGCGAAGACATCGACAACCTGAAAACTCAGATTGTCTTAGCGCGAGAATGGCTCAAAGATGTTCGCATCACCCGCGAACAAATCGCTTATCTAGTTGATGAAGCAATTCGCGGCGGCGTACAGGGACATCGAGCCGAATTATTCGCCGTGCGAGTTGCCAAAGCTGCTGCTGCATTGGAAGGGCGCACAAATGTTATCGCTGATGACTTGCGTCGTGCTGTGGAATTGGTAATTGTGCCGCGTGCGACAGTTGTGCAGACACCTCCAGAGGAAACGCCGCCACCGCCACCGCCGCCACCACCACCCCAAGATGAATCTCAGCAAGAGCAGGAGGAGCAGGAGGAAGAGAAAGAAGAACCCGAAGAACCACAAGAGGAAGAGGCGAGTGTTCCCGAAGAATTCGTCTTCGATCCTGAAGGTGTAATTCTCGACCCCACTGTGCTTTACTTTGCTCAGATGGCGCAACGTCGCGGTAAGTCGGGAAGTCGCAGTTTGATCATCTCAGAAGATCGAGGGCGCTACGTTAAGCCGATGTTGCCCAAAGGAAAGGTGCGCCGAATTGCTGTTGATGCCACCCTCAGAGCAGCTGCACCATACCAAAAGGCAAGACGGGAAAGGAGCCGGAGCAATCCCCAGTCCCCAGTTCTCCAAAAACAGGTATTTGTCGAACAAGCAGATATTCGCTCGAAACGCTTGGTACGCAAAGCGGGAGCCTTGGTGGTTTTTGTCGTTGATGCTTCTGGTTCAATGGCGCTGAACCGGATGCAGTCAGCTAAGGGTGCGGTGATGCGCCTGCTGACGGAAGCTTATCAGAATCGCGACCAAGTGTCGCTGATTCCTTTCCGGGGAGAACAGGCAGAAGTGCTGTTACCGCCGACTCGTTCTATCGCTTCTGCAAAGCGGCGTTTGGAGAGAATGCCTTGCGGCGGCGGTTCGCCTCTGGCGCATGGTTTGACTCAGGCGGTGCGAGTCGGGATGAATGCTCAGATGTCTGGGGATATTGGTCAGGTGGTAATTGTAGCGATTACCGATGGGCGCGGGAATATTCCTTTAGCTCGTTCTTTGGGCGAACCACTTGAAGCTGGCGAAAAGCCAGATATTAAAGGGGAACTTTTGGAAATTGCTGCCCGAATTCGAGGTTTGAGGATTCAACTGTTAGTAATTGACACGGAAAATAAATTTATTTCCACTGGTTTCGCCAAGGAATTAGCTAAGTCGGCGGGAGGGAAATATTATCATTTACCCAAGGCGACGGATGCGGCGATCGCTGGAGTTACGAGGGGCGCGATCGCAGATATGAAATCGCGGTAAAAACCTCATCCCCTAGCCCCTCTCCACGAAGAGTGGGGAGGCGTTCGGGATGGGGTTCCGGGAAATTGTGGATAATTAACAGGATTTAATATTCCCTATCCCCAATTCCCAATCTGAATAACCCCCCACTGCCCATTTGTCAACCACTGCGGATCTTGACGCGATACTGATTCTAATTGACTTGGTTGTAGCCCCGCCACTATTTCTGATTTCAGAGTGCGTAAAGCAGCAAAGGAGGCGGGGAAGTAACAGGTGATATCTGCAAAAGAGGTGGTAAAATCCCATTGGCGATCGCCTAAACAGCGGCGGTAGTTAGCATCTCCTTTGACGAAAATTAAACTTGATTGCGCTAAGTCTTTTTGCAATGATTCTGGCATTTCCCAGAAGACTAAAGGGGATGTCCAAAATAAATCGTCCACAAGACATAAACGATTAGAATTGATGTAATCTTGCAGGCGAAAGCTTAAGTGTCGCACTTCCCTATTCTCATCAGTAGCGAGAATTTTTAGAGTGCTACGGACATCTTTAATTGTCGCATCAGAAACAAAAGTAGGGTAAGGCTTGAGGTGCAGGTAAACAATCTGTGCAGCATTTGTATCTAACAGATAGTCTGCTAAGCACAAATCGCTGACAAGTTCCAAACCAGCATTGTCCACGATAAAGTCAATCCGTACTTTATCAAATTTAGCAATTTTATCCGAGATTACTGATGTATCATTTACTAAAACGTGTGTTTGTTCGGGGTGATTTTCCAGACTATTATAGTTAGAATCAACCGCATCCACAGGCCAAAGACTGAGATCGGCTCGATTTCCCCACAGTACAAAATAGAGCAGTGCGATTAAACTTGTTGTGTCTTTTTCACTATTGTTAATTTTAGCGCTGATTGCTTTTATAGAATCATTCGCAGTTTCCAAACCTCTATATTTTTGCACTGCATACGGATCTATACTCTGGGAAGAGCCTGGTAAGAAGTAATGCGTTGCTTCAAGGATACGACGAAAAAAGTATGCTTCCGCAAAAAACCAGGAAATATCTAGCCATCGCTTCCCGACAAAAGGTTCTAAATATGTATTCCACGATGTTAAATCTGGTGAGTTGTCATCTTGAAGCGATCGCACACTCCCATCAGGTAATTCCTGAATCAGCGTTTCCAGATTATTGACAATTTTTGGGGTAAAGTCATTTTCAGCAATTACCCGCCGCGCGATCGCTGGTAGCCGCGAGGTAAGCGTATAGTGAGCAAAGGAGCCGGACTCCGACATCATTAGTGGTGGTGGAAGCGGTAGTTTAGGCTCTTGAAATGGCTTTTGCATTATGCGATCGCGTTCGAGTGTTAGTTATCGCCAATCATTTTACTCAAATTGTCGTCGGCGATCGGTTCGGGTAAATACCGAATGCGATCGCTTTCCCATTTTGTCCTAATTATATTCTTAAATAACTTGCCGTCGGACTCATAAGCAAGAGGATTAACTGTTGATTTTGTAAGTCCAATTCAATTCCCAAAGCCTCCAGTGGAATCACTTCCAACAAAGCTAACTGCATAATAATATACCAGTACCTTTGCATCTAGCCTAGCAGTCCACTTCTCAAAAGATGCGATCGCCTCTCTTCCTCTGCTTTCTCTGCGCCTAAAGTGGTTCGTTTCCTTAAAAGACTGTTACCGAGTACGATTGAATGGGAGTATATTGTGCAAACAAACACCCATGAGCTTAACAGAACAAATATTATCTCAACTACCCGGAAATCCTCTGGACGGACTACGTAAAGCTGATAGTTTCTGGCAAGCAATCAAAGAAGATACACTACCAATTCCAATGGTAGTAAAAGAAAGCCAAGATCCTCTCACAACTGTAGACTGGGATGTGGTAATTTGCGGCGGCACCTTGGGAATTTTAATTGGTACAGCCTTAGCAAAATTAGGTTGGCGAGTTGCCTTAATTGAAAGAGGAATATTGCGGGGTAGAGAGCAAGAATGGAATATTTCGCGCCAAGAATTAGAAGTATTTTTGGAATTGAGTCTGCTTTCAGAGGCAGAATTAGAGAAAGCGATCGCTACCCAATATAATCCCGCCCGCGTCAGCTTCATGGGTGGTTCTGAAGTTTGGGTGCGCAACGTTTTAAACATCGGCATTGACCCCGTTTTTCTCCTAGACACTCTCAAATCGAAATTTCTTACTGCTGGTGGTAAACTTTTTGAAAACGCCCCATTCTCAGGAGCAGTTGTTCATCCAAATGGCGTTATAGTAGAGGCTGCTGGTGGCTTAAGAACGCGCTTACTACTAGATGCAATGGGTAATTTTTCACCCATTGTCCAGCAAGTAAGACAAGGAGAAAAACCGGATGGTGTTTGCTTAGTTGTAGGTAGCTGCGCTAAAGGATATCCCCAGAATGAAACAGGCGATCTGATCGCATCTTTCACCCCAATTCAGAACCAATGCCAGTATTTTTGGGAAGCCTTTCCAGCACGAGACGGCAGAACTACGTATTTATTTACCTATCTGGATGCTGACAACAGCCGCCCCAGTTTAGAATTTTTCTTTGAAGAATACCTGCGTTTGTTGCCACAATATCAAGGCGTAGAACTTTCCCAACTGCAATTTGAAAGAGTTCTGTTTGGCTTCTTTCCCTCCTATCGCAAAAACCCAATTAGAATGCCTTGGAATCGCATTTTGCCAGTGGGAGATAGCAGTGGAAACCAATCTCCCGTAAGCTTTGGTGGGTTTGGGGCGATGGTGCGACACCTGAAACGGTTAACAGAAGGCATTCACGAAGTTTTACAAGCAGATGCACTTTCGCAGAATGCTTTGGCACTTTTGCAACCTTATCAGCCAAACATTGCCGTAACGTGGCTGTTTCAGCGAACGATGGGCGTAGGTGTCCATCAAAAAGTCGATCCAAATCAAATAAATCAGCTGCTTTCGGGAGTGTTTCAGGCGATGGAACAATTAGGGGACGACGTTTTACGCCCATTTTTGCAAGATGTCGTCCAGTTTCCCGCCTTGACCAAAACGCTAATTAAAACCTTATTCACCAAGCCGGGAATAGTGGTTCAAATCATTCCCCAGGTGGGCTTGGTGATGCTGCTAGATTGGATGGTTCACTACATTAACCTGGGAGCCTATACCGCCTTAGGTCGGCTGGGAACAGCCTTAGAACCGTTGCTGAAGAAGTTGCCGCCCCTCGGCAGATATTACTGCGATCGCTACTGCCAAGCTTGGCAGTACGGTTCCGGAAGCGACTACAGAAAATAGTTGTCATCACCGGAATCAGCCTATTTGCTGCTGTTGAATATATTGTTGCCGCCTCTTGTCTATCGGTTATAACAGGGCTAGGGAAAATTATGAGCTTAAGGGATAAGAACATGATTCAGCGAAAATTCCAGGCAACACAATATTTTGGTGTGTTAATGCAGTTGTTGCGCGATCGCTCCAGTTTTATGGAAGAAATTCGCCAAGGCGTAAGACTTCCCAGCAAAATCATCTCCCTCCTCGTTTGCAGCTCCATATTTTTTGCCTTCTACGGCGCGATCATTGGTTCATCCCATAGCGTTTTACAAGCCTTATCCTCAGCTTTGAAACTCCCATGCCTTTACTTGATGACGCTGATACTTTGTTTGCCGACACTGTACTTTTTTAGTATTATTTTCGGTTCGAGCAAAAGTATTGGACAGTATTTTGCCATACTGATGACCTGTGTAGCGGTAATTAGCGTTCTTTTATTTAGTTTGGCACCAGTCACGCTATTTTTTATGATTACCGCCTACAACTACCAATTTTTTAAATTATTAAATGTTTTCATGTTTGCCGTTACCGGATTTATTGGCATTGCTTTCCTGTATCAAGGTATGCAGTCTATGTCTGAACCAGATAAAGAAGGGCAAGATACCCGGACAAACATTTTGAAATTTTGGTTGGTACTTTATGCCTTAGTTGGCTGCCAACTGGGTTGGACGCTTAGACCATTTTTTGGTTCTGCTGGAGAGTTTGAAGTATTTCGAGGAATGCAAGGAAACTTTTATCTAGATATTGTGAAAGCAATTGGAGAAATTCTGGGATTCAATTATTAAGTTTTTACAGTTAGTAGTTTTATAGCAATTTAAGGGTTAGGTGCGATACATTTCTACGGACATGGCATTGCCATGTCCGTACTAAGGTGGCGGGAAAGTCAGAACCGTAATACAATATTTCACTCAACTGAGAAACGCTATATTCTTCCAGGCTGAGCCTGGGAACGAGAAATTAATTTATTGTAGATGCTAATGGGAATATTCGCAGATTGCTGAGGGGAGGACACGCGACCCCTCAGCAAACCAGCCTATACCAGATGTTTAGTTTAATTATGTCTACCTACTTATCAACTGATCAAGAGATTTATCAGTTTTTGAGTGGTGAGAAACCCTCTTTGCTACCTAAAGTACAAGAACATCCGACTGGGATTCGTCTCTAGAGACACGTATCAAGCTCACATTGCTATATATTTACCTTGGGGTATCAGAAGCGGGTGCGATAAGGGACGGTTTATTATCAGCTACCAGAACAGTAGTTGTTAATCCTATTCACCAAATCTTTTTCTGGATTATAGGATTTTTGCAAGTTTTTAAACCCGACATCAACTGCGGTAAAATCTCTTTTTTTAAGAGCAGCAACATAGTCGCGGGTGGATTTACTACTATCTCGATACATCTTGGTAAAATCAGCTTTAAACTTTTTTAGCTGCTCGTCGTTGACTTTGACAGCTTCCATTCCTTGAGCCGCTTTGTTCCAGATATCCGCTGTTTTGAGTAGAGCTTCCGAAGAGCTATTTCTACCACCATCGGTGACGGTTTTTATTTCATTAACCGTCCCATTGGTGATCTGGAAGATTTTTTGACACTGGGTAATTTTGTTGCCGCTACAACTAACACTCAAAAGACTAACGACAGCAGTTATAGGAAGTATGACAGCATACCTGCGAAGAAAGTGCATGAAAACTCTCCATTTGGAGTATATTGGTACTTCCACTTTTTTCCCGTTGCCCCAGTGCCAATCGGGACGCAGTAACGAAGTTGACCGATTTTATGGTTCGGTATGGTCTTCGGATGCAACGATTGCATCGACAAGGCGTTGTAAAGCTACTGTAAGCTGCGTTAGCCGCATTAGAGAATCATCCTGAGTTTCTGCTAGAGTTTGCACTGCGTCACTCAAGGCAAAGATTTGATAGTGCTGTTGTTGCACTTGATGCCCTTGTTCTTGTACTTGAATTGTCAGAGCATCCACCCGGTCAGTAAGACGGTCAATTGTCTCGGTTGTGGCAAGTACCGCTTCCGCGATTTGTTCAACAATCGATTCTAACCGCCTTAATCTGACTTCTACTCCAGAATTATCCATGTCGCTGCTGATGCCATTGCCAAGCGTCAGCAATGATTTTACTCAAGTCTGCGTATTGAGGACACCAACCGAGAATTCTTTTGGCTTTGTCGCTGCTGCCAACTAAAGTAGGAGCGTCTCCGGGACGGCGCTCGCATTCTATCGCTTTGATCTCGCGTCCAGTTACAGTTTGGGCTGTGTTAATCACTTCTCTGACTGAGAAGCCGTTGCCGTTGCCTAAGTTAAACACATCGCTTTTTCCCCCTTCCAGCAGATACTTTAAGCCTAAAACGTGGGCATCTGCTAGATCGCTGACGTGGATGTAGTCTCGAAGACAAGTTCCATCGGGTGTATCGTAATCGGTGCCTAAAATTGAGATCGATTCCCGTTTCCCTAAAGCTGTCTGTAACACGAGAGGGATCAGGTGAGTTTCCGGGTTATGATCTTCACCTAGTAACCCGTCGGGGTTAGCACCGCTGGCATTGAAGTAGCGAAAAGCGACTGATTTTAAGCCGTAGGCGAAATCAAAATCTGCGAGAATTTTCTCAACCATCCACTTACTCGTCGCATAGGGGCTGAGAGGATTTTGGGGATGATGTTCGGTCATCGGCACTTCCTGCGGCATTCCGTAGATGGCGCAAGTTGAAGAAAAGACAAACTTGTTGATGTTTGCCGCCACCATTGCTTCTAGCAGGGTGAGTGTGCCGTTGACGTTGTTGCGGTAGTATATGGCTGGGTTGGTTACAGACTCTCCCACGGCAATATAGGCGGCGAAGTGCATGACTGCGGCAATGTTGCGAGTGGCGAACAGGTTGTCGAGGAGAGCGCGATCGCTTGTATCTCCAACCACTAGCTCTACCTTGAGTACATTTTCCACCAGTTCCCGATGTCCGTACACCAGGTTATCCAGCACTACCACCTCATAGCCTGCATTTAACAGAGCTAGCACGGCATGGGTTCCGATATATCCAGCTCCACCAGTTACTAAAATCGTTTGTTTGGCTTGCGACACGTTCAATACCTTCTCACAATTTAGAATGGCTTGCTTTTAAAGAATAACCAGCTGTGTGCAGCAAGTCACATTCTCAGTAATTTTATCCGTTGTTTTCTTCCCTGGCAGTAGCTCCGGACGTATTCCCTGCAACACCAAAGGAAGGATGCTCCCGGAGGCGATCGCCTCTTATTATTGACAATTGTACAAAATACCAGAGTTTCCCTACCATCAGCTATGGAGTTAATTGCTTCTGATTATTGAGTTTGGCTGGCTTAGGGAGAAATTCTGGAGGATTTTGGCAGCGTGGCAATTGTAAAACCCGGCGTTCTTCTTGTGCGAGACTGTCTGCGGCTCCCTTATCTAACTGGAAATTGTTGCTAGGATTCGGCGATCGCCATGTCAGCGGATTCGGATTCGGCGATGGCGCACTCTTGATGCTTAGTAACTGCACCACCGCCACCACTTTCAGAAGTAGTAATGCTAAAGTTGGTAAAATTCAAAGCTATGAAAGCATTAGGAACTCGAAAATAGCCCTCAGCAGTAATATCGAAATTACCACCCTTACCACTACCTATACTCTGAGCATCAATAAGTTTTGTTTCGTAATATATCCAATTGGCCTAGTTTGGGAAACTAATAGTTCTCAAGCTAGATATTTTTGAGAAATTTTTCAGCCCAACGCTGAAATTTTAGGGCAAAGATGACCCAAAGACCCTTCTTTCCAGTTCTCATCAATCTTGCTCCTGCATTCTGTTTCTTCAAGAGACTCGTCAGATAGTTTCCGCAATATTAAAGCGATCGCTTCCAGGGTAGATTCCCACAAACGGCTCTTTCTAAGGCACTGTTTTAACGTTATTACCCAGAACACCGGAACTTATCCCATCTGTCAGCTTACCTAAAAGTTAGGGACAAACAAATCTTGGGAGCCGCTGCAACGCTATCAATACTATCCCCAATTGTTGGGCAGGTTGGGAAAGTCTTAGTTTATTAAAGCTGAGTTTCAGTCACTTTATCAAGGTACGAATTTACAGATAGATGCGGGTTTGACAGGGCAAGTTTTATCAGTGAGTGTTTGATTGTTATAAACAGAGAGGTAAGCCAGGTTAGTGAGTTTTGATAAGGGTTTAAGGTCGGTTATTTGATTGTTATAAGCAAAGAGGTCAGTCAGCTTGGTGAGTGTTGACAAGGGTTTAAGGTCGGTTATTTGATTGTTATGGATGGAGAGGCTGGTCATCTGGGTGAGTGCTGACAAGGGTTTAAGGTCGGCTATTTGATTGTTACCGAGAGAGAGGTAAGTCAGCTTGGTAAGTGCTGACAAAGGTTTGAGGTCGGCTATTTGATTCTTATGGACGGCAAGAAAAGTCAGGTTGGTGAGTGTTGACAAGGGTTTAAGGTCGGCCATTTGATTGTTACCGAGAGAGAGGTAAGTCAGCTTGGTGAGTGTTGACAAAGAATTAAAGTCAGCTATTTGATTGCTGTTAAGAAAGAGGGAACTCAGGTTGGTTAGTGATAACAAGGGTTTAAGGTCAGCTATTTGATTGTTATGGAGGTCGAGTGCAGCCAGCTTGGTCAGTGATGACAAGGGTTTAAGGTCGGCTATTTGATTGTTGTTGAGCCTGAGTTCAGTCAGGCTTGTGAGTGATGACAAGGGTTTAAGGTCGGCTATTTGATTGTTGTGGACGGCGAGGAAAGTCAGGTTGGTGAGTGTTGACAAAGGCTTGAGGTCGGCTATTTGATTGTTACTGACGTTGAGTCCAGTCAGGTTGGTCAGAGATGACAAGGGTTTAAGGTCGGCTATTTGATTGTTGTAGAGGTAAAGGCCTGTCAGGTTGGTTAGCGATGACAAGGGTTTAAGATCAGTTATTTGATTGTTATTGACGGATAGTTCTGTCAGGTTGGTCAGCGATGACAAGGGTTTAAGGTCGGCTATTTGATTATTACCGAGGTCGAGTCGAGTCAGGTTGGTCAGCGATGACAAGGGTTTAAGATCAGTTATTTGATTGTCCCTGAGGTAGAGTCCAGTCAGGTTGGTGAGTGTTGATAAAGGTCTAAGGTCGGTTATTCGCTTGTCGTAGATACCCAGCTGAGTGAGAGTCGAAAGAAACTTGTCAACCTGATTACAATCTTGAGTTTTAGCCGCTTGCAACAGCACATCAACAGTGTATTTTGTCTCCTCGCTCAAATTGGCTTTATTTAAACACCAATCAGCAAAGGTTCTAAGGGTAGTTGTCTTCTGAAGGGCGATAGCTTCGGCAGAAAAAGATAAAACGAACAGGAAAAGTGCTAGAGTACGCAGAGGCCGAATGCCTGGTATAGTCCTAGACAAATTCTTGTTTAGTCTCAGATGCTTTTCGATATTCATACACCGTAAGGATTCAGGTAGAGGGGTATTGACAAAGGGGACATAAAGGATAGAATATCGCTTCCATGAACAACAACCTGCCACGAGAACAAGATAGAGAAAGGCTAAACCAGTTACT
>NZ_JACJPF010000085.1 GCF_014695915.1 Trichocoleus sp. FACHB-40
ACTCATGACACTTAAATCGCTGTTTACCGTTATGAATGTGACCGTTTTTGACTGTTTTGGAGGAAGCACAGTTGGGACAACCAGGCATGAGAAAAAGAACAACGTCAGGTCTATCTCTATATCATTACATCTTTGGCACTACCGAGTTTTCAATGAAGAAAATTTCTTGAGAAACTCAAAACTCAACATTCAACACTCAACCTTCTTTAACGCCCAGTCGCGAATCAGCGCATTCACCTGTTCTGGCACCTCATCATGGGGACAATGACCCGCCCGCAGAAAATGCTCTGTCAGTTGAGGGTAGAATTTGCGAAACTTCTCTGACCTCTCTTTAGCATTTATCCAAGGGTCTGCTTCTCCCCAGATCATTAACAACGGACAGCGCAGCTGCTGTAATAAAACATCAACTTTTTCGCCTTGGGAGGTTCTAAATACCGAGGCAAACACTTGCACAGCACCATCGTCACAGGAAGGACGATATATTTCGTCTATCAACTGCTCTGTAATCGCACTCTTGTCGAGATAAACTTTCTCTAGCGTATTGCGAATCACCGAGCGTTGCCGCACGTACTGAAACAGCAGAAAACTTGCCCACGGTTGCTGAAAAATTGATTGCGTTGCTTCACCCAGAACTTTTTGAAAGGGATGAGGTTCGGGGGCAGGATCTTTAACTGTAAACGGGCCAGCACTATTGAGCAATACTAAACCTGCCGCCTGCTCCGGACATTGAGCTGCCACACACAACGCCGCATAACCGCCTAAAGAGTTCCCTGCCACTACAGCAGGTTGACCAATGACGCTGGTAATGAAATCATGCAGCTGGTCGCGCCATAAGTCGCTGGTGTACTGCCATTCCGGTTTGGCGGAACGTCCGAAGCCTAGCAAGTCAATTGCCCAAACTTCAAAATCTTTACTAAGTCCAGTAATATTCTTGCGCCAGTGGTCTGTGGAGGCACCAAAGCCATGAATCAATAACAGGGGTGGGCGTTCGGGGTGCCGTTGCCCCGTCTTTACATAATAAATGGACTGCCCTCGCCATTGCCAATAAGTGCCAGGGATGGGAGCAGTAGAAGCCGCTGGGGTTGCCTGCATTAGAGTATTATTAAGTAATGTTAACTTCTTTATTTTAGCTTGGACGAAGGGTTGGGTGGTTTTGGGCATTGAAATAGCAGATTTTGCGAGTGTTGAGTAATATAAAAAAAGCAGCGATCAAATCTTAAAGTTTGCCTTGAATGATCCAACCCAGAAGCGGTAGTCGCAAGCTCGTTCGCAACGCTTACGCACTCTCTTCGCATCGCTGCTGGGGCAGAAAAAAGGAGATTTCAAGTAAAATTGCTTAGTTGTAGATAACTGTAAATAACACAAAAGAGGGGAGAGCAGTGTCTGTCGAAACTGTAGAAAAGCGTTCAACAGTCCGTAAACTCGCGCCTCGTTATCGTGTGTTGCTCCATAATGATGACTTCAACCCAATGGAGTACGTGGTGCAGATATTGATAACGACGGTGCCAAATATTACGCAACCTCAGGCCGTCAGCATTATGATGGAAGCTCACACTAACGGGCTTGCCTTAGTAATTACCTGCGCCCAGGAACACGCGGAGTTTTATTGCGAAACTTTGAAAAATCACGGTCTGACTAGCACAATTGAACCAGACGAGTAGCGCTTTAGAGGCAAGGGTTGTTTAAATTAAACCTCGTCCGTTTAGCCCAGTACCCAGCGCCCGTGCGGCTGGGCTTATTTGTCCTAAGCTTGCTCTCAATCTGGTTGCCTCTAGCAGCACCAATTTACATATTTGTCAAGGATAGTAACTTGGTCACTATCCTGACTATGGGGCTGTTGTTCGTCGAGTTTCTGTTGCTAGTGAGGTTTTGGGGTCAGAATGTGTATCAGCAATCCCATTTGCTACGAAGCTATGGTTTGCAAGGAACGCGACGAAACGGGTTAGAGCTTTTATCTGGGCTTGGTGTTGGTGTCATTATTACCTTCAGTTTGTTTTGGCTGGAGGGGTTGTTGGGCTGGCTGGTTTGGCAAAGTCCCACAGTTGTTTTACCCAGGTTGGTTGTCGAAGGTTTAGCTAGCGCTTTGGGTATTGGTTTGGCAGAGGAATTGGTATTCCGGGGCTGGCTGCTGGATGAACTGGAACGAGATTATCGCCCTCGCTTAGTTCTGTGGGCAGATGTTTTAATATTTGCCTTGCTGCACTTTCTGAAGCCGCCAGCGGAGATTCTGCGGACTTTACCTGGGTTTCCGGGGTTGATACTGTTTGGTTTAACGCTGGTGTGGGCGAAGCGTGGGAGCAAAGGCCGCCTCGGTTTATCGATTGGTCTGCACGCTGGTATGGTTTGGGGATATTACATCATTAATGTAGGGCAAATGGTGCAATATTCTGGTCGGGTTTCTGACTGGATTACTGGTGTTGATAAGAATCCTTTGGCTGGGGCGATGGGGTTGATGTTTTTGGGAGTTTTGGCGTTGTTGATGAGGATGCGATCGCGATCGCCAAAAATCTCGTCTTGAGCGATCGCGCTTTTCTGATAGCAAACATTCCCCGATAATTATGTATTTTGTAGCTTAACCGCACTCAAGTTGGTAATGCAGTTCCGCCGCTACTTTCATTAAAATTGGCACCGGAAATTTATACCAGAATTTATGCGCTCAAAGAGGTTAAAAAACCATTTGCGCCGCAGATGTACCAACCAAACACGCTCTTTCCAAATTCACTCCAGTCAAATTAACACCATCTAACTCAGCACAAAGCAGATTTGCTCCTGACAAATTAGCACCAGCGAGATTTGCACCCCTTAAGTCGGCTTCTTCCAAATTTGCATCAGTAAGCAAAGCACCTCGCAAATCTGCTTGACTCAAATCTGCACCTTGGAGATTAGCACCGCTCAAGTTTACGCCTCGCAAGTCAGCACTGCGTAAATCGACACCTTGCAAATTCACACTCATCAAGTTAGCGCCGCTTAAGAAAGCACCAGCAAAAGACGCTTGGGTTAGCTTAGTTCCCATCAAATTCGCGCCCCGCAGATTGCTACCCCGCAAGTCAGCACCAGTTAAGTCAGCTTGCATCAAGTTAGCGCCCAACAGGTTAGCCCGCAAATCTGTCCCTGCTAAAAGACTCTCGATTAAATTAGCACCATCTAGACGGGCGCGTTCTAAATTTGAGCCACTAAAATTTGTACCGACGAGATTAGCACCAGCGAGATTAATCCCCCGCAAATCGACGCTTGAGAGGTCTTCGTCTTCTAAATCTGCACCTGGTAGTTGCTTGAGTTTGCCTAAGCGAATTGCTTCGATGTCCATTGATTCCTATTTGAAGGATTGAAGGATTGAAGGATGGCTAATTGTTGTTTTAATACTATTAGCCATTAGCTTGATGTATTTTTACCTTTTGCCCTAATTTGCAACGCGGTTGGGTTGTGTAGTTGTACCGCTATACAAGTTAGCATCTAACAGCCACATTGCCGTTGTTACTTTAGTTGGGGTGACTGGTAGAATCAAACCCTGTTGCATACCCATGACTAACAGAGATAGAGTTTCAACAAGTTTGGGATCGAAGCGATCGCCTTGTTTTTGCCTGCACGCATCTAAAGCTTTGGACAAATTCTCTTCACTGTCAGGATGAGATTTTCTAGCTTTAGCTAATCGCCACTGAAAATCTGCTAATAGCGCTAAAATCCTCGATTCCAAGGGAATTTCATCCCCAGCTAACCCCGCAGGCGTTCCCATGCCATTCCACCATTCAGACTGGTGAGTGACGATTTGAGCCACTGCCCGTAATTGTGGCATGGTTCGCAACGCTTGCGCCCCCTGCACCAAAGGACAAGTCAGGGGACAACTCGGTGCTTCATCGTCGTAACTCCTCGACATACTCGACATACTGGGTTCCAAAATACTTTCCGCCCCCTGCAAAGGATCGATGCGGTGCAGCAACCCCGCAAGGCGCAGACGCTTCATCTGCCAAGCAGGTAAGTCTAGGATCTGTCCCATCATTTCGGAGAGCGCCACGACTTCAGCAGCTGCCATTGGGTTAGTGACATCCGCCATATCCATCAGCTGCGCCATTCGTAGAAATGCTTGGACTTCGTTGGCAAGCAAGTTGCGATCCAGCGCTTGTTGGCGAGAACCTGTAGGGATATTTAAATGCTCGCCTGTAGATATGTCCTCTTGCCCATCTTGGAGATAATCTACCACGCGAGACACAACCGCACTTAGCTGCTCTGGTGAACCTAAAGATGGATTAATTTTGTCTCGTGTGGCGAGTAGTTTTTTCTCAAGTTCTGGATTGTAGGGGGCGATGTGCGCGATCGCTATATCTACCGTCTCTTTTACTAACTCCGGCTCAAATGTCCATAATCCATAAAATTTGCGCTCTAAGTCTGACGCTGGTTGTCCTGCTGTACCATAATCTTCCGCCGACAGCTCTTGACAAAGCACCATCGCTGTATATGTAGGCGAAATTATGATCAGGTGCCATTCTTCAGCTACCGGATCGGCTGGATCTAATCCCACTAATGCCACGTTGGGCATCTGGCTGGTGGGGTGTTCTTTAAAACCCGCTTCCCCTGCCGCCATGATCACAATCTGACCCGCCTTTTGTGCTATTTCTCCATAGCGATCCGCTTCTTGCAGATACCATTTCCCCCGCTGGAAGGCTGCGATTACTAGAGGTAAACTGTCCTCAGTTAAAATGTGGTCTTCCAGGGCATGGCACAAGGATACTAGGGTGTTTTTGTAGTACACCCCAAATCTTATTGGTCTTTTGCCCGTTTTGTGGGCTGCTTCTAGCTGTTGGAGAATTGAGCCTTCTAACATGGTTTGGACTTTTGTTAAACTAACCGCTTCCGGCGCAGAGTGCGCTAAAGATAGACAAAAGAGAGCGAGAGATTTTGAGGTTTTGTGGGGTGGGCAATATGCCTGCCCCAGTATATTTTAGGAGACTGTTGCCAGCTGTTTCGGCTTTGGCTCAATGGGTGCAGCCAGGGCTGATTCTAAGTCTGCACATCCAAGTCTTTGTTCTAAAATCTTCATAACTTCGCGTCCGAAGTCGTTAGGATTTTGTTGCCATGCTTGGAGGCAAACTTCACCAAAGAATGAGCCAAGGGGTTCTGGATTCCACAGCAGTTTTTTGGCTGTCCAGGGCATTATGCTCATGGGGTTATATCCTGGCTTGAGGATATCATTTTTGAAAGCGTATTCTTCTAAATGGGTGTGCGGTTGCAGTCCTATAAAGAAGATGGCTGGTTCGACTTTATCTTCACCAAAAATTTTCTCTAGTTCCCGGTGATAGGCAACGGTTTGGCGAATAGTTTCATGAGTTTCGTCAATTACGTTAAATGAGTAATTGACAGATACTAAATCGTTGAATCCAGCTGCTTTTAAGTCGCGGCAGTTTTCTAATACTGTGCGGAGGTTATAGCCCATTCGCATTTTCCTCACCAGTTCCTGAGAACCACTCGTGATGCCGATTTCAAAGTAGTTCATCCCTGTTTTCACCATCAGGTCGCATAATTCTGGTGTCAGGTTGTCTGCCCGAATGTAAGCTGCCCAATGTATATCTTTCATCCCGGCATCGATGATTTTTTGCAATAGTTCAACGGCATCGTCGATGAATTTCCGGGCTGGGATAAATTGAGCATCGGTAAACCAGAAGTTGCGGATACCTCGGTTATAAAGTTGTTGCATTTCGGCTACAACTTCATCCGCTGGGTTGATGCGTACTTGCTTGCCTTCAATGACGGTGTAAATGCAGTAGCAGCAGTTGTGCGGACAGCCGCGTTTTGTCTGCACGCCAACATAGAAATCTTCGTCTTGCAGGTAATATTGAAATTCAGGCCAGATGGTTTCGATGTAGTCGTAGTTGCAGGCGGTTTTTTCGATGGGAGTGGGGCTTTCGTGGATCATGCGATCGCGTGGCTTTGTCTCGCCCACCACATAACACCGTTCATCCCGGAATTCTTGCCCTCGAAGCATTTTTTCCAGCAACGCCTCGCCTTCACCTACTGAAACTATTGTCCCCGTCGGTAAGCTCTTACTCAGTTGTTCGTAAAACACGCTGACAGCACCGCCACCGACAACAGTTTGAGCGTTTGGGTTGTATTTCTGAGCGCGTTTCAGCCCCCGTTTAATTAATCCCTGGTTGCGCCAAAGTTCGGTGTAGTATGCCGTCGTCACTCGCAAGCCGCCCAATGCTCCCCGCAATCTCACTAAGGGATTTGGGGCATAGTAAAATTCAAAAGCGTTTTGCAGGGGGTTGCCACCTCTGCCTCCTACCGGCGCGTAAATCTGAATATCGCGCCAGGAATAGACTAACAGTGTTGGTTTGAATTCATCGACGCAGGTATCTAGCGCACTGGCGAAATCCAAAGGCGGTACTGTTCCCAAGTCAAATATCCGTTGTTGTACGTTTGGGAACAGTTTGTGTACGTGATCTGCTAAGTACACAACCCCAATTGGAAAGATGGGATTGCAGGGTAGGCGGACGTAGAGAATTCGATTTTCCATTATTTTTTCTTTGTATTCAGATTCACGACTATTCAAACTTGGCTAACGGATGCCGTCTAAGAAAGCTTCTCGCTTTCCAAGAACGTTCTCAAGAATTGTTTTGACTAAGACTTGATCGAGATTTGAGCCATTTTCGGTATTTTCGTCTACTACAGCGGCTTAAGAAGCCATTTTTAGCCCAGTATCATCGGCTACAGCAGCACTATTGAGCTATTAAGTTTCTGAAATCTGTTTATATAACTTTACGATAACATTGAGTTCACAAGAGCGTAGCGCTAATTTTTGCTGTGTAGGCGAAAAAAGGGACTTGGGGGACTTGGGGGACAAGGAAGACAAGTCAAAAATCCAAAACTGCGATTTGTTGGGTTGGGGTTCCAAGGGCGCAGCCTACAACTTGGGAGAAAAAGCGTTGGTCTCGAATCCCAAGTCTCCCCCCTGCGGGATGCCGATTCATGCTTGCGATCGCAAGTTGTAATTTCTAAGAATTTAATGTTTTCTTTATATCCTGAGGAATAATTATGAGAAGAATACTTCAGTTGGTAGTGGAGTTTACAGCAAACGGGGATCGCTCGGTGTTAACTTAATTAATGTAGTTTAATTCTAGTGGCGCAAAGCTGCTCGGCAGTTATGGCTCAAATACTTGATCCCCTCCCTTCTGGTAAAACCAATTACATTCTCTGCTGCTACGTCAATGCTACAAGCCACATTCAAATTGCTCGGATTAGTAACATTCCGAACTGGTACTTTGAGCGTGTTGTGTTTCCCGGACAACGCTTAGTGTTTGAAGGACTGCCAGAAGCACTTCTGGAAATTCATTCAGGCATGATGGCAAGTTCGATTCTCTCAGATAACATACCGTGCGATCGCCTGTGTATCGACGAAAAGAAGGATTCTGATTTTAATAATAAAATTTTTGAAGACAAAGAACAAATAGAGGATAACAAGCAAAAAGTGGCAGTTCAGAAAAAGAAAATGCTGGAAACCACTGAATCTTTAACAACACTTATATAGGGTAATAAGCTGGCAAAATTTGAGCGTTGCAAAGGGTTGTCGGTATCGACAGCCTTTTTTTAGTCATTAGTCAGGTAAGAGTTGTAAGGTTGTCAAATTGAGATTTTATTAGGTTTTAACAACCTGACAACGTTCCAACGCCAACGAATAACTAATAATCAGCTAAAATATTAAGATAGTATGCGGAAACTGCTATATTTGGCCCTGGATGAGTTAAAGAGTGAATCTACCTTCCTTTATTTGGCTTTGGAAAATTGCTGCTTGGTCGATGGGTTTGTCACTCGTTGCCTATCTACTGCTGGGCGTAACTGGCATTTGGATGTTTAGGGCGCGTCAGCAAGAGCATTCCCGACCCCAATGGTTGCGACCTTTTCACTACACCACTGGCGCGATAATGGTGGGTTTGGTATTGCTGCTGCTAGCCATTGGGATTGTAGGAACGCTAGGTCATTATGGCAGCTTGGGTCACTCGGCACATTTAATCGCTGGAGGGGCGGTGGTGGCGCTGGTGTTACTTTCAGCTGGGAGTGCTACTTTAATTAGCTCGAATCGAGCTTGGGCGCGTTCGGTTCATGTCGCAACCAATATGGTACTGCTGGTTGGATTCGTCTGGGTAACGCTGACAGGCTGGAGCGTTGTGCAAAAATATTTACCCTAAATTCTCATTTTTATAACACTTAAATTTATACAAATAGATAGAGGCAAGAGTTTCACAATCCAGCTATTTGCTTAAAAACCAATCGCCTTCCGCAACAAGAACGCGATCGCACTTCTTCTATCTTCACCGAGCCATCTTTAGTTAACATGAAAATGTAGGCTTACCCCACCCTTCTAATGAGTAGTCCGTTCGTCGCCGTAATTCTAGTAATGCTTATTGCCGCCTTGGTAGGCAGCGCGGTAGGTTTACGATCTCCCCTTGGTAGCAATGGCAACGAAGTGATTCCTCCTACGGCTGGAACATCAAATTCCACCGCTTCCCCTGCACCAGCCAGCAACGAAACTGCCCAAATTCCACAAACAACTCCACGAACAACAACAAGCCCTACGGCAACGCCATCTCCCACAGCAACACCATCTCCCACCCCATCTCCCACCCCATCTCCCACTGGCACCCAGAGGAATACCACAGGTGGTGGCCCCTATTATGATGACGAAGAGGAGCCAGTGCGGGCATTGTGGTGACATTCCCTTGGAAAGCATCAGGAGTATGTTGCTACAGACGCAATTAATCGCGACTGTAGCAATTGATATTGAAAATTCTAGGCACTATTTTTAACAAAGGCACCTTTACACAATTTGCGATCGCGCTCAACTGCACCCTCTTCAAAGCAAGAGCCACTAAGTTTAACTAATAGCAATGTGCGCTCTTACTCGGCAGTAGAGCTGGGGAGTATTCCATCTAGGGCTGCATTATTACCCTTGTGCTATCGTACCTTTTATACTTTTTATAATTTTTCTGCACCCGAACATCAGCCAATGGGGGACGGGTGCAACGAGAAGACAGTCACTCTGCTGTTTGGAAGATTGTGCCGTTTTCTAAACAAGTCATGAACAAGTAAAAATCTCCTTGTTCATTTAAACTGATCTGCAAACCTACAAACAAAAAGTTACAAATGAAAACAATTCAATTTTTTGAATATGGAAATAGTGATGTTTTGCGCCTAGAAGATATCTCTCTGCCAGAGCCGAAATCAGAAGAAGTTTTAATTAAAATTCACGCTTGCGGAGTAAACTTTGCTGATACTTTAGTGCGGAAGAACCAATACATTTTCACGCCTAGCTTACCTTTCATACCTGGTTTTGAAGTAGCAGGCACAATTGAGAAATTGGGAACTGAAGTTACAGGTTTCTCTATAGGCCAGCGAGTGGTAGCTTTTATCTCTAATGGTGGCTACGCGGAATATGCAACTGCACCGCAGAATTTAACGGCAATTTTGCCAGAAGAAATCGAATTTGTTTCAGGAGCCGCAATTCAAATACAGGGGTTGACAGCATTTCATATGCTGAAAACAGTAGCTCAGCTGAAGCCCGGACAAAGTGTACTCGTTAATGCAGCGGCAGGGGGTGTCGGAAGTGTAGCCGTGCAGCTAGCGAAAATCTTCGGTGCTAGTCAGATAGTTGCAACAGCAGGCTCACCTGAAAAGCTGGAATTTGCCCAATCTTTAGGCGCTAATACATTGGTAAATTATCGGGAACCAGACTGGTATGAACAAGTATTGCGTGCTACTGATGGCAAAGGCGTTGACGTAATTCTTGAAGCAGTGGGAGGCGAAACATTTCTCAAAAGTTTAGAATGTCTGGCTAACTTTGGTAAGTTGATTGTATACGGTTCCTCCAGCGGTAGTAGTGTTTTCGACCCAACAATTTTACTTACTAAAAATAAAACTGTTATTGGCTTCGGCTTGTACGGCTTTTTGGAAAATACTTTATATAATGAATCCTTGAATACCTTGTTTGAATATATCAAACAGGGAAAACTGAATGTACAGATAAGTGGTAGGTTTCCATTAGCAGAGGCTAGCAAAGTGCATCACTTAATTGAAAGCCGCAGCAGTCAAGGAAAATTCATCTTGCAACCTTAGACAATCAGGGCTATTTCATTTTAAATAGGTGCTTGAGTGTGTTCAGGCTGAAACCAGCAAGACGTTGGGCTTGAGCCATGTTCTCAAAGCGATTGTCACGATATAAATTGAGCGCAAA
>NZ_JACJPF010000086.1 GCF_014695915.1 Trichocoleus sp. FACHB-40
TTTGTAGTTTCTCTACTTGCTCTTGATTGAGATAATTTTTCGCTGGCATCTTTCACTTGTTAGACTAAATTTACTTTCGGATTATACTTTATTTAAATGCTGAACAGCTTATCAACCTCCCAGAAAAGCAGATTGAGGTCTACACCGAGCCTATTGTGGCTGAGGAATGCATCTATCAGCGTCGTCAAGATTATCAACTGTCTGATGAAGTGCCTGTTGCGATCGCAGGGCAAATAGTCAGCCGTTTATCTGTGCTGGAGTTGCTTCCTTAAGCCTTAGTTGGGTTTAAATATGCTTGCCCGCGTAGCCTGTACTGAACGTTTGTAAACTTCAGAATTTTTTGTGGCGTTGCATGGTTTAAGATGATGGTTTGTATACCTTAATTCAGCCTATGGGAGGTGGAGAGCGCACGTTAGGTTATTACTCTGAATTGTTTCCCATCTTCACAAATTACAACTTTGTTTTTTCCAAGAGCTTTAGCATACTTAAGTGAAAAAAATGAACTTTGCAAATCATTGCCTATACCAGCAGAAAATGTGTAATGTGGTTTTCCAATAGATTCAATATACCGTGCAAAACTCTCTACTTCTACATTACTGCCTTTGCAGGCAACACCATCCGCAGCACAAAATATAATCTCAAGTTCTAATTTTTTTAAGTATTCGCATATTTGATTCAAAAGGCGCTCCAAATCTTGAATAATCTTGACTAATTTTTCTTCATCATTTTCAAGATAAGCTCTAGAAATCTTGTTACCTATATCATCCCCATCAAGCGAAATATAAAGAGGCATGTTTCACCTTTTACCTGGACGCAAAATTCTCACAACTTTCGCCATTATAAATATTGCCTTACTCTTTTTTTTAGTATACTTACTAACTCCTTATAACTTTTCACTAGAAGTAATAAGGTATGTTAGTTTTTCTATTACAATTTTAGATGTTATTGCGTTTTTAATATCCGTATATTTTTGGAGACTGCTCTGGAAGCTTATACCTATCCTCTCAGAAATATATTTTCCAGATATTAATGGTATATGGGAGGGAAAACTAATTTTTGATACGGGATTAGAAGAGGAACAACTAAAGGCTAAAGTTAGAATCAAACAAAACTTATTCAATATAAATATAAACTTATGTAGTACAACCTCAAAATCCTATACTCTGGTTGCTTATCCTACGCTTGAAGCTGGAAACCATAAATTGTACTACGTATATCATAATACGCCAAAAAAACCGGAATATCCTGAATACAAAGGGACTGCAATACTGAGTGTTAAGCTTGAAGCAAAGCCTATGGAACTAAGTGGACAGTACTACACCATTCGTGGAACTAAAGGAAGAATCGAGTTAGAGCGAATAAGTTTAAATTCAAAAGAAGACTATGAATTTTATTAATTCCAGGGTGGGCAGATCCCTCGTGTGTTCTGCGTTGAACTTCTATAAAAGCCAACAATCTTTTGCCCTGCACAGCTTGGGATGCTGGGTTGCTCTGCGGGAACGCTACCCTGCATAAACTTCAAGCTATCCTAAGAGCGATTGCAATTGTCCTAAAAGCAACCTAAAACCTAGAATACAGTAACATAAATTATGTCTGTTGCTATTACAAACCCGTTTCTCAGAGCATAGCATTCAATATAATGTCTACCTTTGTATTTAGACAAATCTTTCCATCTAGGTTGGGTTGAACACCGTGAAACCCAACTTACTCAGCAAGTGTTTCGTTGGGTTACTCTCCCTTAAAGGCTTCGCCTACGCTCCCGCTCAACCCAACCTACGACTATTCAAGGGTTTCAAGCGTTTTGTCAATCAAGCAGGGCTATTAACTCTTTCTTTCTATCAGCGCTTTCTCTGTCCCTAGGTGGATTAGGCAATTCGTAACTCTTCACTACGATCCCAGTACATTGAACTGTATAAAGCATCAGAAATTAAATTAAGGTAGAAAAACAGAATGAGAATTTTCTTTTGGGTAAGTTTGTCTTTTGTCGCTGTTGGCGCGATCGCGCTTCTTCTTCAACCACTTATTGATGTTCATTAATTTAGGTTTCTTTCTAACAAAAAGACCAGTCGTTACTTCATTTTAGCCCTTAGGTTGAAAGGGCTAATTTTTATCTATTATTCTGTTTCAAAAAAAGCATTTTTAACCGAATTATTTATGCCCGCAGTACATTTACCACCTGGCCCTAAAGCTCATTTCCTTGTGGGTCATCTTCCAGAAATTAATCGAGATCCACTTAAGTTCTTCAGCCAATGTGCTAGAGAGTATGGCGATCTTGTTTGCTGGCAGTTTGGGCCATTTCCAGCTTTTTTAGCCAACCATCCCGACTTGATCGAGCAAGTATTGGTCACTCAATACCCCAACTTTGTTAAAAGTAGCGTATATCGACGCGGATTGCGTGTTGTAGGCAACGGCTTACTGACCAGTGAAGGCGACTTTTGGCAGCGTCAGCGTCGTCTGGTTCAACCAGCTTTTCATCAGGAACGAATTTTTGCCTATGGGAAGGTAATGGTTGACTATACTGAGCAATTAATTGACCAATGGCGCGATGGCGAAATCCGCGATATTCATCAAGATATGATGTTTCTGACCGAAGAAATTGTGTCTAAAACACTATTTGACGTTGATATTAAGGATGAAGCGGAAGGGGTACAGGCAGCGCTAAATGCAGTAATGGATTTTAATGCCAATCTTGCTAATCAATACTTCCTTCCTGGTTGGATGCCTACTCCTAGCAACTTGCGCTACCAACGAGCAATTGAACAATTAGATGCGATTGTCTATCCCATTATTAACGAGCGCCGAGCTAGCGGTAAGGACACAGGCGATTTACTTTCCCTATTGCTTCAAGTGCGGGATGAATCTGATGGAACTGGGATGAGCGATCGCCAAGTGCGAGATGAAGCAATGACTCTCTTTTTGGCGGGTCACGAAACGACTGCTAACGCCATGACATGGACATGGTTTCTACTTGCACAACACCCAGAAATAGAAGCGAAATTGCAAGAAGAATTGAAGACAGTGTTGGGCGATCGCGCACCCACGGTTGCCGATTTACGTCAGTTGCCTTACACAGAACGAGTTCTGTTGGAATCAATGCGACTGTATCCGCCCGTGTGGGGAATAAGCCGACGTGCCGTAGAAGACTGCGTTCTAGGGGGATATGAGGTCAAAGCGGGAACAACTGTGTTTATCAATCAGTGGGCGATGCACCGAGATCCTCGCTTCTTTGAAAATCCAGAAGTTTTTAACCCGGATCGTTGGGCAGATAATTTGATTAAGAAGTTGCCCACCTTTGCCTATTTTCCCTTTGGTGGCGGGTCGCGAATCTGCATTGGCAAGGCTTTTGCCATGATGGAGGCAAGTTTACTGCTGGCAGTGATCGCGCAAAAGTTTCGCCTGACGCTACAACCAGAGTATCCGGTGCTGGTGCAACCCTCGTTAACGCTCCGCCCAAAACATGGGATGAAGATGTTGGTGACTCAGCGATAAGCGATCGCTTCCTAGCTATTAACTCTCTCTTTTTATCGAGCGCTTTCTCTCCCTAGGTGGATTAGGCAAATCCTAACTATTCACTACAATCCCAGTACATTGAACCGTAAAAAGCATCACAAATTAAATCAAGGTATAAAAACAAAATGAGAATTTTCTTTTGGGTAAGTTTGTCTTTTGTCGCTGTTGGCGCGATCGCGCTTCTTCTTCAACCCATTATTGATGTTCATTAATTCGGGTTTGCTTCTCAACAAAAAAAACAGTGGAAAATTTTAGACTCCTATGCTGAGTCAAAACAAATCTCTGCTGCTGAAATTTTTCGCGACTATATCCAAATACTTCCAAGGCAGGTGAAAACCAGCAATTAACCTTCCTCCCCGGATTAAAATCACGGGGTTTTCAGCATTTTTCTGATATCTTTGATAGAATGAATTTCTGCCAGTACATTCCGGTCTGTTGCTGGCGCATTGGAAAAAAGCTGATTAAAGCCATCCAACTGAACTACAAATTTCCTGCTCTTAGACTGGCCCCAGGCACTTGATTTGGGATAGGGGCATTACTAGGAGCGATCGCATTCATGACATTTGATAACCTCGGTCTTTCGACAGACCTGCTTCGTGCTGTTGCTGACTCTGGCTACACTGAACCAACCCCAATTCAGCAGCAAGCAATTCCCGCAATCCTGAAAGGACAAGACATTTTCGCCAGCGCCCAAACTGGAACGGGCAAGACTGCTGGCTTTACCCTGCCTTTACTGCAACTCCTGGGTACCACCAACACCAAGCAGGTGCATCGCAGGACTCGCGCCCTGATTCTCACACCTACTCGCGAACTGGCAGATCAGGTAAAAGATAGCGTCAAAACTTATGGCAAATACCTGTCGCTGAGAGCGGCAGCAATTTATGGCGGTGTGGGAATTAAGCCGCAAGTTCAAACCCTGCATCGGGGAGTTGATATTGTAGTCGCTACGCCCGGTCGGTTGCTTGACCACATTGGGCAAAAGACTGTGGATCTCTCGCAGATAGAGATACTGGTGCTGGATGAATGCGATCGCATGTTAGACATGGGCTTCATCCGCGACATCCGCAAAATTTTGGCAATTCTCCCCCCATCCCGCCAAACGCTGATGTTTTCTGCCACCTTCTCTAAACCGATTCAGCAGCTTGCCAGCGGCTTGTTAAAATCTCCGACCCAGATCGAAGTTGCTCCCCGTAATACTGCCGCACAGCAGGTAGAGCAGGTGGTGCATCCGGTCGATCGCGATCGCAAGCGAGAACTGCTTTCTCATATGATCGGGTTCCACAATTGGAAACAGGTGCTAGTCTTCACCCGCACGAAACACGGAGCCAACCGTCTAGCCGAGCAACTTGCTCAAGATGGGCTGAAAAGCACTGCAATTCATGGCAACAAAAGTCAGGCAGCCCGCACCCGTGCGCTGCAAGACTTTAAGCAAGGGAAAGTGCGGGTATTAGTCGCCACCGACGTAGCATCACGCGGTCTAGATATCGATCAGCTGCCCCACGTAGTCAACTTTGAACTCCCCAATGTACCAGAAGACTATGTGCATCGCATTGGTCGCACAGGTCGCGCTGGAAATGAAGGACGAGCAATTTCCCTCGTCAGCGAAGATGAATATCCATTCCTCAAAGACATCGAACGATTGCTCAATAAACCCCTTGTCAAAACTGTGGTTCCAGGCTACGAGCCAAGCGCCCCAGCCAAGATGGTGATAGACCAGCCGAAGAGTCAGCGCGCAAACCAAGGTCGCAGTAACCGAGCCAAGCCCCAGGCACCATCCGCACCCACCCGCAGCAAAAAGCCTGCTTCACCAAGTCGCGCTGGCAAAAGGCTGCACACTGCTTAAACTCCTAGCGATTGCCGCCTAGTTAACGCGAGATACCCGACTTCTTTAAGAAGTCGGGTATCTTTTTAAGGGCTGACAATATGGTTGGCAGGGGGTGCGGTGCGAAATACGGGTTTGCGATCGCTGTTTGTAAGGGCTTTTGCTTCAGCAAACGGACAATTCAGCTCTTGCACGCGCAAATCAAGGAACAGCTCTACAAACCAGGTTAATTAAGCCAAGGCTTCTACATTCTGTCGGAAGGCCATTAAGGCGTGCTTACCCTGATAGTCTTTTATAGACCAAAAAATAGAATCACATACTTCTAGTGAAACAATGGTCTTGATTTCAATATTAGTGTTGTAGCCCGCTATGTCTCCTAAGCGTCTGCCGTGGCTACCCTCACCCTGCACTTGATTAATGGTGTAGCCGCTTACGTTATTGCTTTTAAACAAATTGACAATAGCATCTTTAAGCACTGTTTCAGCAATAATGGTGAGTAGGACGGCGGATTGGACTGGGCTGGGTTCGTGGGGCATAGGGAATTCCACAGAGTAGGTTTGGGGTTATCGAGGTAGTGGAGAGGGCTTTGTTGCCAAAATCCTTGCCAACGCTTCCTTGAGTTAATGATACCTTCATCTGTGCGCCATCCAGTTCTCAAACAACTTAAGTTAACCTCAGTTCGGGATAAGCATTTGTAGACTCAGAAACCCTGAAGTAGGTTGAGGAGAGAAGTTGCAAGCCGAGAGAGGAGTTGGTGATTGTGGATAGAAATTGATGGAGAAG
>NZ_JACJPF010000087.1 GCF_014695915.1 Trichocoleus sp. FACHB-40
CGTCGTCAAGGTCGCTCGGTAATTCATTTTTTTGAGCAAGCTCTTCAGAGCCAACTTCATTCCTCTCAAGTTGCTCCTTCTTTGATTCCACATTCTTAGACCTGAATCCTTACTTTGTAGCTAATCATACTGAATTAATGTACAGCAGCTCAAAAAGGGATTTTGCTGGAAAAAATATTTTTTGAGCGAAAATATAATTGGTATGATCGAAGTTTATTTGCGATCGCAGTTAAATATCACTTCTAGGGCTGCATCTTTAGCCAGTTTGAGAACCTTATGGAAACGCCGAAAGCAGTATCTAAGCACAAGCATATTGTTTTGACATCTCATCCGGGTAAATCTGGTCAAAAACCTATTCCCATTAATTGGGGAGAAAGCGATCCAATTAAACGGGGGCCAATAATTGGGACAGTAAGAAACGCAAATCACCGGAATGTAATTGGTACGCATTCTGGATCTTATGCTGTGTATCGGGCGTTAGCGATCGCATCTGGCGCACTCCAGGCAAATCACCGCGCTGATTTGACAAATACCTCGCCAGTTGTCCACATCGGGCCGCATCCCAGTTGGTCTGATGCTAACAAAATTGTTTGTCTCGATCCATTTGGTGCCTTGGTGGGAGGAAGTTACACCACACTTTACGAACAAGGACACGATATTTTCCCTACCATTGCCATTACCAAAGCGCATATTAATATGCCAGAATTGCAAGACTCAATAATTAAAGGGCGCTTGCGAGTTGATGGTAAAATCCTGAAAAATAATGGCAGTTTAGTAGTAACTAAAGTAGCAATAGATCCAGTTTGGTATCTGCCAGGAATTGCCCAGCGACTCAAGATTAATGAAAGCGATTTACGGCGGATTCTTTTCCAACAAACGGGTGGAATGTTTCCCGAACTGGTGACGCGCCCAGATTTGCACGTCTTCCTACCACCAATTGGCGGAACAACAGTTTATTTAATTGGAGAAGTAGAAGCAATTACAAATCCCAGCAAACTTCTCGCCGTGCGCGTACACGATGAATGCAATGGTTCCGATGTATTTGGTTCCGATATTTGCACCTGTCGCCCTTACCTAGTACACGGCATAGAAGTTTGTATTCAGACAGCACAAGAAGGCGGTGCGGGTGTAATTGTCTACTTCCGAAAAGAAGGACGCGCCTTGGGAGAAGTAACTAAGTTTCTAGTTTATAATGCCCGCAAGCGTCAGGAAGGAGGCGATAGCGCCGAGGCATATTTTACGCGCACAGAATGCGTAGCCGGATTGCAAGATATGCGGTTTCAAGAATTAATGCCAGATGTCTTGCATTGGTTAGGAATTACTCGAATTGACCGTTTAGTTTCGATGAGTGATATGAAGTATAACGCAATTACTTCTTCAGGCATTGAGGTGATTGAACGCATAGCCATTCCTGATGATTGGATTCCGGAAGATGCACGAGTGGAAATTGCGGCGAAGCAAGCAGCAGGTTACTATACGCCGGGAGAAGTGCCAGATGCGGTAACTCTTGCGGAAATTAAAGGAAGGGGTTTAGGAGATTAAACCCAAAGGTACGCGCCAAGGAAAGCGCAAAGGCTAACTGCCCGTTCATCTGCGCTTTCCTGGGAGTTACGGAAGCGTTTAAAATTATTATGAGCGAACTGATTGCGTATTTGAAAAGTCCCGCGGCGATTCGAGAAAGATGCGATCGCATTTTTCAATTATGCTGTGAAGGCAAATGTCACTTTCGAGTAGATTTAACTCAACTCGATAAAGTTGCTGATTATGTCATTGAGGTGATGCGCGATGACTATCCGGATTTCGATATTCCTTTTCACAGTCGCTGGCGACATTTCGAGGTAGGGAATGTATCGCGCATCGCTGAACTCGATGATGCTTTGGCGGAACTAAGCCCAGTTGAAAAAGCCCAAGTTAAGTTTGATTTGGCAATTACCAGCGTGTTGCTGGATGCGGGCGCGGGTGCAGATTGGCAATATTGCGAACGGGAAACGGGGCAAGTGTTTCGGCGTTCGGAAGGGTTAGCTGTGGCAAGTTTCCGGATGTTTTGCAAAGGCGCTTTTTCTAGTAATTTGAAATTGCCATTACAAGCTGATGCTGATGGATTGCAAAATTTAACAAAACAAACATTAGCAGAGGGATTTCAGGTGAGTCTTGAAAATCCGCTGGTAGGTGTGGAAGGACGGGTTAATCTGCTACAAAAGTTAGGACAGGTACTGTGTCAACATCCTCAGTTTTTTGGCAACAATAACCCGCGCCCCGGCAATTTGGTGAGTTATCTTTTAAGTCAATCGTTTGATGGTAAACTGAAAGCCAGCACTGTTTTAAAAACTATTTTGACGGGACTAGGTGATATCTGGCCGGGACGAATAGTGTTAGCAGGAGAAAACTTAGGCGATGTTTGGGTTCATCCAGCTTTGCCAAAAGATGATCAATACATTCCGTTTCATAAACTTTCCCAGTGGTTAACGTATTCTCTTTTAGAACCCCTTCAGGAACTCGGTTTAGAAATTATTGGGTTAGAAGAACTCACGGGACTGCCAGAGTATCGCAATGGTGGTTTATGTTTAGACCTGGGTTTGTTACAAGCGCATTCAGATGTTTTTCAGAAATGTCATGCTGTTGATTCTCAGGTAATTGTAGAATGGCGGGCGTTAACTGTTTGTTTGTTAGATAAAATTGCGGAGATTATCAGACAAAAATTGAATTTGAGTGCCGCTGAATTACCACTGGTGAAAGTTTTGCAAGGAGGAACCTGGAGTGCGGGGCGCAAAATTGCCGCAGAATTGCGAGAAGGCGGCGTTCCTCCAATTCAGATAGAAAGCGATGGAACAGTGTTTTAATTAAGTATTCATGTTAAAACAGGTTGTAGCTTTGAAAAGTGAAGTTTAATTCAAGGCTCTTAAATAAGTGGTATTTAACTTTTTGTTTGTTCTTTCCTGCGTAAGCACACTTTGTTTGTATAGCCCCATAATGAGAGTCTGTGGGCATATTTGGAGATGAATTTATTAATGAATGCTAAAGTTACTGTAATCGACCATCCCTTGATACAGCATAAGCTGACGCTGATGCGCCAAACAGAAACCAGCACGGCAAAATTTCGTAACCTCCTCAAAGAAATTGGGATGTTATTAGCCTACGAGGTGACGCGAGATTTGCCGCTGAAATATGAACAAATTAAAACCCCAGTTGCGCCAATGTTGGCACCGATGCTGGCTGCTGATAAAAAGATAGTAATTGTCTCAATTATGCGGGCAGGACAGGGGATTTTGGATGGTATTTTAGAACTAATTCCTTCCGCTAGAGTGGGACATATTGGTTTATACCGCGATCCGCTTACTCATGTTGCTGTTGAATATTATTTCAAGGTTCCTAGTGATATTGAACAGCGGGATGTTTTGATTGTTGATCCGATGTTGGCAACTGGAAACTCAGCCGTGGCTGCTATTGATCGAATTAAGGAAGTAAGTCCGATATCTATCAAGTTTTTGTGCTTATTAGCAGCACCAGAAGGAATTTCACACTTTCAACTTGAACATCCGGATGTTCCTATTTACACGGCTGCTATTGACGAAAAGTTAGACGAACACGGTTATATTATACCGGGTCTGGGGGATGCAGGCGATCGCTTGTACGGGACACAGTAGTTATTCTTTCTGGATAATTGAAATCAGTTCCGAAATATCGTTAACTACAAAAATTGGATTGAGTGCCAAACATTTTGCGCGATCGCCATAGCCATAAGCAGCCCAACAAACATCTAATCCAGCGTTTTTAGCAAACCGCAAGTCTACGTGACTATCGCCAACAACTAGAACTTCATTACTTTGGATGTCTGGATAAATCGGCTGTATAGCTGAATAAAATACGCTGGCATCGGGTTTTATTGCCGTTTGTCCGTCATCTCCAATAACCAGATCGAAGTAACTATTAATTTTTAGTTCTTTTAAGGCTAAATTAAGAAATTTAGTGTGTTTGACGCTAACAATTACTAAGTTCAAACCCTCAGAAGATGCCGCATGGATGACTTGGTTCACCCCAGAAAATAGGTTTATTTTTAATAAGCCTTCTGTCTGATAAAATAATCTGTAAGTTTCAATCCATTGAGGAATTTCTTCGGTAGCGATCGCTGGATGAAAAATAGTGAAAGCTTCGGCAAGCGGGACACCTATTACTGACTGAATCTGTTCTTCAGTTGGTGGCTTGATATTAAATGTCTGGAAGGTCTTTATAGCGCACGATATAATCGCTGGATGCGTAACTGCTAAAGTGCCATCAAAGTCAAAAATAATTAATTGATATCTACTCATTGTTCGCGACTTTCAGGAATATAAGGAATACCGACGGCGGCGGGAGGTGTGGACTTGCCAGCTAATCCTACTAAAGCTAATAAAGCAATAATATAAGGCAACATCACTAAAAATTGATAGGGAATATTCAGATTAAAAGCTTGAATTCTTAGTTGCAAAGCTTCGGTTGCACCGAATAATAAACAAGCCAAAACTGTGCTGACGGGATGCCATCTGCCAAAAATCAAAGCTGCAAGGGCGATAAATCCTTTGCCAGCACTCATATCTTCTACAAAGAATTTTACGTGAACTAAGGCAAGATAAGCTCCTCCTAAACTCGCCAGACAACCGCTGAGGGCGACAGCAATATAACGTACTAAAGTGACAGAAACTCCAGCTGTATCAGCAGCACGGGGATATTCTCCGACAGCGCGTAGAGATAAGCCTAAACTTGTGCGGAATAGTATATAACTTATGAGTGGAACTAACAGAAATAACAAGTAGATTAGCGGGTCTTGGTTAAAGAGTAAAGTACCCAAAATGGGGATATTGTGTAGTCCGGGAATGGCAATTGTTTGAATACCTGGTAATTGTTGCGTCTGCCCACTATTAAATAAAACTCGCGCCCAAAATGAAGTCAACCCAGCTGCGGTTAGATTGATGGCGAGTCCCGATACTAACTGATCTACTCGGAGGGTAACGCACAGATAAGCATGGAGCAATCCAACAATACCTCCGATTATTATTGCTAACAGTATGCCTAACCAAACATTACCTGTAAAAAAGGCTCCGGCTGCGCCAGAAAATGCTCCTGTTAGTAACATTCCTTCTAAAGCAATATTTAGCACTCCCGATCGTTCTGAGAAAAGTCCACCAAGGGCGGCAAATGCTAACGGTGTTGAGAGGCGTAGGCTGGCAACTAGGTAGTCGGTGAAAAAGTTGATGTCCATTAGTGGATTAAAGATTTGGGCAACCTTGGCGAATAGAATTCGCGGCTATACAAACGAAGTCCGGATGGTGCGCGGACTGAAAAAATTAAAACCTGCGTAGGCAGATTAAGTCTCGTGTAGCCGCGATTTCTAATCGCCCGGAAAAGGTAAATTTTAATTTTTAATTTTAATTTGACGTTCAATTGCAAAACTGATGGCAATGAACAAAACAGTTAAACCTTGAATGGCATAAACTACGGTCACGGGAACGTTGGCGCTGCGCTGCATGACATTTGCGCCGCTGCGGAGGATTCCGAAAAATAGGGAGGTGAGAACGATACCAACTAAGTTACCACGACACAGGAGAGCGATCGCGATCGCATCAAATCCATAGCCGGGTGAAAATCTGTCAAATAGTCGGTATTTTAGCCCCATGACTTCACCAGCGCCCGCTAATCCCGCCAATCCTCCCGCTAAAGCCATCACGAGCATAATGGTGCGTTTTACCGACATTCCCGCGTAACGGGCGGCTGTCGGATTTTGTCCTACCGCTTCGATTTGGTATCCTAGAGGCGATCGCGCAAACAATACCCACAACAATCCGGTAGCAAATAACCCGATAAAAATCCCGGCGTGTGCCTGTGTTTGTGGCAAAATCAGGGGTAATCGGGCTGATTCGGCAATTAGCGCGGAATAGGCACTCGGCGCACCCGGCTGCTTCAGGGGATTGTTTACCAGGTATCCCACAAAGTTCAGCGCCACGTAGTTGAGTAGCAGGGTGGTAATCACCTCATTCACACCCCGCACCGCTTTAAGATATCCGGGAATCCATCCCCAAACGGCACCTAAGAGGAATCCTCCCAGCAGCGCTAGAGGTACATGAATCAAGGCGGGTAATCCTTGCAGATATAGCCCCACCAAGACGCTACCGAGTCCCCCCATATAAATTTGCCCTTCAGCACCAATGTTGAACAAACCCGCTTTCAACGCCACCAGCACCCCTAGACTGGCCAATAGCAAGGGTGCAGTTTTGGTGATGGTATTGCCAAAGCCATAGTAGTTGGCTAAAGATTCTTGAAACAGAATACCGTAGGCGGTGATCGGGTTGGCGTTGGAGAGAGAGATGAGGATAGCGCCGACAATCAGGGCGGATGCGATCGCAATGATGGGAGATAGAATTGGTAGCAAAACGGGTTGAATGCGATTAGTTTTCGTCATGCTACAATTTGCCAGATGTAATTGCATTCTCTGTATGTTCCTCTAGCATAAATCTCCATATTGCGTCTTAATATTATTTGAGAGTTCAATATAATACTTCTGTATGTATCCAACCGAGAAACCCCGCCTAAAAATATTCGGCACTCGGCAAAGGCAGATGAGGATCGTAAGATAGAAAGCTCATAACTTGCATATCCAGCAATCTATTTAAAATTTTACCTGGAGATACCTTTGAAATTACCACCAGTCATTAAGTAACCAACTTGTTCAATCGTGGCAGTAGCAGCATCTAAGATATCAACAAATTGACCTTCATACATAATAGCAATGCGATCGCTCATCGCCATAATTTCTTCTAACTCTGTGGAAATATAGAGAATTGCCGCACCTCGTTCTCTTTCAGCTAACAAGCGTTGCTGCACATATTCAGTCGCACCCACATCCAACCCGCGTGTAGGTTGCATCGCCACAATCAAACTTGGTTGACCAGAAAGTTCTCGTGCCAAAACTACTTTTTGTTGATTTCCTCCTGACAATTGACTAACTTTAATAGAGTAATTTTCGCCCCGGATATCAAAATCTTGCATCGCCTCCATAGCACGATGATTAATCGCTTCATACTGAAGAAACCAGCGACGACAAAACGGCAGGAATTTAAAAGCCTTAAGAATGAGATTTTTGGCAATACTAAATCCCATCACCAAGCCCATTTTCTGCCTATCCTCTGGAATATAAGCCGTAATTCTTTCTTTCCGTCTGTCCTTTACGTTCTTTGCGTCTAAAGAGTGGTTCGTTATTCTACCCGAAGTAATACCACGCAACCCTGAAATCGCATCCGCCAACTCCCTCTGTCCATTCCCATCAACGCCAGCAATTCCCAAAATTTCGCCTGCCCGAAGTTGAAAACATACATCTTTCACAACCGGAAAATTCCGCTCATCCTGCACCTGTAAATTTTCAACTTCTAACACCACTTCGCCAGAATCACGCGCAGATTTATTAACTTTAAATAAGACCTCTCTCCCAACCATCAATCGTGCTAATTCCTGACTGTTGATATCTGAGGTTGTTGTTGTCGCTACCACCGCACCCCGCCGCAATACGGTGACAGTATCGCAAAGATTCATCACCTCTTCTAATTTGTGACTGATAAAAATAATCGTGCGTCCATCAGCTGCCAACTGACGCAAAATAGCAGCTAAAACTTTCACCTCCGGCGGCGTTAGTACCGCTGTTGGTTCATCTAAAATCAGCAGTTTTGCTTGGCGGTAAAGTGCTTTAATAATTTCAACCCGTTGCTGAACTCCTACAGGTAAATCTCTGACTTTGGCTAAGGGATTTACATCAAGATTGTAAAAGCGAGACATTTGCGCGATCGCTTGACTTTTCTCCTCTAAATCCAACCGCCAATCAAACTTGGTTCCCAGTATAATATTTTCTGTTACTGTCAACTGCGGCACCAACATAAAATGCTGGTGAATCATCCCAATACCGTGCGCGATCGCAGCGCTTGCAGAGTCAATCTTTACTAACTTATCTTGCAGGTAAATATCCCCGGAATCAGGCTGATAAAGTCCGCAAAGGATATTCATCAAAGTAGTCTTACCTGCGCCGTTTTCCCCCAGTAACGCATGAATAGAACCGCGATTAACACCCACGCTAATGTTATCATTAGCAATAAAATTGCCAAAACGTTTTGTAATGCCATCAAGGCGTAAATAAGTCATTTTTTCCTCGTCACTGGGCTGCCGCCTAGTAATGCTTTCAGCAGACTCTAGCCTTCAGTATAGAACGAAAGGCAGAGCCTCTTATATATGCGTTCCCAGTCCGCAGCCTGGGAACGAGAAAATGTTTAGCCGCGAGTTATATTCGCCCTGACATCTATATTACGCTTGTTTCAGGCACCGAGTATCTTTCCCACCATTTTTGCAAGCTTCAAACGTAACTTTTTTAGTTAAAATTGCATCTTTTGTTTGGGCTACTTTCTGCTGCAAATCTGTTGATACTGCCTCATTGTATTTCCCAATATAAAGAATATCCGGTTTTTCCAAACCAAGAGTGTAAATTTCCCCTTTGAGATTACCTTTTACAGCGAGATCGGCTAAGTATGCGATCGCTAAATCAATTCGCTTCACCGCACTGGTTAATACCGACTTCGGTGCAACCTCCAACTGATCCGCTGTATTGCCAAAGGTGTAAACTCCTTTATCAGCAGCAGTTTGCAACACCGCTGGCGAAGCATTATCCAACCACTGATAAATTACATCCACCCCAGAAGAAATTAACGCCAATGTTGCTTCCTTCGCCTTAGCAGCATCGTTCCAGTCACCCGTATAACTTGGAGCTACTTTAATATCAGGCTTAATCGACTTTGCACCCAACTCAAATCCCCGCAATTCTTCATCAGTTGCTTGAAAAGATTGGGCAGCAAGATAAGCCATTTTATTTGATTTTGACATCGAAGCTCCCAGGATGCCGCACAAATAACTTGCTTGCAGGTGATCTATCCGCAAAGATGCCATATTTGCCCCAGTCACCGCACCATTGACACCCACAAAAAACGTCTTGGGAAATTGTGGTGCTACCTGTTGAATTGCCGCATCAAATTGTCCGCCGTGAGCATATACTAAGTTGTAGCCGCGTCGCGCAAAATCTGATAAAGCTTCTGCCTGATCTGCTTGTTCTACTTTCTCAACATAAGCGGTTTCAACTCCTAATTTCTCCTTAGCAGTTGTCACACCTTGATAACCTGTTTGGTTCCAAGCTTTATCAGTAATAATTCCTGGTAGCACAATAGCTGTCTTGAAACTTTTAGCATCACTGACGGCAGAATTTTCTGCTGTCGGTGTTGTGGAATTTTGATTAGCACTACAAGCTTTCAGCAGTAAACTGCTGCCAAAAGCAGCTGAACCATAAATGATAAAGTCACGCCGATTATACCTGAAAGCCATGTTTATTCCTCCTACTGAGCTGGTAGCGATCGCGTCTAAGATTTAGCAATTTGAGTATTGCACTAAAACAAAATCGTGTATGTCACCATTATTTGACTGAGTTAAGACAAAATAAGCATTGATGTAGTTAAATTAATACTTCTGTAGTTACAGATGGTATTCTGATATACATTTAACCGTGTCAGAGACTGCTGAAGTTAACTAGGATACGGATCGGCTGCGCGATCGCCTTCAAAATGACTTAATTGCCTTTAGTCCTTGATTAAGCATTACCTATTAGTTGTATGAGTACCACCTCAGAACCAGAGTTAGTACAATCGCAAGCCAATGAAGATTATCCCCTAAGCGCCGTTCCCCTGGAGGCGCGTAAATCTTTCTGGTCGTTGGCTCCCCTGCTGATGGGTTTTACGCTATATTCGGGGACATTATTCGCCGGGGGTTTAGTTGGCCCCGCCTACCGCTTTTTTCCCGATTTAGTAGGCTTGATTATCATCGGTAACTTAATTCTTGGTGTCTACGCCGCCGCACTCAGTTACATTGCTGCCAATACAGGACTTTCTACAGTTCTGATGGCACGGTTTAGTTTTGGTAGCATTGGTTCCCGTTGGGTAGATTTTATCCTGGGATTTACGCAAATTGGCTGGTATGCGTGGGGTTCGGCCTTGATGGCTGAATTAGCAAATAAGCTGTTAGGAATTCCTACAGGATGGAACTGGTTAATTATCCTATTCTTTACCTATTTTTTCTGTTCCACTGCTTATATTGGTTATCGGGCGATGGATTGGCTTTCGCGCATAGCCGTTCCTGCGATGCTGATTTTGATGTTTTGGAGTTTAGCGATCGCACTCGGTAAAGTCGGCGGTTATAATGGTTTGCAAGCTATCGTGCCATCAAAACAGCTAGGAATTGGCGAAGCTTTGACAATTATTGTTGGCACCTTTGTCTCCGGCGGAACTCAAGCAACTAACTGGAGTCGCTTCGCTAAAAATGGTAAAACAGCCGCAATTAGCACTCTAGCAGCTTTCTTCTTTGGCAATGGCTTTTTAATCTTTTGTGGTGCCTTCGGCGCATTGGTTTACGGCAACGAAGATATTGTGCAAGTAATGGCACTGCAAGGATTATTATTTTGGGGTTTGGTGCTGTTGTTTTTGAATATGTGGACAACGCAAGATAATACTATTTATGCTTTTTCAGTAGCAGGCGCTCATATGTTTCGCACCAACAAGCGGACTGCTTTCGTGTTGGGTGGGGCGACGGTGGCTCTAGTTTTGGCTTGGGGTGGTATTTATAATATGCTAATTCCTTACCTAATCCTACTCGGAACCTTCATTCCTCCCATTGGTGGTGTGGTGATGGCAGATTATTGGTTGCGTCGTCGGGGTGAGTTTCCATCTTTAGAAGAACGGCAACCCGCGTTTAATTGGGCTGGAATTATTGCTTATGTGTTAGCGAGCGCGATCGCATACATTGCACCTGGAGTTAAGCCGGTTAACGGCATTATTGCGGCGGTAATTCTCTACTTTGTTCTGAGCAAGGTTATTACGCAATCTTCGTCAAAAAAGGCAATTTATTGATTCTTAAAGTTAGAGCTTTTGCAACAATTATTGCGATTGGACGCGGCTGTATAATTTATCATTCGCCTACGATACACGTATAACATCATATCTGCAAGAAAATAAAACGATGACTAAAACATTGGTTAATATTCCTATCATTGATTTTGAACCTTTTCTCAGCGGTGATGCCGAAGCGCGGCAAGCTGTTGCTAGACAAATTTATCATGCTTGCCATGAAATCGGATTTATGTACCTAAATCCGGGAATACCAGCAACGTTAATAGACAATTTATTTGCTCAAACTAAGTTATTTTTTGAGCTACCATTTGACGTAAAAAATCAACTAGCGTGGGTTGATAAATTCAGCAATCGCGGTTATGTTGGTGTAGAGCGAGAACGCCTCAATCCGGATAATCCAGGAGATTTGAAAGAAGCATTTAATGTAGGGAAAGAAGTTATTCCTGACCAAATCTCAACGCAGGATAAGTCTTCTTTAATTATTAATCAGTGGCCTGTTGGAGAAGACAAGTTTCGCCAAACGGTTTTGGAATTTTATCAAGCTTGTGCTGAAGCTGCTGATAAAATATGCCAAGCATTTGCGATCGCTCTCGAATTACCAGAGTCCTTCTTCGCTGACAAGCACGAAGAGCAAAATTATACTCTAAGGCTACTTCATTATCCCCCACTGGAGCAAGCCGTCAAACCCGGACAAGTGCGTGCTGGCGAACATTCCGACTATGGCAGTTTCACCTTACTATTTCAAGATGAAGTCGGCGGTTTAGAAGTTCGCACTGCTGATGGCGAGTGGATCGCTGCACCCTACATTCCGGGTACTGTTGTCGTGAATACAGGGGATTTGATGCAACAGTGGACGAATCACGAATTCTGCTCCACCAAGCATCGGGTAATGGTTCCCAGCGATGATAGAGTCAAGCGATCGCGTTATTCCGTTGCTTTTTTCTGCCATCCCAATAACGACGCGGAAATTGCCTGTATTGAGAGTTGTCAAGGAGAAAATCGTCCCCCACTTTATCCACCCATTTCAGCGGGAGACTATCTCCTGAGTAGATTACAAGCAACCTACTAAAGAAAGTGAAAAGTTGGTTGTAGAAACGCGATATTTAGCAGTCCTAAATGATTCGTGAAGGCGAGATACCCGACTTCTTTAAGAAGCCGGGTATCTGAAGGGTTAGCACCTGCATTGCTATTTCTCTATAGATGTATTGCACCCAACCCTTGAATTGCTATAGATCCTAGCAATCGCAATTTTTGTAACCTGGCATACAATTATAACTGCTGCACTTTGCCAAGCTAAAACCAGTGGATTTGGGCAGTACAATCGGGCAATCAATGATACCCTTAATGCAACTAAAACAAATTAGACAAATTCTTGGCAGTTTATCTTTAATAATTCCCCTGACGCTGATAGCTAGTTGTACTCAACAGCAAACCTCTCAATCCCCAGCACCCACAACAGAAACACAGGCAAGTCCTACCGCCGACAGCACAAAGCCTCGGTTAGCAATTGTTTTGGGTGGCCCCGCTAACGATGATTCTTGGAATGAAGCAGCCTACAATGCAGCTGAAAAACTCAAAGCTCAAGGCTATGATGTTACTATCTCTGAGTCTGTTGCTGATGCTGATATAGCGAGAGTTTTGCGCCAGTACGCTGAAAAAGGCTACAACGTGATTATCGGGCATTCCTATAATCACGGAGATGCAGTATTTCAAGTAGCCAAAGAATTTCCTAAAACTAATTTCGCATGGGCAGGCGCTGTAGGCAAAACATCGGAAAATGTCGCCGACTACGACCAACCTTTTTATCAAGGTGCTTATATGGTTGGTTTAGTAGCAGGAAAACTCAGTAAAAGCGGTAAATTAGGAGCGCTTTACGGCTTTGATATTCCAGCTTGTCATGCAATGGGACAAGCGATGTTAGCAGGTGCCAAAACAGTCCGTCCCGATGCTACGCTGACAGCTACGGCTGTGGGAGACTGGTACGATATTGCTAAGGCGAAAGAGGCAGGAACCGCACAAGCAGAAACGGGAGTAGATTACTGGATTGGTTGCGGTCAAGCGCCAACTTTGGGAACAATTGAAGCCGCCAAAGCAAAGGGAGGCTATGCTACAGGTTATGTGGGAGATATGACTGCCTTGGGTGAAAATGTGGTTGCGGCTAATGTGCTGTGGAATATGGAACCTATCTTTAAGCAGATGTTAGATGACACAACATCTGGACAATTTGCTAACAAGTATTATCGCCTTTCCGTTGCCGAAGATGTGGTTCAGGTGAATACTAATTCCACAGTTAAAGATAAGTTGGGGGACGAAACTTTGAAAAAAATAGAAGAGACGCGACAGGAAATTTCCTCTGGTAAACTCAAAGTTCCGTTTGTGCCGAAATAGCGATATGCACCCGCTTTCCTCTGCGCCTGTCCGCACCTGGAGTGGTTAATTGCCTTAACAAAGTTCACGGAGCAAATAGAACTGCTATAACCATTAGCAATTATGCAAACTCCTGTAGTAGAAATGCGGGGCATTACTAAAAGATTCCCTGGAATCGTTGCCAATGATAGCGTAAAGTTTGAGTTGCAATTAGGGGAAATTCATGCTCTTTTAGGAGAGAATGGGGCGGGGAAAACCACGCTGATGAATATTCTCTGCGGCTTGTATGAACCAGATGAAGGTGAGATTTTGCTGGAGGGAAAATCGGTGCAATTTCGCTTTCCGGGGGAAGCGATCGCATCGGGTATCGGCATGGTACATCAACACTTTATGCTGGTAGAAAGTCTCACGGTTGCAGACAACTTAGTTTTGGGACAATCAGGACAACCGCTAATCCGAGAAAACCCAAAAAAACTCCATCAGCGTCTGCGAAGTTTAGCAGAACAGTATGGATTACAAATCGACCCAGCAGCAGAAGTTTGGCAGCTATCGCTGGGAGAACAGCAACGGGTGGAAATTCTCAAAGCCATCTATCGAGGCGCGAAAGTATTAATATTAGATGAACCTACCGCAGTTTTGGCTCCCCAGGAAGTAGAGGGATTTTTACAGACATTAAGAAATTTGGCTGCTGGGGGTACATCAATCATTTTTATTAGTCATAAATTAAATGAAGTCTTGGCAATATGCGATCGCGTAACTGTACTGCGAGATGGACGCACAATTACCACAGTGTTAACATCTGCATCAGATGAGCGGGAATTAGCTCAAATGATGGTAGGACGTGAAGTTAATAAAGTTATCAGAATTGAGAGACAGTCCCAATCCCCAATCCCCAGTCCCCAGTCCCCAGTCCCCAGTTCCCAATCCCCAGTCCCCAATTCCCCATTAATTATTCGTGATTTGTGGGTAGAAAATGACCGAGGATTGCCAGCATTAAAGGGAATAAATCTCGCAGTTAATGCTGGAGAAATTGTGGGAATTGCTGGAGTCGATGGTAACGGACAGCGAGAATTAGAGGAAGCGATCGCATCTTTACGTCCAATACGCGGCGAAATAAATCTAAATGGCACCCTCGCCCACATTCCCTCAGACCGCTACACAATGGGGTTAATCCCAGATTTCAGCGTTGCTGATAACTTAGTGTTGCGGGATATTCAAAAGCCACCATTCAACAAAAAAGGCTTATTGCGTCCAACTGCAATTGTCCGCCACTGCACCCAGCTAGTAGAACGCTACCTGATTCGCACCCCCAGCCCCCACACCCACGTCGGTAAACTCTCCGGTGGAAACGGGCAGAAAGTAGCGATCGCTAGAGAACTTTCGCGCAGTCCTCAAATTGTCTTAGCCGCCCAACCAACACGGGGATTAGATATTAGCGCCATTGAGTATGTACATCAACAACTAATTGCCCAAAGAGATGCAGGTGCAGCAGTGTTGCTGATTTCCACAGAACTCGAAGAGATATTAAATTTAAGCGATCGCATCGCTGTACTTTACGAAGGCGCGATCGCGGGTATCGTTGATGCTAATGCTGATGTGCGCCACTTAGGATTAATGATGGCAGGAAAACATTAAAAATTAAACAGGAGGGAGAGTGGTAATTGAAAAATTAAAAGAAAACACTAAAAAGAAACACAAACAAAAACCATCTTCTTTTTTGCCTCTTGCTGGTTGGGGAAATCGCATGAAGCCTTTCTTCGGCGCAATTCTCGCCCTCGCCTTGGGAGGAATATTAATTGCCCTAGCTGGAGTTAATCCCTTAAAAGCCTATCAGGTAATGGTGTTTGAGGCATTTGGGGGAACTCGCCAACTTACAGAAACAATTCTCAAAGCTACACCCTTATTAATTATTGGCTTAGGGTTAACAGTTGCCTTCCGCAGCAAAGTTTGGAATATCGGCGCAGAAGGACAGTATTATATCGGCGCATTATGTGGCAGCATTGTCGCCCTGACGCTGCCCAACTTATCTCCTTGGTTACTAATTCCCCTAATGCTAATTGCAGGCGGAATTGGCGGAATGCTGTGGAGTGGAATAGCCGGATTGCTGCACATCAAGCGGGGCATGAATGTGATCATCTGCACCCTGATGTTGAATTATATTGCCATCTTGCTAGTTCAGTATGTCGCCCGCAGTCCCTTAAGAGATCCGAATGGTTTTTTGCCAGAGTCAACGCAATTTAGTGCAGCAGCACAAATTCCAACCTTGTTTGGCGGACGGCTGCACCTGGGCGTAGTGCTGGCGCTGGTACTGGTACTCGTAATATATATTTTGCTTTGGCGCACACCTCTGGGATTTAAGTTGCGGGCAGTTGGTTCTCGCGCCAGCGTCGCCCGCACAGCTGGAATGAACGTCACGGGGAGTATTCTCACCGCCTTGATGCTGAGTGGCGCACTAGCTGGCATTGCTGGGATTATCGAGGTAAGTTACACCTACACGCGCCTGAAGGGTAACATTTCTGGAGGTTATGGGTTTAGTGGGATTCTGGTAGCCTTACTGGGACAGTTGCATCCAGTGGGCGTGTTAATTGCATCTGTTTTGTTTTCTGCCTTGACAATTGGGGCAGAAGGGTTGCAAGTTTCCTTGCAAGTGCCAGCTGCGGTTTCCCAAGTAATACAAGCGCTAGTGGTGCTATTTGTAATTGTCGGGGATGCGATCGCTCGCAACAAGTAAAAAGGCCCAAGAAACAGAGAATTCTTTTATTTTTTACCTTTATGCCTTGGGAACAAATTCTCACCTGGAGTTTCCTAATTGCCTTAATAGCAGCAGGTATTCGCCTCGCTGTCCCCATATTACTCGCCGTATTGGGAGAAATTATTACCGAACGTGCCGGAGTGTTAAACCTGGGACTGGAAGGCGTGATGCTAGTCGGAGGACTGGCAGGCTTTACAGTTGCCTACGGACTGGAGAACACTGCAAAACTACCACTTATCGGCGCTTGGGCGGGTTTGGGTGCGGGACTGCTAGCAGGAATGTTGATGGGGTTGCTAATGGCAGTAATGACGGTGACATTCAAAGCCGACCAAGTAGTAGCAGGAGTCACAATGGTACTGTTTGGTCAGGGATTAACAACCTATCTCTACCGACAGCAGTTTGGTTCCTTGACGGCGCGAGTTACAGGTTTAGTAGATTTGCCGTTGCCAGTTTTATCGCAGATTCCGATCATCGGGGAGTTGCTGTTTACCCACAATGTCATGGTTTATATCAGTGTGGCATTGGTTTTCTGTTGCTGGTTTCTCCTATTTCGGACTCGCTGGGGCTTACAAATTCGCGCCGTAGGGGAAAATCCTGCCGCCGCCGACACCTCCGGAATTAATGTGGAACGCACCCGCTATGCAAGCTTACTGCTGGGTTCAGCGCTGACAGGTTTGGGTGGCGCAGTCCTGACAGTCGCCCAACTGCACATATTCCGGGAGGGAATTACCGCCGGACGCGGTTGGATAGCTGTTGCTTTAGTATTCTTTGCCCGTTGGCGACCTGCGCGGGCGCTTTGGGGGGCGTTGCTATTTGGCATTGCCGATGCCTTACAGTTTCGCATACAAGCATTAGGTTCAAAGGAGTTGCCTTATGAGTTTTTGCTGATGCTGCCTTATGTTCTTACATTAGTGGTGTTGTTGCAACGTACCCCTCGCAGTGATGTTCCTGCTGCTTTGGGTGTGCCGTATTTTAAGGGGAAACGTTGAGACTAGAAAAATTGTAAGTTGGGTTTCGCGCGAAACCCAACTTGCTTGCGGGGTGGGGTGCTTTTGTCAAAGGGAACAAGGAGTAAACAAAACTAGAAGCTAAATTGTGTTCGCAAGTTACCCACATAGATATTGGGGTTGTCGCTGAAGTTGTTCGGGTTGCCAATGAAATAAAAGGCAGGAACAATCGCTATATTCTGAGTTATGGGGAAGAAATATGCGGCTTCAACCTCATACTGAACGCCACCATCACCGCCACCAGCAGCCAAGAATCTACGACCATCCAATACGGAGAACGGTATCAGGTAAGATATTGTTGCCAACGCACCTCTTCTACCTAAATCGGGGAAAGCAAGCCCTAATTGCAAAGACTGGGCGTTAATATCTCCACCGCCACGACCTGGGGTTTTGGGGTCAATGTTGGTACTCCCGTAGCTATAGCGTCCAAAGACACCAATACCACGGGTAATTAACCAATCAAAGTTTAGTCCAAAGGTGTGCGCGATCGCATTATTAATCGAACCGCCAAAACCATCATCAGCTACCCCATAAATTGGTTCTCCCGGCGCACCGCCAATTCCAAACCCTGTGATATTGCCGTTTTGGTCGAAAATCGGGAAAGACGGGTCGATATTGGAATAGTTGTAAATCAATCTGAGATTAATTCTGTCAGTAGGCGAGAAAGTTAACTCAGCAGTAGCGGTGTTAGTGGGACTAAATACACCTTTGCGCGGGTCGGATGCGGTGTTAAATATCCCACTGGGTAAAAATTCATTGCTCTCACCTAAATAAGCAACGCGCAGCTTGAACTGCCGATTAATATCCCACAAAACAGCTGCACCTGCACCCCGGTCAATGGTATTTAATAAAGTGCTGCCATTAGAGTTAAAGCTAGTTGCACCCGTCAAGAAAAAGCTGAAAGCATTGTTGTCAAAGTAGCGATACCAGTTAATCCGAGGCCCTACGACTACCTGAATATTTTCCCGGAGAGGGAAGCTGTAAAACAATTCCCGCACAATGACATCATTGTTGTCTCCTTGAACACCCGCAGTTTGGTCAAGAAACGGTGTTCCAAATGTGTTGTAAAGTCCCGCAGAAGCAAAGGCGTTAGCTGGTGAATCTCCATTACCCGCAGCTAACTGAGTGACCAAGCTATCTCTACCAGTAAAAGACGTTTCCAGCGTTAGCCACACCAAATTGCTAAGAGTGATATTAGGATCGTCTTTGATTTTTTGCTGAATCGGTCTGAAATTCGCATCTCGTCCGGGACTTCTGAGTACCAGTGGCGTCAGCGAACCTGCGGCTTCAACTGTAATATCATCACTAGCAGAGGCTCCAGTAACATTAAACCAGGCAAGACCGCTGAGTTTAGTAGTAGTAGAAAACTGATTTTCTTCTAAGAATTTGGTGCGACCTTCCAAATTATCCACGCGAGTGCGTAGCGTTGCTAATTCTGTACCAAATTCACTAATTAATCGTTGCAGTGTCGCTAAATCTTCTTTGGTGACAAAATTAGCCGTACTAACGGCAATTAATTTCTCAATTTGCTGCAAACAAGCATTTACACCAGCAGCAAATTCATAGCGACTTAAAGCCCTATTGCCGCGAAAGCTACCATCAGGATATCCTGCTATACAACCGTAACGTTCTACAAGACTTCGCAATGCTTCATACGCCCAATCTGTCGGTTGCACATCTCGCAATTGCGAAACATTGGTAACTTGTTCCATCGCTGCATCGATGTTTTCCTCCTCCGACTCTAAATTAAAATCGGTAGCGGAATTTACATCATCAATTGGCAATGGTTGGGCTACATTACCAGCAGGAGTAACCTCTTCTAATGCGGACTGCGATATTAAACTGTCTGAAATATCTGTATCAATTTTTACTTCATTTATCGTAACCTCGGCAACCGGGGTAACTTCATCAGTTGTTGATGCTTCCGGTGACGCGCCAGCCTGTTGAACTTCACTTGCGATCGCTAGCGATGGCACGAAAGGCATTACAGCGCTAGAAAGTAACAAACCCAACCAAAAATTACTTGCAAGCGATCGCAGGTAGTCGCAGGTATTTGCAGCCTTAACCATAGTTCCTCACACCAATTTAACCTCTATATATCGTTATCAATTTTACAAGGTTAATTATGTAATCTAAGTAACAATGCGTAAAAGTAATAAGCGATCGCATATAGTTCAGAGAATATTGCAATCCTCGCTAGAGTTCAGATACCCGACTTCTTAAAGAAATCGGGTATCTTGCCTTCACGAATCATTTAGGACTGCTATAGCAAAGTTAGGAATTATTAATTCATAACTCCTAATTTTTGACAAATTTCAAATCATTGTAAATAAATACGCTAACTCCTGATGCCTAACTTCTCACGCGGTTTCCACTTTTCCAAAGCTGGGAAAATATTCGCAGCAGGTGCAGTCCAACCAACAATTCCACCTTGAGCGCGAATCATTTCCAAAGTGGATTGTTGAAAATCAGGAAAGTAGCTTTCCGTCGCATCTTCTACCAGCAAACACTCATAACCTCGGTCATTCGCCTCGCGCATCGTCGTCTGAACGCAAACTTCAGTAGTTACCCCAGTCACCAACAGATGAGTAATCTTCTTTTCCCGCAGCAACGACTCCAAATTAGTATGATAAAAAGCACCCTTCCCTGGTTTTGGAATCACCGTTTCACCAGGTAAAGGCGACAATTCTGGAATAATTTCATTTCCCGGTTCTCCCAAAATTAAAATGCGACCCATAGAAGCAACATCGCCAATTTTTAACTTACCTTGGCCTCGATGCAACTTCGATGGCGGACAATCAGATAAATCAGGTTTATGACCTTCAACCGTGTAAAAAATCGGCAGGTTTCGCGCCCGAAACGCGGACAATAATTCTCTTAAAATCGGGACAATTGCCTGTAAACGGCTGACATCATTTCCCAAAGCATCCCCAAAGCCCCCTGGTTCCAAAAAATCTCGCTGCATATCAATAATTAACAACGCCAAACCATCGGAGGTAGGCAATTCATAATCGTAAGGTAAAGCGGAAATTAATACCATAATTGAAGGATTGCTAATTGAATGATTGCTAATAGGTAGTAGAAAAATCCCATTACCCATTAGCTACTAAAGAGACAGGCTTCTCCCAAATTGCCAAAACAATGCAACCAGACACGCTAATAACACTGTGATTACTGCTAGGTGGATTAATCACCAGAGTTCCCGCCTGATATTCGCCATTTTGGTCAGTTTGCGAACCAGATAAGACGAAGATGTGTTCAAACCCCGTGTGATCGTGTTTTGGAACACTTGCTCCCGGCTGATATCGCAGCAAAGCAGCAGCAGCACCTTTACCATCTCCATAAAGTCGGTAAATATCAACGCCAGGGTGGAAGGGTTCCCAAAGCAAATCATTCTGTCGCGTGGCGATATTGAGTAAATCCTTGAGGAGCAATTGGTTGTCATTGGTCATTGGAAATCGGGGATTAGGGATTGTTCAAAAGCTATTAGCCATCCAGACCTTAGCCAAAAATTAATAACTATTCAATGTCCTGCCATCCGCTTACCTAGTTCGCTAAAATTAGCATCTTTTGTCTCACTTTCATAAACAAATTTTCCTTCACTGACTACCACAATTCGGTCGGTTAATTTCAGCAATTCATCCAAATCTTCGCTCACCAACAACACCGCTACGCCGCGATTTCTCGCCTCAATAATTTGACCGTGAATGAACTCCACAGCCGCAAAATCCAGTCCAAAGCAGGGATTAGCAGCAATTAGCAACTTAATATGTTCAGCAGAAAGTTCCCTTGCTAAAACAGTGCGCTGCACGTTTCCCCCCGAAAGATTGCCAACAGGCGTTTCTGGCGAGGGTGTTTTCACTGAAAATTGACTAATTAAACCCTTAGCCGCATCTCGAATAGCGTTAAGGACAAGCAACACACCCCCTTTAGCTTGCGGCGCACGGTCAAACGTCCGCAGAGCCATATTTTCTGCTACGCTCATGTGAGGCACGCAGGCATTGCGTAATGGTTCTTCCGGTAACGCAAAAACTCGATGACGATACATTTGCGATCGCGTTGCGGTATAAACTTCCCCATTCACCAAAACTTTTCCTCCGGTAGCCTCCCGCTGTCCCGCCAGCACCTCCACCAGTTCCCGCTGACCATTACCAGAAATACCAGCAATACCCACAATTTCCCCACTGTGGACTGTCAGATTTACCCCTGCAACTGCCTCCAGTCCATTATCTTTATTAGCATGGATATCTTTAATTTCCAGAACTGGAGTTATAGAGGGGAATGCTGTCTTTTCAACCTGTTGCGGTTCCCGCTTTTCACCCATCATCATCTCAGACATCTCTGAGACAGTTAAATCCTTCACTCCTCCAGAACCCACAAGTTTACCTTTACGCAGTACACTTATTTCATCCGCAAAAGCCATCACCTCGCGGAATTTGTGGCTGATCATCAATACGCTTAACCGTTTCGCCGTCACTTCCTCCCGCAATAACCCCAAAACTTCATCAGCTTCTTGCGGAGTTAGCACAGAAGTAGGTTCGTCTAAAATCAAGATGCGACTCTGAAGATAAATTTGTTTGAGTATTTCTAATTTCTGTTTCTGTCCGGCGGCTAATTGAGTAATGGGGATGTCTAAAGGAACCTGAAAAGGAGCTTTTTGCATAAACGCATTTAAGCGATCGCGTTCTTGTTTCCACTTAATTAGATTGGAATTATCGAAGCGAGATAAAACTAAATTTTCAGCTACAGTCATAGCAGGTACAGAGGTAAAGTGTTGGTAGACCATACCTATGCCATATTTGTGAGCATCGCGAGGACTGTCGATGGTGCGAGTTTTTTTATCAATCAACACCTCGCCAGAAGTAGGAGTGTAGAAACCCATGATGCACTTAACTAGGGTACTTTTCCCCGCCCCATTTTCCCCCAGCAAGGCATGAAAAGTTCCCGGTTTTAGGTGCAGCGAGACGTTATCTAAAGCGGTAAAAGTACCAAATTGTTTGGTCATACTCACCACTTCTAGTTCGGGTGGCGGCTCAGAATATTGAAGTTTAGATTTTGAATTTTGGATTAAAGACTCTGTTGCTTCTGTCATTGCGGGTACGCCTTATAGTTGGTTTTCGACTTGTTAATTAATAACTAATAACTATTCCTCGATTGCCTCGATAAATGCCCATGAATCTGCAACTGCTCCAAAAACGCCGCCTTGCATTTTAATCATTTTCAGTGCTGCTAGATGGTTGCCGTAGTCGGTGGCACCTGTACAATCAGATAACATGAGGCATTCATAACCTCGGTCGTTAGCGTCGCGCATCGTAGTATGAACGCAAACATCTGTGGTAATTCCTGCTAAGACAATATTTTGGATGTTTCGGCGTTTTAGTAGTAGGTCTAAATCTGTGGCATAAAATGACCCTTTTCCCGGTTTATCGATTACAGCTTCTCCGGGAATTGGCGCGAGTTCAGGAATAATTTCCCAACCTGGTTCACCTCTTACTAAAATTTTTCCACAGGGGCCGGGGTCGCCAATTCCGGCTCCAATTTGGCGACTGCGCCACTGTTTATTTTCGGGCAAATCTGACAAGTCGGGTCGATGTCCCTCGCGGGTGTGCATTACGTGAAAACCTTTTGCACGCACCGTTTTTAAGACTCGTTTTATCGGCTCAATTGGTGCGCGAGTCAGGGATAAATCGTAGCCCATCTTGTCTACATAGCCGCCATGTCCACAGAAATCACTCTGCATATCGATGATTAGCAGAACGGTGTTTTCTGGGCGCAATTCGCCGTTGTAGGGATAGGGATAGGGGTCTGCTTCAACAAATTTGCCCATAATAGTATAAGAAGGAATAAACTGCATTAGCTCTCGCCATGCGCGTTAGCGATAGCGCTTAGAAAAGAGGAAGAAGAAAAACGAACCGCACAGATGCTCCCGGATGCAGAGAGAAGACAAGTTTTGACAGAAGCCGGATAAGCAATTTAATGTTTTTGCTTTTTACGTTTTTTTGTATTCCCGCCAACCGCCCCATTTAGTAATTTCTTGTCTGTTTTCGCATAGGTAAGGTTCTGCTAAGACTCCGAGAACTATTTCACCATCGCAAAGGTGGATTTTACCGATGCACAATCCGGGAGGTTCTTGTAATAAGATTGTGGACAGGCTAGGGATAGGAACTTCCCAAATTTCGAGCGCGATCGCGTTCCCTCCAGTCGTCACTCGCAGCATTGCTGGATAGCGGTCATCAATTGACCAAAGCCTATATGCTGGTTCTGTGCTCGACTCTCTCACAAATGTTGCTCCAACTGCTAGGAGATTTCCGTTTAGCTCTAATCCCCTCATTAATGTTCCATTCACTGCCAAAGGTATAGCTTGTTGCATCGTAATTTCCTAACTGCTAATTGCTAACTCTTGATTATTCTATTAGCCATCAGCCCTTACAATTTATTGTCCTAATGCCCCTGGCGCACCCGTTAAACTTCGTTTTGGCGAACAGGTTATGATCATAATTAGCAGCGTCAGAATGTAGGGAGAAGCATTGAATAAGTAGTAGTAAGAATTTATCCCAACTGATTGCAAAGCCGGGCCAATCGCTTGCGCTCCTCCAAACAATAAAGAAGCATACAAACATTGAACTGGGTTCCAACGGGCAAAGATTACCAGTGCTACGGCCATTAAACCTTGACCGCTAGAAATACGCTCGTTCCAACTACCAGGGTAGTAAAGTGATAGGTAAGCGCCACCAATTCCTGCTAAACAACTCCCGGCAATAATGCAGATCATTCGCACTTTGTTGATAGAAATTCCCATCGCTTTAGCCGCATCAGGGCTATCGCCAACTGCGCGGATGAATAAACCCCAACGAGTTGATTTAAAAAACCATTGCATCAAAGGCGCGATCGCTACCCCAATCAAAAACAAAGGACTGATTTTTAAAGCTGATTGTATCGCTGAAATACTGCTCCAAGTTCCTAAATCCATACTCGGTAATTGTGGTGCTGAAGGTTGAATAAACGATTTACCGAAGAAAAAGGCAATACCACTACCAAAAATAATCATCGCAATGCCAACAGCAACATCATTTACCCTTGGCTGTAGAGAAAGCCAAGCATGAATAAAACCGAGTACCATTCCCGCTAATCCTGCTACTAAAACCCCTAACCAAGGCGAACCAGTCAGATAAGAAATAGCATAAGCACTCATCGCACCTGTAAGTAGCGTTCCCTCAAGCCCCAAATTAATTTTCCCGCTTTTTTCCGTCAAACATTCGCCCAAAGATACAAACAGAAACGGAGCGCTACCCCGCAAAGTTCCCGCTGCGATCGCTAACGGTACACCCCACCAGCCTAATGCTTCTGTAGTCATTTCTAGATTCCTCCTACCTACTAAATCTTTGCGTTACGAGAGCGTTCAAAAATCTCTTTAACTAGGAATCGGTGCTTGCGGATTCGGAATTGGAGGTAAAGAATCTGTTCCTTTCCCAGGTTCCCTTTCTTTGAAAATTGGCAACCGTCCATAAAGCGATTCGCTATACAGAACCACCAAAAAAACTAACCCTTGAAAAACTAAAACAGTTGCATCTGGTAAATTATGCGCTCGTTGCAAAATGCCGCCACTGGCAAGAATACCGCCGAGTAAAATTGCCACTAAACTTGCAGCTAACGGGTTATGTCGAGCAATAAATGCTACCAAAATCCCACCGTAACCATAGTTGGCATTTAGGGATTCGTTAGCTCTACCATGCACAGCAGCTACTTCCACCATCCCAGCTAACCCAGCACACGAACCAGCCAAAAAACAAATTGCCATAGTCAGCTTACCTACCGGAAGTCCAGCAATTCTAGCGGCGCGGATATTACCTCCGGCGGTGCGAGCGGCAAAACCGAAAGTGGTACGCTGAATCAGGAAATATGCGATCGCACACGCAATCAACCCATAAATCAAACCGTAGTGAACTCGCGTTCCAGGGATACTCCCAATCATGTTGATGTCAGCAATCGGGTAGCTGGAAGGCTTATTTAACGAACTAGGATCGCGCATCGGGCCGCCGACTAGATGATTGAGGAGAGCGATCGCTATATAATTCAACAGCAAACTACTAATCGTTTCATTCACAGCTCGGTAGTGGCGTAACGCTCCCACCGCCCCAATCCACAAACCACCGCAAATTATCCCAGCCAGCGCCATCGCAATTTGCACAATTGTTGGCGGTGCAGTAGACAAGGCTAAACCAGCAGCTACAGCCCCCAGTCCCCCAACTACCAACGCCCCCTCATTACCAATAATTACCAGTCCCAAACGAGCCGGAAGCGCCGTACAAAGGGAACTTAGCATCAAAGGAGCCGCCCGTAGCAGAGAATTCTGAAAAGAACGCCAACTGCCAAAAGCTGCTTTGTAAATTGAAGCATAGACGGCGAAGGGATTAGCCCCCGCCAATGCACAAAAAATTCCAAACAGTAACAATGAGAAAAATAAGGCGGCGATCGGAATGCAAATTGCTTCTATCCCACGCCAATTGCGACGGTTAATCATAAACTCCTTCGCTAATTGCTAATTGCTAATTGCTGCTTACACCAATTCACTTTTTTACTGCTACGCTTTAGCTGTTTATTTCCCCCTTAAACAGAGGTTAGGGGGATTTCATCCGTACACTCACAAATAGGAAATGCTATTACAATTAACCATCTTGACCTAACCAGTTAACTGCTGACACTACCGAGAACTCCTTCCGCCAACCAATTCATCTTTTCTAGTTCCCCGTCCTGCTGTTTTAAATCCTTACCTGCGGGAATGACAACTTTGCCTGTATTGTCTTTAATTCCGCCCTTGTAAACCACCATGCTGCCCTCCATAAACTTCTCTTTAGCCGCATCAGCATCCTTTTTTGCATCCGCAGAGACGACAGAACCGTAAGGCGACAATTTTAAAAAGCCTTCCTTCAAACCACCGCGCACTAAATGCGGAATTCCCCCATTCATCAAAGTTTTGCCAGCCTTGATCATTTGGGCATAATCTGAATAAAGTTTCGCCCAGTCCCACTCCGCACCTGTCAAATATCGTTTAGGTGCTAACGTGGCTTGATTCGCGTGGTAGCCAGTACAGAAAATACTGCGTTTTTCAGCCGTTTCCATGACGACTTTCGGGCTATCTACGTGACAGGTGAGTACATCAATACCCTGGTCTGCCATACTATTAGCAGCTTCCGCTTCTTTAACGGGAACCGCCCAATCTCCGGTGAAAAGTACCTGGGTCGTAATCTTCGGATTGACGCTGCGTGCGCCTAATGCAAAGCTATTAATATTGCGGAGTACCTGGGGAATTGGCTTAGCAGCAATAAAGCCTAATTTGCCAGATTTGGAAGTATGAGCAGCCACGATACCTGCTACATATTCAGCTTCATCAATGTAGCCATAATAGCTGCCAACGTTCTTGGGATGTTTCCCTTCTTCATAACGTCCGCCGCAGTGGAAAAATTGAACTTCTGGATACTCTTTGGCAAGTTTCAAGATATGCGGATCGTAGTAGCCAAAAGATGTTGGAAACAGCACCGTTGCGCCATCCTGTTCAATCATGTTCCGCATCGTTTCTTCTACTGATGTAGTTTCCGGAACGCTGGCTTCTTCAACGGTTTTTACCCAATTTAATTTAGCAACACCTGTTCTCCCTTCAGCATGAGCTTGGTTGTAGCCATAGTCATCTTTTGGCCCCACATAAATAAATCCCATGACTATTGGCTTGGCTTCTCCACTTGAGGTGGCTTGAGTTTCCGGTGCAGAAGAACTGCATCCAGTCCCAAATTTCGCTGTGATACCAAATGCTGTGGTGGCTAATATTCCGCGAATGACTTGACGGCGGGGTAGGTGGAAAGACTTTTTAGCGTTCACTGTTCTCTCCTGCGCGAATGTCTGTTGTCAGTTGTCCGTTGTTGCTTGCGTCGCTTACCAATGGCTGCTGACTAATAGGTTATTTTTGTTTAGTCTTGCTTTAAAAAAGAGTTTAGCAGTGTTCGTCAATTTTAAAGGTTCGGAAAAAGTTCGTTAAAGGTTCCATCTATCTGCGAAAAATGTAATCAAAGTAACAAAGGGCAGGTTAAGAAAACTCTAATATCTGCATCTAAGCAAAAAAACAAAGCATTTCCAGGGATAGTGCTAAATAATCAAGCAGGCTGCGGACAGATAAGGAAAATATTGAGGTGCCTCAATTTAAGACAGGTGCAAGATATAAATTCACCTTTGTGAAATAAAAACTGAATCAAAAATTACTTTTTTGCTTTTTTAAATTTTATGAATACTGAAGAAGCACTGCTATTTGTTGAAAAAGCCTTAAGCGAAGAACGTTTAAGCAAGCTGCAAGTAACGGTATTTCGGTATGCCTGGGAAGAACAATCATATCAGGACATTTCGAGGAAACTTGGCTATGAGGTTGGTTATCTCAAGCAGACGGGTTCCCAGTTATGGCAATTGCTTTCTAAGGCGTTTGGGGAAAAGGTGACTAAAAGTAATGTGCAGTTAGTTCTGAAGCGGAAGGCGAGAGTGGGAGAGAAAGAGAAAACCAATTCCCAATTGCCAATCCCCAAAACTGACTGGGGTGATGCGACGGATGTATCAGTTTTGAGCGATCGCACTCAGGAACTGGCGACGCTGGAACGCTGGATTTTAAGCGAAAGCGTCCGCTTTATTGGTTTGTTTGGTATGGGTGGAATTGGCAAAACCTCTTTATCGGTGAAGTTAGCCAAACAAATTCAGCACCAGTTTGAGTATGTTATCTGGCGCAGTCTCCGTAATGCGCCACCAATTTTAGATTTGTTAGCAGATTTGATCCAGTTTCTTTCAAATCATCAGGAAACTGATTTGCCAGAAACTCTGGATGGTCGCATCTTGCGTCTTTTAGATTACTTACGCTTAAGTCGTTGTCTTCTCGTCTTGGATAACGGTGAGACGATTATGCAACCAGGCGATCGCAATAGTGGCTACCAAACTGGGTATGAAGGTTACGGTCAGCTGTTGCGATGCGTTGGGGAAACCAACCATCAAAGCGTTCTGGTGTTGACGAGTCGGGAAGAACCTAGAGGAATCGCTGCAAAAGTTGGGGAAATAAGCCAGATGCGATCGCTACGATTAACTGGTTTATCGACTTCTGCTGCACAAAATATATTTAATGTCAAGGGTAATTTTTCAGGTTCAGAGTCCCAATGGAAAATCTTAATCGAACACTATGCAGGCAACCCTTTAGCTTTAAAAATGGTAGCACCCGTCATCAAAGATTTCTTTGATGGCAGTATTGGCGATTTTCTCGAAGTTCTGGGCCAGGGAAGCTCAGTTTTTGGTGATATTCGGGATTTGTTAGCACGTCAGATCGAACGCCTGTCAGAATTAGAGCAACAGGTGATGTATTGGCTGGCAATTGACCGGGAACCAGTTACTTTATCAGAATTACGGGCGAATTTCGTCCCCCAAGTATCGCTGGGTAACTTGCTGGAGGCGCTAACATCTCTGGAAAGGCGATCGCTTATTGAAAAATACCGCACCCAGTTTACCCTGCAACCAGTGGTAATGGAGTACATGAGCGATCGCTTAATCGAACAAATTTGCCAAGAAATCGGGGGTGGGGACTGGGGACTGGGGACTGGAGACAAGGAGGACTGGGGACTGGGGAAGGGAGACAAGGGAGAGTTCCCAATTCCTAATTCCCAATTCCCAATTCCCAATCCCCAATCCCCAATCCCCAATCCTCAATCCCCAATTCCCAATTCCCAATTACCCCTTAGCCTTTTCAAAAGCCATGCTTTAATCAAAGCTACGGCAAAAGACTATATTCGGGAAACTCAAATTCGCCTAATTCTCAAGCCAGTTGTAGCTAAGCTGCTAAATGTCAACAACACTGGAAACTTGGAAGACAAATTTAGACAACTTTTATCTAACTTACGCGGCAAATCTCCCAAAGAAACAGGTTATGTCAGCGGGAATATCCTAAACCTACTTTGCCAAATTTCCTCAGACTTGAAAGATTGGGATTTTTCTCATCTGACAGTTTGGCAGGCATATCTATGTCACGTCAATCTGCATCAAGTTAACTTTGCTGGTGCGGATGTGTCTAAATCAGTTTTCACAGAAACCTTCAGCCAAATCTTATCTGTAGCTTTCAGTCCAGATGGCAAGTTATTAGCGACTGGCGATGTCAATCATGAAATTCACGTTTGGCAAGTAGAGAACAGCAAACAATTGCTAACCTGTAAAGTAGATTCTGGCTGGATTTGGTGCGTTGCATTTAGTCCCAACGGTCGTCTTTTGGCAAGCAGCGCCAATCGAATTGTCCAGCTGTGGGATGTGAAAACCGGGGAATGTCTATATACACTAGAAGGATATACCGACCGGGTGTTTTCTTTGGCATTCAGCCCCGATGGTCGTCTTCTCGCCAGTGGCAGCGAAGACCACTTAGTGCGAGTATGGGATGTGAAAAAGGGTGAACTCGTCAGCACTTTGTCAGGACACGCCGATGAAGTTCGTTCTGTTGCCTTTTCTCCACAAGCATACTCAAATACTCCCGCTTCAACTCAAAACTCAAGAGGAGATACATCGCGTCTCTACAATTCAAAACTCTTACTTGCCAGTGGAAGTTACGATTGTACCGTGCGATTGTGGGATGTGAGTACAGGTGAGTGTGTGAGAATTTTGCAGGGACACACTCAAAGAGTTTGGTCAGTTGCTTTCAGTCCCGATGGTTGTGTGTTAGCGAGTGGAAGTAGCGATCGCGCTATCAAACTTTGGAATGTCAGCAACGGAAACCTTCTAAAATCCTTAGTAGGACACTCCAAACAAATCCGAACCGTAGCTTTTAGTGCTGATGGACAATTTCTCGCTAGTGGTAGCGATGACCAATCTGTACGACTATGGAATCAGCGTACAGGTGAAGTCTTGCGAGTTCTCAAAGGCCACACTAGCTGGATTTCATCTGTCGCCTTCAGTCCCGATGGCGGTCTTTTGGCGAGTGGCAGCGAAGATCGGTCTGTGCGATTGTGGGATAGTCGCACCAATCTCTGTCTCAAGACTTTGCAGGGACATAGCAATGGAATTTGGTCTGTAGCTTTCAATCCTAACTCTCCTTACCAAGGGGAGTTAGGGGGGATTATTGCCAGCGGTAGCCAGGATCGGGGGATTCGGTTTTGGGACGTTAAAACTGGTAAATGTAGAGACGTTACAAGTAACATCTCTACACAAAGACACACCAGCTGGATCTGGTCTTTAGCTTTCAACCCTCAAGGTTCAATTCTCGCCAGTGGTAGTGAAGACCGGACAATTAAACTCTGGGACACCCGGACAGGAGAACATCTGCGAACTCTCAAAGAACATACAGATGCAGTATTTTCCGTCATCTTTAGTCCCGATGGGCAAACCCTTTTGAGTGGTAGTCTCGACGGAACCATCAAAATCTGGGATATCCCCCAAGGTTTCTGTCGCCAAACATTGCAGGGACACAATGGCGGCGTTTGGTCAATTTCCCTAAGTTTAGATGGGCAAATCCTCGTTAGTGGCAGTCAAGATCAAACCCTCAGACTTTGGGATGTCCGCACAAGTCGCTGCATCAGCACTTTGTCGGGACATAATAGTTGGATTCGTTCTTGTGCCATCAGTCCGGATGGGCAAACCATCGTCAGCGGTAGTGCTGATGGAATTGTCAAACTTTGGCACGTCAATACAGCGAAATGTCGCCAAATTTCAGCACACACTGGCCCAGTTTTGTCAGTTGCTTTCGATCCTAATGGGAAAACCTTCGCCAGTACTGGTGCTGATGCAGTAGTGAAACTCTGGGATGTTTCGACTTTGCAGTGCTGCCATCTCCAAGGACATACTAAATGGGTTCGGTTTCTCGCCTATAATCCTGATGGGCAAATCCTCGCCAGCTGTAGCCAAGATGAAACAATTAAACTTTGGGATGTTAGCGATCGCTGGTCAAAAACAATTAACAACGGACAACGGACAACTAACAGTAAGTGCATTCAAACCCTACAAGTTCCTAGACCCTACGAGGCATTGAACATAACTGGCGTTACTGGTTTAACAGAAGCGCAGAGATCTACACTTAAAATGTTAGGGGCTATTGATGAAAGCCTTTTTGTTGATATTCCACAGCTTGCCATACTTAGCTAACTTTAAAAGCAGTGTAGATAGTTGCCCTCTGTGTCGTTACTTATTAATAAATTAGACAGCAACATACTGCTTAGGGTTGCTCCTGCGCTGATTGTCTCACCGTTTCAACATCTAGCTCTAAAATCTCTGGTACTTGCTCCATACTTAATCCTTTTTGTAGTAGCCGGAGCATCATTTCTAACTTAGCTTGTAGCTGACCTTGCTCAAAACCCTCCTGGCGACCCTCTTCTAAGGTTCTTGATAAACTCTGGTTATTTATTAGATGGTTTAGGCGACTTTCCAGTTAATACCCACGATAATTGTCCTTTGTTGGGAGAGATTTTCTTACCCGTCTTCAAGTCGCGCACCTGGAAATGTAGATGCGGGCCAGTGCTGCGCCCTGAGTTACCAGTACCGCCGATAATTGACCCAGCATCGATTTTAATCTTGGGGCCGTTGGTAATAGATTTGCACCAAGATAGATGGAGAGCATCAAACTTCAAAGACGGAAAAGATGGAGAGGTCATCGTTGCCACCAGCCCCCCACCATTAGCATCTATCCAACACCACAAACCTGTTTTTGTTCCAGGTCTACCAATGGCATAGATCGGTGTATTCATGGGAGTTCCCAAGTCCACTCCGCCATGAAAATGTACTTTTCCAGTGACCGGGTGAACCCGTCTGCCATAAGAAGATGTTACTCCATAACCTGCAAAATAATCGCCTCTTTTGGGTGTCTTTTTAAGGTTTGGTGTCCACTGCTCAATGTTGGAAAAAGTTGTATAATCTGTAACTTTTTGGGCGTTCGATTGTTGGGTGGGCGAGATGGGAACTTGTTCTACGAAAGGGTCAAATAGAAGTACAGGCGAGTTATTTGCTCCATTTTGCTCTGTGACGTTTAAATCTATCTGGTTTTCATCGATAGCGATCGCATCTTCACTAGATACCATCGTCGATGCAATGGGAACCGCTTCCACAGCAGGTTCAAAGCTTAACGCTACAGAATTTGGATCGCTAGGCTGTTGTAAAGAAGGCGGGTTTACTGAAGATATCTTTTGGCGGCTGATATTATCGGAAGAATTCGCCGCTACACCACTTTCCTGTCTTTCTTCACTTTTGCCTTTTACCGCCTCCCTTTTTAAAGGAGGTTGGGGCGATCGTAGTGTAGCCTTCTGAATATTCTGTTTTAAAGCTTTGCTAACTATTTTGACTCGCCGTTCTTGATCCAGAGCAATGCAATTCCATCGCCAAGATTCTGAGTAGGGAGGATAGCCGATAAGTCGGCTTCGATAGTAAGGTTCTCTAGTGCAAATACCAAATAGTCCACTAGCATCAAGAAGTCCATTTCGCCTGCGGAATGCTTCAACTCGTGCATATGTATAGGCACGCCTTCCCTTGAGTCCTTTCTTCAAAGCTTTCTGGTATGCTGAAGCAAACTTGGGGCCAGCAGAGTTAGATTGGTTCCACAAATCAGTTCCATTTACCAAAGCTTCAGTGTGGGCTGATGCGTCAATTGAGAGTGCTTTGAGTCTTCTTTCTGTGGATGCTCCTTGACGTTGCAGCGCCTTAAGACAACGCCGATTTGCCTCTTGCAAAGTTAGATTTTTGGCGCGATTCCAGCTGCAAAATCCCCTATTGACAACATGGTTGCCCGGATCTGTATGACCAAAATACAAGGATGTGGTTTCGCCAGTCAGAGTGAAGTTGCCCTCTGCGGCTCCTATAGCGATGCTACCAGGAGATTTTTTAGTAGCAAATAGCTTTGATGCAGTTTTGGAAGCGATCGCATTTAATTTCTCTGCATCATCACTCGTCGTATCAGTCTTAGCTGTAGGTTCAGTAGCCTCAACCCCAAAATCTAGGGTGACAGGCGTTGGGTTAAAAGCAACACTTTCTGACATCTCCTCAGATAGCACCTTTAAACCTACAGCAGCTTGACTTCCCAGCAGCAACATTAAGAAACTGCCGATCAATTTAGCAAAATGAAATTTCATAGCCCTGTGTAATTAATTAGCGAAATTAGTCAATATGCAACTTGAACAAAGCCCCCAATTTATGGGGAGTTCGGGGAATCAAACGTTACTGACATTGACTTACCGCAACAACATTTGCTCGATAATCTTCTTAGAAGGCTCAACCAAAGCCCAGCGACCATCCGGTTGCCGTGTTAGCACCGCAATCTGTAACTCTTTACCACTACCGATAGTGTCACCTGCACTGAGGAAACCAAAATTAAGCGATCGCAACCCACACAAGCGAAACAAATAAACTGGAATTTCCTCACTGGAAAAAATCACGCAACTTGAGTTATGGGGTTGCACCCGACCATCAAACGGCGCATACACCGCATCCCCCTTCAAAGCGATGGATAAATCACCCAAACCGCTAACCACCGCATGGCCCCCCACAACTTGACCCGGTTGCAGTTCCCAGTTTTGGTAAAGCTTGATCTCCCTAGGCGCTTCCGTAGGAGTTTTTTTCGTGCAACCGACAATCAAAAGTAATATTGATGCGTAGCGAAGCGACTGCATTAGCAGTATCGCTACCCAACACCTCTGTGTTAAAGCTTTATCTCCCCTGACCCCCCTTAAAAAGGGACGCTTTTCTCCCCCCTTTTTAAGGGGGGTTGGGGGGATCTCCTGAGACTCAACATTACTAGCCCAGAAGTATCGAATCGCCACCCTAAAAACGTTTAAATCCATAGCCTACGTAAGTTTGTCCCTCATAGAGAACAAGTAGCGATGTCTGCGGGTCAAACGACAACGGATAAAGCTCCCGTTCAGTCGTCGCCCCCACACGAATACTCAAACCCGGCAACCTGCAATAAGGCTGCTTGACAATCTCCTGCACCTTGCTGCGTTGACTGCGTTCAGGCACAGTCATCAATTGCGCCAACTGCTCCCGCGACAGCACCGCCTTCGGCTGTACAATCTCAGAACATAAGAGGCTGCGCTCCTTAGTGCTAGGTTTTGGCACAGAAGACGGTAAACTGAACGGCAAACCGAAAGTAGCTAACAGATAACCACCGGCCAGCAGACCACCACCAACCACCACATATATTGGTTTGAATGATGGCGCTTGAAGCGGCTGGCGACCCGACGCGCCTTGAAGTGGCATATTAGGGAAGGTTTTCATTCCAAAAACGCGAAAATCACGCCCAAAACACAGCAAACTAAGCTTTTAAAGACCAACCATTTATCCTCGTTCCCAAGCTGGGACTGGGAATCAAAGCTGAGAGGAGCCTCCCATTCTTCCCAATGCTGCAAAATATAAAACTTACGCACCTCCTGTTTCGGGAACCAAACCCCTTCCAATCCCCTTAAACGTAGAGGTTGGCTTTCCCAACGGCACCCCTTCAATCTCGTTAGACTGTTTAATAGTTCCCCCTTGCAGAGTGTTGCTTTCGGCATTCCGAACCCAACCATACCTACAAGACGCTTTCATGATACAGAAGAAAAAAACCATCGTTTCCTTTATGAAACTATCGTGGAGTTGATAACTCTATTCATAAACAAAATCCGGGAAAATTACCTTAGTTCATTACTTCATTTTGGCGACGCATTAAAGCAATCATTGAAGCAATCAAAGGCATTAATAAAGCATAATCTTCAAAACCTGAAGCATTACGTGAAGCATTAGCATAAAAATTTTGAATTTAAGCCATTTACAATAGTTTAAGTGAATCCGCTCAAAGCTTATGCCCACCCCGAAAGCCATAAAACCCTTAACTGTTGAAGAAGAAGAATATTGGAAAATTTTGGAAAATGAATTAATAGATGGTAAAGGAAGCGCCTATCTAAGTCAAAATGACTTTGCCCAACTTTGTCAAAAAAATGCCCTTAATTGTTCCACTGCCACAGCTCGAAGAAAACTCCTAAGACTTCAGGAAGTCGGGCGCATTTCTATGGAGCGTCAAGGTAAAGGTAACAATCCCTATAAAATTACTTGGTTAGAATACAGTCATTACAAAAAAGTTGATGAAACAAAGCAAATTGCTCCCCTGACAGGAATTGTCCCTCTTGATTCCCCACTATATTTGAAACGAGAAGCAGATGAAATTTGTATCCAAAATTTGAAACTCGGTGCAAGTAGAGAAGGCTCTAGACCTTTTATCAGAATTAGAGCGCCTAAGCAGATGGGAAAATCCTCTCTACTGCGGCGAATCCAATACTTTTTAGAAAAGCAACAAAATCATATAGTTGGCTTTGTAGATTTAGGAGGAGACGAATATTTTTATACAGATGTATTCAACGACCTAGATACACTCTTGTATCAGTTCACAAGTGCGCTCATCAAAACCTTTAGCGATGCACTGCAAAGACGCGGACTCAATGATTTAAAAAAATTGCCCGATTTAAAAGAGCATTGGAACGCAAATTTAACCCCCCAACTAAACTGTGCCAACTATTTGCACGACCATATTTTTACACCCATAAAACAGCCGAAAACTTTACTAATAGATGGCATAGATGAAGTTTTAGGCAAACCTACTCAAGACCCATTCCTAAAATTTCTGCGTTCTTGGAATGAAAAAAGGATGAAAGTCGTAAGTCAAGCCCCAATTATTTGGCCTAGTATTGTGATTGCCTACTCTACAGAACCATACTCTATCCTGGGAATCAGAGGCTCAGTTCTTCAAAATGTAGGCACAGTAGTAGAGTTAAAAGAATTTAGCCAAGAGCAAATAGTAGACCTTTCTACAAAATACAACTTATCAACGCCTTTAACAAAACCGGAAGTTGAGTTCCTGATGAAGCTGACGGGAGGACATCCGGCTTTAATCAATCAAGCACTTTATCAAATTAGTCAAGGAATGACTTTTGCACAACTAGAAAACAAAGCAACTCAAACAGATGGCCCTTTTTGGGATTACTTATCTAGAGCATCAGAACTTTTGGAAAATAATAAAAACCTCTTCCATTGCTTTCAAAAGATTCTCAAGGGCGATAACTGTAATGACGACCTCGCTAAATATCAATTAACCAAAGCAGGATTGCTTAAAATTGATGAGGATGCTGTAAAGGTTATTGAACTATATCAAAAATACTTTAATAATGGACATATTTGAAACTTTACCAACAATCTTTAGGTGGCTAATGGGCATTAATGGAATAGACAGCTTTTATCGGATTGAGGCAGGTGGTATCCCGCTAACAGAACAGACTTATGTGGAGAGAGATGCAGATGAGAAACTGCGTCAATTTACCCAACTAAATCGCGTAAGCAGTCGAATGTGTTTTATTCTAGCTCCCCGCCAAACCGGGAAGACTAGCTTGATGGTAAAGACAATTGGACAGTTGCCTGATGAGGAATTTATCTGTATTCAACTTGACTTTCAAGAGTTCAGTAGTAGTGCTGAATCTGACGAAACGCTTTATTACAGCCTTCTTAATCAAATCTGCCGCCAAATATCTGATATAGACGCAGATAACTATTGGGTTAAATTACTCAATGCTACTTGGAATGAAACCCCAGACCTCGATCCAAAACTAAGATTTAAAAATTTTCTAATTGAACATATCCTCAAAAAGAAAGATGACAAAAAGCTAATTATTTTTATTGACGAAATTCAAAACATAATTGGTTACAAACAGCAGAACAGTTTTATCGGGTTTATTAAGTCTCTTTCCCAAAGCGATCGCCCAGTTGCTCTCCGGAGACTGGCGTTTGTTCTGCTTGGCGTTGCCAGACCTACAGACCTGGTAACTGATTATAAGGTTGCTTTGAATTTGGGAGAGCGCATTGAACTAGGAGGACTACAAGAAAGCAATTGTAACCCGCTTTGGCAAGGACTCGAAGACGTTACCGACGACCCGCAAACAGTTCTCTCCTACATCTTAGATTGGACGGGAGGGCAACCATTTCTTACTCAGGCTCTTTGTCACTTGGTTGCCGTGGGACGTAAAATACAAGACAGCACTGATATAGAAGAGTACATTGAAAAGCTAGTAATAAGTAATGTTATCAAAGATTGGAGGCGGCAAGACAGACTCTATAGATTATCGCACCTAGAAGAAATTGAAAATTGGTTTATCCGAGTTGATTCTAGCCAGAAGCTAGAAAAGCTAGCAGCTTTGAGTCTTTATAGAAAAATTCTAAACAAAGACAAAATTAGGTTTGAACAAAACGATCCTAAGCATTGGGATTTGCTAATATCAGGATTAGTGGCTAGAAATAATGATGATTTTCTGAAAGTTAATAATCGGATTTACGAGCAAGTATTTACTTTAAATTGGGTTAACGAAAAAGAAGAAGCTTTACAGGAGGGCATGATGGCAGATCCACTAAGTCGAATTTATAACAGAGATGTATTCATGTTAATTGACCAGAGTGCATCGACTCTCAAAAAAGATGGAGGTGAAAAGACACGTTGGAAGCTTTTGGAAGAGTTGATTACAGGCCATGTGGCAACGATTTTAGAAAGAGATGATGGCAGCGACGCGCAGGTTAAAATTTGCGAACAAGTTTATGCAACTACGTTTAATCTGAATAAATATAGAGGCAATTTCTATATGATTTCAGATGTAGACAATGTGGAAGATATATTCTTGGAAAATCGCCCGGATGCTAATAGTTTTGTAGTGCCTACTCTCCGGCACTGTTTTGATATGTGGCTCAATGGACGGGAGAAAGTTACCCTTAAAGACATTAAAGACGGGAATGAAAAAGGAGCTTTCTTTATCATCTACACCGATGGACAATTTGACGATCCTCTTGCTTTTGAGCAGTTTATAACAGAAGCCACGCTGAAAGTTGAGGATCACCGCATTATAAAAATCCTAATTATTGGGTTAGGTAAAGGTGTTAATGTCAAATATTTTGATAATCTCGATACACGGAGATATAAAGATGCTAAAGGCGATGATTGTAATATTGTTGTTTTCGATTTAGCTGAAGATTTAGATGAAGGCATCATTGAATTGATGCAACGGCAACTTAGAGATTCTGCCAAAATGAGAAAGGGTTTTAGTCTGTAATTCGGTCGGGTGTTGTAGCTTCTTTAAGCAAGATAAAATTGAACTGACTAAACAAGCGATCGCTAGTCTTGCTGTATTAGCATTGCTGGCAGTACAAGCATTCAAAAAGAAGAAACAAATTAGTAGTTTTCAACCCCTACCCCAATGTGAGGAATTCATTTTATTAAAGGCAGTTTTGTCGAATAGGAACGATAATGATAAACTCTGTTCCTCTCCCTGGTGTGGACAGACACTCTATTTGACCGCCATGCTTGTCCACCACAATTTGATAACTGATAGACAAGCCTAGTCCTGTACCTTTCCCTACAGGTTTAGTCGTAAAGAAGGGGTCAAATATTCGCTGCTGTACTTCCGGCGGAATTCCTAACCCATTGTCGGCAATACGGATCGCTATTTGGTCGCCTTCTAAAACTTCGGTACAAATCCGAATCTCCCGATTTTGAATTTCGGCTCGATTTTGGGGGAAATTAATTCTTCCCAAAACATCACCTGATTTTGAAGCAATTTTAGGGGAGATTGATGAGGGATTTGGGGGATGACTGGTTCTTCCTCCAACCTCCGGTTTTTCCCAAAACATCGCCTGATTTTGGATTGGAAATTCCCCATTGCTCATTTTCCAGTCCTCACCCACCATTTCCAAAGCATCAATCGCATTAGTAAGCAGATTCATAAATACCTGGTTTAATTGTCCAGCGTAGCAATACACAAGGGGCAAATCACCATACTCTTTGATAATTTGAATCTCAGGCTGTCCGGGTTTTTCTTTCAGGCGACTTTGCAAAATAACCAAACTACTATCAATCCCAGAATGAATATCAACTGCCTTCATTTCGGCTTGATCTAGCCTGGAGAAATTTCGCAAAGATAGCACAATCTGATTAATGCGCTCGGCTCCCATCTCCATCGAGTTGATAATTTTTGGCAAATCTTCTTTCAGATATTCCAGCTCAATCTCCTCCACCTCGGAAACAATTTCAGGCACGGGATTGGGATAATGTTGCTGATACAATCCCAAGAGTTTGAGCAAGTCTTGAGCATAGCTATTTGCATGGCTGAGATTTCCGTAAATGAAGTTTACAGGATTGTTAATTTCGTGAGCTACTCCTGCTACCAGTTGCCCAAGAGCAGACATTTTTTCTGCTTGAATCAGTTGAGATTGAGTGCGTTGTAATTCCCGTAACGTAAGTTCCAACTGTTCCGCTTTCTCCCGTTCTCTCTCTTCAGATTGTTGCAGTGCCTCCAAATTAGCCAGTTGAAGATGAATGTTAATTCGCGCCAATAGTTCATTTTTTGAAATAGGTTTAGTTAAATAATCATTAGCCCCTGAGTTGAATCCTTCTACTAAATCTGATACTTGATTTTTAGCGGTCAACATTAATATAGGCAGTTCTGATGGTGAAAACTGTTCGCGGATTTTTTGACAAACTTCATAGCCTGTCATTCGCGGCATCATTACATCTAGTAATATCATGTCGGGCCTTAAGCCGTTCTCAATTATTGATAATGCTTCAATGCCGTTTGAGGCTTGGCTAATTGTGTAGTTTTGCTCGGAAAGGTAGTTAACTAAAACTTGTATATTGATTGGCTCATCATCTACTATTAATATTTTAAAGTTGCCTTCATTAGCCTTGATTTCTGTTAAATCTTGCTGGGGGGTATTGTCTTGAATATTAAGTTTTGAATTGGAGATTTCCGGTAACTCTTTAAATTTTGTGAGGGAGGGAGTTTTATGTAAGGATGTTGTTGGTATCTCTACATTTCGTGAAAGTGGCAGAGTAAAGCTAAAGCGGGAGCCTTTACCAACGGTGGACTCAACGCAAATTTTACTGCCGTGCAATTCTACCAGTTGTTTAGTGATGGCAAGACCAAGGCCAGTTCCTCCGTAAACTCTGGCGGTTGTGCCATCAGCTTGTTCAAAAGATTCAAAAATTCTGTCTAATGAATCTGCGGGGATACCAATGCCAGTATCAGACACTGAAATCTCTAAGCAAGGGGTAAGAGATTTTTGAGCTGAAAAGTTTAGATTTAACTCTTCACTTTCTATGCTAGATTCTATTAACTTAGCCGACACTTCGACTACACCAGTATCTGTAAATTTAATCGCATTTCCAACCAAGTTGGAGAGTATCTGTTGCAAGCGATCTTCATCAGCATCAACGGGGGGAGTTAAGGAATCGATTGAGTTTCGCAGTTGCAAAGGTTTTGTGCCGATGAGAGGTTGGCTGAGGCTTAGCACGACGTTAGCGATCGCGTGCATTGCTACTGGCTTGATTTGCAGCGCTAAATTCCCGTGTTTCAGTTTGGCAAAATCGAGGATGTCGTTGACTAAATTAGACAATCTTCTCCCACTCGATACCACCATTGCTAGATTGGAAATGGTTTTTTCAGGTAGTTTTCCAGTTGCACCATCAATCAAAGACTCGGCAATACCAATAATGCCATTAAGTGGGGTGCGGAGTTCATGAGAAGTGTTAGCTAAAAATTCGTCTTTAAGCTCTTCCATCCGCTTGCGATCGTTAATGTCAAAGAACGCACTGAGCATCGCTCGTTCGCCATTAAATGTAATTGGCTGAATAGATAGATTAATCCAAAACAGCGTTCCGTCTAGCTTCTTTGCCAGTAATTCGTAGTTGTGAACGTAGCCATTCTGAGCAAGTATTTTTACAATTTTTTGTCGCTCGGTGGGGTAGTATTGAAAGTCGGGAGCCTTGCGACCAATTAACTCTTTAGTTGATACACCCAAACTGGAACTACAAACATCGTTTGCATAAAGAACTAAACCATCGGTTATGCGGGTGATGATTAACGGGATTGGAGTTGTTTCGGCAATAATCCGAAACCGTTCTTCGCTATCGCTTAACTGCGCTTCTGCTTGCTTGCGTTCGCTGATTTCTTGCTTGAGATCCGCATTTAATGCAGTCATCTCATCATATAATTTAGCATTTTCCAGAGAAATCGCGATTTGAGAAGACAAAATTTCTAAAACTTCCAGCCTTTTTGGAGTGAAGGCATTTGTCGTTAAATTGTTTTCTAGATAAAGCAGACCGAGCAGTTGCGTTTGTTTAATAATCGGAGTACATAATATAGATTTAGGTTGATGTTGTAATACATAAATATCTGACTTAAATAAACCTTCGTTAACGGCATCGTTTAAAACCAAATTTTCTTTGGTTCTCTTGACATAATTAGCAATCGCGGTTGAAACTTTTTGGCTAGATTGTATGGGAGTATATTGCAGAACACTTATCTCACTTTGATCAACTGCTCCTTCAGCAGCAATAACTAAATTGCCAGATTCTTCTAAAATGAGAAAGCCTTTCTGCGCTCCTGCATTTTCTATGACAATTTTCATTAATTTTTCTAGCAACTTGCTCAGAACAATCTCACCAGCCAAGGCTTGAGAAGCTTTAACAATCGTTGTTAAATCTAACGCTCCCGCTTCCCCGCTAGTAGAGGCTACACTGCTAGTTTTAGCTTCTTTGGTGTTTGTTATAGAAGTGGCAGAATAGAACTGGGAATATTTTTCTTCTAAAGCTTTTGCTTTAGCGCTCGCGCCCCATTTTAGATATCCATAACGTGTTTCTGTAAAGTAGGCTTTGGCAATCAAATCAAATCCTTTCGCCAAATAGAACTTCGCCGCTAATTCATTAGCAATAGCTTCATTTTGAATGTAGTCATTTTCTTGTGCTGATTTGATTGCCCTTTCATATAAATTCATAGCCTCTTGAGGTTTGTCAGTAATTCGAGCCAACTCAGCTGACATCAGTAAGTATTTATGAAGAAAATTTTGCGGACACGACTCAGCCCACTTTCTCATCGTTTCTGTATTAGCCAACATATTTTCCATTGCTGGCTCTTTCTCCGTATCCGACAAAGCCGGATAGAGATTTGCTTGAATTAAAGTGTAGTAAAAATAATGTTCTGGCACTAAAATTGATGCAAATACAGTTGGCACCAATTTTTCAGCTTCTCTTGCCATTACCACGGCATCGGCATAATTTTCAGATAGATAAAGTCTCTGGGACTCAAAAATACAATAAGTAATCTGAATTCCGGCAAGCTTTTTTATTTCGTTTATATGCTTCTCGCGTTCAAAACTCTCATCCTCTATCGTCTCACCCTGTAATATACATATAATTTCTTGTGTCAACTTCAAAAAATCATAAAAAGCTCCAGATTTCTGCTTTAAGAATTCATTATATTTTTGATATTCTTGATATAAACTATCTAAAGCGTCTCCTTTCATGAAAAGCTTTACTACTAAGTAAAAAACCAGATAAGTAGCCCATTGAAAATCGCCTACTTCAATTGCAGTCTCAAACCCATACTTCAGATATTTATAATCAGTTTTTAAATGATTTTTCCAATGATTAATATAGTTACTAAATACTGAATAAAGCCGTGGCTTCAAAGCTAAGTTATTAAACTTATCGTTAAGCTTTAAAGCTAGAGAGCCAAATTCATAAGCAGTTTCAAATTCATCAATCCCTGCCAGTGCTAATCCATAAGACATATAGGCAAAAGATGTTACATTTGAATTGCCATAGGTTAAAGATATATTTACGGTTTTTAAGATTACTGCATACGCTAAATCTTTATTTACAAAACGAGCAGGCATAATCGTGTTTGTGAGCAATTTTGTTAAAATGATTTGCTCTGGTTCAGTCATCTCCGGGGCGTTAATTAATTCTGTAATTTTTTTGTTTTCAATATTTAGTTTTAAAATTTGGTTTTCCCGATCTATTAAACTTTTTAATTCTGTTTCATCATCGGGAATGTCAATGCCAAATAGTCTCAAACCTTCTTTGCTAATTTTAACAGCTTCTTGCGGCTTTACCAGCGCAGTTTTAATAATAACTTTACTAATATATACGTTAGCTTTTTCTATTTTTGACGTTGCTTTATTTAGAATTACTTCAAAAAACTTCTCAGAATCTTCAATATTTCCATTCAGATATTCACAGTCGGCACGCTCCATGTGGAGAGATAGAGCCAGCTCATATTGGGTTTCCCAGCTATGTTCTACTAGCAGCTCCATACCAGCAGTAATGTATTTCAAAGCTGGTTCAAATGCACTAGATAATTTTGCTTTAGTACCAGCAGTGAGATTTAATTTAGCTAAAAAATATTTTTCTTCTTGAGAAGCAATTAAGTTCTTACCCAGATTTAATTGATTAACAATATCAAAAATTTTGTCGTCTAACTCTGAAGCACTAGCATTTATAATAATCAACTGTCCAACTTTGAGATGAACCTGTTGTTTATCTGCTTCTGGTATTAAAGAATAAACGGCTTGCTGTACACGATCGTGTAAAAATCTGTAGGAAACTACTATCTCCTGATTAGTATTAGTACCATCAGCATCATCTACATAAGATTGAATATATTTATAAGCATCACCTATTGGTAAAATTAGTCCTTCTTTTACCGCTTCTTCGAGAGTATCGGAGGTTTCTATCTGTGGCTTTTCATTGACAATAGAAAGTATTTTTAAATTAAACTCATTACCGATACAAGCTGCCAGCTTCATCACATTTTGTGTATTCGGGTCAAGTTTTTGAATTTTCTTAACCATTAATTCGACCACATTATCTGTGATCTGCATTGTCTGAATCTGCTCTAGATTCCACTGCCAACAACTACTCTCTGAGCTAAAAGTTACTAAGTTTTCTTCATAGAGCGACTTTAAAAACTGGGTTAAGAAAAAGGGATTACCGTGAGTTTTATGAAATATTAATTCTGCTAAAAGTGGTGTTTTTTCTATTGGGCAATGAAGAGTATCAGCAACTAATTGATTGACATATTTTATAATTAAAGGTTCAAGGGCAATATTATTTATAACAGTTCCGTAAGCCTTGATTTCATTCAAAGCCAGCATCAAAGGATGAGTTGCATTGACTTCATTATCTCGATAAGCACCAATCATTAATAGATATTGGCTATTCGGAGTAGTCATCAGTAGCTGAAGCAATTTCAAAGAAGCAGAATCAGTCCATTGTAAATCATCCAGAAATAGAACTAGCGGATGTTCTTTAGTGGTAAAGACACTAATAAATTTTTGAAAAACTAAGTTAAATCGATTCCGTGATTCTGCGGGTTCTAGTTCGGGAACAGGAGGCTGTTTGCCAATAATAAGTTCCACTTCGGGAATGACTTCAATGATTACCTGTCCGTTGGAGCTGAGAGCTGTTAAAAGTTTCCTTTTCCAGACAAATATCTGTTCCTCAGTTTCTGTTAAGAGCTGCCTCATTAATTTCTGGAAAGCTTGAATTAAAGAATCATAAGGAACGTTTCGCTTAAACTGGTCAAATTTGCCACTAATAAAGTAACCTCTTTGTCGCACGATTGGTTTATGAATTTCATTCACCAAAGCGGATTTACCAATACCAGAAAAACCGGAAACTAGCACAATTTCAGTTGTGCCTAAACTAACTCTTTCAAAAGCATTCATTAGCACCGCAATTTCAGCTTCCCGTCCGTAGAGTTTTTGGGAAACTTGAAATTTATCTGAAATATCATATTTACTTAGTGAAAAATTTTCAATTCTTCCACTATTATTTAGCTGATTTAGACAACATTCCAGGTCAGCTTTGATTCCAAAAGCACTTTGATAGCGGTCTTCAGCAGTTTTAGATAATAGCTTCATTACCAGCGCTGATAGTGCTTGCGGAATGTCTTGATTCAGAGCATGGGGTATTTCTGGTTGTTTAGCAATGTGGCAGTGGATCAATTCCATCGGGTCGCTAGATTGGAAAGGTAACTGACCCGTCAGCATTTCATAAAAGGTGACACCTAAAGAATAAAAGTCTGTGCGGTAATCAATTGAGCGATTCATTCTCCCAGTTTGCTCTGGTGACATATAGGCAAGAGTGCCTTCGAGCAAATTGGGATTACTAATTGTTTGGTTCTCGACAGACAATAGGGATGAAATGCTAAAGTCAGTAATTTTTACTAGACCAGTTTCAGGGTTAATGATAATATTTTGAGGTTTAATATCTTTGTGGATAATTTTATGTTTATGGATTTGGCCAATCGTTTCTGAGAGTTGAATAGCTATTTGCAGGAAATCCAGTAATTCTATCCTCTGAGATGTAATATTATCTTTTAGGCTTTCTCCGCCAAAATCTTGAAATATTAAAACCAAAAAATTTTTGTGCTTTTGTAATTTTATTGGTTTAACTATTCCTGGTAAATTCAGATTTTTTGTGATTTCATATTGATGTGTGAATTTGGCAACATCCGTTAAATCGGGATACTCTTTCCGAAGAAATTTAGCGATAATCGGTTGTCGATCGTGATCGCTATATCCCCGGTATACAACTGTTTTTAAACTTTCGTGAATTTTGATTAAATCTTTGTAGCCAGGAATGGTAAGCATAATCTTAAATTTATAGAAACTTAAATTAATCAATATTTAGGTTAGATGCAACCCCGTAGCTTTATCAAAGCACTCAACATAACCAATCCTTACGAGTAAGAGGCAGATTCCATTCTTTATCAGCCTGCCGTCGCAGTAACATTTGATAGACTGCCAGATAGTTCTGTTCAAAGGATTGGGCAAAACCAGTCAGATAAAGCCGCCATAATCGCGCTTTCGGTTCTCCGATTAAAGCGATCGCTTGCTCCATCGCTACCTCTAGGTTAGCAGCCCAACATCTGAAAGTTTTGCCGTAGTGCGATCGCCAAGTTTCAACATCGACGATTTCCCATCCCGTCTCCTCTGCGGCACCTAAATTGGTAGACAGATTGGACAATTTTCCATCCGGAAAAATGTAACGCGCAATAAAACGATCGTTAAGACTAGAACCGTCCGATTGTTCCATCGCAGTCATGCCGTGGTTGAGAAACAAACCTCCAGGCTTCAAAGCAGATAAAGTATTCTGAAAATATATTGGATAGTTATTAACTCCTACGTGTTCAACCATACCAATAGAAACAATTTTGTCGAAAGTTGGCTGCTTGGGTAAGTCTCGATAGTCTAAAAGCTCAACTTGCATCTGTTCGCCTAAACCTTCTTTTTGAATTATTTTCTGATTAAAGTCCAGTTGTTCTTTGCTCAAAGTAATGCCATAACCTTTCACTCCGTAATGGCTTATAGCCCAGCGTAGCAAAGCACCCCAGCCACAGCCAATGTCTAGTAAATACTCTCCTGATTTCAGCCGCAGCTTACGACAAATTCTATCAAGTTTAGCTTCCTGAGCTTCTTTGAGGCTCATCTGTTCGCTTTCAAAATAAGCACATGAGTAAATAAGCAAAGGATCGAGCCAAAGGCGGTAAAAATCATTGCCAACATCATAGTGATGTTGAATAACTGCTTGGTCACGTTCCTTAGTGCCAAATTTAAGTTTTTGCCAAGGTGAATTTTCTTGAAGCGATACAGATAACTGGGGTAAAGTCAGGGCTTCAGTCCAAGACTTGATTAATTTGCTGCGTTTGATGTGGGAGTAGGAAATATTCCCTAATCGTAGTAGGTCGTTGATGTCACCTGAAAAGTCCACAAAGCCCTGAAGATAGGCTTCACCTAACACCAAAATATCTTGAGTGAGAATGAGAATCCTGATTACTCCGGGATGATGAATCTGCAATGTGAATTTAGAAAGATGGTTATTAGTGCTTGTGGATGATAGTTGCTCTGTACCCCAGCAATCAATGCACAATTGCAGAGGTAGTGTAGACAACACTTCAAGCAAGATTTCGCGGATACTGGAAGGAAGAGTAGGGTAAGGCATTGATATTGAGTAATTCGTAATTATATTGCAGCTATTGAGCGATTATAGCCATGATTTAGGAATGGTATTACTTACAATGCACACTTGTATATAATTTATCGGGCGCGGATACCCTGTGTCTTCCAGATCCAGGTTACGAGAGCAAGGTGTTATTGGTTAAGTGAGCTTGTCAAAGCGATCGCATAACGTGGTGTCCGCTGTTCAGCTTGCTTTAACCGTTTTCATAACCCCAACTTTTTAGAGATTCTGGCGCAGGTGATACAAATCGAAAATTTTCCTAGCACGCTTTAGCCTACCCGAAGGGATGTTTAGAGCCTCAAACGCTGAAAGTCACTGCCACCAAGCATTTAACAAATTCATTTGCAAATATTTTTCTAAAATAGGTTGGGTAGAGCGTAAGCGAAAGCCAACGAACTGCACCAGTGCTGGGTTTTGTAAACTTAAACGCCACGCACCCCAGCCTACACATCCGAGATTTGTCAGTCAATCAGCTAGTAAACCTCAACCCCAGCACAAAAGCGTCTACTTCGATTCTTTGAAGCCTTACTCAATTGCGTTTGAGAAGTTCAAAGAAATCAACGCAGGTAGAAAATCAGCACCTTCGCTTTTTTCGGTCACAGTATGGGTGCGCTGATCGGGTTTGAACTGGCTCGTAAACTCCGCGCCCAGCAAGCACCAACCCCAAATCATCTCTTCATTTCGGGTCGCCGTGCGCCTCAGATACCCGATCGAAATCCTTTAATTCATACGCTACCAGAGCCTGAATTTTTGTCAGAGCTACGTCAATTGAATGGTACACCCAAACAGGTGCTAGAACATTATGAATTGATGCAACTGTTAATGCCCATCTTGCGAGCAGATTTTTCAATCTGTGGAACATATACTTACCTAACTGAACCTCCCCTTGATTGTTCTATCTCTGCCTTTGGTGGAATAGAAGATTCAGGAGAGACACCAGAAATGATTGAAAGCTGAAGTGTGCAAACAAGTTCTTTATTTTCCCTAGAAATGCTTCCCGGCGACCACTTTTTTATTAACAGTAGTCAGCAACCGCTTCTAGAAATGCTTTCTAAAAAAATAGACCAACTTAGGGTACTAGGGTTTGTGTAAAATAGCAAATATACCTGGCGATTAGAAATCGCGGCTACACAAACAAAGTCCGCCTATGCGGACTTTTGAACCCGCAAGGCGGGTTTAGAAACCAAAAAAATTAATATTAGCGTTGGGTTTCGTTACCTCAACCCAACCTAAAATTTTTCTTTATGAATGAATTAATTATGTGTACCTAGTTATTTGGATAACCTATTGCACCAGAAAAATCTGTGTTTAAAAGTCTGGCACCATCAAATTTAGCATTTGTTAAGTCAGCACCTCTGAAAGATGTCTCTGAAGCACTTTTAATTTTTTTAATAGCTAAAGTTAGGGAATTCATTACTAACAAAATCGAAATTAGTGATAGAAGGCTCCAAATGACTCCCAAAATAGGATTATGTGTACTTAAAAACGCGATCGCATTTGTTCCAACTAAGAATGCAAACCCATATCCTGCAACTGCTTCGGCAATTGTAACCGCGATCGCTACTAATGAACTTCTAATTTTGAAACTAGCATAAGCCATCGCTACGCCTCCTATCACTGCACCGAAAATCGCTATTTGCGGATTATTGCCTGTGGTAGTTCCGGCATAGAAGAAACCCAGCAAAGCTCCTGACGCTGTTGCTGAGATTGTCGTTGCGATGCGTCCTGCGATCGCTCTCGTTCCTGAAGCAGCGGTAGGAATACCTAAGCTAGTATATAAAGCTAATATATAAGCCCAACCAGGTTCTTGTGCAGTCCGGCCGAGAACGCCAAATATCATTCGAGCGATCGCATCCGTCACACAGGTCGCTACTACTACTGCAAATATAATTAAAATGATTAATTTTTTAGGAGATTGACCAGCTATAACTCGCTCAAAATTGGCTCCCTGTAATAGAGCATTGCTAAAATCACAACCGCGAATATCGCAACCGCTGAAGTCTGCATTGTAGAGATTTTGTCCTTTGAAAGAGCGGTTTTGTAAATTTTTATTGGTATTAGCAGGGTTTTGATTGGTCATACTCAGTATATAAAAACGTTTGGAATAAATATGGAATTCTTCAATATAAGATTATATATTAATACTATTTATATTTAGAAAGGCTTATGAACCCCGAAGGCGCAAAGGGCGGGAAGGAAGAGTAAAAAGGAAAACTTTGTTTACTTAAAAATTGGTATATTAATGATTTTTAAGCACAATTTTTAAGAGTGAAAACTAATTAGCTTGCTATAATAAGGTTTTTATTATCGTTTCTGGATAAAGGGATGCCTGCTCAACGCCAGATTTATCTAAATCGATTTTTGCTATTTGCTGGAACTGGGTTATTGATATTACCATTGATACTCTACGGTAGGCTGCATTTTTTACGCCCGCCCCAGATGAATAAAGGGCAAGCATTGTTTCAAGGTATATTTTACAGGCGCGATGTCCGTTCAACACCAAGGCCGCTGATGATCCATATTGTCACTGTTGACTTGACAACACCAGGAGTCAAAGTGTTAGTTACTCCGGGAATGCTAACACCAGATGATACAGAAATTAATGCGCGGACTACATCAGAATTTCTCAATGAATTTAAACTGCAATTGGCGATCAATGGTAGCTTCTTCTATCTTTTTCGCGAACAAACTCCTTGGGATTATTATCCCCACAGTGGAGATCGCGTTAACGTAGTGGGACAAGCGATCGCAAATGGACGTATTTATTCTAAATTTGAGTCAAAATGGCCTGTGGTGTGCTTTTTGTCAAGCAATATGTCCCAAATTTTTGACAGTGGATCTTGCCCTAAAGATACGTTTGCTGCGGTTGGGGGGAATGAGGTTCTGGTTGCAGGGGGTAATCGTGTAAGCAAAAATTTTAATGGCAATAATAATAAGCCATACCCGCGTGTTGTAGTGGCTACGAATAAAAAAGGTGACAAACTCTGGCTAATTGCTGTAGATGGCAAGCAGCCGCTTTATAGCGAAGGGGTGACAATAGCTGAACTGACAAAGATTGTTATGGAGTTAGGGGCATATGCTGCACTTAACCTTGATGGTGGCGGTTCAACAACTCTGGTGATGGCAACTCCTTCGGGAGCAAGTTTATTAAATGCTCCGATTCATACTAAACTACCTATGCGCGAGCGTCCTATTGCTAATCACTTAGGATTTTATGCTTTACCCTTGCAGAGGTAGAGGGTAGTGCAGTGATGCAATGAGATATATATGCTTAATCTAAGCGATCGCGTCCTTTAAAGGGGAAAATTAGAATTAGTTTTTATAGTGTCGCTTACTAAAATTTCTATGGAATCCGCCGCGATCGCACCCAATCCCTTACCCAACTATATTAATGGGGAGTGGTGTGCTTCCCACGCCACCGAATTTTTGAATGTGGTGAACCCTGCTACCGCCGAAGTGCTGACGAAGGTTCCTTTGTCGCCCCAGAGTGATGTAAACGCAGCAGCAACAGCAGCAGCAACGGCTTATCATAGTTGGCGGCGCACTCCACCCACCGAAAGAGTGCAATACTTATTCAAACTCAAATTCTTATTAGAAGAACACCTTGACGAGTTAGCCCGGACAATTACTTTGGAATGCGGGAAAACCTTAGCAGAGTCACGCGGGGAAATGCAACGGGCGATAGAAAATGTAGAAGTTGCCTGTGGAATTCCCATGCTAATCCAGGGTTACAATTTGGAAGATATTGCCCGTGGAATTGATGAAATAATGATTCGTCAACCTGTGGGAGTTGTAGCGATAATTGCACCTTTTAATTTTCCGGGGATGATTCCTTTTTGGTTTCTGCCTTACGCGATCGCTTGCGGCAATACTTGCATTGTCAAACCCTCAGAAAGGGTGCCGTTAACGATGCAAAAGGTGTTTGAATTGTTAGAAAAGACAGGTTTACCGAAAGGTGTAATTAACCTGGTAAATGGTGCAAAAGAAGCCGTGGATGCAATTTTGGAACATCGAACTATTCGCGCCATCAGCTTTGTTGGTTCCTCACCAGTAGCACAGTATGTTTACAGTCGTGCTGCTGCATTTGGTAAGCGGGTGCAATGTCAGGGAGGGGCGAAAAATCCGATTATTGTTTTGCCAGATGCAGACATGGAAATGACTACCCGCATCACCGCAGATAGTGCCTTTGGGTGTGCGGGACAACGTTGTTTAGCAGCTTCTTTAGCAGTGACGGTGGGAGAAGCGCGTCACACTTTTACAGAAGCGATCGCTAACTCTGCACAAACCAGAATGGTAGGCTATGGTTTGGATGAAAAAGTGCAAATGGGGCCAGTAATTACCTCTCAAAGTCGCGACCGAATTGAAGGGTTAATTCAACAGGGAGCAAATGAAGGTGCGACTGTATTAGTAGACGGACGCAACCCGAAAATTTCTGGTTATGAACAGGGTAATTTTATTCGGCCAACGATTCTGCAAAATGTCAACCCGAATAGTGAACTAGCGCGTACAGAAGTTTTTGGTCCAGTATTAGGGTTGATGCACTTGGATACAATTGAGGATGCGATCGCATTGGTTAACAGTGGTCAATGGGGAAATATGGCTTGTTTATTTACCAACAGTGGTGCAGCAGCGCGGAAGTTTCGTTATGAAGCTGAAGCAGGTAATATTGGCATTAATATTGGTGTAGCAGCACCGATGGCATTCTTTCCTTTTAGTGGTTGGAAAGATAGCTTCTACGGTGACTTACACGGTCAAGGTAGACACGCCGTAGAATTTTTCACGCAAACTAAAGTTGTTGTTGAACGCTGGCCTAAAGATTGGTCACGCCAGTTTTAAATTTCAGCGCTCATTTGTAAAGTTTCCAGTTAATCTATAGCGTTTCTCAGTTGGGTGGAATATATCGCAGTTCTGACGTTGTTGCTAGGGACATGGCAATGCCATGTCCCTACAGATGTATAGCACCCAACCTTGAATTGCTACACTGTTGATGGCTTCACTCTGGGCGCGTATCTTTTGCGAGTAAATACTGCTAATAAAAATACAAAAAATGTTAGCGTTCCAGCTAAATATAATGGATAACCATAGGTAGTTGGATTAGATTGATTAATCACCATTCCAGCAATTACAGGGCCAAAGGCGTTGGAAATGCTTAAATAAGAGGAATTAAGACCCATTGCCGTTCCTTGCTCCTCTGGCTTAGAATTTAAGGAAATCAAAGTATTAATTATCGGCTGAACTAAAGAATTGAGAATCGAAAAAAGTATAGTTATTGACACAAAATAAATAATGTTTGGCATGATTGGCATTAAACTAAACGATAAACTGCGAACAAATAAAGCTAAAAATAAGATATTAACTAGCTCAAATCTTCTAGTTAAAATCGATATCCCCAATGTTTGCATAATGACACTCAGTACCCCAAACAGTAGAAACATCAGCGTCAAAGACTTACTGTTTTGACCCAGTACATTAATGAAGTAGGGTTGAAAAGCATAGGTAAAAATTGTGAAAGTGGTGCCAATAAAGAAATTGATAATTAAAAGAATCCCGATTTTGGGAGTAGCAAGACCTTTAATTAAATTTCCTAAGCCTAAGTCAAAAATGTTGTGTCCTCGCTCAGCCTTAGTTTGGATGGTTTCAGGTAGAAAAAAGATAGTAATTAACAAAGCCGCCAACGCGATCGCGCTCGAAAAAAAAAAAGAAGCTCCTAAAGAAATTTCCTGCGCTAGTAAACTAATCGCTGGCCCCAATATAAAACCTAAACCAAAAGCTGCCCCCAAAATTCCAAAACCTTTAGCGCGATTTTCTGGGGTAGTTATATCAGAAATAATCGCCTGGGCTACTGAATTATTACCCCCAGTAATTCCATCCAGAAATCGAGCTAAAAATAGAACGATTGCTGTTGTAGCGTTTCCCGCGATAAAATTGGCGATTACTGTCCCCGCTAAACTGATAATTAGTAACGGCTTTCGTCCAAAGCGATCGGAAAGTTTACCAATTACAGGAGTGGCAAAAAATTGCGCTAAAGAGTAAATCGAGAATAAGAAGCTAGTTTGAAAATCGTTTAGTCCAAATTGTTTGCCATAAAGATAAATTATCGGGAGTAAAATTGTTAAACTGAGGGAATTAATAAAAGCAATTAAAGCAGTAATCCCAAATTTTTGATTCATAAGAGTTATATAGTAGTCCTAAACGAGTTGTAAAATGTTTTTCATTTGTAGCGCAGGCATCTCCCTGCGATAGGGTCTCCCGCTTGTCCTACTTACCAGAAAAAATCGATATGTCTGAACAAGAAGTCTTCGTCTTTCCTACATCTTTTGCCCAACAGCGGTTGTGGTTCCTTGACCAGTTAATATCTGGCAATGCCATCTATAATGTACCGACAGTAATACGTTTAACAGGTTCACTGAATTTAGCAGCCTTAGAGCAGACATTTAGCGAAATCGTGCGTCGCCACGAAGCTTTACGCACAACATTTAAGGTGTTAGACGGGCAACCCGTGCAAGCGATCGCGCCCAACTTAAGCATACCTTTGTCCGTAGTAGACCTGCGACAGTTCCCAGAATGCGATCGCGAACTCCAAGCACAGCAGTTGTTAGCAGCAGAATTCGAGCGTCCTTTCGATTTGTCCTCTGGCCCATTGTTGCGAATAATGCTGTTTCAGCTTTCCGAGACAGAGCATATTTTATTACTAAATATGCACCACATTATTTGTGATGATTGGTCTATCGGCGTACTAATTCGGGAATTGGGGACGCTATACACAGCTTTTACAAACGTTACATACGTCTCTACACCCTTGCCAGAACTACCTCTTCAGTACCCCGACTTTGCCGAATGGCAACGCGAATGGTTGCAAGGAGAAGTGTTAGAAACCCAGTTAGCTTATTGGCGGCAACAATTAAACGGTATTCCTGTGCTAAATTTGCCCGTTGACCGACCGAAACCAGCTTTTGCAACTTATGGCGGAGCAACCCAAACTTTAGAGTTATCGAAAAAGCTAAGCGATGCTCTCCAGACGCTTTCCCAGCAAGAAGGTGCCACCTTATTTATGACTTTACTGGCAGCATTTCAAACGTTGCTCTACCGCTACACTCATCAAGAAGATATTGCAGTGGGTTCGCCAATCGCTAACCGCAACCGCAGCGAAATCGAAAAATTAATTGGCTTTTTTGTCAATAGTTTAGTGCTACGCACCGATTTATCTGGAAACCCAATTTTTCGAGAAGTTTTAAACAGAGTACGGCAGGTAACGCTAGGCGCATACAGTCACCAAGATTTGCCTTTTGAAAAGCTAGTTGAGGAACTGCATCCAGAGCGAAACTTAAATCGTCATCCGCTCTTTCAAGTAGTGTTTGGTTTCGAGAATGCGCCAATGTCGGCGCTAGACTTGCCTGGTTTAATACCTAGTTTTATGGATATTGACTTTAAAACAACCCGCTTTGATTTGGAGTTACACCTGTGGAAGTGTTCGGAGGATTTCCGAAGTTTATGGGGCGGGAAATGGGAGGATTCGGAGGGGATCAGAGGTGTAGTAGTGTACAACACAGATTTATTTGATGAAGCCACCATTACCCGAATGCTGGGACATTTTAAAATGTTGCTGGAAGGCATTATTTATAATCCAGAAGAACGAATTTCAAATTTGCCGCTATTGAGCCAAGCTGAGCTACATAAATTATTAATTGAATGTAATGAAACTGCGGCAGATTATCCTCATAGTAAATGTATATATCAGTTGTTTGAAAATCAAGTAGAGCAGAATCCTGATGCTATAGCAGTAATCTTTGAAGACACGCAACTCACATACAAAGAGCTAAATATACGCAGCAACCAACTAGCGCACCACTTACAAAAAATGGGGGTGGCTTCGGAAGTTTTAGTTGGTATCTGTGTAGAGCGTTCTATAGACATGATTGTGGGGTTGCTGGGTATCCTGAAAGCAGGGGGAGCTTATGTACCTTTAGATTCTAATTATCCACGCGATCGCTTAAATTTCATGCTTGATGATTCTCAAGTTTCAGTATTGCTGACACAGGAGAAATTAGTTGATAATTTTGGCAACTTCCCCAACCCAGTTGTATACCTCGATAAGGATTGGCAAACCATTGCCCAAGAAAGCGAAGAAAATCCGCACAGCGACGTAACAAGCGACAGCTTAGCTTATGTAATTTACACTTCTGGATCTACAGGTAAACCGAAGGGAGTTGCTGTTACTCATAAAGCTGTAAATCGCTTGGTATGCAACACAAATTATATAAAATTATCACCTAATGATAAAATTGCCCAAGCTTCAAATACTTCTTTCGATGCAGCAACATTCGAGATTTGGGGAGCGTTACTTAACGGCGCTCAACTTGTGGGAATTAGTAGAGATGTCACCCTTTCTCCCCACGAATTTGCCTTACAATTGAGGCAGAAAGGCATCAGCGTTTTGTTTTTGACTACAGCCTTATTCCAACAGATTGCTAGAGATGTTCCGCAAGCTTTCTCCTCCTTGCGCTACTTACTATTTGGAGGTGAGGCTGTTGATGCTCGGTGGGTTAAAAAGGTGCTTAAACAAGGAGCGCCTAAGCAGTTAATTCATGTATATGGGCCAACAGAAGGTACAACATTTTCTTCTTATTACTGTGTGCAGGACGTACCAGAATCAGCCACATCTATTCCCATCGGTCGCCCGATTGCGAACACACAAATTTATCTATTAGATGCCGATTTACAACCTGTACCTATTGGCATTGTTGGCGAATTATATATTGGTGGTGATGGTCTGGCGCGAGAATATACTAACCGCCCTGATATAACTGCTGAACGCTTCATTTATAATCCTTTTAATAATAAGTCAGAATCGCGGCTTTATAAAACGGGTGACTTAGCCCGTTATTTACCAGACTGCAACATTGAGTTTTTAGGTCGTATTGATAATCAGGTAAAAATTCGCGGCTTTCGCATTGAGTTGGGAGAAATTGAAGCCATACTAAATCAGCATCCAGCAGTGAGGGAGACAGTAGTAATTATCCGAGAAGAAATACCTGGTGATAAACACTTGATAGCTTATATTGTTCCCGACCAGCAACAGACACCAACTAGCATGATGCGGCAATTTCTCAAAGAAAAGTTACCAGAATACATGGTGCCTTCAGCGTATGTTGTACTAGAATCCCTACCACTGACACCAAATGGCAAAGTGGATCGCCGTGCCTTACCTGCGGTAGATACGCTCAATTTTGAGATGAAAGAAGATTATGTCGCACCACGCGATCGCGTTGAGGAAGTGCTAGTAGAAATTTGGGCTAAGGTTTTGGGGAAACAGCAGATAGGTGTTCGGGACAATTTCTTTGAATTGGGCGGTCATTCTCTACTAGCAACACAGTTAATTTCCCGCATCCGCGACGCTTTCCAAATAGAGTTGTCTGTACGCAACTTGTTTGAATCTCCAACTGTAGCTAGTTTAGCTAGGCACATTGAAACAATGTGTTGGGCTGCAAAAGGTTTGGATAACACGAGTTCTACGGGAAATGAGCGAGAAGAGGTTGAATTTTAAGTAATTCTACAATCTCATCTGCAAATATTCTAGGGTCAGCAAGTGCAAATAATCTAGCATCCGAATATAAGCTTTTAGTTGCCCATAATCTCCATCTATTGCGAAGCTAGTAGGTTGAGTGTAAGCGAAACCCAAGCACTGCCTTCCTCTGTTGGGTTTCGTGCCTCAACCCAACCTAATGAGTTAATTTTATAAATTATTTAGGATTGCTATAGTCCAGTTTTTAATAGGACTTACGAATTGACAAAATAATTAAAATATGAATAATTGACGAAAGAATAGAGTGCTGGGCAGCATAATAAATAGTTAGCCAGTGGAGCGTCCAATGAAAATACGATTGTTTCATGAGCAAGATGCTGTTCAAATAGCGCAGTTGTTCCACGAGACAGTGCGTGAAATTAACATTCGTGACTACTCAATTGATCAAGTCAAGGCATGGGCGCCAGAGAATATTCATTTTAGGAACTGGGCAAAGGTCTGTTCTAATCGATTCACTTACGTTGCTGATGATGAAGGTACGATCGCAGGTTTCGGCGAGTTAGATTTTAGCGGACACATAGACTGCTTTTACTGCCATAAAAATTATCAGGGAATGGGTATCGGGCGTAAGATTTATTCTGCAATTGAGGCCAAAGCTCATGAATTAGGAATTAATCGCTTGTACACCGAAGCAAGTATTACCGCAAAGCCATTTTTCTTGCACATGGGCTTCTCGATAGTTAGGGAACAACAGGTGGAACGTAGGGGAGAGATTTTTGTTAATTACGCAATGGAGAAGTTTATAAAAAATGCTGTCTAGCAAGTTGCTCAAGCGTTGCGTCAGGCAATGCTCACCACGATGAAACAACATCCAAACCCCATAGGCTGGAAAGCTTTTACTTAATTGGCCAATCAGACTGAGCGTAACACTACATGAGTTACACGCCTGCGGGCTACCCACCCCAAAATGCAGAAACAACAGCGTTTATTTCATCTGACCCTATTATTATGTCTCGTCGTGGTAGTATCGCTGGCTTTCAACGCTCTCCTGTTCCGCCAGGCGAGACACTACTACCTGCTACTGAACAAAACTAATCTAGATCCCTTGGGACTACGCGCCTTTAGTGCCGACTCTCTAAAAGATGGTGTTCCTGCCGCCTCTACAGCAACCGTGGTATTCTTTGGCGACTCGCGAGCCGAAATGTGGCCCGCTCCGGCAACGCTCAAGGGTTTTTCTTTTATCAATCGAGGCATCAGCTCTCAGACTTCAGCCCAGATATTGGGACGCTTTGACAATCATGTTGTGCCGTTGCAGCCCAATATTATCATTGTGCAAGTTGGGATTAACGACTTGAAAACAATCCCGCTATTTCCTGAGCGAAAAGCTGCCATTATCACCAACTGCAAAGCTAATATTCAGCAGATTGTTGCACGTTCGGTAAATAGTGGTGCCACCGTTATTTTGACAACCATTTTTCCTATTGGTTCAGTACCTCTGACCCGTCAACCTTTCTGGTCGCCAGATATCACCCAAGCGGTATCGGAAGTAAACGCTTACCTTTACTCGCTAAAAGCAAAGGATGTCTTGATTTTAGATGCTTACTCGCTCCTAGCAGAGAATGGTCAAGTGCAAAGCAACTACGTTCGTGATACTTTGCATCTCAATGAGAGGGGGTATAAGGTGCTAAATCAAGAGCTAACTCATGTGCTATCCACCTGGTTGACGGACAAAAGTCTCAAGAGGAACTAATAAATGTGCCTACAGCAAGTAAGGTTGCGCTCGCAAACCACAGGTAACTAAGCTAGTTGGGGTTGAGCCGAAATAAAACCAAATAAGCCAGTATTTATTGCTACTCACACGCCAATTTTAGCGCCTGAGTTATTAACAGTTAGCACAAAATGTACTGACAACTTCGGAAAAGAGCTGATTCTTCTCCATTAATACCATGTGTCCACCCGGCTTAATGGTGACGAGTTCAGCTTGAGGCAATTCCGCTTTCATGCGATCGCTTGCAACAGGTTTAGTCGCTATATCGGAAGCGCCGCAAACGACCAACACTGGAACGTTAATCGTTGCCAGTGTCTTTGTTTCCTCGAAATTGAACATTGCCAGTGTGCCACGAGCAAGAACACCAGGCGAACCAAAGGCTGATAATAGAGCTGCAAAATTGAGCTGACCGCGTGTTTCAGTACCCTTAAATCCAGACAGTTCTACGCTGATGTGCAGCAACCCATTAAGAAATGAGAGCCACGTCATTAGCCATAAGATAGGTGACAGCAGAATCGTGAGGTACAAAAGAGGTTCGAGTAGCGGCTTCTGCAATTTACGTACCAAACCGCTAAAAATACAAGTCTTTACCGGATTGGTGTAGGTGGTATCCACAAGGATTAAGCCAGCCACCCGCCGCCCCAAATGTTCTGGAAACAGCCGAGAGAATGTTAGGTTAATCATGCCGCCCATACTGTGACCCAGCAGGATAACAGGTTTATCCCCCGCTATGGCAACAACGGCTTCTAGGTCACGGGCATATTTTTCTATAGAGTAGTCGTTATTTTTCGGTCTAGTAGATTTTCCTAGTCCCGGTAAATCCCAAACAATGACTCGGAAGCGATCGCTTAATTGTCGCTTGGCATAGTACCATATCGTACTGTTAGGCCCCCAACCATGTGACAAGATAATCGGTTGACCATCTTCAGGGCCATAAAACTCTACTTGCAGGACGCTACCATCCGGTCGTTGTATGCGCTGCACGGTTCCAGTACGCATGATTTTAGGTTCCTCAGCACCTTTACGACGTAGCAGTGGCAAACTAATAAAACTACCGCCAAAAGACCATAGAACCAGCGCTATTCCAGCCACTAAGTAGGGGGTTCCCACAAGTTCCCGTTCGTACCACTCATAAAGAATGTAAATCCCCCCGCCAAGTATCCCAATGGATAACAGTTGTACCAGCCATAACAAAAGGAAAGTGGGGGGCATGAACACCATGAGCAGAAACCTTTAGGGTAGGATGTTGAGTGAGTTGTCTTCTAACGTCATACCGAGGTTAGACTACAGCCGACTCAATAGCAAGTAAACTCCTCTAGCAGGTAATCTCCTAAAAGGGGTTTAATCTTGAAAATAGTTGAATTTTTATCTTATCTTCGTAGCTTAGATATTCAGGTTTTTGTCGATGAAGAACGCCTGCGCTGTAATGCCCCTGAAGGAAGCCTCACAGCAGAATTGCGTGCAGAGATTGCGGAACGCAAAGCTGAAATTCTCTCCTTTCTAAGGACAGCTAACGTTACCACAAACGCAACTCCTATAAGTCTTACACCCATTTCACGGGACAGAAATCTCTCCCTATCCTTTGCACAACAGCGGCTGTGGTTTCTGGATCAATTAGTACCCAATAATGCTTTCTATAATGTTCCGGCAGCTGTGCGTCTGGTCGGTTCGCTAAATTTAGCGGCGTTGGAGGAGGCTTTTAACGAAATTGTGCGCCGTCACGAAGCTTTACGCACCACGTTTGTAACCGTGGAAGGGCAACCCGTACAAGCGATCGCATCCACTTTAACTGTACCTCTACCAGTAATAGATTTGCGTTCGCGAAGCGTCTCTGTTGGCGAAGCCGCCCTGAAAGGGCTAGGAGAATCGCAAAGCCTCTCCAAAGGAGAATTAGAAACCGAAGCGCGACGCATCACGACCCAAGAAGCTCAACGCCCTTTCGATTTGTCCAAAGACCCTTTTCTACGAGTAACGCTACTGCGGTTGGATGAGTCAGAATATGTGCTACTGCTGGTGCTGCACCACATTGTCTCCGATGGCTGGTCTATGGGGGTACTAATTCGCGAGTTAGCGGCACTCTACACAGCCTTTGCTTCTTGTAAAGACGATAAATTTTCCGTCTCTACACCTTTACCAGAACTACCCATCCAGTATGCAGACTTTGCCCACTGGCAACGGGAGTGGCTGCAAGGAGAAGTATTGGAAACACAACTTGCTTACTGGCGGCAGCAGTTGGACGGCATTTCTATCCTAAATTTGCCTACTGACAGACCTCGACCAGCAGTTCAAAGCTATCGGGGTGCAACGCAACTTTTGCAACTACCGAAAAGCCTAAGTAAGGCCTTAGAAGCCTTAAGCCAGCAAGAAGGCGTAACTTTATTTATGACTTTACTTGCAGCATTTCAAACGTTGCTGTATCGCTACACCCAGCAAGAAGATATTGCCGTAGGTTCGCCAATTGCCAATCGCAACCGTAGTGAAATTGAAGGATTAATTGGTTTTTTTGTCAACAGTTTGGTGTTGCGTACCAACTTTGATGGAAACCCAACCTTTCGCTCACTTTTGAGTCAAGTGCGAGAAGTATCTCTGGGAGCGTATGCCCATCAAGATTTGCCTTTTGAAAAGTTGGTGGAGGAACTGCATCCAGAGCGCAACTTGAATCAAAATCCCCTGTTCCAGGTAGTGTTCGCATTACAGAATGCGCCAATGTCGGCGCTAGAACTACCAGATTTAACACTAAGCCCGTTGCAATTTGTCGATACAGAAACAACTCGGTTTAATTTAGAATTCCACCTGTGGGAGCAAAAGGAAAATAATGGGTTAGGGGTAGATAGTTCAGAAGGAATTAGCGGATTTGTCGTATATAGTACCGATTTATTTGATGCAGTTACGATTAACCGGATGCTGGGGCATTTCCAAATATTGCTAGAGGGCATTGTTGCAAATCCAGAGCAACGAGTTTCCGAATTACCGATATTAAATGAAGCTGAACTCCACCAACTGTTGGTGGAGTGGAATAATACTCAGGTCAATTATCCCAAAGACTTGTTTATCCATCAGCTATTTGAAGCTCAGGTAGAGCAGAACAAAGATGCGGTCGCGCTGGTATTTGAAGACAAACACCTCACCTATGAACAGTTAAATAACCGCAGCAACAAACTTGCGCGTTATCTACAAAAGTTGGGTGTTGGTGCGGAAATTCTAGTAGGACTTTGCGTAGAGCGATCGCTTGATATGATAATCGGGATGTTAGCCATCCTGAAAGCAGGCGGAGCCTACCTACCTTTAGATCCCAGCTACCCCTCTGAGCGTTTGAGTTTTATGCTTCAAGATGCTCAAGTACCAGTTATATTAACTCATGAACAGTATATCGAACGCCTTGTAAAAGATAGCTCACAAATAATATGTTTAGACAAGGATTGGGAAACTATTTCCCAACAAAGCGAAAATAATCCTAGCAGCAACGTTACCTCAGACAACCTTGCTTATGTCATCTATACCTCTGGCACTACAGGAAAGCCGAAAGGGGTTAAAATTGAACATCGTAACTTATTAAATCTCATCTTTTGGCATCAAAAAGCGTTTGCAGTTTCCCCGCTTGACCGCGTAACACAGGTTGGAGGAGTTGCTTTTGATGCTTGTGCGTGGGAAGTCTTACCTTATTTGAGTGCAGGATGTAGCATCTATTTGATTGATGATGAAATAAGAATAGCGCCTGAAAAACTGAGAGACTTCTTAACATCGAAATCAATAACAATTAGCTTTTTACCTACACCTTTAGCTGAGAAAATTTTGTTATTAGATTGGTTTAATAACGCATCTTTACGAATATTACTGACAGGGGGAGACAAACTACATCAGTATCCTTTGGCTGAGTACCCTTTTCAGCTAGTTAATAATTATGGCCCCACAGAGAATACAGTTGTGACAACATCCGGTATTGTTCCTGTCACAGAGAAAGAAGCTCCCACCAACAGACCTTATAAAGGGGAGCCAGAAGGGATCGCAAATGTAGCAGCATCAGGAAATGCGATCGCGCCTACAATTGGTCGTCCTATTGCCAACACTCAAGTTTATGTTCTAGATAGATATTTACAACCTGTACCCATCGGCGTTGCTGGTGAATTGCACATTGGTGGTGATGGACTAGCGCGAGGTTATTTAAACCGTCCCGATTTAACTGCTGAAAAATTCATTTCTAATCCTTTTAGCAACCAACTAGAAGCACGTCTTTATAAAACAGGCGATTTAGTTCGTTATCAACCAGATGGTAATATCGAATTTTTAGGTCGCCTCGACGAACAGGTGAAAATTCGCGGCTTCCGCATAGAGTTGGGAGAAATTGAAGCGGTATTGAGTCAGCATCCAGCAGTGCTGCAAAATGTTGTAATAACTCGTGAAGATTTACCAGGGGAAAAGCGTTTAGTAGCTTATGTAGCGCTAAATGCTGAATACAGCGAACAGAAGCAGGTGGAAATCCAATTGCAAAATGAGCAGGTTTCGCAATGGCAGATGCTCTACAACGAAAATTATAATCAACCTGCTGCTGGTTCAGATCCAACATTCAATATTGTCGGTTGGAATAGCAGTTATACTAATCAACCGATTCCAGCAGAACAGATGCGTGAATGGGTAGATAACCAAGTCGCGCATATTCTGGATTTGCAACCAAGTCGAGTGTTAGAAATTGGGTGCGGAACAGGTTTATTGTTGTTTAGAATTGCGCCTCACTGCAATAAATATTGTGGGACAGACTTTTCCTCGGCTTCACTAAACTACATCCAGCAGCAATTGGCACAATTACCTCAAGTAACATTGCTTCAGAAGTTAGCGACTGACTTTGAGGGAGTGGAGTCAGAAGCCTTTGATATGGTGATTCTGAACTCGGTTGTGCAATATTTTCCCAGTATTGATTATCTGGTGCGCGTACTGGAGGGTGCAATAAATGCGATCGCTCCCGGTGGCTTCATCTTCATCGGCGATGTGCGTAGCCTCCCTCTGCTGCAAGCTTTCCACGCCTCAGTACAGCTTTATCAAGGCGAACCTTCTCTCACCCGCGAACAGTTGCAGCAACGGGTAGAAATGCAAATTTTCCAAGAAACTGAGTTAGTAATTGATCCAGCTTTCTTCACTGCATTAAAACAGCGATTTCCCCAGATTAGCGACGTACAAATTCAACTAATACGGGGTCGTTCTCACAATGAATTAACGCAGTTTCGTTATAACGCGATTCTGCATATTGGCGCTAAAATACGTTCTGCAAGAACCCCCCTCATTCCCCCCGCTTCGAGGGGAAGTAAGAATACTTCGGCTCCCTCCCTGTTGCGGGGAGAGCTGGGGAGGGGTTCCTCACTAGACTGGCACGAAAATAACTTAACCGTCTCCGCTGTACATCAGCTATTAGTTGATAACCAACCAGAACTCTTAAGCATTACCAACGTGCCTAATGCGCGGGTAATAGCAGCAGTTAAAACAGCAGAATGGCTATCAGGCACAGCAGAATTTAAGACTGCGGGACAGATGCGCGAAGCATTGCAAAAACTCCAAGATTTAGGAGTTGATCCAGAGGATTTTTATAATTTAAACGTCCCTTACAACGTTGAAATTAGCTGGGCAAATCCTGGTACTGACGGACACTACGATGTAGTGTTTGTAAGGAAAGAAATAGGCAAGAAAACTACTTTGCCACTCAGCGCTAAATTGCGATTGCTACAATCTTATGCGAATAATCCCCTACAAGCAAAAGCAGCCCGCAAGTTAATCCCTCAATTGCAGACTTATCTAACCCAAAAGCTACCTGAGTATATGGTGCCATCGGCTTTTGTAGTGCTGGAATCTCTACCGCTTACACCTAATGGCAAAGTCGATCGCCGTGCTTTACCTGCACCCGAACCAGTCAAACTAGAGTTGGCAGGAAGTTATGTTGCACCTCAAACTCCGGTTGAGGAAGGGTTAGTGAAAATTTTTGCTGAGGTTTTGGGAGTTAAACGGGTAGGTATTCACGATAATTTCTTTGAATTAGGAGGACATTCATTACTAGCGACTCAGCTTGTTTCTAGAGTGCGCGACGCATTCGGGGTGGAGTTACCTTTGCGTAGTGTCTTTGAGGCACCGACCATTGCAGAATTATCAAAAGCGATCGCTAGTTTTCAGCAGACCACTACTCAAAGCAAAGCCCCAGCCTTAGTGCCAATTTCTCGTGAAAATCGTCGCATGAAGCTATCTTCTCTCAATAAAGAAAACCAACAACCGTAAACCAGATGAAAGCCAACGACCAATTTCCAGAAAATTTCATCTGGGGCGCGGCTACCTCCGCCTATCAGATAGAGGGCGCGGTAACAGAAGGCGATCGCAAGCCCAGCGTCTGGGATACCTTCAGTGCTACCCCCGGACGGGTTGAGAATGGCGATACGGGTGCTGTTGCTTGCGACCATTACCACCGCTACGAAACAGACATAGAACTGATGGCAAAACTGGGTATCAAGCACTATCGCTTCAGTATCGCTTGGCCCCGAATTATTCCTGATGGTCGGGGAAACGTGAATGAGAAGGGAATCGATTTCTACAAGCGCCTAGTTGATTGCTTGCACAAACACGGTATTACACCCCACGCCACCTTGTTTCATTGGGATAGTCCTCAAGCCCTAGAGGACTTGTACGGTTCTTGGCGCAGCCGGGAGATGGCTTCAGATTTTGCTGACTATGTTACTGCTGTTGTCAGTCGGTTGGGCGATCGCATCACCAACTGGATGACCATCAACGAAATCCCCTGCTTCACTGATTTTGCCTACGATGTGGATAAAGACCCACCCTTTGCCCCCGGCACTCGCGTCAAAACTCGCAAAGAAGTGTGGCAAACTTCTCACCATGCCCTCCTCGCTCATGGAATGGGCTGTCAAGCTATCCGTGCTGCCTCGCCCGTTCCCTGTTCCGTAGCACTTGTAGACAATATTTCTGTCACCGTTCCCCTCACCGAATCAGCGGCTGATATAACAGCGGCTCAGCAAGCTTTCCATACTTCTTGGCTCAATGGTGGGATTATTTTTCCAGCGCTGACGGGTGCCTATAGTCCAGCAATGCTTGAGAAGTTGGGAGCCGATGCCCCAGATATTCAGTCGGGCGATTTGGAAATCATTCACCAGCCCCTCGATGCACTCGGTATCAATATTTACACTGGCACTTATGTTCGGGCGGCTGACAATAAAGACGGTTACGAGTTTCTTGACTTCCCCAAAAGCTACCCGCGAATGAATATGCCTTGGTTGCATATCGTTCCTGAGAGCATCTATTGGGGTATTCGCCATGTTAGTGACACGCTTGAGCGACAAGATTTGGCCGTATTCATTACCGAAAATGGTTGCGCTGCCGAAGACGAACTAAACGCTCAAGGTGAGGTAATTGATACAGACCGCATTATGTATTTACGCCAGTATTTGAAGGCGGCTCATCGAGCCATCCGTGAAGGCTATCCCCTGAAAGGTTACTTCCTTTGGAGTTTCATGGATAACTTTGAGTGGCCTTACGGTTATAGTCGCCGTTTTGGAATTACTTATATCGATTACAAAACACAACAACGCATTCCCAAAGCCAGCTTCAATTGGTATGCAGAGTGCATTCGTCAGAATCGGGTGGTTTGAGATGAAATCATGCGATCGCGCCTTAATCATACTGGTGCAAGTGGTGCAGTTACGCGATCACACAACTATCCAAAGTTGTTGAAAGCTTGAAAGACAGCAATGCTAAAAGTAAAGCCCCAGCCTTAATCCCGATTTCTTATGAGAGTCGGCGCATGAAACTATCCTCCCTTAACAAAGAAAGCAAAGAGATATGACCGGGAGGTAAAATCTATTAGCAATAATGGATCGCCCCCACAATTTGGACAAGGAGCGATCCTTTGGCTATAAGGTAGCTGATGCTGATTTCTCAGTAGGGCTACTTTATTGAAGGTGACAAGTCTAAATCACATCCTTGACCTTTCCAATTAAAGAGTCCGAGAACTGGCCCCAGTACATCCGCAGGTCTCCGTAGCGTTCACGAGGATTTTCGTCCATTGATTCCGCCTTGCCGTATGCAATTATCAGAAGGGTCAAAGCCTCGATTGTCCTTTTTGCAGCTCGAACAGCCTCATCGCCGGATACGCCTCCTGGTGTGCGTTGAGCGATAGACCGGATCGGTTCCCACATTTCCCGATAGAACCGATGCCGAGTGTTGAGTCGGATAATAACCTGACCGTTTAGATGTTGGATGTCGATGAACGTGTGACCAGGGAAATCTACTGACTCAATCACAAAGGGGAGATCCTTAATCGACTCTAGATATTCCTCCTGCGCCTTCTTGTCATTCCCAATTACATCTTTAGCTAAGTCAAGTTTTACACGCTCCTGCTCTACCCGATCGTCCGGCCCCTTAGCGCGGCTTTTGGGAAGGGTACGATTTGCCTTTTTGCTAGCCTTAACAAGGGGAGTGTGTTCACCCTGATGCGTTTGATTATCTCTTGCTGCCTCGCCCCTTATGTCATCAAGCTTTGCACGAGCCTCAGCAACATACTTCTTGAGAAGATCAAACATTTTGGCTCGGAGTTCATCATGCGGTTCGACACCCCGCTTTACGTTCCGAACGCCAAAATAGTCGTCAAGCTCAGGCTTAAAGGCTACTTCAATACCCAGGAAGCGATCTTCTGTCTGCACACCTCGTGGGAATATCCTCGGTACATTCGTGTAGTTAATTTCGCGCTCAAGCCGCACAAAGCTGATACATCCTCCGTTATCTACTACTCGAAGCTTTTTAGCAAGTTCATCTCCGCCTGTACCTGGTTCCCGCGCCACCTCTTTTGGGTAAACTGTTACGGTGAGTTCTGCTATAGATCCTCCGATCTCGATCCGCTCCTTATTAGCAATAATTAGAGCGGGAAAGTGTGTTTTACGGCTCGATTGGTAATTATCTTGACTCTCTTGCTCGTTAGCTTTGCTAATACGAGAGTAGTATTTTGTGAGCTCTTTATCTGTCCAGGTTCCTTCCATAAGAAATAGTGGATCGTAAGGAAGGAGCTTTGTATCGTTGACGGAAATCTTAATGCCACCATGAAGGAAATAACGAAACATACGAGAAAGTTCTTTCTCAACTTCAACCCGCAGAGTCTTAGCGTCGGGCGCTCGCCGTCCCTCTTCAAGACGGTCAACCTTCGACCAGACGACCACAGTCCCGGAGTCATTAGGCAGCAATGAAACTAACTCATCAGGAACAAGTTCCTGGTTTGGCATCTCAATGCCTACCACTTCACCTTTCTCTTCCTGTTCAATAGCATCATCTAAATCAAAATAGACGTGCTGCCAAGGCTCCTCCTCTCGCGTCCGGCTCCACACATCAATTCGACGCCCGTAGTTCAGTGCCGCAAGCTTCGCACCCACACCGTACTTCCCAATGGTGTCCTTTTGCATATACCTGGTGGAGAACCCAACTTGCAAGTAGTACGGAAGTATCTCGGTGCCCATGCCACTTCCGTCATCAACAACAACAATCCGATGGATGTGCTTCTTGCCATGCTTATCCTGCGTCTCCTCTAGGCGTAGCAAAATGTTGTTTGCATCGGCTTCGAGACTGTTGTCAATCACCTCTCCTAATGCCGCCGCAAGACTATAGCCGGAGTCACGCAGAGACCTGAGAGCGTGACCACTGAGAATCACCGGAATCCGCTTTGTCGTTTTGGATGTATCCGTTGTCGTTATTGCCATTTCATTCTCCTTTGAGGATTTTTGGCGCACCTAAGCGTGCGTCTTGTTATCAAACTTCACGAATTAGCCTTCTAGCTGTTGCTGCCTAGCGATCTCCTAAAGCAGGCCGCAGTAGCATCAGTGTCCCTATCAAAAGCAGAATTAGCCCTGCCATCATGCCTCCTCTTGAGGGAAAAAGAAGCTCCGAGAAATCTCACGTATTTTCTGCCGTGCCCGGTCTACACTCCTGCGCGAAATTCCACATCGTGCAGCAGTCTCAGCAATACTCTCGCCAACGAGCATTCCATCAAAGCAGTTAATTAGCTCAGAACCATCCTGCGCCAAAGCCTCCCGAATCTTGTCCTCCATCTCACTTGCAATGCAGTTGGCTTCGGGTGTCTTTTCGTTGATACTGTCTAAGGCTTGTGCAGAGTAGGCTGTAAAATTCTTGAGAAAAACGACTCTGCGAGCATAAGTTCGGAGTATGCTGTGCTGTGCGTTACGCAAAACATCGTGAAAAAGAAATTCAACACTCCTTGACTGGCGACCCGAATTTAAAGCCAGGGAGATTGCGCGATCGGTAATTTCGTACTCTCTAGTCCCAGGGGCGAGGCGTTGCAGGCGCAAGTAGAGTTGTCTCAACAACGCGCCAGCGGACATCGGATGAAGATATGGTATCCATTTTTGCTCCTTTTCGGTACTCTGCCGCCCCTATACCGGGTGCAGCTTTGTCCTGTTACACAATATACGGCACCACAATTCTGGCTCATGCGCCAAGTGGAAGTGTCAAAAATGAAAATGAATTCATATAGAAAGGCTACTTTGGTACATGATGGGCTAGTAAGAGTAAGATGCACCTAAAAGAAATAGCTCAATATCGAAATAAGCGCGATCACACTATTGAATGAAACGCATCTACACTGATTCTGAGAGAGCAGCAAGCTATGACTCAAGCCTTACCCACAAAAATCGCCTTTGAAGACTTTCTAGAGTGGAAACCGGAAACGGGACGCTATGAACTACATGATGGGGTGATTATTGAAATGCAGCCAACCGGGGAACATGAAGAAGTCAAAGGTTTTTTGGCAACACAAGTGACTGTGGAGTTTGACCGATTAAATCTTCCCTACTTCATACCCAATCAAGCGCTAGTCAAGCCCCTAGAGAAAGAATCAGGTTATTTACCAGATGTGCTGATATTAAATCGGGTTAATCTAGCGGCGGAACCGTTATGGAAAAAATCTTCAACTGTTACTCAAGGTGCATCAATCCCCTTAGTAATTGAAGTTGTCAGTACCAATTGGCGGGATGATTATCTGCTTAAAGTTGCGGATTATGAAGAAATTGGTGTTCCGGAATACTGGATTATTGATTACCTGGGATTAGGCGGTAGGCGATTTATTGGCAACCCTAAGCAACCTACTATTTCGGTTTACTCAATGGTTGAGGGTGAGTACCAAGTGAGCCAATTTAGGGGTAGCGATCGCATTGAGTCGCCAGCGTTTCCAGAGTTAAATTTGACTGCTGAACAGATTTTTAGGGTTGGGCCGGTTCCCGAATAGTAAGAGTACCAAATTTAAAGCAGCAAATGTTTTTATCTTTTCAGCTTCTTTATAGTCAGCAGATGAACCCCTACGACTAGCAACCGAAGAGCGATCGCGTCCTTTTGATTTATATTTCGTTTCCATCCCAGTTGGAGTCTGACTCAATTTTTTCACCGGGGAAAAACGAAGAGTCTAATACCTGCTCTAAACTGTAAACACACTCTTGGGGAAAATCTTTGTAATTCAAAGAGGTTTCGCGAACAGCCAGGTCTACTCCATCCTGATAAGCTTTCTTCAACGCTTCAGGTAAGTAAGGTTTCAAGCTGGGACTTTCCTCAAGTAAATCCGCAATTCGGCGACGCTGTTCTCGAATTGTGGCAAACCAGCTTTTAGAACGATGACCAGACTGAAACTCCCACTTAAGCAGATGTCCTAGTAAAATCCCCAAACGGTTCCTTAACTCCTGTCGTTGTTGTTTTCCCAACGATTCGATCTCCTCAACCAAATTTGAGATATCTAAGCAGTCCCACGCACCATCTTTGAGAAATTTAGCTTGTTCAATCGTCCAGGCATAAAAGTCTGTCTCGTATTGTCCAGAAGTTGTAGACATTTCCGTTTGTATTTTAGTCATAGCGATCGCAACCAACTATAAATTTACTTGCTCTCAAATTTGCGGCAATCCAAGCAGCTTAGGAACCCGTATCTTTCCGAAAATTCACTTATGACGGCTGAGGAAGAAGTCAATATCTCTGAGGAAACAGAAGTTTTTGTATTTCCGGCATCGTTTGCCTAGCAACGATTGTGGTTTCTCGACCAGATGTTCCCAGCCAATACCTTTTACAGTGTAGCGACTGCACTTCTTCTAACGGTTTCGCTCAACATAGAGGCGCTGGAGGAGACTTTCAACGAAATTGCGCGATCGCTACGAAACCTTACGCACCACTTTTGTCATAGTGGAGGGGGATCTCCTCCAGATAATCGCTCCCAGCTTAACCATACCCCTGTCAGTAATAGATTTGCGGCATCTACCGGCAACCGAACGGGAAGCTGAAACTCGACATCCCAAAAACTGCTTTTAGGTTGGATTCTGGCTTTCATCCCCATAGCTAAGCCAAAGCGTATCAAAAAAAGCCTGCGACTTTTCCATCTCCTGGGGTAACACCTGCATCTCCACCACCGCCTCTACTCTGCCCCCTTGTTGCGGTAGTGAAAGAGGCTGAGATTCCCGCACCAGCTTATGGAAGCGATGAACTTCATCAAACCGTTTTGAATTGGCACACCCACAAAAATATCGGCTTCTTTACAAAACCAACCCAAAGTTTTTTTAAGATTTAGGGTAGCGATTGCTATTCTGCATCTATCGCGGGGAATAATAGTATTAAGTAGATGACGCTATGTTTTTCTTTAGGCAATGAGGAAGCAGTTTTAGCAGCAGCGATGAAACTTCGAGAAGCTAGGTCACTAAGGCTTGTGGATATGGACATGACGATTGGATCATAGTGGTTGATAATTCAACCGTTGCAGGATCAGTGAAGGTTTTACTTCATTCTTTGCCCACTGCTTAAAGCAACTCGGTCACAGTTTTATCTAAAAGTTCAGGAGATTCTATCAGCTTGTAGTGGGGAAATTACTGAACTATGGAACACCTTGTTAAGCAGTAATTACACGGAAGGTTTTGGGAGCAACGAACCAGCTTCCTGAAATACTTTGCTCTTGAAAACTAGATTTTACTTTAACTCTAACGCCCTCAATTGGAGCAGAACATGATTCAAACTACAGATACAGCTAAGTTTACGACGACTGACCTAAATCGCTTTGCTGAAGAACTCAATCGAGATGGGATTTGTGTGATTCGGGGTTTATTCGATAGAAGATTGGTCGAAGAGTGGGCAGATGCTTTTAATGAATTGTTCCAAAAGCGCCAAAACCAACCGGGAGGTCTGGCACCTCGCGAAAAATCCCGTTACTATCTAACTTTCCCTTGGGTTTCTCCTTTTGCCAATGTGGATGTATTTGCGAATCCGGTAATTTTGGGGATTCTTGATCGGGTATTTTACCAAGAGTATAAATTGGTTCAGTTGGCGGCTGATATTCCTCTCCAGGGTTCAGATTACCAGGAAATTCACCGAGACTTTCGCCCACTTTTCTCAGATCAGATAGTAACGCCACTCTACGCGCTGGCGGTTAACTTTCCACTGGTAGAAGTGACGGCGGACAATGGGCCGTTTCAAATGGCGCGGGGTACTCATGTCATGCCGCGTGAGGAAGGATTAGTAAAGATCGCTGCTGGGGAAATTCCCATAGAGTCTTTCTATATGCAGCCGGGTGATGTGATGATTCGCTCGCCGTTGGCGCTGCATCGAGGCTCCCCAAACCGGACAAACACACCAAGACCAATGGTTGTGATGGGCTATGTAATGCATTGGTTGCACACCACGAAAGTAGACTTGACTGTGCAACGGGACTATTATGAAAGTCTACCAGAGCAAGTAAGGGAATTACTGCGTTGCCAAGTGGTAGAGCAGTTGCCAGAGAACAAAGTTGAAACCTACGTGAATTTCAAGTATTAGGACGCTAATGTCTCAATTTGAGCCGACACCTGAAGAATTTCCTAGCAAACGCACCTACACAAATCCGGTGTACAACGGCTATTTTGCCGATCCGTTTGTTTGGGAACACGAGGGAGTATATTACGCAATCGGCACGGGTGCAGCAGAAGCTGAGGGAGAGGTGGACGAAATCGGCAAACAGCGCGTCTTTCCCCTCCTGCGCTCTGAGGACTTTGTAAGCTGGGAGTTTGCGGGTAATGCACTGCTGCGCCCAGACGCTGCTCTCGGAGATAACTTTTGGGCACCGGAAGTTGCTTATTGCGATCGCAAGTTCTATCTCTACTACTCTGTAGGACACGAAGACAAGCGGCATCAGTTACGGGTTGCAACGAGCGATCGCCCCTTGGGGCCTTATCAAGACATCGGTGAACCCCTCATAGACCCTGAATCATGCCCTTTCGCCATCGATCCTCATGCCTTTCGGGATGACGATGGTCAGTGGTATCTGTTCTACGCCCGCGATTTCTTGGATACAGAAGGAGGGGTAAGGGCTGGAACGGCGCTGATGGTAGACAGATTGATAGGAATGACAAAACTAGCTGGAGAGGGGAAAGTTGTTTTACGCGCCCGCTCTGACTGGCAGCGGTTTTTGGCAAACCGTTTGATGTATGGCGATCGCTATGATTGGCATACCTTAGAAGGCCCTAGTGTCCGCAAACATGGCGATCGCTACTACTGCTTTTATAGCGGTGGGCGCTGGGAAACGGAAAACTACGGTGTCGATTATGGCGTTGCAGATAGCGTCATGGGTCCCTACTCGGATGCAGGAAATGAAGCAGGGCCCCGCGTATTGAAAACTGTTATCGAGCGGGTTCTCGGCCCCGGTCATAACTCGATCGTTATCGGGCCTGATGGTAAAACTGATTACATCGCTTACCATGCTTGGGACACGGGCAGGTCGGCGCGGCGAATGTGCTTAGATAAATTGATTTGGACGGCAGAGGGTCCGCGCTGCGAGGGTCCCACCTGGACATCGCAGACTGTATAACAGTTCTCGCTAGGTTGCAAAACACACTCGGAACCTCACCCCCAACCCCTCTCCGCAGGCGGAGAGGGGCAGTATTGAACCCCTCCTGAAGAGCGGGGAGGGGTGGGGTTAAACGGTACTGCATTCCAAGCAAGAATTGCTATCGATGCTATCTAAGCTATCTAAGAGTGCATAGCGATCGCGCTACCGAAACAAAACCGCAATTTAATCCACTTACGTTCGACTGCTTGCGGTAAGAAATACCTACCTAAGCCTGAGCGGATCGAGAAATGCCAGTGTTTCCCCACCAGATGCAGGAGGCACTGGCATCTTCACTACAATTTGCCCGTAGTCTGCGCTGTTGTTGCAGTCGCGACTTTAGTTATTGTCAAACCCAGCTCCTGGCTGATTTCGGTAGTTAGAAAGGTTTTATTTATACTTGCTATAAAAATTTCCTATATTTTTTTAGCGCCTCAATTGCCATACAGTGGTTCTACGCAACCTCTGATGCGTAGAATCACTGTTTCACTTCAGTCATGATTAAAACCTTTTTCAAATTCTTGGTTATCCAGAATGGGGAGCGGATATGGATACAAGCCTGATCGTTTCTAATATCCTGAATCCACCAATCCTATTCTTCTTTCTAGGTATGCTGGCAGTTTTTGTTAAATCGGATCTGGAAATTCCGGCTCCTTTCCCCAAGTTACTGTCACTTTATCTACTATTTTCCATTGGCTTTAAAGGAGGAGTGGAACTGGTCAAAAGCGGCTTGACCCAGGAGGTGATATTCACCATGCTGGCAGCCATGTTGATGGCGTGTGCCGTCCCGATCTATACGTTTTTTATCCTGAAGCTGAGGCTAGATACCTATGATGCAGCAGCGATCGCTGCGACTTATGGCTCCATCAGTGCCGTAACTTTCATCACGGCAGGAGCTTTTTTGACCGAGTTGGGGATTGATTATGATGGTTATATGGTTGCAGCCCTAGCGCTTATGGAATCTCCGGCTATCATCGTCGGGCTGATTCTGGTCAATCTATTCACACCCAGCCAGGGAGATCGGGACTTTTCCTGGCCCGAAGTGTTGCAAGAAGCCTTCCTGAATAGCTCCGTATTTCTGCTAGTTGGTAGCCTCATAATCGGAGTCCTAACTGGAGAACGCGGTTGGCACACTTTGGAACCCTTTACTCAGGGCTTGTTCTACGGTATCCTGACCTTCTTTTTGCTCGACATGGGGTTGGTTGCGGCTAGAAGGATTAAGGACTTGCAGAAAACGGGCGTTTTCCTGATTTCTTTTGCAATACTGATCCCAATCCTCAATGCAGGTATTAGTCTTTTCATTGCAAAATTTATCGGAATGCCCAAGGGAGACGCGCTCTTATTTGCGGTGCTTTGTGCGAGTGCTTCTTATATTGCTGTTCCCGCCGCTATGCGCTTAACGGTTCCTGAAGCGAATCCTAGCTTGTACGTTTCTACCGCGCTAGCTGTAACGTTTCCTTTCAACATCATTGTGGGAATTCCTTTATATCTGTACGGAATTGAGATGCTTTGGAGATAACATCATGCATTCAGTTAAACGAATAGAAATCATCGCAAATTCATTTGAACTTGGCAAAATTTTAGATGGCTTAAAAAAAGCCGGTGTAACGGGGCATCTAGTTATCCGAAATGTTGCCGGACAAGGACTCAGAGGCGGTTCTGAAGATTTGGATATGACTATGCTGGATAATGTCTACGTGGTTGCCTTTTGTTCCCCGGAAATACTTAAAGGTGCTGTGGAAATTATTCGACCAATCCTCAACAAGTTCGGAGGCAGCTGTTACATTTCTGATGCGCTGGAAATTCGCTCGACAAGATGCGTTGCGTCGCTGTAAGGTGGCTACTTTTGTTTTCTGGGAAATTTGGAAAGACTAAAAAACAAAATCTCCAGTCAAAGCTAGACTTTAAACTTTGAATAGTTCATTCTACAACTTTTACTTCTTCTTAATACCTATGAATCAGAACAATGGGTTAATAGGGCGGCGCAATTTCTTGAACTTAACAGGAAACGGCGGAATAGCACTGATGGCGGCTGTGGCGGGAAGTGCATTCTGGGGCGTGCAAGCAAACCGAGCGATCGCTGCCACCGTTGATCCTCCCAGCCCTGATGCCGCCCTAAAACGTTTGATGGAGGGCAATCAACGGTTTGTGCAACACAAGGCTAAGCATCCCGATCAATCAGAGGAACGTATTAAAGAACTTGCCCAAGCACAACACCCTTTTGCAACGCTGCTAACCTGCGCGGATTCGCGGGTGCCTGCGGAAATTTTGTTTGATGAAGGACTCGGTGACTTATTTGATATCCGGGTTGCTGGAAATATCGTGACTCCAGAGGTGCTTGGCAGTTTGGAATACGCTGTCGCTATCCTCAGCACTCCTGTGATTATGGTTTTAGGTCACGAACGCTGTGGTGCTGTCACCGCCGCAGTCCAGGGGGAACGTCTCCCAGGAAACATGAATTCTTTTGTTAAAGCCATCAAACCCGCGATCGCTAAGGCAAAAGATGAATCGGGCGATCCGGTTGATAATGCTGTAGTTGCAAATGTTCGGTATCAACTTGAGAAATTGAAGCAAAATTCAACGATCGTTTCGGAACGATTGCTGGATGACAAGCTCAAAATTGTCGGAGGTCGTTACGATCTTGATACTGGAAAAGTCACGTTGATTTAGGATTGCGTAAAACAGGCATCTCAATTTCCGTCAACGCTGATGCGGCTGCTGCGAACATTCCCTCTGCTGACGGTGATACTAGATAAACTCGCCCCTACTGTCTCTGCTGAATTATGGTTGCAATAGATAGGTAGGGGCGAACTGCCCATGCAATATGCAGACTTTGCCGACAGGCAGCACGAATGGCTACAGGGTGAGAGCGATCGCGCTTACAAAAAGAGCGATCGCATCTTTTAAGATAGATTTTGTGCCAGCATCACTTATTGTTAGAATTTTCTCAATCGCTAGGAAAGGTTTTGCTCTGATAATGTCATCAGATTGCAGAGTTTATAAACTGCCCTAGCGCCAACGTTACCATCCCACTCACTATTCCCCACTTCGCATACATCAAACCCAATAATCTGTCTGCCGCTATTGACAACTTCGCGGAACAAGAAAAAGGTTTGCTCTAGTTCTAGACCTCCAGGAACCGGAGTTCCTGTATTCGGGCACAGTTTGGGGTCTAATCCATCGACATCGAAACTGATGTAAACATTCTGCGGTAGTTCTGCAACGATTTGTTGGCAAATTTCCAACCAAGAAACTCCAGCATAAAGCTTTCGTTTTAACTGAGGATCGTAGTAGGCAGAAACTCGCCCTTCAGACTGTTGAATCAGATTAACTTCATCTTGAGAAATATCGCGAATGCCCACTTGAACTAACTTCGACATTTGGGGCAATTTCAGCGCATTAAACATAATTGAGGCATGAGAAAACTCGAAACCCTCATAAGCATCGCGTAAGTCCGCGTGAGCATCGATGTGTAAAATTCCGAATTCCGGGTAACTTTCTGCCAATGCCTGAATAGCTCCCAGAGGTACGCTGTGATCTCCTCCGATTGCTGCAACCTTTTTACCCTGTTTTATCGCAGTTTTAGCCTGTTCAAACAGCCATTGATTGACAGATTGACACTCTTGATTAACTGTTTTCAAGACTTGCGTGAGATTTGGGTCATCTTCGACACGCTTCCCTTGTTCCATATGCTCAATAATTCGAGCCGCATCCTGCCTCAAAACCTCATTTTTCTGCTGGATATCTTTGGGAATTTCTACCATGAAAATACCTTTTTTCCAGCCTTCTGGATTGTCAAAGTCATACAAATCCAGTTGACGAGAGGATTCTAAAACTGCATTTGGCCCAAAAGCTGTGCCGGAGCCATAGGAAACAGTCACTTCCCAGGGAATGCCAAACACAATAATATTGGCAGAGTCGTAGTCAAATGGAAGTCCTAAGAGATTACCGTTATCGACACCAATACCGCTAGGATCAAAGTTTAGGAGGATTTCTTCTCTGGTAGCCATTGAGTATGTCCTGAATTAAAGTGGGTTAGCAAAAAGTGGCTTGATAAATGTTAGCGTTGATATTGCAAGTTTTGGGATGAGCCAAGCTGAGTCGGTTGCTATCCCAGTCTATCTTCCACAAGGATTTGTTAACATAACAAATTAGCGATCGCTGATGCCAAATAACATCAAGACAACTTGGACTGGTTATCATGCCCATAAGGACAATCTGAGGGCTGATATTTGGTCGTTGCTGAAGCAGCAGGGGGTAGCCATCGGAGATCCGCAAGGTCACATTCCTAACTTTGTCGGTTCCCAAAAAGCGGCTGAACAGTTAGCAGATTTACCAATTTGGCAACAAGCAAAAGCAATTAAGTGCAATCCGGATTCACCGCAAATTCCGGTGCGATCGCGTGCTTTAAAAGATGGGAAATGCTTATACATGGCTGTACCCCGCTTAACGAATACTCGCTGCTTTGTTGAATTGACGGCTGAGGATTTGCAGCAGCGCAACATCCCGCTTGAAGAAGCTGCGATCGCGCGGAAGGCGCTAACTTATGGGCGATTGGTAACTTTTGAAGAGATGCAGACTATCGATTTAGTTATTGTGGGTTGTGTGGCGGTAACGCGCAATGGGGGTAGAACTGGTAAAGGGGCAGGATTTGCAGATTTGGAACTGGCGATGTTAAAAGAATTTGGATTAGTGCAGTCAGATACTCCAATTGTGACAACGGTGCATACGTTGCAAATTGTTGAAGAAGAATGTTTACCAATGCAACCTCACGATTGGGGACTGGATTGGATTGTTACTGCTGATAAGGCAATCGAAACAAATACAACTTATCCACGGCCAGCAGGACTAGACTGGGATAGAATTCGTCCTGACCGATATAAGGAAATCCCAATTTTACGGAAACTGAGGGAGAAACTTGCAAATCAAGCCATTTAACCTGGACAACGACAGTGAAGGGAATTATCAACGACAACAGATTAAATAATAGACAAAAGCTGCATTCTTTTTCACCATAATGCGATCGCTACAGCAAGTAGCGCCTGCTAAAATTTCTGGTTATTTCAAAATTTCATAGATGAGAGTGATCGCTTTAAAATTTATTAGCGCTAAAGTAATTTATGGGTAAAGCTGTACTAACGCTTTTCCCATAATAAACCCTTAACCTATAGACGCGATCGCGAGTCCTGTCAGCCAGCAGCCAGGGAATAACAGCTGTGAGTGAAGACGCTTCTGAGTGCTTGGGTTGAATGAAGCGATCGCGCCACGAACAGTAGGAGTGTCAGAGGTCGTGGCGCACATTCATCAAGTAGAATTCGCATCTACAGTCAGCAGATAAAGTTAAGAGCTTGGCAATCGTCTGCTAAGAGCATTGCGAATTAAAATTATGAGCATTCCTAAACCTGTAAACACTAACGCCGCAATGTTACTTTTTGGCTCGGCGAAAGCAATGAGAAATAGGTTGGAGAACAGCGCTAAAGCCGGAATCGCAGAAGGAACCTGAAACCCTTCGGTTCGAGGTTCTCGGCGTTTGATGACTAGCAATGAGATGTTGACAAGAGAAAACATTGCCAGAATCAATGTTGAGGTTGTTCCAGCCAAGAATGCAAGCGGAAATGCCAGCGCGAGAAAAATGACGAGCGGCAGAATGACAAGCAGCGTTCGATAGGGAGTTGCTCGGCGTGGATGTAATTTTCCTAACCAAGCTGGAAGCAATCCTTCGCGGGACATTCCGTAAAGCAGCCGCGATGCGGTGACAAAATTCAGCAAAGCAGTATTTAGAACTGCGAACAGGGCGATGAGTGAAAAGACGATTGCTGGGAAATTTGGCTGCGATCGCCGAACAACATCGAGAAGAGGAGCGTTCGAGGCGGCAAGTTCCGCCGAACTGAGTACCTGAACGGCAAGCCAGGAGACGAGAACATAAACGACACCTGCAATTCCCAGAGAAAGCAGAATCGCTCTCGGAACATTGCGCTGGGGATTTTTTACTTCCTCGGAAACATTGACAATATCCTCAAACCCAATGAAGGCGTAGAAGGCGAGTGCCGCTCCCTGAACGACCGCTATCCAACCGACGGCTGGCGCGTTGGGGACGGGACTGGCAACAGGATTCGCCGCGCCTGCTGGGTTTCCGATGAGAAAAAGGGTTGCCACGACGATGACAATCACAAGACCCGAAACTTCAAGAGCCGTGCAAAAAATGTTCAGGGCTGAGGACTCTTGCATTCCCCTAAAATTAACAAATGCAAGACCCGCAAATAGCGCCAGGATAATCAACCAATATGGAATCGCTGGAGCAAAAGCGTTGAGATAGCCTGCAAACGCTTTTGAGAGCGTCGCCATCGAAACTAGGCAGGTACAAAACATCAACCAGCCTACCAAGATTGAGAGCCAATCCTTGCGAAACGCTCTGTGGATGAAACTGGCGACTCCTCCGCTTTGCGGAATTCGGTTGCCAAGTTCGGCGTAGCTTAAAGCGGTGAGTGCCGCAACAATCATGGATGTCAGGAAAGAAGCCCAAACCAAAGAGCCGGAAAGTCCGGCAATTTTTCCGATCACTGCATATATTCCGGCACCAAGAATATCACCAACCCCGTAAATCACCAGCGTCGGCAATCCAAACACTCGCTTGAGTGAATCCGCTTCTGCATTCGGTTCCATAGAATTTCTCTTGTCCTTCTACTTGCCCAATCTGTAATCTTTATGCTCGTCAGTATAGGGGGTACGGGGTGCTATCGGCAGCAAGAAACAAGAAAGCGATCGCCTAGTCTATCGAGCAATGCTGGCTACTTTTCTACCTCAACTGGCTGTCTCAACGGCATCATGAATTGTTGGGGTGCCAGTAACATCCAAACGCCAGACAGCGATGCGATCTAACTATGCTAAGCTCGGTACCTGTTCGGGCGATCGGGCTTTTGCCACAACATTCCATCGATGTTGGGCGAAAAGTTGGGCGGCTGTCTTCCCAATTCCACTAGATGCACCCGGAATCAAAACTATTTTGCTCCTGGGTTGGTTCATTTGGATTTCGGGTAATGAAGGCAAGAACAGTGCGATCACTATACGTTTTCTATCTCCTTGCCTTCGAGTTATTTCGTTATCGCTCTAAGCCTCAGCTTGCTAACGATATGACAAAGGCGGCGTACAATTTTCTTGCCCCAAAAACAGCTTATAGGCGGGATTCTTGCTTTCATCCCAATAGCGATAGCCGAGGGTATCGAGAAATGCCTGCCACTCTTGCATTTCGTGGGGAGGTACTTGCATTCCTACAACGATTCGTCCGTAGTCTGCGCCGTTGTTGCGGTAGTGGAACATACTAATATTCCAGTTGGGACTCATGGAACCAACGAACTTCATTAATGCGCCGGGACGTTCAGGAAACTCGAAGCGATAAAGCAATTCATCGCAAGCAAGGAGAGAACGTCCGCCAACCATGTGACGCAAGTGCAGTTTGGTCAGTTCGTCATCGGTTAAGTCAAGAGTTTTGAACCCGCAAGCTTCAAAACTTTCTGCCATCTTTGCAGCATCGGCACGGTTTTGAATTTGCACGCCGACAAAAATATGGGCTTCTTTTTCATCGGCAATGCGATAGCTAAACTCAGTTAGATTGCGTCTGCCAAGACATTCGCAAAACTTGCGGAGACTACCGGGTTCTTCGGGAATGGTGACGGCATAAATGGCTTCGCGGCGTTCGCCAAACTCGGCTCGTTCTGCGACAAAGCGGAGGCGATCGAAGTTCATGTTAGCACCGCAGGCAACGGCAACTAACGTTTGTCCTTCAATTTGCTCCCGTTCGACGTAGGCTTTAGCGCCTGCGATCGCTAATGCACCGGCTGGTTCTAAAATCGATCGCGTATCCTCAAATACGTCTTTAATTGCAGCACAAGTGTCATCCGTATCCACCAAAATGATTTCATCGACGTACTCTTGACACAGCCGGAAGGTTTCTTCCCCGACTTCCCGCACTGCAACCCCATCGGCAAATAAACCCACATTCGACAAGCGCACCCGTTTCCCGACTTTCAGGGATTGAGACATAGCATCGGCATCGACGGGTTCAACGCCAATAATCTTAATATCGGGACGCAACCGTTTTACATACGCCGCAATCCCAGAAATCAATCCGCCGCCCCCAATCGCCACAAAAATAGCATGAATGGGTTGCTGACATTGCCGCAGAATTTCCATCCCGATTGTCCCCTGTCCGGCAATTACGTGCGGATCGTCAAAGGGGTGAATAAAAGTTAAGCCTTTTTCCACTTCCAGTTGACGGGCAAAAGCATAGGCATCGTCGTAAGTGTCGCCATGCAATACAACTTCTCCCCCTCGCGCTTTAACGGCATCCACCTTCACTTGAGGCGTAGTGACTGGCATGACGATAATCGCTTGCGTTCCTAGCTGACGCGCAGCTAGGGCGACTCCTTGGGCATGGTTCCCGGCGGATGCAGCAATTACACCCTGTGCCAGCATATCCGGCGACAGGTGCGCCATCTTGTTGTAAGCACCCCGCAGCTTGAAGGAAAACACTGATTGCATATCCTCTCGCTTCAGCAGGAGTTTGTTATTCAGCCGTGCGGAGAGGTTTGGGGCGTATTCTAGGGGCGTTTCTTGGGCGACATCGTAGACACGAGCCGTCAGGATTTGTACCAGGTAGTCGCAAAGCATGGGATGAAGGGGGTTGCAGATGGCGGATGGAAGACAATTTTACTTCACTGGTAGATTCTGTGGTGTGGGGGTGAGGGTGGGAGCACAACCATAGATATAAATTAGGATGAGGGACAGGAGGATTTGTTATGCCAACCACCATCCAAGAAATTTATACCCAGGTTATTCGCACTTTGTCACCAACAGAGCGGTTACGCTTGGCAACACTGATTCTCAACGAGCTGGTACAGCACAATGCTGATGTTGTTGATCAAAGTGATACATGGACAGAGCAAGATCAACTCGATCTAGTTACCTTTTCCTTACAATATGCTGCAACAGGCGACCCTGAGAGCGAGGAGTTTGCTGAGTGACCTTTAATCCAGGTGATGTTGTCACCGTTGATTTTCCTGGTGTCACAGGTGTTAAACGTCGTCCTGCTGTCGTGTTGTCCTCAGCAACCTATCATGCAAATCGCCCCGATGTAATAGTCGGGCTGATTACGACTCAGACAACTGCGTTAGGCGTAACCGATTACGTGCTTCAGGATTGGCAAGCAGCAGGTTTAAGGGTTGCGTCTGTTTTTCGGAGTTTCATTGTAACGTTGCCTCCTTCTGCCAACTTGGTTTGTATTGGGCAGTTATCAGAGCGTGATTGGCAAGGTGTTCGGGATTGTGTCAAGGTGGCTCTTGCAGAATTGGACAATTAAGAACCCTTGTGCCCGTCTTGCCACTCGTAGGGAGCGTGAAGTGCGATCGCCCATCGCCATAGGTTGAGTTGACTTTAGCGTAGGGGCTGGAGTAGGAGCAAGGAAACCCAACATCTTTATATTTGGTAGGTTTGCAGGTACGCTGCAATCAATGTTTTCGTTTCTGCTACGAGTTGTTCCCGGAAGATTCGATCGCGAGTAAGAGAGAGCCATAGCAACTCATTGGCAGCTTTCACAATTGTTGTGGCAATTAATTCGCACTTTGCATTATCTAAAGATGGGTTTCTCCGTTCCAGAAAATGGGCGAGTTCTTTGAGAATCAGTTGGTCGTACTCATCCAGGTTACTGATATCGGCTACCGTCATCAGATCGATTAATTGTTCGAGTACCGCGCGATAGCCAGGATGGTCGGTTGCGAACTGGTCAAAGGCATCGATCATGCGATCGACATAGACAGCGATTGGAGCCTCTATCAGTTCGGCGTGAAGTTGCACAAACAGGTGATACTCCTGCTCAAAGTACCGATTAGCCAAAGCTTTGAGGATTGCTTCTTTGTCAGGAAAGAACTGGTAGAGCGACCCAACAGCAACTTCTGCACGAGCCGCGATCGCTCGTGTCGTGGTTTGGTCGTAGCCCAGTTCAATAAATAGTTGCTCGGCAACATTGAGGATGTGATGCACGCGCTCCTGGCTGCGTGCCTGCTTAGGTTGCCGTCGCATGGTTGAGGATTGTTGAGGATCTGTCGTCATTTACAGAAATCATCCTTGACGAAACATGAACACTGTTCGTATTATTTGAATATGAACAGTGTTCATATTTTACTTCAGTTCCACCTGTCGGAGGTACTCCTATGCAGTCTATGAATTCCCAGGTTGTGCGATCGACCAGACCTAATCTGAGCGTGCAACCGCACTCTAACGGACAGATATGGACAACGGTAAAAGACTTCTTTCGCACGTTAAGAGGAATGAAAGCATTCCTGACGCTACTCCTTGACGACAGCGGAAATCTAGCTCCAGTTCTGGAGTTGAACACGACGCTGCTTGACACTCATGCCTTCCAGGTTGCCGTTGAAGCAATGAAGGCAGCACCAGAAGTGGCTGAAATTATTGCAGAACGCTATATGGCTCCCACCCACGATCTGGAAGCCTTGTTGCAGTATCCCAAGGACTCATTGGGTTACGCCTATGCCAGCAGCTTGAAACAGGCAGGTTTTCAGACGCTAGCGGCTGAAGTCGAAATTGACTCGGATACCAGCTATGTGGAAAATCGTTGGCTGCAAACCCACGACATTTGGCACATTATTACCGGATTTGATACTGGCGAAATCGGTGAAATTGGTTTGCAAGCCTTCTACCTAGCTCAGTTTCAGCTTCCGCTGGCTAGTATGCTTATCGCTAATGCCCTAATTAGCGCTACGCTGTTCCAACCTGAGACGCTATCTCCGCTTTTCAGTGCGATCGCACGGGGATGGGAAATGGGACAAACTGCCAAACCCTTGATTGCTCAGAAATGGGAAGAAGCCTGGGAAAAACCAGTTTCAGTGTGGCAGGCAGAACTGAACGTACAACCCCTTGCACAGCCCGAACTGGTGCTGAATTAATCAATTCAAAATCATCTTTGTTTATTTTGAATTTTGAACGTTGAATTCCCCAAACGGTTAGTCATGATGTCATGCAGGCTTTACTGGCGCACCATTCGCCTCACCTATCCCTGGTTGCCGTTGGCGATTATGCTCTGGCGTATGGCTATTTCAACAGGTATTCACCGCTGTCGCGCCCAGATTGGTTTCTGGAGGCTGTTGACGCGGATTGATTTTGCCAACTTGCTGGCAATCGCCCTTGAAATGGCTCAACCCGAATATTGGGTGTAAGTGCGATCGCTCATCCCTGTAGGTTGGGAAAACGTAAGGAAACCCAACATCTCACCATTCACTACCAACACGACTCTCCAATTCAATCGGACTATCCGCACCCCAATCTCTTGTGTAAGCGCCGTCCCTCATATAGCAATGGAATCTGGAAGCAAAGTTGAGGCGTCACAGGCACAATGCTCATCTTGAAGCTATAAAAGCGCGATCGCAAGCAGGAACAAACAGAGCGATCGCGCACATTAGTTTCGGCTGCACGTAGACAGCAGTGCGATCGCCTTTTGTACCCTACGTGATCGCTTTTCATGAGTAGAACACTCAACCGCCCATCTTATTGTGTAGTAAAGGCTATAGGCGATACATCTGAGATATGTGGCAAATTGGACACGATGAGTTTTAACAAAGACTGAACCATCCTCACCCTTGCCTGGTCTAAGGTAATACAACATTCGGATCCGTTGTTGCTGCACACTAACAACTTGGAATTTCCATTTTTATGAAGATGAAATCTTTGTTCTTCTTGCCAGGAGCGATCGCGTTGATGCTTGCTGCTTCCCCAATGATTCCCGCTTTCACCAACGTTGCTTTTGCTGGCCCTGGTCGCGCTGGTGGCGCAGGAATGAAGTACAACCAGCTGAATTTGACTGATGCTCAAAAAGCACAAATGCAGCAAATTAAAGAGTCTACGCGGCAGCAAATGGATGCTATTTTCACCTCGGAGCAAAAGGAACAAATGCGCCTTGCTAAAGAGCAACGGCAAAGACCTAATCTGAACCTAAGTGAAGACCAAAAATCAAGACTCCAAGCAGTTCGCCAGACTACCAAAAGTCGGATGGAAGCAGTGCTGACTGCTGACCAAAAACAACAACTTGAGCAATTACGTCAAGAATGGCGTCAACGCCGTCAACAAACACAGTCCTAACGGAGACGTTGCTATTCCTTTGTAAGTAAAAGTAACTCGAAAAGAGTTTACCAAACACGTGCAAAGCTTCAAGGGGGTATGGAAATAATTGCTTCCCATGCCCCCTTGTTTTCATCAAAAATAGAGGGAATTTCAATCTAAGCTGCGATCGCTTCGCTTGGGTTCAAGCAGGAAATCCAAGCTCTCATCATTCGCTACCAAAACTTTTGGGCTATTTCATTCTAAATTGGCAGGATGTATGCTGTAACAGCTTGCCGAAAAACAGAGCGACTCAATTCCCATTACCAAAGCAGCAATTTTATAAGCATTTGCTGAATTATCAGACTCCTGTCGGGAGCATCTCACTTTTGTAAAATATAAAATATCCCGACGGCTGTAAGCGCTTCGCCTTCTTGATGGTAGTCACCTTAAGCAAACGAAGCCTGCGCGTTGGCGGGCTTTGTTTATGGAGCATCGACGCTTCTAGCTTGCGGGTGTATATTTGCAAAAGCTAAGATGCTCCCTCGTCTTCTAACTGACTAATGGCTTAAAATTTGGAATTGCTCAGAATTGATGCGGCCAGATTGATACAAAGTTTCGGCAATTTCCGAAATTGTTAGCACAGCATGACCCTGATAGCCATTTTCCCGCAGCCTGTCTTTAACGCCCTTTTCATGGTCTATCAAAACCACAATATCTTCTACATTGAGTCCAGCATCTTTTAACTTTTCCGCTCCTTGCATTACACTTTTGCCACTGATGAGAATATCATCCACCACCACGATTTTTTCTCCAGGCTGAAAATGCCCTTCTATTACCCGTTTAGTACCGTGGGATTTCACTTCCTTACGTGGGAAAATCATTGGACGATCTAAACGTAGCGCTAACCCCGTCGCAGTTGGTAATGAACCATAAGGGATTCCGGCAATTCTGTCAAAGTGCAAATTTTTAAGGATTTCCGAGTAGGCACTTAAAATTTGATGAAAAATTTGCGGTTGGGAGATAATTTTGCGGAGGTCGATGTAGTAGGGAAAAATAGCTCCCGACGCTTGCACATGATCGCCAAACACAATACAGCCAATATCGTAAAGTTGCAAAATCGTGTCTCGGTGGGGAGAAGGCTGTAAGAAGCAGACATCCGGAAGCCACAGTTCACAGGTGGGGCTTTCTTGTACAATTTTCAGACGCTGGTTATTCACCGTGTCGCGTAAGGATTGGACAGCTTCGGCTGGATGTTCGGTGGTTAATAAATTTGGGGGAACTGGAAGGAGTAACCCATCTCCATAGGCGTTTAAGCCAGCCGCTAAAATTTGCTCTAAGTTTTGGTCTTCTGGCCATCCTTGCACTAAGATGAGACGTTCTGGCGCGGTGGTGCGGATGCGACCTAAAATTTCCGGTATTGCCCCGCTTACTTCTAGCCCCAGTTGTTCGGGCGTTCCCCAGTTTTTGGCTTCTTTCACCAGATGCAGATAAAAAGGTCGCCCGATGCTTGGATATTCTTGCAAGACGGCGGCTGAGGGATTGCCAGTGTAGCACTCGACAAAGACTGCTTTGCCTGGATAAACCAAAAAAGGTGCCGCCATGTCCAGCCCGGCGTAAGGCGACAACGTACAAGCATCAACCTGCCATTTTTCAAATACAGTTTCGGCAAATACTGTGCTGGTGTTGATGTCGCTGTGTTTAGCATCTAAAATTACCGGGATGTCACTGGGTATGGCTGCTAAGGTTTGCTGGAGTAGTTCTAAGCCAGGGATGCCAAGCGCTTGATAAAAGCCAAGAGTCAATTTATATGCACAGACATAATTTGCGGTTTCGGTGATTAGATGTAGCCTATCGGAGATGTCACTCAGGGTTTTGTTCTGGTTCTCCGCTTCTGGGTCGAGTGTTACGTACAGTAAGCTTTGATTGCGTTCAATTGCTTGAAGTAACTTATCGAAAAAGTTCATAGGTGTTTTTTGTTGTGGGCGATCGCTTCCAGCACAATCAGCTTACCCACTTGACGCTGCCTGTTGTCACTCCTACCACCAACAGCCACCACTCTCACCAAGATACGGACTTTTAAGGCTTTTCGCTCCCACAGGTATAAAAATAAAAATTTTTTACAAACTTCTTTATAAAACTTAAAAGTTACTTTACTATGAGTACATCGACCTAAAACATTCATTCCCGCAATCATTCAAACCATGACCACAACCATCCAACAGCGCTCCAGCGCCAACGTATGGCAGCGGTTCTGCGAGTGGGTTACATCGACCGACAACCGCCTGTATGTAGGCTGGTTCGGCGTTCTGATGATCCCCACCCTGCTATCCGCAACCATCTGCTTCATCATCGCCTTCATCGCCGCTCCCCCAGTGGACATCGACGGTATCCGCGAACC